>NZ_JBITDX010000028.1:0-83069 GCF_044454585.1 Catenuloplanes sp. NPDC051500
GGGGGTGTGGGTGTTGGTGGGGGGGGGTTGGGGGGTGGTGGGGGGGGGTGTTTGTGGGGGCTTGTACGGTTTTGGGTTCGCATTCGCGCCCCCACCGCCTCACCTGACGGTTGATCCATCGGCCGTTGCTCATTGATGACAGTGGCAAGGAGCTCGCAGCGGGGAATTTTCCCGATATTTCCGACAGCCGTTGAGTCTGATCAGGCGATCGGCGCCGGGCCGCCCCGGCACGGCAACGGAGTCGCCGCGCGGATAGACCTCGCCGCTCGCCAAGCCGTCACTGGTGCTGCTCACCAAGACTCCACTGCCGCTCCGCACGCCGGGCGACTGCAAATCAGCACCCCGCGGTGCAGAAAGAGCACACAACCGCCACCACCTACCCGGCGACTCCGAGCCAGCACCCCGCGGTGCGGGGAAGAGCACACAACCGCCAGCGACTCCGCAGTGTGCGGGAAGGAGCAGGCGACCGCCGTGCGACCGAAAGCGGCGCGCCCGCGGCCGGCCACGGCGATCGCGCCCGAGCTGCTTCAGCGCTGGTCGAATGGTGCGGCGCGGCTGGTTAGGTGGCAAGGGCTGGCGTCGAAGCGGAGCCTCTTGACGGGCGGGTTGACATCGGCCGCGCGCGTCGGAGGCGGGGTTGACGTCGGCCCGCGGTCAATGTCGCGTCGGTAAGTACCGGCCGGGTGGTGGCAAGAGCTGGCACCTATGCGGCGATGCCGAAGGGCCGGTTGACCTCGCGGATCACGTTCGCCCTATTTTTCCGATATCGCCGTCCGCTGAGGTCGTTCGCCGGCTGCGCTCAAGATCCTTGCGGTTCTGGGGCCCTTATCGCGCCGGAATAAGGGCCCTCAGGATCGCAAGGATCTTCGATCCCGTCAGGTGGGCGGCGGATTCCGCGATGTAGGCACGTGGAGCGCGTGACCGATACGCCCGAGACGACCCGCGCCCGGAATTCCGCCCAAGACGAACAACACGTAACGCGCAGCAACAGCGGCGATGCCTCTGCCCTGTCACTAGTGGTCCGCGGTCGGATTGAGGATGCCGACAGGCGCCACTGACTTCCCGGTTCAGGTTCAGCCATTTCAGGGGCGTCTATATACCGAAATTTCGGGCGCGGCGCGCCCGACCCGCACCCATTCACTCACAGCCCAATAAATACTGAAATATCGGACACAGGACGGCGGACGGAGGACATAGCCCGCCGGGACCGGAAGGGCCGAGATCGACCGCGAGGTCTACACAGTTCCCGCTCCCGCACCCTCAGGGGATCACAAACCGGGCTTCGCCTGCGGGGCGGCCCGGAGCCGGTTCCGCACAGCGAAGGGGACATTCTCGAATTCATCAACGAGCCGGCTCGGCCCTCAGTAGCCCGCCGTCGCACGCAGGCGGCGGCGGGAGAGCCACTCAACGTGCCGGCTCGGCCCTCAGTAACCCCCCGTCGCACGCAGACGGCGGCGGGAGAGCCACTCGAGGAGGGCCGCGCCCGCGAGTGTGACGACGGTGCCGGCGCCGGCGGCAAGGATGGCGATGCGGCGGCGTGCGGAGCTGTCCTGTTCGACGAGGTCCGCGTCGGTGAGGGGAACGACGGTGATCTTCGCGCCCTCGGAGAGGCCGAGTGACTCCTGCCGGGCCACGACCTCTTCGGTGATCAGGCTGTCCATCACGTCGATGACGCGCCGCGCGTCCGCCTCGGAGTCGGCCAGCACCTCGATCGCGATGATCGCGGCGCCCGTGTTGATCACCGTGACGGTCCACTCGCCGCGGTATCCCTGGGTGAACAGGTCGTCCGCGAGCGCAGGGCTGCCGAGCCGGACCGAGATGACGTCTGCGAGCCGGACGGGACTCCACGGGTTGGTGGTGACGGTGTCGCCGATTCCGGGGCTGTACTGCTCGCGCTGGGGCAGCAGCGTCACGTGGCCTGTCACCTTGGCCTGCTCCGGCACGCCGAACATGGCCCAGATGACCGCCACTACGGTGAGCAACATCAGCGGCGCGGTGATCGGCCACCGCCGCAGGATGATCCGGCCAACATCAGCGAAGTCCATGATTTCCCCTCGTCACGGCGTTGACCCGCGCGCCGGACCGTACCGTGTCAGCCTGAGATCTTGTTGAGTGCCCCCACTCAGAGTGACATCATGGCCTGGCTGTCACGTGGCGGGGAGTACCGCGACCACCTCCCAGGCGTCGCCGGCCGGGCCGTAGGAGAGGCTTCCGCCGTACCCCCGGAGGTCTGTGGCAAGGCTCTGCAGTCCGAAGCCGGTGCCGGTCGTGGGCGCCGGTGCGCGACCACAGTCGCTGACGATGCGGATGGTCAGCCGGTCGCCGGTGCGCTGTGCGGAGACGGTCAGGCGGGCGCCGGGGCCGTCGTGGCGCAGTGCGTTCGTGGCGGTCTCGCCGATCAGCCGGTCGGCCAGGTCGTGGAGCGCGGGCGTGAGGTCCGTGGTCAGCGGGGACGGCAGCGTCTCGGGCAGCCGCAGGCCTGACGCGCGCAGCAGTTCGAGCCGTTCGCGCAGGGAGAAGGACGGCGAGTCGGCGAGCGCGGACCTCACCTCGGTCAGCGCGAAGCGGCCCGCGGCCAGCACCAGGTCGATGCGGCGCTGGTCGGCCGGCCCGAGCGGCGCGGTCGTGCGCAGCGCCTCGGTCTGCAGCAGCATCACGGTGACGGTGTTCGCGAGCGTGTCGTGGACGCGCCGGGCCAGCCGCTCCCGGTCCGCGGAGGCGGCCGCTTCCAGGCGCAGCCGCAGGTGCTCGTCGCGCTCGATGCCGGCCAGCCAGGCGACCACCACCATCACCACTGCCATCAGGAAGCCCTCGACCGGGCCGTGCCGGACCGCGCTCGCGGCGGCCACGGCCAGTCCGGCGAGCGGGCAGAGCACCCAGCGGGTAAGCGTGGTCCGGTGCGCGGCCGCCGTGAAGATCGCGACGGTGACCGGCAGGAATCCGATCGCGCGGGCCATCCCCTCGGTGGTGTGCACTGTGGTCGCGGCGGCCACCACGATCAGCACCGGGGCGGGATGCCGCCGCCGGACCAGCAGCGGCGCCACCTGCGCGACGGCAAGCGGCGCCGAGACCGCGGTGCCGGAGAGCGCGAACAGCAGCGCGGCCGCGCCGGTCAGGGCCACGTCGGCGAGCTGCTGCCCGTACCGTCGGATCGCGGTGAATAGCATGGGCACATGATCCGGGTTGTGGTCGTCGACGACCAGGCGCTGGTCCGTGAGGGCCTGGGCCTGGTGCTTGGCGCGCAGCCGGACCTGGAGGTGATCGCGGAGCTGCCGGACGGGCCCGCGCTCCTCGACTTCCTCGGCACGCACACGGCCGACGTGATCCTGCTCGACCTCTACCTCCCCGGCGAGGACGGCGTGCGGATCCTCGGACGGCTGCCCGCGCACGCTCCCCCGGTGCTGATGCTTACCACTGTCGGCCGGGCCGCGGACGTGCGGCGCGCGCTGACGGCGGGTGCGGCCGGGTTCGTGCTCAAGGACGCGGGCGGCGACGAGCTGGCCGCGGCCGTGCGCGGCGCGCATGCGGGGGTGACAGCGCTCAGCTCGTCCGCGGCCCGGCTGCTGTGGCCTCAGGAACACAATCCAGAGCCGCCGGGGGTACGCCTCACCGCGCGCGAACGGCAGGTGCTGGCCCTGGTCGGGCGCGGCCTGTCCAACCAGGAGATCGCCAGCTCACTGAAGGTCGCGGAGCGCACGGTCAAGGTGCACGTGAGCAGCCTGCTTGCGAAGCTGGCCGTGACCAGCCGCACCCAGGCCGCGCTGCTCGCCCGGGACCTGGCCTGAAGACCTAGTACCTTCGCTCATTCCGCGGGCACGGCCGCGCTGGGACCCTGCCCGGGTGAAACGAAAGCTCCTGATCGCCGTGGTCGTGCTCGTCCTCGCCCTGTTCACCGCGAACAGCTCCTGGCTGTGGGGCAGTGCGGAGGGGAACCCGCCGCTGCTGGCGCACCGCGGCATCGCGCAGACCTACCCGCTGGACGGCGTGCAGAACGACACCTGTACCGCTACCCGCATCCACCCGCCGGACCACGCGTACCTGGAGAACACGCTCGATTCGATGCGCGCGTCGTGGGCGGCCGGCGCGGACATGCTCGAGTTCGACGTGCAGGTGAGCGCGGACGGGCGGCTTGTGGTGTTCCACGACAACACGCTTGAGTGCCGGACGAACGGCAGCGGCCTGGTCAAGGACCACCCGTTCGACTACCTGCGCGGTCTCGACCTGGGCTACGGCTACACCGCGGACGGCGGCGCCACCTTTCCGCTGCGCGGCACCGGCGTGGGCCTGATGCCCACGGTGGAGGAGGTGGTGGCCGCGTTTCCCGGCCGTGAGCTGCTGCTTGACGTCAAGAACGACGCGGAGGGCGACGCGGTGGCCGCCTACCTCACCACCCTCCCGGCGGAGCGGCGCGCGACCATGGCCGCCTACGGCGGGGACACCGCGATGGAGGTGATCCGGGGCGAGGTGCCCGGCTTCCGCGTCGCCTCCCGGGCGATCATGAAGGACTGCATGGTCTCCTACCTGGCGACCGGCTGGACCGGCCTGGTGCCCGGCGCCTGCGAGCACATCGAGCTGCACCTGCCGGCCCGGTACGGCCGCTGGCTCTGGGGCTGGCCACACCTCTTCGTCGACCGGATGACGGCGGTGGACACGCGCGTGGTGCTTGTCGCGGGCGACGGCCCGTGGTCCGAGGGCTTCGACTCCGCGGACTCGCTCGACGGCGTACCGGAGGGGTGGTCGGGGTGGTTGTGGACGAACCGCACCGACGTGGTCGCGCCGCACGTGTGAGGGAGGGCAACCGTCCATTTTGTCCCACTCATAGGTGATGTCATAGGCTGCGCTGCGTGATCACCAGCTCCATGCACCGGATCGCCCTGGCCTGCGCGGCCACGATCGAGGCCACCTGGTTCCACCTGGCCGGTCTCGCGCTGATAACCGTGAACGCGGTAGTGCTCGGCCTGGAGACCTACGACCCGCTGGTCGCGGCCGCCGGGACGTTCCTGAGCGTGGTGGAGGCCGTCTGCCTGGCCGGCTTCATCGTGGAGCTGCTGATCCGGTTCGGCGCCCACCTGCGGGCGCCGGCCGGGTTCTTCCGCGACGGGTGGAACGTCTTCGACCTGCTCATCGTGGCCGCGCCGCTGCTGCCGGGCGTCCGGGAGAACGTGACGCTGCTTCGTCTGCTGCGCATCGCCCGGCTGGTCCGCACGTTCCGGCTCTTCCCGAGTCTGCGGGTCATCCTGATCGGCATCCAGCGCGCACTTCCCGGCCTGGGCAGCTTCCTCTCCGTCACAGTGCTTGTCATCTACGGGTACGCGATGCTCGGCTGGATGATGTTCGCCGACGCGCTCCCGGAGCAGTACGGCACGGTCGGCCAGGCCATGCTCACGCTCTTCCTGCTGCTGTCGCTCGACGGCATCACTGACATGCTGCAGACCGGCCGCGAGGTCACCGAGTGGGCCGTCCTCTACTACGTGTCCTACATGGTCGCCGCCTGCTATCTGCTTACGAACCTGCTTGTCGGCCTGGTGCTCACCGCGTTGCAGGAGGCGCACGAGGAGATGGCCGCGTCGAAGCGGCCGACAGCTGAGGAGACGCAGCGCCTGACCGAGGCGGCGGAGAACGCGGCCGGCGCGGCGAACCGGGCGGCGCTCGCGGCGGGCCAGGCGGCGGTGGCCGCGGCGAACAAGGCGGCCGGCACCCCGTCCGTCCACGATCAGCTCGCCCAGCTGCGGCGGATCCTCGACGACCTGGAGGAGCGTCTGCCCGAGCCGGAGGAGGCCCCGGTGCCGGCCCAGTCGGTGCGCGCAGGCACATGAATCGTTTTCATCCTCGCTTCAAGCCTGCCGATTGCCACTCTCGGCCGAAGGAGACACCTGAAGGTTGACGCTCCCCCGGCGCCCACCGACGCTTGTGATCACCGTGCGTTCCGGCTCACCGATTCGGGGGACACGATGATCGACAGGTACCTGCCAGGCCTCTTCTTCGGCGGCGTCACCGCCACGACGATCCACGGCGTCCCGTTACGCCCGCCCGCGCTCCGTCCCGGCGACGTGGTCCGGATCGTCTCGCCCGCCTACCCCGGCGACGACCGGCTCGACCGCGGGCAGGCGGTGCTCGAGCAGATGGGCCTGACCGTCGAGTACGGCGCGCACGTCTACACCTGCAACGGTTATCTGGCCGGCACGGACGAGCAGCGCCTCGAGGACCTGAACGCGGCGTTCCGTGACCCGGCCGTGCGCGCGGTGATCGCCTCCCGCGGCGGCTACGGCACCCAGCGGATCATCGACCGCGTGGACATCGACGCGATCCGCGCCGACCCGAAGATCTTCCTCGGCTACAGCGACCTGACCGTGCTGCACAGCCGCCTGTGGCGGGAGGCGCGACTGATCAGCTTCTACGGCCCGGTCGCCACCTGGACGGATGCCCGCACCGGCCCGGCCTCGGCCCAGTCGCTGCGGGACGCGTTGATGACCTCGGCCGACATCGTGCTCACCCGCGACCCTACCGAGCCGAGCGCTGTGGTCCGGGTGGACGGGATCGCGTCCGGACCGCTGATCGGCGGCAACCTCACCATGATCGCGTCCGACGTGGGGACCGGCAGCCTCCCCGACCTGGACGGCGCGATCCTGGTCTTCGAGGACGTCAACGAGGCGCCGTACCGCTACGACCGCATGCTCACCCAGCTGATCCGCTCCGGCGCGCTGAACGGCCTGGCCGGCGTCGCGATCGGCCAGCTGACGGACGTAGCAGGCGAGGCCGCGAGCGCCGCGGCGGTCATCGCGGAACGCCTGCACACGCTCGATGTGCCGGTCGTGGGCGGTCTCCGCATCGGCCACGGCAACGGTCATCTCACAGTGCCGATCGGCGCGCACGCCACGATCGACGCGGCCGCCGGCACCCTATCGGTCGAGGCCGGCGTCCGGACCTGAGACGGGCGCGCGCAGCAGGCCCACGATCGCGTCGACGATCGCGGAGGCCGTGTCGTCCCAGGTGCCGGCCTCCGCGCCGGAGGCGAGCGCCCGTTCCTGCTCCGCGCAGGTGTGCAGCACAAGCGTGCGCACCATGTCGAACCGGGACGCGCGGACGGCCGGCGGCAGGTCCGGCAGCATGCGGGTGATGCCGGCCGCGGTCGCGTGCAGCTCGGGCGCGGTGAGCGCGTCCTCGATCATCACGTCGCGGAGCAGCGGGTGGGCGACGATCTGGGCGACACAGCGGGCGTACCAGCCGGGGACGCCGAGCGCGCCGAGATGGTCGGTGAACGGCTTGACCATGCAGGTCACCCAGTCGCGCAGGTCGGCGCCGGCGCCAAGGTCCTCGAGCATCGCGCGGCGGATCTCCTCCACGCCGGACTGGTGCTCGCGGACAAGCGCGCGGACCAGGTCGGTCTTGGTCCCGAAGTGGTAGCCGACCGCGGTGTTGTTGCCCTGCCCCGCGGCCTCGCTGATCTGCCGGTTCGACACGGCCTCGACGCCGCGCTCGGCGAACAGGCGTTCCGCGGCGGCGAGAATGCTCTCCCGGGTCGCGAGCGCGCGCGCGTTGACCTTGAGAGGGGTGGACGTGTCGGTCATCGGGTCACTCCGTGAGGGCGGGTTCCCGCAATTGTGCCTGTGGCGGCGGCCCCGCTGCGAGGCCGCCTCCCGGGCCGCCCGCCCGCGTCACCAGCACGTCGTCGTAGCCGCCGGCCGAGTGCAACACCGACAGAACCGGAAACGAGGTACCCGCTCACGCGGTGGTCCGGCCCGCACGCTCCCGCGGGCCGGCGCTTCCGCAGTGGTCCGGTCAGGGGCGGGACGAGACGATCCGGTGCAGCCACTCGTCGAGGAGCGTGCGTTCGGCAGGGGTGAGGACCGTCGCCTCGGGGAGGGAGGCACGCAGCGCCACGGCCGCGTTCTCCAGGCCGCCGGCCGCGGGCGTGAAGCCGGGCAGCGCGGTGCCGGTGACCGTGGCCAGGACCGACTCACGGGCCATGATGGACAGGCTCATGTCGCGCTGATCGGCGGGCATCGCGATCAGCGTGAGCGTGACGCCCCGGCCCGCCGCGTGCACCAGCTGGGCCGCGCGCTCCTCGCTTACCCGCAGGCGGCCGGCCTTCGCGACGCGCTGCACCTTCTCCGCCAGGACCTCGCCGGCCAGCCGGGCCGCGGTGGGCTCGACGCCGGGACGCGGATCGCCGAAGATCAGCGTGTAGAACGCGGGCTGGGCCAGGCCGAACCCGACGTGCAGGTCCCAGCCGGCGCGCAGGTCGTCGACCGGGTCGTCGCCCGGGCTCATCGAGGACTTCTCCGCCAGGTACGACGCGAGCCCGTAACTACCGGCCGCGTCGAGCAGCCCGTGCATGTCACCGAACGCGCGGTAGATCGCCGGCGCCTGCACACCCGCGGCCGCGCTCACCGCACGGGTGGAGACGGCGTCGCGGCCACCCTGGCTGAGCAGGGCGGCCGCGGCCTCGACTATCCGGTCGCGCGTGCTCTTGGTCTGCGGCACGGGTCCTGGCATGGCGTCAGGGTACCCGCGCGCCGAACCGGTCAGAGCTTGGTGAGCGCCTCACCGAGCATGTCGGTGATCTTCGACGGCTCGGTGATGTCGTGGGCGTAGACGTAGGCGACAGTGAAGCCCGTGTCGCGCGCGTCAGTCGCGTTGCGGAGCACGTCCTCCGTAGTGCTGGTCGGGTCGACGGCGAACATGGCCGTCTTCTCGATCTCGGCGTAGTCGCGGCCGACGTCGTCGCAGTGCCGGCGCAGCACGTCGAGCTTGTGCGCCGCCTCCGGGCCGATGCCGAAGTTGCACGCGTCCGCGTACTTCGCGACGAGCTTGAGCGTCTTCTTCTCGCCCCCGCCGCCGATCAGCAGGTAGGGCCGCGGCGAGCGCACCGGCTGCGGCGAGTTGAGCGTCCGCTCCAGCTGGTAGTGCTTGCCCTGGTAGGCGTCCTCCGAGTCGGACCACATCTGAAGCGTGATCTGGATGGCCTCCTCCAGCCGCTCGAAGCGCTCCGCGGTCGGCGGGAACTGGAAGCCGAGCCCCTTCGACTCGTCCTCGTTCCACGCCGCGCCGATGCCCAGCCCGGCACGGCCGCCGGAGAGCACGTCGAGCGTGGTGACCGCCTTGGCGAGCAGCGCGGGCTCGCGGTAGGTGACGCCCGTGACGAGCGTGTGCAGCAGTGCGGTCTCGGTGGCCGCGGCGAGGAAGCCGAGCGCGGTGTACGCCTCGAGCATCTCGTGCTCGTACGGCCCGACGCCCCGGATCTGCCAGAAGTGGTCCATGACCGTGATCCGGGTGATCCCGGCCTGCTCCGCGTTGCGGGCGTGCCGGGCGAGTGCCGGGCCGAGCGCGGGGGCGCCGCTGTTCCAGGTGAAGTCGGCGATGTGCAGTCCAAGTTCCATGCAAGTGAGAGTAGCCTCCGGATCGCTTTTTCGCCTGCCCCCGGATGATCCCCGCGGCGGCCGTGTCGCGCCGCCGCGGGGTGTGCGGTCACCAGGTGAGGCCGAATCCGTACTGGTAGAGCGGATTTCCGTAGACCGGGGACACCTGCTGACCGGCGTCGATCCGGGCCCGGATCTCGGCGCGCTGCGCGTCTGTCGCGCCGAGGTCGAACGGCAGGTCCCACGCCTCACGCGCGTCCGCCTGCACGTCCTGGCCGCCCGGCCGCAGCACCTGGTCGAGCGTGCGCGGCAGTTGCCAGGGCAGCTTGCCCGTGGGTTTGTAGTCGCCGAAGAGCAGGCTCGCCAGCGCGGGCCCGACCTCCTCGCCGGCCCGGAAGTTGACCACCACCGCGTCCGCGACCTCGTTCCACTCGCTGATCACGTACGGGCGGGCCATGGTCAGCAGCACCACGACCGGTACGCCGCGCGCCTTCCAGCTGCGGATCAGCTCCAGTTGATCGGCGGGCAGGTAGGGCTGTTCCTTCACCCAGCTGGTCGCGTGCGTGTAGTAGGGCTCGCCCACCGAGACGATCGCCAGGCTTGGATTCGCGGCGTTGTCCCGGAAGACGTTCACCCCGGCGGCGGCACCCCTGGCGGCGATGGCGTCGTAGGTGGACTGTGACCCGTACTCCTGGTGGAAGTAGCTGGTCCAGATGCAGCACGAGCCGGTGTCCGCCGCGCGCGGCCCGGTCACCACCACGTTGCTTCCGGCCGGAAGCTTCAGCGGCAGCACGTTCGCGTTGTTGCGCAGCACGGTGAGCGAGCCGCGCGCGGCCTGGTTGGCGAGCGCGGTGTCGGCCGGCGTGTGCACCCGGTAGAGGCCGTTGACCGGGTCGCCGTACGGGTTCTCGAAGAGGCCGAGCTGGAACTTCAGCCGCAGCACGCGCCGCACCGCGTCGTCGATCCGGGCCGCCGGCACCTGCGCGATGAACGTGGCGATGGAGAAGCCGGCCGCGCCCGGGTCGGCGCCGCCCATCACGTCGGAGCCGGCCTTCGCCGCGCCGACCCACGAGCCGGACGGCAGCCAGTCCGTGGTGATCAGCCCGGTGAAGCCGAGGTTCTGCCGCAGGTAGGCCAGGATCGGCGCACTGTCGCCCGCACCGGGACCACCCGGGTCAAGGAACGAGCTGCCCGCGTACCCCGGCATGATGTTCACCGCGCCGGCCTCCATGGCGGCCCGGAACGGGATCATGTGGTACTTGATCGTGACGCCGTCGTAGACGATCAGCGCCTCGCCGCCCGCGCCCTCACCCGGCCAGTGCTTGACTGTGGCCAGCACTGACGACGGGTTCAGCTCCGGCCCGCCCTGCAGCCCGGCGACAAGTGCCCGGACCTGCGCGGCCGCGACATAGGCGTCCTCGCCGTTGCCCTCCTGGATGCGCGGGTAGAGCACCTTCGTGCCGACCTCGGCCAGCGGCCCGAGCACGCCGCGGGTGCCGAGCTCGACCTGCTCCCGCCGCTGCATGTCACCGAGCTTGTACTGCAGCGCGTAGTCGCGCCCGGCCGCGAGCGCGGACTGCGACGGGTAGGTGGTCTTGAAGCCATGGATGGTGTCGCCGGCCGAGACCAGCGGGATGCCGAGCCGGGTGCCTGTCGACGCGAGCAGGTCCCGGTGCAGATCCGGCGCCTCGGAAGGACCGAAATGCCAGCCCGATCGGGGGTACGCCTGCGCGTTGTAGAACATCTGGTAGGCCTTCTCCTCGGCCGTCATCCGCCCGAGCAGGTCGTTCACCCGCGCCTCGACAGGCCGCCGCCAGTCCTCGTAGGCGTCGATCGCGCCGCTGCGGTTCGCGTCCCGGGCGCCGTTGATCACCGGCACGCCGTCCGCGATCGGGGTCAGCGTGGGCACATAGACGCCGAAGGTGCGGATCTGCGAGGTGGTCGCGCCGGCCGTGACGTACCAGCGGTAGGTCCACCGGTCCGGCAGGTCCCAGGTCGGTGTGTAGCTGGTCCCGCTCACCTCCGCGACCCGGGTGTAGACGTCGAGCAGGTTCCCGGACGCGGTGAAGTCGTAGTCGGTGCGGCTGACGTTGATCCACAACTGGTAGCGGGTGGCGCCGGAGACCGCGGCCCAGGAGAACGCGGGCCGCCGGGTGTTGCTGATCAGCGTCGCGTCCGCCGGTGCGGTGAGCGCGAACTGACCGGTGGTCGCGGGCGGCCGGGTCGGGCCGGAGAGCAGCGGCGGCGCGCTTCCGGACGCGTCGACAGTGCCGAGCACCTGCAGCTCCCACAGCGAGTAGCCGTAGCCGGTGGCCCGCGCGGTGCCGACCCACCGCAGGTAGCGGCCGGTGCCGGAGACGGCGAGCGTCTCGATGCCGCCGCGCCCGCTCGTCGTGGTGTAGATCGTCCGCCAGGTGACAGCGTCGTCGGACACCTCGATGCGGTATCCGGTGGCGTACGCGGACTCCCAGTTGAGCACGACGCCGGTAATCGAGGCCGTGCCCCGCAGGTCCACCCGCAGCCACTGGTTGTCGGAGAACTCGCTCGACCAGCGCGTGGTGGTCCGGCCGTCGAGCGCGGCGCCGGGCGCGTTACCGCCCTCGTAGGAGGACGCGGCGACCGGCTTGAACGCGGAGATCGACGTGCCGCCCGGCGTACTGCCGAGCGTGCCGTAGACCTCGAACTCCCAGAGTGAGTAGCCGTAGCCGGTGGCCCGTGCGGTGCCGAGCATCCGCACGTACCGGCCGCTGCCGTTGATCGTGATCGTCTGGACGCCGCCGGTGCCGGTGGTGGTCGTCCAGGCGGTGGTCCAGGCGTTGCCGTCGGCCGAGGTCTGGATCTGGAAGGCGCTCGCGTAGGCGGCCTCCCAGGTGAGCACGACGCGGTCGAGCGTCGCGGTCGCGCCGAGGTCGACGCGCAGCCACTGCGGGTCGGAGAACGTGCTGGACCAGCGCGTTCCGGCGTCGCCGTCGACGGCGGCGGAGGCCGGGCTGCCCTCCCCCTCGGCGGACGACGCGAGCACCGGCTTGCCACGGGACAGGAGGACGGGGGCGGCTTCGGCGGGCGTGGCGACGAGCAGCCCGGCGAGCAGCAGGAGCGCTGCCAGGATTGGTCGCTTATAGGACATAGTCACTCCAGGACGGAGAGCGGTGGGCAGGACGGGAGAGCGCTCTCTCAGCAGAGCCTGATCGATGCACGTCAGTCCGTCAACCCCCCAGCTTCCGCCCCGGCCACCCACCCCCTGTCACGACCTTCAAGACCTTCTCATTGCTCTCCGTCGAACAAGAGAACGCTTCACGCATCGTGGTAGCGTGCCCATCCGTCGAGCCTCACCGCCTCGGAAGGGACCTCTTCTCGTGAACTCGCTGGTCGGCAGGTACGGCGTCAGGTCCGCGGCGGTTGCCATGCTGATGGCCGGGGTCGGCGGCGGCGTCTACCTCAGCCAGGACCGCGCGCACGCGGACGACTCCGCCGCCGCGCAGGCCGCCTGGGAGGCGAACCGCGCCGAGGAGCTGTACCTCAAGGACCGCCACCGGCAGTACGCCGAGCTGACCGCGAGCCTGCACGACTCCTCCCGGGACGCCGCCGCCCGTGCCGCGAAGACCGCGGAGGACGAGGCGAAGCGCGCCCGCACCGCGAACGACGCGGTCACCCGCAAGAAGAAGGCGCAGCAGGCCGAGGCCGCGGCCGCCGCCGAGGAGAAGGACAAGGCGAACGCGGCACTCAAGCCGTACGACGGCCCGGTCCCCAGCTCCTGCGCCTCCTACAGCGGCCACCGCAAGACCGGCTGCTCAGTGATGGTCGGCCAGGGCTTCGCGGTCTCCGAGTTCGGCTGCCTGGACAAGCTCTGGACGCGGGAGAGCGGCTGGAACCCCAAGGCGCAGAACCCCTCCACACCTGCCTACGGCATCCCGCAGGCGAACCCGGGCAGCAAGATGGCGTCGGTCGCGGACGACTGGCAGACCAACCCGGCGACGCAGGTCATCTGGGGCCTCGGCTACATCAAGGGCCGCTACAGCACGCCCTGCGCGGCCCTGACCCACTCCAACAACTCCGGCTGGTACTAACCCTCCAGCCTGCCGTGGAGCAGGTCGCGGGCCTGGTCGGCCGCGCGGGCGATGCTGTCCGAGACGACGTCGACGAAGCGCGCGATGTTCTCCAGGCGGTCGGCGGCCGGCGTGCCGGGGCCGAGCACCTCCGCACCCTGACGGGCGATCTCGCCGAGGTAGGCGGTGGAGCGGGCGCTGGCCATCGTGGACTGGTAGAGGACGTCGTCGTCGACCACATAGCGCTCCCGGCGGCGGTCGTCCCGCTCCCGGCGGACCAGGCCCTGACCCTCCAGGAACGCGATCGCCTTGGAGACCGAGGCCGGGCTGATTTTCAGGCGACCGGCCAGCTCCGCCGCGGTCAGACTGCCGGTGTCAGTGGTGTAGAGCGCGGTCAGCGTGCGCGCGGTCATCACGGGCAGGCCGGACTGCATGAACACGGCGGCGAACAACGCCTCGTACTCGCGCACGGCGTCGGCATCGCGCCCGTGGGGTTGCGGCGGCGCGCCGGGAAGCCTGACGGCCGACGTCCGGCGAGCGCGCGCGCGACGCTCGGTGGCGTGCTGGGCGAGGTCGCCACGGTAGGCGGTGGCGCCGCCGTTGCGCATGATCTCCCGGGTGACCGTCGAGGTGGGGCGCCCGAGGCGCCGGGCGATCTCCGCGTAGGCGAGCCCTTCGGCCAGGCCGAGCGTGATCTGCTGGCGTTCCTGCGGGGTGAGCCTGCCGCCCGGCATCGCGGCCTCCTTCGTGACGGTGGCCCCGACCGTAGCCTTTACATCCAATCTGTTGCAACGAACATACTCGCTTCGTTGCGTTAAATTTCAATTCATTGCAACACTTACACCGGATCTAGCTGGAAAAACAAAGATCTAGAGCAACTTCGCTGTTTCGTGGTACGTGAAAGCAACGTAGCGTTTCGCATGTCAGAAACGAACTGCCGAAGGAGCACCCGACATGAGCACCACGAGTGAGCGCCCGGAACTGCAGGCGGCCGCCGACGCGTTCGTTGACGCCGGATTCGCCGGCCTGCAGCTGCGCGTCAACGACGCCCAGGGCGAGTGGGTGGGCAGCGCGGGAGTGCGCGAGCTCGGCTCGGCCGAAAGACCCCCTGTCGACGGCAGCTTCTGGGGCGGCAGCGTCGCCAAGACCTTCACCTCCACAGTGGTCCTGCAACAGGTGGCCGACGGGCTGCTCGACCTGGACGCCCCGGTCGCGGACCACCTGCCGGAGCTCGGCCTCGACCACCGCATCACCGCCCGGATGCTGCTGCTGCACACAAGTGGCCTGTTCAACTACACAGGCGAGTACTACCCGGACGGCACGGTCGCCGCGGGCATCCCGGCCACCGGCAAGGAGTGGGTGGACACGCGGCTGGACACCTACCGGGCGGAGGACCTGGTGCGGCTCGCGCTGTCCAAGCCGGCGCGCTTCGAGCCCGGCGCCGACTGGAGCTACTCCAACACCAACTACACGCTCGCCACGCTGCTTGTCGCGCAGATCGCCGGCCGCTCCTACGGCGAGGAGGCACACCTGCGGATCCTGGAGCCGCTCGGCCTGCGCGACACACAGCTGGCCGGTGACACCACTGACCTGCCCGGCCCGCACGCCCACGGCTACTACCGCTACCAGGACGGCGAGGAGTGGGTGGTCACCGACGTCACCCGCCAGAACCTCTCGATGATGCCCGGCGCCGGCGCCGCCATCTCCACCACCCGTGACCTGCACACGTTCTTCTCCGCGCTGAACAGCGGACGGCTCCTCCCAGCCCCGCTGCTTGCCGAGATGCGCACCCCGAACGGCCCGATCGACTACGGCCTCGGCATTTTCGCGCAGGACCTGGGCGAGGCCGGCACCGTCTACCACCACAACGGTGGAGCGCCGGGCGGCTTCGGTGCGCTGATGTACAGCTCGCCGGACGGCGGCAGGACGCTTACCGCGGGCATCACCATGGGCGACGCCCCGATCAACCCGGCGGAGGTCTTCCCGGCGGCGCTTGACGCGCTGGTCCGGGCGGTCTTCACGGCGCGCTGAGGCCGGCGGACGCCGAGGGCTGGCGATCGCGGGGTACGGCCGGTCGGCCGCACCCCGCGTCGGCGTCAGATGATGCCGCCGCCGAGCGAGTACCAGTTGCCGAACGCGCTGTCCGGCGTGGACTGCGACTTCGCCCAGAGGCCGTTGTCGGTGCCGCGCCCGAAGACGCTCACCCGCCAGTCGCGCTCCCGGCCGGCCTCGATCTCGCTTGTCAGGACGCCGCCGAGCGAGTACCAGTCGTTCCAGCCGGTGCTGCCGCGGGACTTCTGGGTCCGGCTCCACAGCGCGTTGTCCGCGCCGCGCGCGAAGACGTGCAGCTGCCCGTCCTCGACGATGATCGCGGCCGGGTTACTCGTGATGACGCCGCCCAGGCTGGTCCAGCTGTCCCACGAGTCGCTGTTCGGGCCGGTCTGCCGGATCGTCCACAGCGCCTCGCCGCCCTTCGCGAAGACCTGGATCCGGTTCTCCGCGTCAAGCACCGGCTCGGCGTCGCTGCTGATCGTGCCGCCCAGGCTCTTCCAGGCGGTCCAGTCGTCGCTGTTGGCCTTCGACTGCCGGCGGGTCCACAGCGCGTTGTCGGTGCCGCGGGCGAAGAGGTTGATCCGCTCCGCCCGGTCCCGCACGAGCTGCGTCTCGCTGGTGATCACGCCGCCCAGCGAGGTCCAGCCGGTCCAGCCGTCGCCCGCGTTGTCCTGCTGGCGGGTCTTCCAGACCGCGCCGTCGGTGCCCTCGCCGAAGACCGTCAGCCGGGCGTCCTGGTCGGCGATGACCGACGGGTCGCTGTCGAGCACGCCGCCCAGGCTCTTCCACGCGGACCAGGCCGCGCTGTTCGGGTCGGTCTGACGCTTGGTCCAGATGGCCTTGTCGGTGCCGCGCGCGAAGAGCTGGATGCGGTTGTCCGCGTCGACAGCGACCCGCGGCGCACCTGTGACCACACCGCCGAGGCTTGTCCAGCCGGTCCACGATCCACTGCCCGCGCTGTTCTGGGTCTTCACCCAGATCGCGTTGTCGGTGCCGCGCGCGAAGGCCGAGAGCCGGCCGTTGCGGTTCAGCGCGGTGTCGATCGCGGCGGTGCCGGCCGGTGCGAGCCGGGCCGTGGCCTCATTGCCGGCCGCGGCCTGGGCCGGCGTGGCCGCGGTCAGCCCGCCACCGGCAAGCGCCAGCGCGGTGGCCGCGATGATGCCCCGGCGCACACGCCGGGTCGAGACTCCAGTCGCCATTGACTGTTTCCTTCCGTGTTGAGAGCCCGGTGAAAGAAATCTCCACCTGATCAACACGGAGCGTATGCATAGGGCTACGAGGACGCGTGGCACTTCACGACGCGTTCACTATTGAGAGGACGACGAGGCCCTCCGCCCGCACCGTGCGGAGGGAGGGCCCGCCGACAGCTCAGATGCGGAACCGGCCGACCACCGACTCCAGCTCGCTGACCACGCGGTTCAGGTCCGCGACCGTCTCGCCTGCCTCGGCAAGCGACTCGGTGGTGGCGCGGGCCGCGTTCGCCACGCCGTTGATGTTGTTGGCGATGTCCGACGTGCCGCCGGACGCGTCGCCGACGCTGCGGCTCATCTCACCTGTGGTGGCGGTCTGCTCCTCCACCGCCGACGCGATTGTCAGCTGGTAGTCGTTGATCCGCGCGATGATCCGGCTGATCTCGCCGATCGCCTCGACCGCGTTCTGCGTGTCCACCTGGATCGCCTCGACCCGGCGGGAGATGTCCTCGGTGGCCTTCGCGGTCTCCTGCGCCAGATCCTTGACCTCGCCGGCCACCACCGCGAAGCCCTTGCCCGCGTCGCCGGCCCGGGCCGCCTCGATCGTGGCGTTGAGCGCCAGCAGGTTGGTCTGCTCCGCGATCGAGGTGATCGTCTTGACCACGTTGCCGATCTCCGCGGACGACTCGCCGAGCTTCGAGATGGTCTCGTTCGTGCTGTTCGCGACGCCGACCGCTTCCGCCGCGACCTGGGCCGCGTCGTTCGCGTTCTGGCTGATCTCGCGGATCGACGCACCCATCTCCTCGGAGCCGGCCGCGACAGTTGTCACGTTCGCGGAGACCTCACCGGCCGCGTTCGACACCACGTCGGCCTGGCTGGCGGCCTCGGCCGCGCTCGACGCGATCCGCTCCGTGGACGCGGTGAGCCGGCGGGCGCCGTCCGCGAGCGTGCGGGAACTCTCGTGCAGCGCGCCGATCGTGGTACGCAGTCCCTCGCGGGCCTCGTTCGTGGCGACCGCCATCTCGCCGATCTCGTCGCGGCCCCGGACCTCCGCGGCAGTGGTCAGGTCACCGGCCGCCATCGCGCGCAGCGCGTCACCGACCGTCTTCACCTGCGTGGTGATCGCGCGGGCGACCATCAGGCCGACGCCGAGTCCGACGATCGCGCCAATCAGGACCGCGGCGATCAGCAGGTTACGGGCGGTCTTGTAGGTGGAGAGCGCAGCCTTGGCCGCGTCGTCGGCCTCGGCGGACTCGGTGGCCTGAAGGGTGTTGAGGCCGTCGGTCATCGCCTTCTCGGCCACGCCGTAAGCGCCCAGGGTGTCGGCCGGGAGCGTGTAACCGGCCGGCGCGGCCTCCTGGAAGAAGTTCACATTACGGAGCGCCTTGTAGTCGGTGAAGCCCTTGGTGAAGTCCTCGATCGCCGCGGTCCGCTCCGCGCTGGCGTTGCTGCCCGTGTTCAGCTTCGAGTACTCGGCGAGCGCGTCGTCGACCATCTGGTCGCCGGCCTTGGTCTCCTTGACGGCCTCGGCCGACGGTGAGATTGCGTTCCCGAGACTGAAGAGCAGCATGCCGCGGAACATCCCGCCGATGCCCTGGCGCATCGTGGCGAGATAACTCATGCCCTCGACCTGCTCGTTCTTCATGCTCTCGAGCTGGCCGCTGAGCGTGGACATCCGCTGGACGCAGAGCATCCCGACCAGCACGGTGATGACGATGACCACCACGGACGACGCGAGGATCTTGGTCCGCACGTTGACGTCAGCCACCAGGCGGGCGAAGACATTGCCCGTGCGGCGCTCCGCGTATTGACTCATCAGACAGGCCCCTCACCCGTGAACGACACAGCAAACGCCACATCGGCACGAATCAGGGCGGGGTTAAGTAAAAAGTCTCAATCGTCCGTCGCGGCCGCTCTATGGCGCATCGCGACCACGGCCGGGGCCAGCAGCGCGAGGATCGCCAGGATCCACAGCGTCACTGTCAGCGGTCCGGAGACCAGGATGCCCCAGTCGCCGTCGGAGAGCGCGAGGGCGCGCCGCAGCTGCTGTTCCGCGAGCGGCCCGAGGATCAGCCCCACCACGGCCGGCGCGGCGGGCACACCGGCCCGGCGCATGAGCAGGCCGATCAGGCCCAGTCCGACCAGAATGAGCAGGTCCGTGGTGGTGCCGCCGGCCGCGAACGTGCCGAGCGTGGCGAAGACCAGCACGCCGGCGTAGATACCGTACGCGGGGATGGAGAGCAGGCGCGCCCAGAGTCGTACCAGCGGGAGGTTGAGCACAAGGAGCATCACGTTGCCGATGTAGAGGCTCGCGATCAGCGCCCAGACCAGATCGCCTGATTCGGTGAACAGCTGCGGGCCGGGCTGCAGGCCGTAGGACTGGAACGCGGTGAGGATGACCGCCGCCGTCGCGGACGTGGGCAGCCCGATGGTCAGCAGCGGCACCAGCACGCCGGCCGCGGCCGCGTTGTTCGCCGCCTCCGGGCCGGCCACGCCCTCGATCGCGCCGTGCCCGAACTCGTGGCTGCGCTTCGAGAGCCGCTTCTCAAGCGCGTAACTGAGGAACGTGGGCACGTCCGCACCGCCGGCCGGCAGGCTGCCGATCGGGAAGCCGATCGCGGTGCCGCGCAGCCAGGCCGGCCAGGAGCGGCGCCAGTCCTCGCGGGAGAGCACCGCCTTGCCACGCACCGGCATGACGCGGCTGTCGCCGGTGCCCGCCAGCAGGTGGCCGAACGCCTCGCCGAGCGCGAACAGCGCCACCACCACGATCACCACGTCCACACCATCGAGCAGCGCGGGCAGGCCGAAGTCGAGACGCGGCTGCCCGGTGAGCGTGTCGATGCCGATCAGGCCGATCGCCACGCCGAGGACCAGGCCGGCCGCGCCCTTGATCAGGTTCGGCCCGAGCAGCGCGCTCACTGTCACGAACGCGACGGCCATCAGCGCCACGTACTCCGGCGGGCCGAACCCGACCGCGATGTCCGCGACAAGCGGCGCGGCCACGCTGAGCAGGATCGTGCCGATGGTGCCGGCCACGAAGCTGCCGATCGCGGCAGTGGCGAGCGCGGCCGCGCCCCGGCCGGCCCGCGCCATCCGGTTGCCCTCCAGCGCGGTGACCACCGACGCGCTCTCGCCAGGCGTGTTGAGCAGGATCGACGTGGTGGAGCCGCCGTACATGCCGCCGTAGTAGATGCCGGCGAAGAGGATCAGCGCGGCGGCCGGCTCCAGCCGGAACGTGACCGGCAGCAGCAGCGCGACGGTGAGCGCCGGGCCGATGCCGGGCAGCACGCCGACCGCGGTGCCGATGGTGACGCCGACGAGCGCCCACAGCAGGTTCATCGGGGTGAGCGCGTCCGCGAACCCGGTCAGCAGCTCGTCCACGTCAGAACCCCCACGGTCCGGCCGGAAGGATCAGCCCGATCAGGCCGTCGAAGATCAGGAACACGGTCCCGGCCAGCGCGAACCCGTAAGCGGCGGTCCGCACCGGATTCGGCGCGCCGAGCAGCAGCGCCGCGGCGGTGAAGAGCCCTGTCGCACAGAGCGTCCAGCCGGCGAACGGCAGCAGCACCGCGAACGCGATCAACGCGGCGATCAGCGCCGCCAGGCGACCCCATCTCGCCGGACGTTCCGTAAAAGCCGCCATGGTACGGAGTGCGCCGCGCGACTGGACGGCCAAGGCGATCCCGAGCGTGCCGAGCAGCACGCCGACAAGCGTCGGCGCCGCCGCGGGCCCGACCGGCGCGCTGCCACCCCGCAGGCCCGCGGCATCGACCAACACCACGATCGCGGCCACCACCATCACGCCACTGAGCAGCAGGGTGGCCCGCTCCTCCCCCGCATCGGTCGCCGCCGCGGCGTCATCGGCCTCGTCCGGCGTACCCGCGATTCTTGGTGGGCCTGCTGCTTCCGGGGCCGTCATCCGAGTCCCATCTTCGCCAGCACGTCAGCGACGCGCAGCTGCTCGTCCGCGACGAACTGCTTGAACTCCGGCCCGGCGAGCGTGGCATCGCCCCAGCCGCGGTCCGCGAGCGTCTGCTGCCACGCCTCGCTCGCGGTCATGTCCGTGATCAGGGTCCCGAGCGCGGCCTCGTCCTCCGCGCTGATCCCGGCCGGCGCCACCACGCCGCGCCAGTTGGACAGCTCCACGTCGACGCCCTGTTCGCGAAGCGTGGGCACGTCCGGCAGCGCGGGCAGCCGGGCGGCGCCGGAGACCGCTAGCGGCCGGATCGTGCCGGCCTTGATCTGGGAGATCATTTCGGAGACGCCGGAGACGCCCACCGTGGCGCGGCCGGAGAGCAGCGTGGCCATCGCCTCGCCGCCGCCGGAATGCGCCACAAAGTTGACCTTGCCAGGGTCCGCCCCGACGGCGCCCGCGACCAGCCCAGCCAGGATCTGCTCGGCGCCGCCCGCGGACCCGCCGCTGAACGAGACGGCCGGCAGGTCGGCCCGCATCCGCTCGGTCAGCTGGGCCAGCGTGGTGATCGGCGAGTCCGCCGGGACGACAAGGATCTCGTAGTCGGTGGTCAGCCGCGCGATCGGCGTGGTCCGGTCCAGCCGGACCGGCGCGTCGTCGCTCTCGATCGCGCCGACCATGACGAAGCCCATCACCATCAGCTGGGTCGGGTCGCCGTCGAACCGGACGAACTGGCTGAGCCCGATCGTGCCGCCCGCGCCTGCCACGTTGTAGACCTCCGTGCGGCCCGCGGTCCCGCGCAGCGCGGCCTGCATCTCGCGCGCGGTCTGGTCCCACCCGCCGCCGGGCGCGGCCGGCGCCATCAGCCGCAGCTGACGGCCCTGCAGGAAGCCCGCGTCCGCCTGCTCCCCACGACCGGCAAGCGTGGTCGTGACCAGCAGGACCGCGACGAGCGCGGCGGCCGCGTACGGCCCCGAACTGCGCCAGCGCATCGACCTCACCCGCTTTCCTCTGCCGTGGACTCATCGGCCGATCTCTGTATACGCCCGCAGAGATCGATCTTCAAGGCTCAATGTGCGGGGGCGCCGGATTACTCGACAAGCCCCGGCATATCCCCGCCCACGCCCTCGCCACCAGTCATGATCAGGTGGTGTCGAGGCAGATCCAGCATGCTGAACCGATGACCTACCAACCCCCGTCCGGCCTCAGCGCGCCGGAGGTGGCCGAGCGCCGGCGCCGGCGCGAGACGAACACGGCGGTGCGTGGCGGGTCGCGCGGCTACGCCGAGATCCTCCGGACGAACGTCTTCTCGTTCTTCAACCTGGTGCTGTTCGTCATCGGCGCGGCCCTGCTCGCGCTCGGCCGGTACAGCGACGCGCTGATCAGCGTCGGCCTCGGCCTGATCAACGCGGTGATCAGCGCCGCCCAGGAGATCCGCGCCAAACGCAAGCTCGACCAGCTGCAACTGCTTGACCGGGCCGAGGTCGTGGTGATCCGCGACGGCGTCGAACAGACGATCGGGCCGGAGCAGGTGGTCCGCGACGACGTGCTGCGCATCCGGCCCGGCGACCAGATCGTTGTGGACGGGCCGCTGCTGCCCGGTGGCCGGGTCGAGGCGGACGAGTCGCTTCTCACCGGCGAGTCCGACCCGGTGCCGAAGCAGCCCGGCGACGACCTGCTCTCCGGAAGTCTGTGCGTGGGCGGCGACGGTCACCAGCTCGCCCGGGACGTGGGCGCGCACAGCTACGCCGGCCGGCTCACCGCGGAGGCGCGCCACAGCACGACGGACCGGACGCCGTTGCAGCGGCGGATCGAGTTCGTGGTCCGGCTGGTCATGGTGCTCACCACGCTGATGAGCGCGGCGATCATCGCGCAGGCCGCGCTTGAGGGCTTCACGCTGCTGCGCGTCGTGCAGATCAGCGCGGTGCTGTCCGGCCTCATCCCGTACGGGCTGTTCTTCCTGATCGCGCTCGCCTACACCACAGGCGCGGTACGGATCGCCCGGCGCGGCGCACTGGTCCAGCAGGTCAACGCGGTCGAGTCGGTAAGCAACGTGGACGTGGTCTGCACTGACAAGACCGGCACGCTCACCACCGGGCGGCTGTCGCTCGCGGAGATCGTGCCGCTGGGCGGGTACTCCGCGCCGGCCGCCGCGGAGGCGCTCGGGCGCTTCGTGCACAGCGTCGGCGCGCCGAACCTGACCTCCGCCGCGCTCGCCGCGGCACTGCCGGGACCGGCCGTCGCGGTCCGGGACGAGGTGGCGTTCACGTCGTCGCTGCGCTGGTCCGGGCTCGTCACCGACGACGGCACCTGGGTGCTCGGCGCGCCCACCTCGCCGGATCCGGACGTCGCTGCCCGTACCGCCGCGGGTCTGCGTGTCTTGATCTTCTCCCGTGCGGCGGCCGGCCTGCGTGATCTCGACGGACGCCCGGTCCTGCCCGCCGATGCGGAGCCGGTCGCGCTTGTCGCGCTCGCCGATGAGCTGCGCGACGACGTGGCGGCGACAGTGGCCCGGTTCCGTGCGGACGGGGTCGCGCTCAAGGTGCTGTCCGGCGACGACCCGCGCACTGTCGCCGCGATCGCCGCGCGCGCCGGGATGGACCCGGGGGATCCGGTGCCCGGCGCGGACCTGGACGGCCTGGACGACGCCGCGCTTGATGCGGTCGTGGCCGGGACCACAGTGTTCGGCCGGGTCGCGCCGGAACACAAGGAGCGCATCGTCCGCTCGCTTCGCCGCCAGGGCCGCTACGTCGCCATGATCGGTGACGGCGTGAACGACGCCCGTGCGCTCAAGCAGGCCCAGGTCGGTGTGGCCATGCGCAGCGGCAGCACCGTCACCCGCGACGTGGCCGACATCGTGCTCACCGACGACTCGTTCGCCGTGCTGCCGCCCGCGCAGGAGGAGGGCCGCCGGATCATCAGCGGGATCAGCATCTCGCTCTACGTCTTCCTCGCCCGGGTCGCCAGCCAGGGCCTGGTCATCCTCGCTGTCACAATGCTTGGCCTCGGCTTCCCGTACACGCCGACGCAGGTGGGCCTGACGCTGTTCACAGTGGGCATCCCGACCGCGTTCCTGACGTTCTGGGCCGCGCCCGCACGGCCTGACCCGCACCTGCTTCGCAACCTGATCCGGTTCGTGATGCCGGCCGCGGTCGTCACCGCGGGCTTCGGCACGGCCGTCTACACCACGCTCTACCAGGCGATCAGCGGCGGATTCAGCACCGGGCGCACGCCGGACGAGGTGGTCGCCGAGTTCGAGAAGTACACGGGCCTGGTGTACGGCACCGACACCGACTTCGCGGACGCGGCCGCCACGATCGGCGCGCAGACCGGGTTGTCCACGTTCTTCTGCTGCGCCTCGTTCCTGCTCATCCTGTTCCTGGCGCCGCCGTCCCGCCTCTTCGCCGCCTGGACCCGCCCGACCGGCGACCGGCGACCGGCCCTGCTCGTGGTGGCGCTGTTCCTCGCGTTCGGCGCGGTGCTGCTGGTGCCGGCGCTCTGGTCCTACTTCGGCCTGACCGGACCGGCCGGGCCGGTGTTCCTCGTGGTGCTGCTGTCCCTGGTCCTCTGGTTCGCGGCGCTGACAGTGGCGTACCGCTTCCACGTCCTCGACCGGCTGCTGGGCCTCGACACGATCTCCTAGGCGGGCGGGAGGATCCGCCACTCGCGGAAGCGGCCGGGATCGGCCTGGGCATAGCCGACCACTGGCGGCTCGCCGACGCGCTGGGCACGCAGTGGGTAGCCGGTCACCCGCAGGATGAACGCGGAGTCCCGCCAGAGCGAGGTGGCGGTGAAGTGCTCCTCCGCCGTCCCCTTGCAGAGGCCCAGGTGGGCGGCGTTGACCGGCCGCGAACCGGAGTCCACCCGCACGCACCAGCCGTTGTGGCGGAGCATGATGTCGTCCCCGGCCGACTGGATCAGGAAGACCTGGCGGGGGCCGCCGTCGCAGGGCTCGACCGCGACAGCCGCGTCGCTTACCGCGGTCAGGCAGGCGTTCAGGCCGGCGTTGCGGAGCGTCGACGGGCCGGACGGGACGATCGGCGCCGCGTGCACGACCGCCGGCAGTGCGAGACCGGCCAGCGCCGCGGCTTTGATCATCATGCGCATAGCCAGATGATCCCACCGGCGGCCCGGTACGTCAGTCGTTCGGGCTGATCAGGCCGGTGCGGTAGGCGTACACGACCGCCTGGACCCGGTCGCGCAGGTGCAGCTTGGTGAGGATGCGGGAGACGTAGGTCTTGACGGTCTCCGCGCCGATCACCAGCTCGGCCGCGATCTCCGCGTTCGAGTGGCCGGCCGCGATCAGGCGCAGCACCTCCAACTCGCGCGGCGTGAGCGCGGACCCCGCGGTCACGGCCGGGTTGGCCGGGCGCAGGCGGGCCGCATAGCGCCCGATCAGCCGGCGGGTGACCTCGGGCGCGATCAGCGAGTCGCCGCGCGCGATCGTGCGCATGCCCGCGATCAGCTGCTGCGGGGACGCGTCCTTGAGCAGGAACCCGGCGGCGCCGGCCCGGAGCGCCTCGTAGACGTACTCGTCGAGGTTGAACGTGGTCACGACAAGCACCTTCATCGGCTCCTCGACGCCCGCGCCGGCCAGCCGCCGGGTGGCCTCGATGCCGTCCATCACCGGCATGCGCACGTCCATCACCACCACGTCCGGGCGCAGCCGCTGCGCGGTCTCCGTCGCGGACCTCCCGTCGCTCGCCTCCCCGACCACGGAGATGTCGTCCTGCGAGTCGAGGATCGTCACGAAGCCGGTACGGATCAGCGCCTGATCATCCGCAACCACCACTGTGATCACTGCACTTCTCCTACCGGGATGCGGGCGGTGAGCGTGAAACCCCCGTCGGGACGGGGTCCGGCGTGGAACGTGCCGCCGAACAGCTCGACGCGCTCGCGCAGCCCGGCCAGGCCGCGACCGGAACCGCCGACGCCGGCGCCCAGGAAGGTCGGCACGCCGAACGTGCTGACCTCGATGTCGACCGCGTCCGGGCGGTTGCCGAGCCGGACCACGGTACGGCTGCCGGCCGCGTACTTCAGCGCGTTCGTCAGCCCTTCCTGCACCACCCGGTACCCGGCCAGTTCGCGCCCGGCGCCGAGCTCCGGCTGCGCGCCCTCGGTCAGCAGCTCGACCGGCTGCCCCGCCGCACGGCACTGCTCCACCAGGCCGTCGACCTGGGCGAGCGTGGGCAGCCGGTCCATCGGGGCGCGGCGCTCCGGGTCGAGCACGCCGAGCAGGTCACGCAGCTCGCCGAGCGCGCGACGCCCGGTCTCGCCGATCGCGACCAGGTTCGCTGTCACCCGCTCCTCGGAGGACGCGACGAACTGGGCCGCACCGGCCTGGACGACCATGGCGGTGACGTGGTGGGTGACCACGTCGTGCAGCTCCCGGGCGATGCGCTCGCGTTCAGCCACGAGCGCGGTCTGAGCGGCGAGCCGGCGGCGCTCCACCTCGGAGGCGCGGTAGTCGCGTATCCAGGCGCCGACCAGCCAGGCGGAGGCGAGAGCCACGAAGAACAGGGGGTACGCGTCCGGCGTGGCGGGCGAGCCGGCCGCGACCAGCCCGGCCGCGAGCAGCAGGTAGACGAGCGTCGCCAGCGCCGCGACCGGCCACCGGAATCGCACCAGGTAGGCGCCCGCGCTGTAGAGCGCCACCAGCAGGCCGACGCTCGCGAACGTGGCGTACCCCCGCAGCTCCTGGACGGCGAAGCCGGCCCCGACCACCGCGAGCGTGAGGGCGGGCCGGCGTCGGCGCAGCACAAGCGGCACCGTCATCGCGAGCCCGGAAGTGATGCCGAGCGCGTCCAGCGGCCGGATCGGCAGCTCACCGAGCCGGGTGCCGATCTCGGCGAGCGGCGGCAGGAACCCGAGTGCGACGAGGAGCACCGCTACCGCCCCGTCGCGGACCGAGACGCCGAGGGACCGCCACCGGTCCCGGACCTTCGAGACCAGTGGCAGACGCAGCAGCACCCGGGCAGCGTAGCGAGGCGGAATCATCGACGCCACGACGGTCGAACGATGCGGCCGGCCTTCGCGGCGCGGCGCAGCAGGACCACGCTGACCGCGACGCCGGCGGTCACCGCGACGATGCTCGCCTCCGGGCCGAACGCGCCGCCGGAGATCGCGTCGTGGCCGGTCGCGAGGCCGCGCACCAGGCCGCCGTCCTTGAGCGACGAGCCGGACACCGTGGAGCCGAACAAGCCCAGCTCCGCGAAGTTCCAGCCCAGGTGCAGACCGATCGGCAGCCACAGCGAGCGGGTGGCGACGTAGGCGGCGCCGAGCATGATTCCGGCCTCGGCCGCGATCGCCAGCGCGCCCCAGATCGTGGCGCCGTCGTTGAACAGGTGCAGCGCGCCGAAGATCAGGCCGGAGACGGCGAGCGCGATCGCGGTGCCGGCCCACTGCTCCAGGATCCGGAAGACGATGCCGCGCAGCAGGATCTCCTCGACCACCGCGACGCCGCACATCAGCCCGAACGTGGCGACCATCGCGCCGAACGAACCCCAGCCGCCGATCCGGTAGCCGCCGAGGAGCGCGATGACCACGATGGTGAGCGTGAACAGCCCGATGCCGGCGAGCGTGCCGCGGCCGACGCCCGGCAGCAGCGTGGCCGGCTCCGCCTCGGTGACCGGGCGCTGCTCCAGCCAGCCGACGATCACCCGGTAGGCCAGCAGCGTCAGGCCGCCGGTGACCAGTCCGGTGACCACCGCGAGCGGCGGCAACCCCAGCGCGGCCGTGTTGATCGCGTTGATCACCGCCGAGATCAGCGTGAAGACCACGAACAGGAGCAGCAGCCGTACGCCGGCGATCCGCATCCAGGACGGCGGCGTGGTGATCCGGGACATGCGTGACGCTCCTCGCGACTCCGTGCGCGGCGGGGGTGCCGCGCTGACACCACAGACGCTATGGACGCGGAGGCGCCGAAAAATCCCCGTCAGGGGAACAGTCAGAGGTCCCCCGCGTGGGGGACGCCTAAGATCACTACATGGTGCGACGGGGATCGGCGGACGCGACGCGGGCGGAGATCCGGTCGTCGGCGACCCGGTTGTTCCGCGAGCGGGGTTACGCGCACACGTCGGTGCGGGACATCGCCGCGGACGCACAGGCCAACCCGGCGCTGGTGATCCGCCACTTCGGCACCAAGGAGCTGCTGTTCCTGGCGACCATGCACCTGAGCATCGACGACGAACCCCTCCTTGACGTACCGCTGACGGAGCTGGGCGAGCGCTTCATCACAGTCGTCCTCGGCTCGGAGGAACACATCAAAGGCGTCTACCTCGCGCTGGTACGGGGCAGCGGCGAGCCGTCGATCGAGGAGCGGCTGCGCCAGGTGCACGAGACGTCGTTCGTCGCCCCGCTGCGCGCCCGCCTCACCGGCCCGGACGCGGACCTGCGGGCGCGGATCGCGGGCGCGGTGGTGGGCGGGCTGACGTACTCGCTGTGGGTGGTCGGCGACACCGAACTCCTCGCCGCCGACCCCCGGGACCTGGCGGTCCGGTACGGCGCGCTGCTGCAGGCCGTCCTCTACTGAGCCGTCTCCGTTCGCGCTACTGCACCGACCAGCCGCCGTCCGACGGCAGCACGACACCGTTGAGATTGATGCCGTCGTCGCTGAGCAGGAACGTGATCGACGCGGCCAGGTGCGCGGCAAGCGCCACCGGCGGGATGAGCTGCAGGAACGGTCCGAGACGCGCGCGCCCGAAGTCGGAGGTGCCGGCCGCCATCCCGGTCGCGACGCCGCCGGGCGCGACCGCGTTGACCCGGATGCCGTGCGGGCCGTACATGAACGCGGTGTTCCGGGTGAGGCCGACAACCGCGTGCTTCGCCGCCGTGTAGGCCAGGCCGGCCGCGTTCCCGCGAAGCGAGGCCTCGGACGCCACGTTCACTATCGCGCCGCGCCCCGCGTCCATCATGGCCGGCAGCACCGCGCGGACCAGCTTGAACAGCCCGTCCACGTTGACCGCGAAGACCCGGTCCCAGACCGCGTCCGTGACCAGGTGCGCGGGCGCGAAGTCATCAGGGATGCCTGCCACGTTCGCCAGCCCGTCGATGCGCGTTCCCGCCGCGGCGACGATCCGGTCGACGCCGTCCTGCGCGGTGATGTCCGCGGCCACCGGAACGACGTCGCCACCGAGGCCGTCCAGCCGGTCCTCGGCCAGGTCGACCGCCACCACCCGCCCGCCCTCCCGCAGGATCCGGGACGCGGTGGCCCGGCCGATCCCGGACGCGGCCCCGGTCACGATCACGGTCCTGCCCTCGAAGCGCCCCGGCACGATGCGCTCGACCCACGCACTCTCATCGTCCTCAGGTATCCGCCCCCCGTTCACCGCCGCGACAAGTCCCTCCACAACCGCCCGCGGCACCCTGCCGTCACTGAGCTCCACGAGCGTGGCAAGCGGCACCCCCTTCACCGGCCCCAACATCGACTCGTCGAACCCCCCTTGCCCGAGCAGTCCCCGAAGCGCCGGCCCGCCCGTCTCATGCCCCAGCCAGTCCCCCACCGTGCTGTTCGCCGTCAGCACTTTCTCCCGTTTCTCCACCATTCCCCCTCCGCCACAACAAAGTAAACTTAGTTTACCCACCTCCACTCCAACGCCCCACAGCCCCGCCACCACCGCTTCCCAGCAGACTTGCGCGGCGGCCGAATCAGGACCGCCAGCCGCCCCGCCCGGCAGGGCAGCAGGACGACGCTCCGACGCGCCACGGGCCAACGCGCGGCAGGGCGGCGTGTGGCGAGGGCGCACGGCCGCTGGCGGGCGTGCGGGCGGGCGGCGGGCCGGCGGGCGACGGGGTGTGTGGTGGGGCGGTGGCCCGGCGTGCGGCGGGCCGGCGCGTGGCGGGCCGGCCCGTGGCGGGCCGGCCCGTGGCGGAGCGATGGGCCGGTGTGGTGGAGCTTTGGGCCGGCGTGGTGGGCCGGTGAACACCCACAAACCTCAGCCCACGACGCCCTTCATCTGCAGTTTCCCCCGACCCGCGCGCGTCTGTACCGCCCACGTGAGGCGCGTTCGACCAGAGCTGACGCGGCCACCGGCAGACACGCTCTTCGTCTGCCGGTGGCCGCGTCAGCGCCGGGAGTGGCGCCGAGCCCGGAGGAGCGAAGCGACGACCATAAAGCTAGCCGGGAGTGGCGCCGAGCCCGGAGGAGCGAAGCGACGACCAGAAACTCAAGCCTCGAAGCGGCGGGCCATCGTGGCCTGTTCTTCGAGGATCTCGTTGATGCGGGCCTGGACCACGTCCATCTGGCCGATGGTCTCGCTTGTGGTGTGGATGCCTGCGGAGACGGACTGGGCGCTGGACTGGATGCCGGCGATCTGGTCGGCGACCTTCTGGGTGGCTTCGGCGGTCTCCCGGGCCAGGTCTTTGACCTCGCCGGCCACTACCGCGAAGCCTTTGCCCGCTTCGCCGGCGCGTGCGGCTTCGATTGTGGCGTTCAGGGCGAGCAGGTTGGTCTGTTCCGCGATCGAGGAAATGATCTTGATGACGTCACCGATGGCGGCGGAGGCCTGGCCGAGCGCGGCCACCTCGCCGGTCATCGTGGTGGCGCGGCTGACCGCCTCCTCGGCGACGCGTGTGGCGTCGTCGCTCGCCGAGCGCAGGCGGGCGACAGTGTCAAGCAGCGCCCGTGCATTGTCGGCCGCGCGTTCGGAGTTGCGCAGCACGTCGAGGCGCTGGGAGACCAGCTGCTGCACGTTGCGCAGCGCGGCGGTGCGGGAGTCGGACAGGTCGATGTACTCGGTGGTGAAGAAGTCCATGGTGCCGACGATCCGGTCGCCGCTCATGATCGGGAAGCAGACGCCGGACCGGACGCCCGCGCGCTGGGCCGCGGGCGCACGCACGCAGTCGGTTAGTTCCGCGAGGTCGCGCACGAAGACCAGGTCGCGTGCCCGCCAGGCCCGCCCGGACAGCCCGACGCCCTCGGCGAACGTGGCGGCAAGCGTCACCTTCCGGAACTCGTCGCCCGCGGAGCCGGACTCGACCTGGAAGCGCAGCACGTTGTGCTCCGGGTCGACCTCCCAGTACGACCCGTACGCCCAGCCGAACGCGGTCCGTACCGTGTCGAGCGCCAGCCGCAGCGCGGTCTGGATGTCCTGGGCCTGTCCCATCTTCGCGACCACCTCGGTGACCGCCAGCCGGTCCGCCGCCACCTGTCGCAGCTCGGCCGCGGAGATCGCGCTGGTCCGGGCCTGCTCCGCGATGCGCGCGATCGACATCCACTTGTCGGTGCGCGGGCCGTCCAGGTCAAGCGGCGTGCGGGCGAAGTACTCGAAGACGGCAAGCACCTGGTTGTTCTTCATTACCGGCATGACGACGGCCGCGGCCATTCCCTCGCGTCCGGCCGCCTGGCAGCGCAGGCAGTCGTCGCAGTCGGAGAGGTCCCCGACGTACACCGGCCGCTTGGATTTGTAGGCGCGCCCGACCAGCCCTGCATCGGCCGGGACCGGGCGGCCCGCGATGACGGCGTTCATCTGCGGCACGATCCCGCCGGTTTCGAAGCGGACCTCGACGTTGCCGCGTCCGTCCGGCAGCCACACCGCGCCGTAGCCGAACTCGTAGGAGCGGACCATGCTCTCGACCGTGGCCCGCCAGGCGCTTGCCTCGTCCGTCACGCCCTCCAGCGCCAGGACCAGCGCCTCAAGCGACTCCACGTCACGTGGCACCGGCCGCGGCGCGCCGCTGACCATCGTCGACCGTGTCCGGAACAGCCCCATGCCTGACCTCCCGTGTTGACCCCCAGTAGACCAACATTTGAGGATTCCTCGGGTGACATTCCGGCCATAAGTGGTTTTACAGGGTTTTGTGGAAGACCAGGAAGTCGCAGGGGGTGGCGACGAGCGGGGCGAGACGCGGGTACGACTCCGCGAAGTCCGCCGTGTGGACGAGCCGGTAGCCGATCCGGGTGTACCAGCCGCGCAGGAACGCCTTGACCGGGTGCTCCCACTCCGTGGGGTAGAGCAGTTCCAGCTGCATGACGGCCAGGCCCTGTTCCCGGGCCCAGGACTCGGCGAACGCGACCAGTTCACGGCCGAGGCCGGCGCCGCGGTGCTGCGGGTGCGCGGTGAGCATGCCGAACTCGCCCTCCCCGCCGGGGAGCCGCTGCAGGCGGACCGTGCCGGCCGGCACGGTGCCGAGACGTGCGACCACCAGCTCGCCGGCCCGGATGAACGAGGCGATCTCGGCGGCGTCGGTGCGGGCGGTCTCGTCGCGCCAGATGCCCTTCTCGCCGTCCGCATAGACCTCGTTGACAAGCGCGGTGACCTCGGAGACGAACTCCGCGTCGTCCGCGGCGGAAACGGGGGCGAAGGATATCTCAAGCATGAGGCCGATTATCCCGGAAGCGGGAATCGAGAGCGCCGGCCACCCGAGCGCCGCGGACCGCTGCCACCGGGCGATCTCCGCACTCGTTGAAAAACCATAAATGACAACATATCCGGTACGGCGCTTCCTACGCTCCTCGCATGAGAACCTCCGTGTCCGACGCGTTCATGACGTTCACCGAGCCGATCGAGGGCCGCACTCCGCACCTCTACCTGGACAGCTGGGGCCTGGTCACGGTCGGCGCCGGGTGCAGGCTGGAGTCGTCGGACGAGGCCACGTCGCTGCCGTTCGTGCTGGCCGGGGACCCGGCGCTCGGCGCCACCTCGCGCCAGATCCGGGAGGACTACACGGCCGTCCAGACCCACCCGGAGCGGGCCGGGCGGCCGCACGAGTTCGCCGCGCTCACCTCGGCCCGGCTCACCGAGGACGGCGTGGACGAGCTGGCCGCCCGCCGGCTCGCGGCGCTTGAGGACCGGCTGATCCGCACGCCGGACTTCGCCGGTTTCCCGCGCTGGCCGGCAGATGCCCAGCTGGCGCTGCTGAGCCTCGGCTGGGCGCACGGCCCTGACTTCTCCGGCTGGCCTGACCTGCGCGCGGACTGCGCGGCCGGTGACTGGCGGGCCGCGGCCGACCACGGGCGCATCCAGGGCGCCACCCAGCGGAACGCGGGCGACCGCGCGCTGTTCCGCACTGCCGCGCTGGCCGCGGAGAACCACTGGGATCCGGACACGCTCTGGTACCGGCCGCTCGGGCATCGCGCGGAGCTGCGCGCGCGGGACAGCGGCGCCGAGGTGGTGCTGCTTCAGGAACGCCTGCTGGTGCTCGGCTACCTGCCGGACGTGACAGGCACGCTCGACCTCACCACCGAGCGGGCACTGCGCGAGTTCCAGCGCGCGCACGTGTTGCGCGAGGACGGGATCGTCGGCCCGGCGACCTGGGCGGCGCTCGGAACAGCCGTCCCCGCCACGGTTGCCGCATTGGCCTGAACGGCCGGTTCCGAGAACGATCGACCCTGGCCGATAGTTGGCCGGTGGAGGCCGACCAGCTGCTGCGCCAGCGGCTCAGGCGCGCCGTGCCGCAGCTCATCGGCGGCGGCGTCGCCTGGTCGGTATATCCGCGCGACCTGGACACGCCGATGAACGCTGTGCTGGACATCATCGCCGGGCAGCTCCACGCGGACCCGGCAGTGATCTGGGTGGACGACGGCACACCCGAGGTGCTGGCGCTGCCCGGGCTGCCGCAGCCGGTGGTCGCGTGGAGCCGGCGGTCGCTGCGGTCCGGGCTGCTGCTCCGCACGCTGCTGCTGGCCGACGGGCTTCCGTCCCGTACCCGCCGGATCCTCTGCCGTCAGGCGGTTCTTCACCTGCTCGCGGAGACCGCGCTGCGGCTCGGCAACCCGGATCTCGCCGCCCGGTGCGGCGCGGCCGCGTTCCTGGACCGGGACTGGGCAGCACCGCACGCGGACGCGCTTGAGGGCGCCGCGGACTCGGAGGCGCATCTGGCGCTCTGGTTCTTCGGGCTGGCCCACGAGTTCGGCCACTTCGCGGACTCGCGCGTGCACGCCCGCGGCCCACTCACCGACGCGTCAGTGCGGACCATGCTGCTGGCCGCGCAGCGCCGGGACGGGCACGACGCGGTCGATGACGTGCTGCGCCGGCGGCCGCTGCGCCCGTCTGACGTGCGCGCGGAGACCGTGGCCGACCTGTTCGCCGCGGACGTGCTTGTGGAGGCGTCCGCGCAGCTGCTGCCCGGTGGCGGCCACCCGGTCAGGGTGATCGGTGAGCTGCTGCTCTCGGCAGGTGTACTCGCGGCCGCGGAACGGGTTCGCGCGCTCGGCGTGCTTCTCGGCGGTGACGGGCGGCTCGATCACCTCACCTACCCGGCCGCGGCGACCGTGCGGTCCGCCGTGCTGCGCGCGCACCTGGCCGCCGCGATGGCCGGCAGGTACGCCCCAGGCCGCCCGTCGCCGGTGCCCGCGCTGCACCGCTGGGACCGGATCGTGGCCGGCGTCGCCGCACCGCTGGACCCGGCGCTGGCCCTGCTCGACGCCGCGGTGTCGGACGCGGTCCGGCATGCGCTCGACGACGAGGTGCCGATCGAACACCTGCTGGACCGGCTCCGCGTGCAGGCCGGGCCGGTGCTGCGCGCGGAGGCCCGCGACTTCGTCCACCTGGTCCAGGCCAGCGGCCGGCACGGTCAGTGGCTGGACGAGCTGGTGTTCATCCTGGGCTGAGTACCGGTGCTCAGGTCATCGGCGCCCGGACGCCATAGATTCGGCGACGAACCTGAGGGGGTACGACGATGGCCGTCTACATGCACCGCGAGCGCCGCAGCCGGACGCCGTGGATCGCCGGGGCGACGCTGGCCCTGGCAGTCGCCGCCGCAGCCGGTTACTGGTACCTGTTCGCCATCTGATCCGCGAGTCCGTCGACGCCGTGCGGTGCTGACGCACGTCAGCGCGCGTGGAGACACCCTTCCCGGCACCATCGGCGCCGGGAAGGGTGCAGGGATCACTTGACGGTGAACGTCTTCTCTACCGAGTTGTCGTCGTACTTGGCGTCCGGCAGCTGCTTGTTGCCCGCCGGGAACCCGGTGGGGTCGACGGCGGCACAGATCGAGACCGCGAACACCTTCTGGTCGCCGACCACGAAGTCCGCGGCCGGGCCGGTCACCTGGAACGTCTCGAGCGTGACGTCACCGCCGGTCGCGGTCGGGCCGAGCTCGCAGAAGTAGGCGAAGTCCCGGTCCTGCTCGTCCGGCCCGATGATCGCGCCGTCGTCACGCGCGCACCCCATCGGAACCGTCTTCAGCGTCGCGGGCCTGGGCAGGGAGAACGACACGAAGGCATTGGCCTTGAACGGCCCGGCGTTTCGCACAGTGATCTTCAGCGTGCCGGTGAACGTGTCTCCCGTCGTGCTGCCTTCCACGATCGCGGACACCACCCGCAGGTCGGTCACCAGCGGGTTGGGCGGAAACTCGCTCGGGCCGCCGATCTGCACGAACTCGCCGCCGGCGTACGAGAAGACGCGCCACTGCCACTGTCCGGCGTCCACACTCTGGCCACAGCACGTGTACCTGTCGCCGACCTCCACCGCGAGGCCGTTGCCCTGCGCCTCGAAGCCGCGGATGACCATCGGCAGGTTGCGGATGTCCGCGAAGTCCGCCTTGGTGAACAGCGCGGTGCCGAACGTGATGACGTTCCCGGCCGGGTCCCGGTCCAGGACCACTACCTGACTTTCGCCCATCTCGATGCCGGTGCAGGTGACCACCGCCGCGGTCTCCTCGGCTCCATCCGAGTCGATGTCCACATAGGTGACCTCGCCGATCTCTATATCCCCCCTCGGCACCGTGTTGCTGCTCGCGCCCGGCGACTTCCCGTCGGTGAACGTGATGTCCCCCGCCGCGCACCACCCCTTCGAGACGTACGGCCAGTTCGACAGCCTGAGCGTCCACTCCCCCTTCTTCAGGTCGATCCTCCCGTCCGGCGGGGCGGGCGACTCCTCGGAACTCTGCGGGCTCGGCGACGCGGTCGGACTCGGGGACGGGCTGGCGGTCGCGGACGGCGGCGGGGCGGGCGGCTGGGTGGCGGGGTCGGCCGGTGGTCCGTTCGTGCCGATCACGCCGGCCGCATAGGCGGCCACCGGGGCCGCGATGAGCAGTGCGGTCAGACCACCGGTGATGCCCGCGCGCAGCTGACGCCGGCGGCGCACAGTGGCGCGTGCGGCGGACGGGCCGAGCGGGGTGGGCAGGCTCCCGGAGCCGTCGCGGAAGGTGGCGAACGCGTCGTCGAGCGCGTGGAACTCTTCGTCCATCATGGTGATTGCTCCGTTTCAGGCGTCGGTGAGCTGGGCGGCGAGGGCGGTGCGGCCGCGATGCAGCCAGGACTTGACGGTCCCCTCAGCGACGTCCTCCTGCTCGGCGATCTGCGCTATCGACAGGTCCGCGAGGTGGTAGAGGATGACGGCGCGCCGCTGCCTCTCGGGCAGCGTGGCGAGCGCGCGGGCGAGCGCGACCCGGTCAGGGCCGGGCCCGTCGACGTGTTCCTCCCGCTGCCGCCGCGCGTGGGCCTGCTGCACGCGCAGCCGCCGGAACCTGCTTGTCGCCAGGTTCCACGCGACCTTGCGCAGCCAGGACAGCGGGTCGTCGTACCGGGAGACCTTCTCCCAGCGCGGCAGCGCCCGGCAGAACGCCTCCTGCACCACATCCTGCGCCTGCCCGAAGTCCCCCGTATAGGCGAAGAGCTGCAACGACAGCCGCTGAAAGTGTGCCGCGTAGAAGTCCTCGAACGTGGGTGGTCCGGTGTCGTCCGTCAGTGCCCTGGCCGCCTGGCTGACCATGGTCATCTGCCCCTCCCCGTGGTGTCGCGGCGTGCCCCGCCGTTCGCCACCAACACGCCACCCGGCCCCGCCCGGTTGCACTCGATCTACAACGCACACACCACACAGTCCACAGCGGATTTTCCCGCTTCCGCCGTGGTCGGGTGCCGCGTGCTCCCGCGGGCCGCCGGCCCCGTGGGTGGGCACGTCCCGGCAAACCCTGTCACCTCGGCGTGTGTGCGCCGTCGTGGAGCGGGAAGCGGGCAGCGATCGCGGTGATGGTGGCGAGCACGATCTCGCGGTCGAGCGGCGCGCGCTCCATCGCCTGGTGCATCGGCCAGCCCTCGATCAGCGCGTCCATCGCGCGGCAGGCCGGGTCCGCGAAGTGCAGCGCGAGGCTGGCATGGCTGCGGGCGAGCCAGGTCGCGGCGATCTCGGCGACGGCCGGGTGATGGCCGGCGTACGCGTTCATCTCGTAGATCAGCGTCAGCGCGCGGGGCGACGCGTACTCGCCGCCGCAGATCAGGTCCGTGACGGCCGCGCAGGCGGCAGCGGTGTCCGGCGCGTCGGCCAGGACCGTGCGGTAGTGCCGGGACATCGTGTCGGACAGGTGCTGGAACGCCTGCTCCAGGATGTCCTCGAGCCCGCCGAAGTGGTAGGTCAGCGAGCCGAGCGGCACGCCTGCGGCCTCGGCGATCCGGCGGTGGGTGGTGGCGTGGACGCCGCGCTCCTCGATCACGGTCAGCGCGGCGTCGAGGATGCGCTGTTTGCGGCGCGGGTCGTTGGCGACCCGCCGGGTCCCGGCCATTCGGCCAGTTTACCGCCGGACGGCAAGTGTGTACGTTTGTACATACCACCGCACAACCGGAAGGACCGTCGTGGACCTCGCCACGTCACGCCGCCGTACCGCCCTGTTCGCCCTGTTCCTGACCGTGGGACTGGGCCTCTCGTCGTGGGTCACCCGCACGCCTGACATCCGCGACCTGCTCGGCGCGTCGACCGCGGAGATGGGCCTCGTACTCTTCGGCCTCTCCGGCGGCTCCATGATCGGAATTCTCTCGTCCGGCCCGCTCGTCAGCAGGTTCGGCGCCCGCCCGATCGTCGCGATCGGTTCGCTGTCGATCGTGCTGGCCATGCCGGTGATCGGCCTCGGCGCCGCCCTTTCGCAGAGCCTGCTGGTCGCAGCCGGGCTGTTCCTGTTCGGCTTCGGCATGGGCGGCGGCGAGGTCGGCATGAACATCGAGGGCGCGGACGTGGAACGCGTGACAAGCCGCCCGGTCCTGCCCGTGCTGCACGGCTGCTTCAGCCTCGGCACCGTGCTCGGCGCCGCCGGCGGGATGGCGCTGACCGCCGCGTCGTTCCCTGTCGCGTGGCACCTGGCACTGCTGGGCGCGACCACGCTTCCGCTGGTCCTGTGGTCCCTCTTCCAGCTCCCCGCCGGCATCGGCATCACGCCCGCGTCCGTCGGCGTCAAGGGCCAGGCCGTCTGGCGCGACCGGCGCCTCGCGCTGATCGGCCTGATAGTGCTGGCCATGGCGCTGGCCGAGGGCGCGGCGAACGACTGGCTGCCACTGATGATGGTCGACGGCCACGGGATGGACCCGGCGCTCGGCTCCGGCGTCTACGTCGCGTTCGCGGCCGCCATGACGATCGGCCGCTTCACCGGCACGTTCTTCATCAACCGCTTCGGGCGGGTGGCAGTGCTGTGCGCGAGCGCGCTGATCGGCGGCGCCGGCCTCGCCCTCGTCATCTTCGTCGACAACGCGATCGTGGCCGCCACGGCCGTCCTGCTCTGGGGCCTCGGCGCCGCGCTCGGCTTCCCTGTCGTCCTCTCCGCCGCGGCCGACAGCGGCCCCAACCCGACCGCCCGCGTCTCGCTCGTCGCCACTGTCGGCTACGTCGCGTTCCTTGTCGGCCCGCCCGCGCTTGGCTGGCTCGGCGAGCACTACGGACTGCGCGGCGCGATGATCGTCGTCCTCGCGTTCCTGGCCCTGGCCGCCGTACTCGCACCCGCGCTTCGGCCCGGCGCATCGGTGGACGTGCCGGTCACGGAGCCCGCCCGGGTCTGAGCCTGCGTCTTCCCGCCCGGCGACCGGCACTGCGGCCCGGCCATCGCCCGGTGATAGGCCCCAACTGGGATGTATCGATGTTTGTGATTGTCATCCTAGGGTCGGCGCCATGCGTATCTCACGCCTCGTCACCGCCGTAGCGATCGTCGTCGCCGGCCTGCTCGCACCGTCCGCTGCCGTGGCCGCGCCCGCATCGGAGCCGGACGTCGGCATCCTTGTCGTCGGCGGTCGCCCCGCCACCGAGAACTATCCGTTCATGGTCTACGTGTCCGGGTGCACCGGCTCGCTGATCAAGAACAACTGGGCCGTCACGGCCGGACACTGCCCCACCCCGTCATCGGTACGCGTCGGAAGCGTCAACCGCACAAGCGGCGGCACTGTCGTCTCCGTGACGCGCGCGATCACCCACCCGCGGATCGACGTCAAGCTGCTGCAGCTCGGCTCCGCGGTCTCCTACGCGCCCGCACCCATCCCCACCGCGTCCGGTGCGACAGGCACCGCGACCCGCATCATCGGCTGGGGCCAGACCTGCCCCACCCGTGGCTGCGGCTCCACGCCCGCCGTCGCCAACGAGCTGGACACCTCGATCGTCGCGGACAGCAGATGCTCCGGCATCGACGCCGCGTACGAGATCTGCACGAACAACACGAACGGCAACGCCGGTGCCTGCTACGGCGACTCCGGTGGTCCCCAGGTCCGCAACGTCGGCGGCCGCTGGGAGCTGATCGGTGTCACCAGCCGGGCCGGCAACAACAGCTCCACCTGCGCCACCGCCCCGTCCATCTACGGCGACCTGCCCTCGATCCGCGCCTGGGTCAACACCCAGGTCGGCGGGCTCCCCTCCTGACCACCTCCGTTCCCGCAGGACCGGTGATCATCGCCGGTCCTGCGGGCATGATGGGGCCATGATCGGTTTCCCCGTCAGTCCCGTCAGCCTCGGCACGTCGTTCCTCGGCAATCCGGCCGCGCCGGACGGCTCGCCCGCGCCCGAGTCCGCCGCGCTCGCCCACGCGCTTGTCACCGGCCCGTCCCTGATGATCGACACCTCGAACAACTACGCGGACGGCCGCAGCGAGACCGCGCTCGGCCGCGTCGAACTGCCACCGGGCAAGACCATCGTGACCAAGGCCGACGCGGACCCGTCCACCGGCCGCTTCGACAGGGACCGGGTGTGGCGCTCGTTCGAGGAGAGCACCACGCGGCTCGGCGTCACCCGTCTGCCGCTGCTGCACCTGCACGACCCGTACACAATCACTGTCGAGGAGGCGTTCGCCCCCGGCGGCGCCGTGCAGGGCATGCGGGAACTCAAGGAGCAGGGCCTGGTCGACGCGATCGGCATCGCGGCCGGTGAGATCGCGCTGATGACCCGCTACGTGACAAGCGGCGCGTTCGACGTGCTGCTCACCCACAACAGGTACACGCTCGTCGACCGCCGCGCGGAGCCGCTGATCGCCGAGGCCGTCGCCCGCGGCATGGGCGTCTTCAACGCCGCGCCGTTCGGCGGTGGCCTGCTCGCCGGCCGCGACACCCGCTACGCCTACCGCGAGGCCCCGGCCGCCCTGCTCGGCTGGACCGAGCGTGCCCGCGCGGTCTGCGCCGAGTTCGGCATCACGCTTCCCACGGCCGCGCTTCACTTCTCACTCCGCAACGCGGACATCGACTCCACGATCGTCGGCGTCAACCGGGTCTCCCGGATCGCCGACCTCGACACCATGCGCACGACCGACATCCCGGACGCGCTCTGGCCCGCGCTTGACGCGCTCGGCACCCCGCCCTCCACGATCGAGGACTGACATCATGGTCGCCGCCGTCATCCGCTCCTGGAACGCCGACGAGGGCTGGGGCGTCATCGACTCCCCCGCCACGCCCGGCGGCTGCTGGGCCCACTTCAGCAGCGCAGCCGTACCCGGCGTCGCGTCCTTCACCCCGGGTCAAGCCGTGGAACTCGAATTCGAGTCGCCCGGCCAGGACGGCTATCCGTACCGTGCCGTCCGCCTCCAGCCCGCCGGTGCGACTCCGACCGGCCGCGCACCGGCCGTGGGCGGCGGCGCGTACTCAAGCACGCTCACGCTGTCCTTCGACGAACCGGCCACGCCGTAAGGCTAATTTGACGATAGTCTATGCGTTGTGGACGCGACAGTGATCATTCCGGCCCGCAACGCCGCGCACCTGCTGCCCGTGCAGCTGGCGGCCCTGGCCCGGCAGGACTTCCCCGGCGACTGGGAGGTCGTCGTCGTGGACAACGGCTCGGCCGACGACACCGCTGGCGTGGTCCGCGACTGGGCCGACCGGCTGCCCGCGCTGCGGGTTGTCCGGCACGAGACGCCCGGCATCAACGGCGCACGGAACGCCGGCGCACGACACGCAACCGGCGATCTGATCGCGTTCTGCGACGCCGACGACGCGGCCACCCCGGGCTGGCTCACCGCGCTCTGCGCCGCCGACGCGGACATCGCCGGCGGCTACCTCGATCCTGAGCCGCTGAACAGCGCGCGGACCCGCGACTCCCGCCCGGCCAACCCGCCGGACCGGCTGCCGCGCATCATGGGCTGGCTGCCCTACGCAACCGGCGCCAGCATGGCGGTCCGCGCCGGGGTCCTGCGCGCGCTCGGCGGATTCGACGAGAGCTGGACCGGCGGGGGCGGCGACGACGTCGAGCTGTGCCTGCGCGCCCAACTCGCCGGCCACAGCATCGCGTTCGCGCCGGGGGCGGTCGTGCACTACCGGCTCCGGCACGGCCTGCGGCCGCTCTTCACCCAGCAGATGGGGTACGGACGGGCCGACGCCCGCGTCTACCGGGACTTCCGCGCGCACGGCCTCACCGTCAACAGCACGCGGGAGGCGGCACGCGAGTGGCTGACGATCCTGGCCGGCGCGCACGCGCTCGCGGACCGGGACCGGGCCGGGCGCTGGGTTTGCGAGGCCGGCTGGCGGATCGGGCGACTGCGCGGCAGCGTGGCACATCGGGTGTGGTGCCCGTGAGGCACAGCACGTCGCCGGGCTCGTCACCCGGCCCGGCACCCGGTGCGTCTCCCGGTCCGGCGGCCGGCCCGGTGCTCGGCTCGTCGAGGCCGGTTCGCGCGTGCCTGTCCGGCGAGGATCTGGACTGGCTCGGCGGGCGGTCCGTCTGCCTGGCACTCGATCTGCCGACCCGGGTCTCTCCGCAGGTCACGACCGCGAAACAGCCTCGCTGGGCCGAAGAGATCTGGGCGTTCCTGCGCGAGCGCCGCGACGGTCTCCCCGATGCACCACCGCCGGTCGCGGTCACCGGGCGTGCTCCCGCCGCGAGCGGCCTCTCCTCGTCGACCGCGATGATCCTCGCGCTGTTCGACGCGTTCGCGCCCGACTCCGGCCGGGCCGAGCGGGTGCGCTGGGCCTACGAGTTCGAGTTCGCCTTCTGCAACGGCGGCGGCATGGACCAGCTGGCGATCGACAGGAGCGGCGCCACGTTCTTCGCCGGCCGCACGACCGGCCTGCCGGATCTGATCGGCCACACCGCATTCCCGGCGGGGTGGTCCGTCATCCTGGTCGACTCGCGCGACCCCAAGTCCACACCGGACCACATCCGCCAGGTCCGCGCGCAGCAGTCGGCCCGCGACCCCGCGCTCCTCGCCTATCAGCGTCGATGCGACGCGTCCTCGGCCGCGGTCTGGTCGGCCCTCACCGCCGGCGATCTGCCCGGTCTGCACGACGCGATGGCCGAGGCACACCGGGCCATGCGCAACCTCCAGCGGATGTCCACGCCCCGCCTGGAACGCCTGCGCGCGCTGGCCGCCGACGCCGCCGGCCTGCCCCTGAAGGTGAGTGGCGCCGGCGGTGGTGGCGCGCTCGTCGGCATCTGCCGCACGCCAGACCTCGATGCGGCCGCGGACGCGTTGCGCGCCGCCTACCGTGCGGACGGCTCCCCGGCCGCCGTACTCACCCCGTCCCCATGCCCACCCTCATAGGCCAGCCACTGCGCATGCTGATGCAGCCGGAACCGCAGATCCGCCTGCTCCACAACGATCTCGTCCGACAGGTCCGGGCTCGTCCGGCGGTCCTCGACCGGCACCGGCCGCACCACCTGCGACACGATCAGGGCAAAGGCCATCAGTGGGTACGCCGTGCGCGCCGCCACCGGACCGCCGTCCACGATCGCGGCGGCGAGTTCCCGCACGTGGACCGGCAGGACGAACGACGGCGACCCGTCGGTGAGCACGATCGGGCGCGACTGCAGCGCCGCCCACACCATCGCTCCGATCGCGTCCCCGGCATCGGCGCCAGGCCCGTACAGGTGACCGGCCGTTCCGCGCCCGCCCGCGGACGCGAGAAGTGACCGCGGATCGGCGCCCCCGTCCGCGATCGTGACCGTCGCACCCAACTCGGCCAGGCGGGCGGCGACGTGCGCGGTCAGCGCGCCCCCACCCGGCCGCAGCGCGATGCGGCGCAGCGGCACGACCGGCCTCAGCACGGCAGCACGACCGGCGTCGACCGCCCGGCAGGCGAGGTCCGCCATCCGCATCAGGTTCCGCTCCGACGCTTGTTCCCCGGGCAGCTGGCTCGCACCGCCAGGCCCGATCGTCCGCAACGCCTCCACGACGGCGGCTGGATTCACCGCGGCGGGAAGGCGGGTTCGCGCGGGCTCGCCCGGACTCGCATTCCGCGCCGCCCGGACACGGCGCGGCGCAGGAGCGGTCACCACACCGTGGGTGTTCGCCACACCGTGGGTGTTCGCCACAGCGCTGCTGGTCTCGACCACAGCACCACGCGTCTCCGCCACGGCACCACGCGTCTCCGCCACAGCACCACGCGTCTCCGCCACAGCACCACGCGTCTCCATCACAGCACCGCGAGCCACTGTCTCCGGGCCGTGGGCCGCGGACCCGGTCTCGCGGGTTGCCGCGTCGGTCTCGCTGGGCGGGCTCGTATCGAGAGTCGAAGGCGACTGACCACGTGACGCATGTGCGACAGCGCGGGCTCCGGGGCCGGCATCACGGCTCGCGTGCCCGGCAGCAGCGTCCCGGAACTCGGGACTGCGGACCGCCGGTTCGATGGGATCGGGTGGGCCGGACTGTGGCGCTGCACGGCGTACCGTGGCGGGATTTGGGGCTTGATCTGGGTTTTCGCGGTTCAGGAGGCCGAGCGCGACGCCGGTGAGCCAGACGCCGCGCGCGGTGGCCGGGGCGAGGCCGGGGACGGGCGGTGGGGACAGGGCGTCCTCGGGGACGCCGCGGAGGCGGAGGCGGGCCTCGGTGTCGAGGTGCAGCCAACCGCCGCCGGGGGTGCGCTCGACGCACTGGGCCACACCGTTCTTGAAGAACGGGATAAGGGCGGGTGGCGTGTCGGCGATCCGCGGTGGAGTGGCCGGCGCGGACGGGAGGAAGCAGGCGGACCGGCGCGGACCGCGCCAGGCGTTTCCGGCGATGCTGGGGCCGTCCAGGTGCTCGGCCAGGTTCGGGGCGGCGATCAGGCAGCGGACGCCGGACGCGCGCAGGTGGCGCTGCATCAGGATGTCGTCGGGCCAGCCGCCGGGGCCGTGCCGGCGCACCCAGGCCGCGAAGCCGAGCGCGACCTGACGTGGCAGGACGAGCGCGGCGCACGGCGTGTACTCACCGGCCGCCCGGACCCAGGTGTCGCCGCGCAGAACGCCGGCGCGCACGGCGGCGCCGTTGCGGGAGTCCCAGATCGCGAAGAGCGCGAGCGCGGCGTCCGGCGCGGCCTCGATCGCGTCCAGCACGCGGTCGAGCGCGTGGCCGGCGAGCAGCATGTCGTCCTGGAGCACGAGGTGGTGGGTGCTTGTCACCGGGACCGAACCCCAGGCGGCGAGCGCGGTCCGGAGCGCTGTCGGCGGGCCGCCCGGTTCCGGGTCGGTGACCACGCGCAGCAGGCCGGGCGGCGCCTGCGCGGCCACCCGGAGCGCCGCGTCGCCTCGTGCCGGGTGGGTCAGCACGGAGCCGCTCAGCCGGAACGGGCCGCGCGCGAGCGGGCGTGTCATGCGAGCCCGGCCCAGCGGGCCCAGGCCGCGACCGAGGCCATGCCCTCGTCAAGCGTCAGGTGCGGGCGGAAGCCGGCGTCGGCGAGCCGGGTGGCGTCGACGCGGACGCGGCGGCCGTGGAACTCGCGTTCGCGGTCCGGCCAGCTCGCGCTGTCGGGCAGGTGCAGGCGGGGCAGGTGGAGGAGGTCGCGGTACCTGTCGTAATAGTCGCCCCAGGTGGCCGGCTCGGGGCCGGTGAGCAGGAAACGGGCGTTGGCCGGTACGTCCGCGGTGGTGAGGAACGCGATCGCGCGGGCCACATCGTGGACGTGCACGACATCGCAGACGCCGCCACCACCTCCGGGCAGGGCGGCGTTGTCCTCCCGGAGGCGACGCAGCGGCTTGACCGTCCAGTTCGGACCGGCCGGGCCGTAGACCGCGGACGGCTGCAGGAACACGACCTCGGGCTGTGTGCCGAAGCGGTCCCGCAGCAGGCGGTCGGCGGCGGCTTTCTGGGCTGCGTAGGAGTGATCGCCGGGCACCGGGTCGAGGAGCGGCGCGGTCTCGTCGAGCAGTGAGTGGGCGCCGGTGCGGTAGACGGCCATGCTGCTCAGGTGCACCAGGCGGCGGAGACCGGCCTTCGTGGCAGCGGTCAGCACGGCGGCGGTGCCGTCGACGGTGACGGCGTAGCGGTCCGGGTACTCGCCACGGCTGCCGTAGGCCGCGTGGACCACGACGTCGCAGCCGTCGAACGCGTCGCGGAGCGCGGGCTCGTCGCGCACGTCAGCGGTGATCAGGCGGAGGCGGCCGGGGGCACGGTGGGCGAGCCGGGCGCGACCGGCGTGGGTGCGGACGATCGCGGTGACCTCGCGGGCGCCCGCGTCCAGCAGGTGTTCGGTGACCTGGGCGCCGATGAAGCCGTTCGCGCCGGTGACGGCGATCCGGAGGCCGTCGAGGCCGCCGGAGGGCCGGGGCGCGGCAGGTGGAAGCGCGGCAGGCCGCCAGGGGCGGATTAGGGCGTGGGTGGCCCGCTCCCGGCACTGCGCGAGCAGCGCGACCACAGAGACGGCATCGGCGAGCGTCGCCATGCGCGAGGACGCGAGCTGAACTGCAGCGCCGTCATGGAGAACCGCGCCGTCATGGACCGCAGAGTCTCCGCGGACCGCAGAGTCTCCGCGGACCGCAGAGTCTCCGCGGACCGCTGTGGCGAAGCGGGAGAGCTGGTGGTGGAAGAGGCCCGCGCGGGTCAGCAGGGCCGGGTCGTGGGACGGGATCGGGCCGGACTCGAGGAGCGTGCCGTCCGCCGCGTGCAGCGTGTAGGCCGCCGCCCGCACCGTGCCGACAGTCAGCGTGGCCGCCGTCCCCTCGATACTGACCTGGTCATCGAGCGTCCGCAGCCGGCTCAGCGTCACCTCCGCGGAGACGTCGCCGTACCGGAGGCTGAGCACCGCCTCGGAGTCGGCACCGCCCTGCGCGTTGTCCACACAGGACACCAACTCGCCCGCGGACCCGAGCCAGACCGAGAGCAGATCGAGGACGTGCGGTCCCAGGTCGGCGAGCACTCCCCCGCCGGGACCGGGCGCGAAGGTGAACGGCGTGGCGAGCGGCCACGCGTACGGCCCGCCCTCCCGCCACCGGACCCGGCGCACCCGCCCCAGCCGCCCGGACGCCAGCACGCGCGCGACCCACGGCGTGGCTGGGTAGTAGCGGCGGACCAGCGCCGGGACCACGAGCGTGCGGCCGGCCGCGGCGGAAAGCGAGGTGCACTCCCCGGGCGTGGTCGCGACCGGCTTCTCCAGCAACACCGGGATCCCGGCCGAGGCCAGCTGGGACGCGATTGCCGCGTGCGAGCCGGGCCCGGTCGCGATCAGCACGGCGTCCAGTTCACCGGGGTCCAGCGCGGACACGTCCGGCACAGCGCGCGCACCCGGGAAGTGCGCGGCGAGCAGGCCCAGCCGGTCCGGATCGCGGTCGGCAAGCGCGGTCACCGTGAACAGGCCGGGCGCGGAGAGCAGCGCCGGCAGGTGGCACTGCTCGACGACCGCGCCGCAGCCGACAATGCCCAGCCGTGGCGCGCTCACGCCGGCACCTCGTGGACGACCCAGATGTTCGGCTCCCAGTACGTGCCGCGGTCGCTCTCGCGGTCGATGTGCACGGTGGCCTGGCCGTACGGGAACACGTAGTCGCCGGTCTCGGGGAAGCTCATCTCGGTCCAGGTCTCCCAGTCTCGTACCGTGCCGGTAATCAGGGACGAGCGCGGCGCCGGCGCGGAGAGCCGCCCGCCGCAGGTGAGGTGCGTGCGGATCCACGGGTCGAAGGGTTCGCCGGCCGGGGTGGTCCAGGCCGCGTACCTGTGGATGGGGGTGAGAGGGTAGCGGTCCTTCCAGGTCGGGCGGACCGGGACGACGACGTGCCGGAAGCCTGCTGCGCGGGCGGTGTCGCGAAGCGCGGACAGCATGACCGTGGCGAGTCCGCGGCGCCGGTACCGGGGCGCGACCTCGATGCCGAGGGCGCAGAGCGCGTCCGGGGTGCCACCGTTCTCCCAGCAGACGAAGCCGGCCTGGATCGCGGCGTCGAGGCCGGTGCCGAGTCCGGCCGGGGTGCCGTCCCACGGGATCGGGAGGGCGCGCGCGGTGGCGAGCACGTCGTCGTCCGGCCCGGTCAACGCGAGTTGATAGCGCCCGAACACGTGGTGCAGGCGTTTCCAGTAGCCGGCCATCAGGTCGCCGTGCAGGTTGTACTCGGGCCAGACGCCGGCGAACAGCGTGGGGATCCGCTCCCACAGTTCGGGCCGGTCCGCATGGGTGACCACGCTCATCCGGTGTGCTCGATCGTGAACGCGTCGCCGTCACAGCCGGTGACCGTGATCGGCGGGTGCAGGCCGAGCGCTGCTACCGCGTCCCGGATCCGCGGCTCGTCCGCGAGCAGGTCGCCACGGGGACGGGACCGGATGCGCATGCGGCCGTGGTGGTCACCGGAGAAGACGTTGCGGCCGTGGTACGTGTACACGTACAGCTGCGGCTGCCCGGCCAGGTGGTGTACGGGAACCTGCCGATGCAGCTCGATCAGCATCGCCCAGTCCTCTCCGAGGTGCGCGTAGCGGCCGTGCTCCGGGTAGCGGAACGCCGGATCGCGGGTGGTGAGCATGGTGGCGGGCAGCAGCGGGTAGGCGGCTTCGGGCGGCCGGTGCCAGTCGATCCAGTGCAGTTCGCCGCTGTCGGCGAAGAGCTGCAGGTGCTCGCTGAGGAACGAGGTGTGGCAGCGGCGCTCGTGCAGGCCGGCGATCTGCGCGGTCAGCCGGTCGGGGTGGCTGAGGTCGTCGTCGTCCCAGATGCAGAGCAGGTCGCCGGCGGCCGCGTCCACCGACAGGTTGCGCAGCTCGCCGAGGCGCAGGTCCGGGTCCGCGGTGACAAGCACCGCGTCGTGGACGCCGTGCGCCTGAAGCGACGCGCGCAGCCGGGCCACGTATTCGCGGCCGCCCTGGGACACGATGACGAGTTCGCGGGCCGGGTGGGTCTGGGCCGCGAAGCACCTGATGGCGCGGTCGGCGAGCAGGGGCCGGTCGCGGGTCACCATCAGGCAGCTCACCGATGGCGTCACCGCGGGGCCAGGGACCAGATGATCGCGGACGGTGTGCCCTGCCAGGCCGCGCGCGCGGCGTCCGGGATGCGCTCCTCGTACCCGCCGGGCGGGAACGGCCCGGCGAACAGCGGCTCCTGGCAGGACAACACCTCGAGCCCGTGTGCGCGGAACGCGGCCAGGTAGTCGCCGGTCCAGTGCACGTGGTTGCGGACGAACGCGAGCCCGCCGGACGGGTGCTTGAACATGGCCTGCCCGTGCAGCAGTGCGATCACCGGGTGGATGTCCGTGATGATCAGCCGGCCGCCGGGGGCGAGCACGCGGCGCAGCTCGCTGACCGCGGGACCGAGCGACGGCAGGTGGCTGAGCGCGAGCGCGCACACGACCAGGTCGAATGCGGCGTCCGGCAGCGGCAGTTTCTCAAGCACGCCGGTCTCGAAGTGGGCGCCGGGGACCTTGCCGGCCGCGCGCTCGAGCATCTCCGGCGACTGGTCGATGCCTGTGACGTCGTGGCCGAGCGCGGCGAGGTGCACGGCGTGCCGGCCGGTGCCGCAGGCGGCGTCCAGCGCACGGCCGGGCGGCAGTGCGGCGGTCAGCGCGAAGACGGCCGGTTCCTCGACCGCGATGATGAAGTTCGGAAGCGAGTCGTAGCGGCCGGCCCAGGCCGCGTAGCCGTCTGACGCATCGAGTTCGGTGAGTTCCTTGCCGCCGGGCAGGCCGCGGGTGTCCGGGTCGGCGAGGCGGCGCATCTCGGCGACCCGGGCGTCCACGAACGCGTCGTCGGCGTCGATCGCGGTTCGCAGCAGCGCCAGGCCTTCGATTCCCATCATCAGTTCGCGCATCCGCGCTCGGTGCGGCATGGACGGTCTCCTTCCGGTGGTATGAGTTGGTGATGGGCATCGATGGATACTTCGGCCGGGAGAGCGTGGTCGCGGGCGGCGACGTGACGCTTCACGTGTCGACTGAGGCGCCGCGTTTCCGCGCGGACTTCTTCCGGATCGGGCGGACCGTGCGGTACGCGGGCAGCACTCCCTGGTTCCCGGGCGGGGTCGCGCCCCGGCCGCCGCACCCGGACGGCCTGCCCGGGCGGTCGGACCCGTCGGTGGACTGGAACTGGCCGGGTCACGCGTTCACGCTGCCGGACACCTGGGAGCCGGGCATCTATGTCGCGTTCTTCGTGACGTCCACGGACGGCTCGTTCTACGACCCGCGGCGGCTCAAAGGGCCGGGGCGGGAGTACCTGGTGGTCCGGCCGCGTGAGCCCGGCGCGCGGATCCTCTACAAGAAGTCGAGCTTCACCCGGCACGCCTACCACCGCACGGACGGCGCCAGCCTCTACGAGGATCCGGTCTACGTGCCGGGGCAGGGGCACCGGGTGAGTTTCCGGCGGCCGGGCGGGATCGACGACCTCTCGTGGTGGGACGCGCCGTTCCTGGCCTGGCTGGAGCGCAACGGCTACCGGGTCGACTGCTGCACGGATCTGGACCTGGACGAGGATCCGGGGCTGCTGACGGCGTACCGGTTGCTGCTGAGCGTCGGGCACGACGAGTACTGGAGCGCGCGGATGCGTACCCACGTGGAGTCTTTTGTGGACGGCGGTGGCAGTGTCGCGTTCCTCAGCGCGAACACCTGCTGGTGGCGGGTGCGGGTGGTGGACGGCGGCACCGCGTTCGTCGCCGACACGGACCACCGGGCCGGCGACGACTATCCCCATCTGCCCGCCACCGACCTGTGGTGGGAGATCGCGCCGGAGAACGCGCTGACCGGCGTCAGCTTCCGCAACGGCGGTATGTGGCCGGGTGCCTGGCCCGGCGATCGGCCGCGCGACGGCTTCACTGTGCAGCACGCGGACCACTGGATCTTCACCGGCACCGGCCTGCGTGACGGCGATCGGCTGGGGGCCGGAACACCGCTCATCGGGTACGAGTGCGACGGCGCCGCGTTCGTCCGCGACGGGCACGGCATCGCGCGCCCGACCGGCGCGGACGGCACTCCGGTCACCTTCGCCATCCTGGGCATCGCGGAACTGTCCCCGGTCCACAACGACTTCCACCACCTCCGCGCCGGTCATTGGAACTGCACCGGCCGGGAGACTGACGGGCCGCGCGCCGCCACCATGGGCGTGCACACGCGCGGCAACGGCACCGTGTTCACGGCAGCGACGACGGACTGGCCGGTGGTGACAGCGAGCGGCGCCGACCCGGCCGTGGAGCAGGTCACGCGAAACGTGCTTGACCGGCTCAGCACCTGAGTTCCTCCGCGAGCGGGACGACCTCACCGAGCCCGCCGATCCGCCAGATCCCCGGGGCAAGCGATTCCCGGGGAGCGGTGGACCTGTGGAGATGGGCCGCGCGCATGCCGATTGCGCGCGGCCCCGCCACGTCCGGCATCCACATGTCGCCGACGAACAGCGTCTCCTCCGGTGCGAGTCCGCAGGCGGCGAGCGTGATCCGGTAGATGCGCGGGTCGGGCTTGCGCATGCCGGCCCGCGCGGACGTGACAGTGACCGCGAAGGCGCCGGTGTCCAGGCCCGACCGGGTCAGCGCGGCGTCCAGATCCCAGTACCAGTTGGAGCACACCGCGAGCCGCAGGCCGAGCTTCCCCAGCGCGGCGATGGTGGGGCCCGCGTCGTCGTACCCACGCATGGTTATCGCCTTCGTCTCCCGGTCCAGGTCGGCGGCGAGCGCGTCCGCGCGGTCCGCGGGCACGCCGAGGCGCATCGCGCGGGCGCGCAGACGATCAACTTCCCAGCGGTGGTACGCCCCGGCCGTGCGCGATGCGGTCTCGTGCCGCTCGCCGTCCGTGGGCGCGTGATCCCAGGCCTCGCCCCAGAGCCGGCCCAGGTGTGCCAGTCCGTGCGCGGTGAACACGTCGCGGTGCGGGCGGCCGGTGGCGACCAGCTCAGCAAGCGTGCCGTTGAAGTCGAAGACCACGCCGCGCAGCATCAGAACCGGCCGCAGCGGCGCGGGAAATAGTCCTCCAGCACCCCGTCGCGGTGGATGTCGACAGTGGCGCAGTGCAGGCCGCCGCCGAACGGGCCGACCGCGCGGAACGGCACCGGCACCACCTCGAAGCCGAGCCCGACGAGCTGGTCAGCCAGGCGTTTCTCCTCGGCCTCGACGCAGAGCGTGTTCCGGTCGAGGTTGAGGATGTTGACGGCCAGCCACGGGCTGCAGAACGACAGCCGGGGCACGTGCCGCCAGCTGGCCGGCTGCACCGCCTCGATCACCTGCCAGTCGTTGACCTCGAAGTACTTCACCAGTTCCGGCTCGGCGAGCTGCTGGCCGGCATGCATCACCAGGCCGGGGCGCAGCGGCACCCAGGTCGCGTCGATGTGCAGCGGGTACGTGTTGGTGAACGTGACCGCGTGCACCCGATGGTCCGGGAAGTGCCGGCGCAGCCAGTCCGCCCCCTTGCGGTTGGTGACCAGGGACAGCTGCACGAACAGGTCCTTGCCGAAGCGGGCGATGTCGGCCGCGTCGAACAGCGGCTCCTCCTCGGTGAGCACCAGGTCGTTGACGGCGACGCGGGCCAGCCGCTCCGGGTTGGTGATCATGCCGTACTCGTCCCAGAACCCGGGCGTGAAGCTCGCGTCGGTGAGCCGGGGCTTGGGCGCGGCCTCCCAGCGCATGTCCGGGTCGTTGTCGTACAGCTCCTGCAGCACCGGGCGGTAGGCGAGATATTCGAACCAGCGGCTGCGGTACGACATGGTCGCCTCGAGGATCTCCGTGCCGACCGTGATCAGCACGTCGCGTGGCGGCATGCAGCCGAACATGGTCGGGTGCTCCCAGTCCGGCGTGGTCACGGTCTGCGCGAAGTCGATAGGGGTGGGCCGGGAGACGCGGATGCCGCGTTTTTCAAGCATCCCGGCGAACGCGTCCAGCTCCTCGTTCGCCGCTGCGGTCATGTCCGCGGGCATCGGGCCGTAGGTGCCGAGCGGGTAGCCGTCCTCCGGGAAGTCGCGCCGCACGGCCGGCTCCGGTGCCTGGACCATGGTGCCGTCCGCGCGCCCGACCAGCACGTGCCGGAGCGGGTCCCAGCCGTTCCAGGAGTTGACCTTCATGCTGTCTCCGTTCTCAGAGAAAGAGGTCGTGGTCTTCCGGGAGGACCGCGCGGCCCCGGCCTGCCGCAATCTCGCCCAGCTCCAGGTTGGAGCCGTGCCGGGCGCAGTGGAATGCGCAGTCCCGGGACGGGTCGACGATGCCGCGATCGGAGCGGCGCCAGATCTCCGGCAGCGGCTCGGTGACCGCGTCGCCGAGCCGTGCGGCCGGGTTGCCTCGGTGGTACGGACAGACGTAGACGCCGGACGGCGTGACAAGCGTGCGCAACTCCGTGATGCCACAGCGGTGGTACGACTTCGGCTGCACGGGCCCGTCGTGGCGCCGCACCGAGTCCATCGTGGACGAGTTGACCACGTCGATCACGGCCCGCGCCTTCTCGATCTGCTCGCTCACGCTGCCCAGCACCTCATCGCCGAGGCCGACGATGTGGTGGCCCTCGTCGAAGAGCGCCTTCACCTCGAAGTAGTCACAGCCGATGTCCCGGGCCAGCCGCGCGGCCTCGAACACCTCGCGGTGGTTGCCCTCGATCGTGCCGTCCGCCGCCCGCCGCGCCACGACCAGGAATGAGTAGCCGAGCGCGCCGGTCTTCACCCGCGCCAGGCCCCGCATGTTCGCGATGACGCGGTCGAAGGCGCTGCCGCCCTTGCGGTCGGGGCGGACCGACCGGAACGTCTCGGGGGTGGCCGCGTCGACCGAGACGCGCACCCAGGACGCGTACGCCGCAAGCGCGTCCAGATTGTGGTCGATCATCGTGCCGTTGGTGACCACGCCGATTCGCACGCCGGCCGCGCCGAGCGTCTCGATCACGTGGCGGGTGCCGCGGTGGGCCAGCGGTTCGCCCCCACCGATCAGAATGACCGCGCGGACGCCCATCTCCACCAATTCACCGGCAAGTTCGGAGAGTCTTTCCGGCGTGAATCTGCCCTGATTAAGCAATTTTCCACTTATGCATTCCGGGCAGGCGAGATCACAGAAAGTCGTCGGGTCGAGGTCGACGACGAGCGGGTTGTCAGACCTGTTTCCGCTGGCCACGTGCACCACCGATGAGTAGAGACCGGGTTGGTAGAGCTTCCCGGTCAGGTCCATCCGATCAATGGTCACGATGAACCCACCCCTCGCCGACGTAGGGCTCACTATATAAGCGCATCGGGGCTATTCGATAGGTTGACTTTCCCTGACGATAGCTGTATCGACGGTAAATTGCGTGCAATTAAGCAGCGCGGGAATCCCGCATCGATAACTTCTATTCGAATGTGTCGAGCAGATATTCGAGGTGGCGTTCCAGCGCGTCCCGCAACACGGCGGGCGTGCGGTCGGTACGCCCGAGCGCCCGCCAGGGTCCGCCGGCGTTCGCGGCGTCGGGGGCCAGGGCGAGCGCGCTCAGCAGGCGCCAGTAGAGGTGATGCTCGGTTCTTTCGAACGCATCCACGAAGGACTCGGCGAGCGCGTCGTCGTAGAGCAGGGCCAGCATCGCGGCGCAGTGGCCGATGTCCAGCTCGGCCGGGCCCCAGGAGGAGTCGGTCCAGTCGATGACGCCCTCGATCCGGCCGGACGATCCGAAGAGGACGTTGCCGAGGTGGAAGTCGCGGTGCAGAAACGTGCCGGTGAACGCCGGCGGGTCCCGGGTGATCAGGTGTTCGGCGTGCTGCCACATCGCGCGCCGGGTCGTACCCCCGGGGTAGTTGATCTGACCTGGCCAGGCCCATTGCGTATAGAGCGGCGGCCGCAGCGCGACCCGGTGGATCGCCGCGAGCTGCGTCGCCATCGCGGTCACTCGCGCCGCAGCGCCCTCCACGTCCACACAGACTTGTCCTGAAATTTCCGACATAAGGAGAGAAGGGTAGGTGCAGTGGGTGGCCAGTGGGTCGACGCCCAGCAGCCGCGGGACCGGGATGTCCGACCGGGCCAGCGCGCGCAGCATGTCCGCCTCGCGACGCAGCATGTCCGCGGCCCGATCGGCCAGCTCCGGGCGCCGCACCGACCGCAGCACAAGCCCCGTGCCGTCGTCCAGCACAAGCCGCCGCACCAGCGACGACCAGCCGCCGGCGAGCGTCTCCACCCGCGCGACTGCCACTCCGTCCGGAAGTAACGTGCGCACCCAGGCCTCGTCAGCGCCCATCCCCGAAGAGTACGGATAAGCTGTGTGGATGGCTGACGACGGCGCGCCTGTCCGGATCAGCGCGACCGCACCAGCCGAGCAGGCCGCCGCGCTCGTCCAGGAGATCCTCTCCGGCATGCCCGCCGGCTGCTCCTGGCTGCTGCCGATCACCGACCCGGACGGGACCGTCACCGACTTCCGGATCGCGGCCGCCGGAGACCGGGTGCCCGACATCTACCACCGCGGCGCCGCCCGCCGGGACGGTACCGTCTCCGAGCTCTACCCCGGCGTCGTCGGCGGCCCGCTCTGGGAGCTCTACCTGCACGTGCTGCGGACCGGCGAGCCCGGCGAGCTACCGCAGTTCGACTACGAGGAGAAGCGGGCCGGCGTCGTCGCCCACTCGATCTTCGCGGTCAGCGTCCGGCCCGTGCTCGGTGGCCTGCTGGTGATCTGGCGGCGCGAGGACGAGCACCTGCGCCGGCTCGCCCACACCGAGCTGCTCGGCAGTCTCGGCTGGACCGAGTACGACCTGCACACCGGCCGTACCTCCTGGTCACCCGGCATGTACCCGGTCTTCGGGCGGGACCCGGCGGACGAGCCGCTCACCCGCTTCGAGCAGGCCGCGCTGATGCTTGCCGAGGACCGCGGGCTGGCCGAGACCGCGTGGCAGACGCTTGACAGCGGCGCCACCTCCGACGTGACCGTCCGGTTCCGGATCGGCGACGACATCAAGCACCTGCGCATCATCTCGGACACCGCGCGCGACGCCGAGGGCAAGCCGGTGAAGATCTACGCGGTGGTGCAGGACGTGACCGCGCGGGTCGGCACGCGAAGCGAGATCGAGCGGCTCGGCGACCAGCTCCGCACCAGGGAGATCACCGCGCTGGCCGAGCACCGCCTCGCCGGCCAACTGCAGAACATGATCCAGCCGGTGCCGCGCGAACCGTTCCCGCTGGCTGGCCTGGAGGCGATGGTCAGCTATCTGCCCGCCGTGCGCGCCCAACTCGTCGGCGGCGACTGGTACCACGCCCAGACGCTCCCGGACGGCCTGGTCGTGCTCGCGGTCGGCGACGTCGCCGGCCACGGGCTGGACGCGGCCAGCGGCATGGCCCACCTGCGGTTCTCGCTTGTCGCGTGGCTCTCGATCGGCCTGCGCGACCCGGGCCTGCTGCTCTCCCACATGAACCGGCTGTGCCTGCAGCTGGGCATCACCGGCACCGCGATCATCTCGATCTACGACCCGGCCACCCGCACGCTGCGCTGGGCCCGTGCCGGACACCCGGCTCCGCTGCTGTGCCGGGCCGGCGTCGCGGACGAGCTGGACCGGCCGGTCGGCCTGCTTCTCGGCGCGGCCGCCGACGCGCCGTACGAGGTGTTCGCGCCGTCTCTTGAGCCGGACGACGTAGTCCTGTTCTACACCGACGGCCTTGTGGAACGCCGCGCCGGCGACCCCGCTGCCCAGTTCCTCCGGGTCCGCGACGCGCTCGCCGCCACCGCGCCGGACGTCGCCCGCGTGCACGCGGCCCTCAACGAACCCAGCACCTTCGACGACACCTGCACGCTCGCGGTCCGCGTCCTCGCCTGCGCATCAGAGGTTCAGGTGGATGCGGACCCGGGTGCTGCCACCGACGACTGAGGTCTCCACCTCGTCGCAGATGCTCTCGACGATGGCGAGGCCGCGGCCGCGGAGCGCGTCGGCAGGCGGCATGACCCGGCCGAGCGCCACGGTGGAGCGGTGGTCGCGCAGGCCGTCGACGACGTCGCACACCAGCCGGCCCCGGTCGGAACGCAGCGTGACCTCGCCGCCGGCGCCGGTGTGCTGGAGCGTGTTGGTGGCGAGCTCGCTGACCGCGAGGACCAGCAGCTCCGCGCGTTCCTCGGGCAGACCAAGCGCGAGCGCGCGGGCCGAGACGAAGGCACGCAGCGCGGAGAGGTCGGTGGCGACCGCGTAGACCATGTGCCGCTCGTCAGACACCTGAGCCACCGTCCTCGGCACCGGGTTCGGCGAGCAGCCCTCCGACGCCGGTCAGGTCGAGCACTGTGGCGACCGGTCCGGCCGCGTTCCGCACGTGCAGGCGACCGCCGGCGGCGAGCGCCGCGTGGTGCGCGGTGACCAGGCCGTGCACGCCTGTCGAGTCGATGAACGTGACGGCTGCCAGATCGACGATCACGACGCGCGCGTTCGCCACGGCGGCCAACAATGCGGCGGTCAGCTCCTCGCGTACCGCGAGGTCGCACTCGCCGTCGAGCGCCACCACCACCCGGGCGGCACCGCCGGACGTCCGTGCCCCGAACCCCATTGCCCCTCCCCTGTCGTCGCCGCCCATCATGGCACCGCGGACGGCTCCGGCAAGCGGGGGCCCGGCACCTCGATCGGGTGTCCGGCACGTCGGCCTTCCAGGCCCGGCGCGGGTAGATTCGCCCGCCCACTGGTCCTCATCGCCATGATTCGGTACGGTCTGGACTGCTTAAGGATCTCCTAAGGAGTGCTGGTGACGGAGCGGTCAGCCCTGGTGGCATCGGCACAGACGGGCGACCGGCAGGCGCTCGGTGAGCTGGTCTCCGCCTGCCTCCCCCTCGTCTACAACGCGATCGGCCGCACGGTCGGCGCGCACGCCGACATCGACGACGCGGTCCGGGAGACCATCCGCCGCGTCGCCCGCGAGCTTCCTGACCTGCGCGATCCCGCCACCTTCCGATCCTGGCTGCTGCTCGTGTCGATGCGCCAGGCCGCACGCGTGCGCCGCGGCGCCCCGCGCGTGGCGATGCCCGAGGACGGCGACGCGCCGGACCCGGGTGCGGACTTCACCGGGCTGAGCATCATCCGGCTGGGCCTCTCCGGCCAGCGCCGGCGGCTCGCCGAGGCGGTCCGCTGGCTTGACACCGAACACACGCCCGCGCTGTCGCTGTGGTGGCTGGAGGCAGCAGGCGCGATCAGCAGGTCCGAGTCCGCGGCCGCGCTGCGACTGTCCGTGACGGACGCGAGCCTCCGCGTCGACCGGATGTACGAGCAGCTGACCGTGGCGCGGGTGCTCGTCGGCGCGCTGCGGACGCGCCCGGCCTGCCCCGGCCTGCGGATGGTCACGCACGGCTGGGACCACCGTCCCGGCCCGGCCTGGCGCCGGCGGATCACCAGGCATGTGGAGAACTGCCCGGTCTGCGCCGCGGCCACCGCGCACCTGATCCCGGCCGAGCGGCTGATCAGCGGGCTGGCCCTGGTGCCGGTGCCGAACACGCTGCTCGCCGCGCTGCACTCGGACGGGTTGCTGGCCGAGCCGGTCCCGGCGGTGGTGGTGCACTCGCGCGGCACCGTCTACGAGCCGCTCGAACTGCTGATGTCCGCGCCGGTGGTGCACGAGCGCCCGGCCCGGCGGCCGTCCGCGGCCCTGGTGCTGACCGCTGTCACCGCGCTGCTGGTGCTGGCGGCCGGCGGCGCGATCGCGATGACCGGCGGGGAGGACGCGGTGACGCCGGTGCCGGTCGCGGCCGCTGACCTGCCACGCCACACCACCCCGTCCGCGTCCACATCGGAGCCGTCGGCGAGCCCGCCGGCGTCGGCAAGCCCGTCGCCGAGCCCGTCCGCGAGCCCGTCGCCCGCACCCGCGATCGCCGAGGTGGTCGCGCCGCCGCCGGCCACAAGCGCCGTGCCGCCGCCCGCGACAAGCAAGGCGCCCGCACCCGGGAAGCCGGCCTCCCCCGCCGCCCCGCACGAGGAGTCGGCGGACGTGGTGCGCTCGCTTGGCGCGGCCAACGCCCCCGGCTGGTACGTGCGGGAGCGCAACGGCTACGCCATGCTCGACGCCGAGTCCCGCGCCGTCGAGTTCACAGTCGTCCCCGGCCTGGCCGATGCGGGCTGCCTGTCGCTGCGCCTGCCGGACGGCCGCTACCTGCGCCACTACGACTTCCGGCTGCGCGCCTCCCGCGACGACGGCAGCGCGCTGTTCCGCGCGGACGCCACGTTCTGCGCCCAGTCCGGCACGTCCGGCGGCATCGTGCTGCGCTCCTTCAACTACCCGAACCACGTGGTCCGCCACCGCGACAACGCGCTCTACATCGACCGCCCGGACGGCTCCCGCGGCTTCAACCGCGACGCCGCGTGGGTGCTGGGCTAGGCCCCTGCTCCGGATGACCCGGCCGGCCGGGGGCAGCACCCGGCGCCGGCTCACACCGGACCGCGCGGCGCTCGTGGCGGAGCTGGACGACACCTTCGGCGGGTGAAGCGCAAACTGGTCCCCCCGATGTCGCACCGGACCGGTATCTTGTGCGCCTCAGGACCATGGGGGAGTCATCCGTGAGCAACACCTTCCAGGTGGATCTGCGGGGCATCGTCGACCTGCTCAGCCACCATCTGTACGGCAGTCCGCAGGTCTACGTCCGCGAGCTGCTGCAAAACGCGGTCGACGCGATCACCGCGGTGCGGCACGGCGATCCGGAGGCGGCCGGCACTGTCGCGATCGAGTCGGCAGACGCGACAGGCGACGGCACGCTTCGCATCACCGACAACGGCATCGGCCTGACCGAGGCGCAGGTGCACGAGTTGCTTGCCACGATCGGCCGCAGCTCCAAGCGCGACGATCTGGGTTTCGCCAGGCACGAGTTCCTCGGCCAGTTCGGCATCGGCCTGCTCTCCTGTTTCCTGGTGGCGGACGAGATCCGCGTGCACACCCGCCGGGGCGACGCCGCGCCGGTGATCTGGACCGGCTTCGCCGACGGGCGTTACGAGGTGACGCCCGGCCCGGAGCGCGCGCCCGGCACCTCGGTCACGCTGATCCCACGCCGCGGCGCCGAGCAGTGGCTTACCGGGCCGGAGGTGACGCGGCTGGCCGCGCTCTACGGCTCGATGCTGCCGATCGAGGTCACTGTCGACGGTGAGCGCACCACGATCGGCACGCCGCCGTGGGAGTCGACGAGCGACAGGCACAAGACCCTGCGGCGGTACGCGGAGAGCACGCTCGGCTTCACCCCGTTCGACGTGATCGAGCTGAACGTGCCGGAGGCGGGCCTGTCCGGCGCCGCGTTCGTGCTGCCGACGCCGATCAACCCGGCCGTGCGCGGCGGCCACCGCGTCTACCTGAAGCGCATGCTGCTGGCCGAGGCCGTCGAGGGCCTGCTCCCGGAGTGGGCGTTCTTCGCGCGCTGCGTGGTCGACTCCACCGAGCTGCGCCCGACCGCGAGCCGCGAGGCGCTCTACGAGGACGGACTGCTGGAGTCCGCCCGCGAGGCGATCGCGGACCAGCTGCGCGGCTGGCTGGTCCGGCTCTCCACGACCGATCCGCGCCGGCTGGCCGAGTTCCTCTCCATCCACCACCTCGGCGTGAAGGCGCTGGCGCTCCACGACGCGGAGATGCTGCGCCTGGTCGAGCAGTGGTGGCCGATGGAGACGAACATGGGGCGGTCCACGCTCGCCGAGTTCCGCGCCCGGCACGGCGTGATCCGCTACGCGGCCACGCTTGACGAGTTCCGGCAGCTCGCGGCGGTGGCGGCGGCGCAGGACGTGGGCGTGGTCAACGGCGGTTACACCTACGACGCGGACATCATCGAGCGGCTGCCCGCGCTCGATCCTGAGGTGCGGGTCGAGCGGCTGGAGCCAACCGACCTGACCACCTCGTTCGACGCGGTGGACCGGGAGACGGAGCTGCGGCTACGCCCGTTCCTGACCATCGCGCAGCGCCGGCTCGACCGGCTCGGCTGCGAGGTGGTGGTGCGCGCGTTCGAGCCCGCGTCGCTGCCGTCGCTGTACCTGGTCAGCCGCGCCGCCGCATTCCACGGCGAGTTCACCGCGACCCGGGAGAAGGCGGACGACCTGTGGGGCGGCGTGCTTGACGCGCTGGCCGGGTCCGCGCCGCCGGACCGCCCGCAGCTGGTGCTCAACCACCGCAACCCGCTGGTCCGCCGGATCACCGCGCTTGCCGATCCGGAGCTGACCGCGCTCGCGGTCGAGTCGCTGTACGGCCAGGCGCTGCTGCTCGGGTACCACCCGATCCGGCCGGCCGACGCCGCGCTGCTCAACACGTCCTTCCTCGGCCTGCTCGGCCGGGCCGTCCCGGGATCGGGGGATCCGGCATGACCACCGCGCAGGAGCTCTGGGGTCTGCTCGCGCAGGCCGACGACATGCCGTACGGCGCCGCCAGGATCGCGCTGACCGAGCAGGTCATCCGGCACGCGGACACGGCCGGCGACGTGGAGCTGAGCTTCGTCGCCCGCATGCACGGCACCAAGGCGTACATCTACGGCGGCGAGCCGGCCAAGGCGTTCGTCACGTTCTCCTGGTGCCTCGGCGAGTTCGACAGGAACCCGGCGCCGTTCCACGGGCGCTGGGATCACACGCTGCTCTGGTACTTCAAGAACATGGTCAGCCAGATGACCTCGTTCCCGGAGATCCCGGCCGAGCGGATCCGCGCCGTGCTCGACGACATGGAGCGCCGGTACCGCGAGGGCGGGCACAGCCTCCAGACCGTCTACAAGTACCGGTACGTGCTGGCCCGGCACGTCGGCGACGAGGACGCGATCGCCACCTGGTACGAGCGGTGGCAGACCGGCACCCGCGACGAGCTGTCCGACTGCGAGGGCTGCGACCCGACCGGCAAGGCCCGGCACCTGGTCGACGCGCGGCGCGACTCCGACGCGATCGCGGTCGCGGAACCGGTGCTGGCCGGGCGCCTGACCTGCACCGAGCAGCCGCAGAACATTCTTTCCACGATCATGGACTCATACGTGCGGGTCGGCCGCCCGGACGAGGCGGTGGACGCGCACCGCCGGGCGTACCGGCTGGTCCGGGCCAGTCTCGCCGACCTGGGCGACATCGGCGAGCACATCGCGTTCTGCGCGCGGACCGGCAACGAGCACCGCGGCCTGGAGATCCTGCAGCGGCACATCGACTGGCTGGACCGCGCGCCGTCCCCGGCCGCCGCCATGCAGTTCGCGTCCAGCTCCGTGGTGCTGCTGCGCCGCGCCGCCGGGCTCGGCCACGGCGACACGGTCGTGCACCGCACCGAGCGTGGCGACACCACAGTGTCCGCGCTCGCGGACGAGTTGGCCGCGGAGGCGCGTGCGCTTGCGGCCCGGTTCGACGCCCGGAACGGTACCGACCGCCAGTCCCGGCGCGTCGAGGAGACGATAGGTGCGGAGCCGTTCGGCGTGGTGCTGGCGCTCTCCCCCAGCTCTCGCGCGGCCGCACCGGTGCCGCCGGTCCCGTCCCGGCCGGCGCCGCCGCAGCCGGAGGTCCCGTCCGGCGCGACCGCGGAGCAGCTCATCGCGCTCGCCGAGGACGAGGAGGAGGCCGACAGGTCCGCGGACGCGATCCTTGCCGCGTTCGACGCGCGTTTCCCGGAGCCGGCCGGTTCACTTGCGGCCCGGCGCGAGGCGCTGCGCGGCGGCCAGCACTGGCAGGCCCGCAACGGTGGAGAGGCGATCGCGGCCTGGGAGCGGTCAGCCGCGCTCTGGGCCGAGGCGGGCGATCCGGGCAAGGCCGCGTCGCTGGCCGGCCGGGTGGGCGCCACCAGGCTGATGTTCGGCGATCTGGACGGCGTGGAGGCGGTCGAGCGCGAGGTCGCGTACCGCGAGGAGCACGGCGGTGTGCCGAAGGAGATGGCCGCCGCGTACTCCCGGCTGGCGATGCGGCACCTGGCGACCGAGGACCCGGCGGCGGCGCTTGCCGCGCAGGAGCGGGCGGACACGTTCCTGGCCGAGATCGACGAGCCCCGGTGGCACGCGCAGTACGCGCTGCGCCGGGCCAGGATCCTGTCGGCCGGGCACCGGCACGAGGAGTCCGCGGAGGCGATCGGCCGGGCGCTGATCTTCTTCCGCGAGCACGGCCCGGACGGCATCCTGGCCGGCGCGCTGCTGATGGCGGGTCAGCACGCGCCGGACCCGGAGGTCGCGCTGGCCCGCTTCGACGAGGCGCTGGCGCTCGGCGACCCGGACACCGCGATGAACGCGCGGCTCGGCCGGGCGAACGCGTTGCTCCGCCTGGACCGGCCGGCCGAGGCGGTGCCGGAGTTCATCGAGGTGGTGGCGCTCTGCACGGAGCAGGACCTGCTGCCGGCCGCGGCCATGGTGCGGCGGGACCTCGCGGAGGCGTACCAGCGGGCGGGCAGGCTCACCGAGGCGGCCGAGGTCGCGGAGGAAGCGCTGTCCGAGCTGCGCCGGCTGGGCGAGGACAGCGCGGCGGACGACGCGGAGCTGCTGCTTGCGAACACGTACCGCCAGCTCGGCCAGGAGAAGACCGCGCTGGTCCACTACGACGCGTTGATCGCGCGGATGACCCAGGAGGAGAACCCGGCCGGCCGCGGTCAGATCCGGGAGTACGCGGCCGAGGTGCTCTACGGCGCGGACCGGGACGACGAGGCCGCCGAGCGGTTCGCCGAGGCGGCCGAGGATCTGCACGACGCCGGCAACCTGGTCGGCGAGCTGCGGGTGCTGCGCCGCCGGGTCGCGGCGCTTCACTTCGCGGACGAGCCGGAGGAGGCGGTGGAGACCGTCGCGCTTGCCCGTGCGCGCGACGCGGACCTGCCTGCGGACATGGCCGGGCATCCGCAGGTGATCTGGGAGCGGCACATGCTCGGCTGGGAGGCCGGCCGGGTGCTGATGTCCCGGGGCCGGTACGCGGACGCGGTCCCGTACCTGGTCGACGGCGGTGCCGCGCTGCGTGAGATCGGCGCGCTCCAGGAGGCCGAGAACCTGGCCGGCATGCACGCGGAGGCGCTGTTCCGGGCCGGCGACCCGGCCGCGGCCGAGCCGGTGCTGCGCGAGCTGCTTGCGGCCGGCCCGCAGGAGGCGCAGCTCCCGGCCGCGCTGCTGGCCGAGGTGCTTGACGCGCTGGACCGTAAGGAGGAGGCCGCCGCGCTCCGCACCGAGCACGGCATCACCGGCCGCGACTGAGCCGGCCCCCGACCGCGCCGGCCCCGACCGAGCCCGCCGCGACTGAGCCGGCCCCAACCGAGCCCGCCGCGACTGAGCCGGGCCCGACCGCACCCGCCCGGACCGAGCCGGCCACGGCTGACGGCACCCCGCCCGGGGATCACCTCGACGGTGCGTCCACGGGCGGGTGCCAGTCCTCCTCGCAGGGGGCGGGCTTGACCTCGGTCGCGACCAGCGGGATCGATCCGGTCTCCGGCGGCCGTCCCTCGGTCTCCGGCTTGTACCTGAGGTAGACGCAGTCGCCGACCTCGTAGCCGCGGAACAGTTCGGCGCCGTGCCCCGGCGTGAAGCACTGCCCGCTCGCCTCCTCCGCCGCGACGCAGACGGACGGCGTCAGTTGCGAGATCTGCCCGTGCAGCATGTCGGTCCGGGCGCACCCGCCGAGCGCCAGCACGATCACCACGAACGGCAGCCGGCGCATGTGACCTCCCGAAACGACGAAGCGCTGCCCGGACCCTATGCGGGCCCGGGCAGCGCTGTCGCGTGCCTTGCGGAGTTCTAGCGGGTGACGCGGATCCGGAGGACGTCGAGGGCCGGGGTCTGGTTGGCCCGCTCCATCATCGGGATCCGGTGCGAGCCGTCGCCGGCCCAGACCGCGCACTGGGCGGTGCCGGACGCGGGCATCCCGGTGACGTTGATGGTGACCGTGTCCGGCCGGGCGCCGCCCGCACCGTCCTCGGTCGCGACGAAGAACGCCGGGGCCGGTGCCGGGTCCGGTGCCTCGTTCTCGTTGGCAAGCATCCGGCACGCGGTGTGGAAGTGACCGCGGACCAGGCCCTGGTTCGTCAGGAACGAGCTCTCCAGGTAGTAGCCGCCGGCGGCCGCGCCGAGGAACCGGTCCCGCACCAGGTTCCGCGTGCTGACCTGCAGCTGGAACGGCTGGCCGACCCGGACCCGCTCCGGGCCCTTGGTGATCAGCAGCGACGGGTTGTTCGCGGCCGCGCCGACCTCACCAAACTCGGTGTCGACACAGCGGTTGCCCTCCTGGAAGCCTGTGTGCTTCTGCAGCTTGGACGCGTCGCACGAGTCGCCGAGGATCTGCAGCCCGTTGGTGCCGTTCCCGGCGTTGCCGTTGCCGTTGTTGTTGCCGTTCCCGTTGTTCCCGGTCGCGGCCGGCGTCGGCGTGATGCCTGTGGTGACGAGCGTGCAGTCGGCCAGCGCCTCGAGCCCGGCCGGCTTCTGTGCGACCCGGCCGATCGCGATCGCGATCCGGTCGAGCGTGGCGATGCGCTTGCTCTTCAGCGGGCCGAGGATCGCGTTGTTGACGAAGTTCGCCCCGCCCTGGCCCTGCGTGTCGATCAGGCGCTTGTTGGCCTCGTCGATCTGGGCCTGCAGCAGTGCGAGGTTGCGGTCGACCTCCGCCTTGGCCTGTGCCGGGACGTTCCCCAGCTTGTCCGCCACGGACGGGCAGCTGATCGTGTTCTTCGATCCGGCAGCCGGCTGCGACGGGCAGGCCGGGACCTGGCCGTCACCCCAGTGGTTGCGGACAGTGCGGCCGTTCTGCTGGGTCGTGGTGGTGTCCGCACCACCGGGAGCGCGCCCGCCCGGCGCCTCCTTGCCGCAGTTCTGCGACACCGGCCGCGGGTTCTTCCGCGGGTTCCAGGTACCCGCGTTCGCGAACTGCGTCACTGCCAGTCCGCCGCCGAATACGGCGACGACGGCCACGGCTGCGACGATCCATTTCCGGCGCCTCAACGCAACGCCTATGCCTGCCCCGCGCCCCGACCTGCGCATTGTGCACCGTCTCCCAAACCCGTCGCTGACCTGCAGATCCTGCAGGCGTCAAGCGAAGCTCAAAGAATCCTGAGTGCAAGTTAGAAGTCGAATCCGGGCAGCGTCAAGCAGTTGTGGTGCACAAGGAAAAACAAATGGAAATCCACAGTCGATCTTTAGAAAGACTTATATTTTCGACCACATCCCGAGGGGTTAACCCATTCGGGGGATCAGGCGCGGTTCAACGTACCGGCGAAATTTTTTATGAATTTTCCGGCCGCGAGGCGACTCTGCGAGGCTACCCGGTGACCATCGATGAATGACAGCCGATTCATCCCATCGGTGACATTTCAGTAGACCTGCTCGCCGCCCACATAGGTGCGCCGGACCTGGGTCAGCGCGATCTCGCCGGCCGGCCGGGCGAACGGGTTGCGGTCAAGCACGGCCAGGTCGGCAAGCATCCCCGGCGCGATCCGGCCGGTGTCGTGCTCCAGGTGGTTCACGAACGCGCTGCCCTCGGTGTAGGCGGTGAGGAACGCGCCGAGCGTCAGCGCCTGCGCGGGCAGGAACGGCCGGTCGAGCGGCTCACCCGGCGCGGTCCGGTTCACCGCCACGTGCGCCGCGAGTATCGGGTGAGGGCTGCTCACCATCCAGTCGCTGCCCGCGGCCAGCCGGGCACCGGCCCGCGCGAGGTCCGCGAACGGGTACTGCCGCGCGGCCAGCAGCGGGTCCAGGAACGGCAACGTCAGCTCGTCCATCTGCGGCTCATGGCAGGCCCAGAGCGCCTGCACGTTCGCGGTCACGTCGAGCGCGGCGAAACGATCAAGATCCTCCGGGTGTACGCCCTGGAGGTGCGCCAGGTGGTGCCGGTTCCCGCGCGGGCCGTTCGCCGTGCGCGCGGCCTCGACCGCGTCAAGCGCCTCGCGGACCGCCCGGTCGCCGAGCGCGTGCACGTGCACCTGAAAGTCCGCCGCGTCCAGCCGGGTCACCGCCTCCCTGAGCAACGCGGGATCGAGGAAACTGAGCCCGGTCCCGCACCCGTTCCGGTAGGGCTCGATCATCGCCGCGGTGAAGTTCTCCGCCACGCCGTCCTGCATGATCTTCACGGTCCGGGCCGTGAACCTGCCGCGTGCCGTCCGGCGTTCCCGCAGCTCGGCGAGCTGTTCCAGACCCCGGTCCCGCTCCCACCAGAGCGCGCCGCTCACCCGGGCCTTCAGCGCGCCGGTCGCGGCGGCCCGCAGATAGACCGGAAGCAGGTCGCCGTGGCCGTGCAGGCCGGGGCCGACCCAGGCGTCCTGCCAACCGGTCACGCCGGCCGCGAAGAGCAGCTCCTGACCGGCCCGCAGACCCGCGTCCAGCTCCGCGTCGGTGGTCGGCGGCACCCGGCGGCCGACCAGGTCCGCCGCGCCCTCGTGAAGCATGCCGGACGGGTGGCCGCCCGGTTCGCGCTCGATCCGGCCGTCCGCCGGGTCCGGCGTACCCGCGCCGATCCCGGCCAGCTCAAGCGCGCGGGTGTTGACCCAGGCGCCGTGCGAGTCACTGTTCGGCAGGAAGACCGGGCGGTCCGGCACGACGGCGTCAAGCAGCTGCCGGGTCGGCGTGCCGCCGGGGAACACCGCAGGCGCCCAGCCGCCGCCGATGATCCAGCCCAGGTCCGGGTGCGCCGCGGCGTACCGTGCGATCGCGTCGAGGTATTCGCCTGCCGTCGAGAGTTCCTGCAGGTCACAGCGGAGCAGCTGCACGCCGCCCGCGATCGGGTGCACGTGCGCGTCTTGGAAGCCGGGCGTCAGCAGACCACCGTCAAGGTCGACGACGTCCCCGCCGCGCAGTCCGGCGCCGACCTCGGTGATCCGCTCACCCTCGATCGCCACGTCCACGCGCGCGGCCGCGCCGCCGAGGAAAGCGTACCCGCCGGTGAAGATCGTCCGCTCTGCCACCGCCCGATTCTCACACCCGGAAGGTCGACACCAGTCCCTGCAGCTCCCCGGACATGCGCGCCAGCTCCTCGGAGGCACGCTGCGCCTCGGCCACGCTCTCCGACGTCATCCGCGCGGCGCTGGCCAGCGCCTCCACGCCGGTGGTGATCTCGCTGATCCCGCCGGCCGCCTCGGACACGCCCCGGTTCATCTCGCTCGTCGTCGCGGTCTGTTCCTCCACCGCGGACGCGATAGTGGTCTGGTAGTCGCTGATCCGCGCGATGACCTCGCTGATCTCCCCGATCGCGGTGATCACGATCTCGGTGTCGGCCTGGGTGGCCGCCACCCGCGACACGATGCTCTCGGTGGCCCTCGCGGTCTCCTGCGCCAGATCCTTGACCTCGCTCGCCACCACCGCGAAGCCCTTGCCCGCCTCCCCCGCGCGCGCCGCCTCGATCGTGGCGTTGAGCGCAAGCAGGTTCGTCTGCTCCGCGATCGCGGTGATCAGCTTGACCACGTTGCCGATCTCCGCACTCGACTCGCCGAGCTTCACCACGGTCCGGTTCGTATCCTGCGCCTGGGTGACAGCGGTGCCGGCCACCTGCGCCGCCTGGTTCGCGTTCTGCGAGATCTCCCGGATCGACGCGCCCATCTCCTCCGAACCCGCGGAGATGGTCTGCACGTTGCGGGTCACCTCGCTCGCCGCGGACGACACCACCTCCGCCTGCGCGCTCGTCTGCTCCGCGCTGCCGGCGATCTGCGAGCTGGTGGTGGAGAGCTGCTCGGCCGCGGCGGCAAGCGAGTGCGAGGCCCCGCCAAGCGACTCCACGGTACGGCGCATGCCTGCCACCGCCCGGTTCAGCGCGCCGGCCATCACGCCCACCTCGTCCCGGGTCCGCAGCGCCACCTCGCCGGTCAGATCGCCGTCGGCCATCCGCTCCAGCACGCCTGACACCTCGCCGAGCGGGCCGGTGATCCGCCGCACCACGTACAGGCCGAGCAGCACGGCCAGGCCGGTGCCCACCGCCCAGCAGATCAGCATCGTGTTCCGGCTGATCTCATAGCTCGCGGTGCTCTGCGCGGCCTCCCCCGCGCCACTCGCCGCCTCGAACGCGGCAAGCTCGTCGAACGCGGCGTTCACCGCGTCGACGCCCGGTTCCACCGCCGCGAACGCCGCCTCGAACGCGGCATTGTCGCTGCTGGCCGCGGCCCGGAGCAGCTGGTCGTCGCGCGCCTTGTCGAAAGCGGCCAGCCCGTCCTGGATCGCCGTGAAAGGCGTTTGCTGCTCCGGTGCCAGACCGAGCCTTTCGTACTCCGCCAAGCCCGCCGTCAGCGCGTCCACGGCCGCCGTCATCTCCGTGCGCCGCTGCGCCGTCATCGCGTCCGTGCCGGCGATGTTCATCAGCGTCAGTGAGAACAGCTCGTCGTCGAACGCGCCCTGCGCCGCTGCCAGCATCTGCGACGGCTGCAGATTCTCCTCGTAGATGCCGAGCGCGTTCTGGTTCGCGGACCGCAGCCCGGCCATCCCCGTCACCGCCACAAGCGCACCGGCGAACAGCGCCACCGCAAGCGCCACACCGAACTTCACACTGATCCGCAGATCGCCCAGCCAAGACGCCATGCCGACACCGCTCCCTTGCGGTTCGTCTCCCCAGGCGGACCCGACGGTGTCCTATCGGCCGCGAGATACGGAACATGAGACGAGCGCCCCGGCGCGAACACGCTCCGTTTGTGAAAGCATGTGCCGCGTGTCGCACGCACCACTCTCCGCCGCCGTCAGCCGCGCCCGCGCCGTCCAGGCCGGGGGCGACCTCACACACGGCCGTGAGCTGCTGGAAGACGCCATCGAGGACGCGCGTCGCGCACTCGGCAAGTCCCACGACGAGGTGCTCGACGCGGCGCTCGCGCTCGGCGCGCTGCACACCCAGGCGGACGACCCGGCGGCGGCACGGCGGGTCCTGGAGGACGCCTACGGCGCCGGGCAGCTGAGGCTCGGCGACGAGGCGCCGCGCATGCTCGCACTCTCGGTCGCGATCGGCGAGGCCGCGGAGGAGCTGGGCAACCGGCACGAGGCGAAACGCGCGTTCACCCGGGTCGCACGATTCGGCCCGGCGGCCCTCGGCCCGGGCCACCCGATGGTGGCGCGCGCCCGGGCCTACCTCGGCGACGCCGCACCGCCGATGAACCAGAACCAGGCCTCGGGGGTACGGGTGGAGCCCGCACCCCAGCCGTCTCCCATGGCGCAGCAGCCGTTCGTGCCGCAGCAGCCGTTCTCGGCCCAGCAGCCGTTCGTGGCCCAGCAGCCGTTCGTGCCGCAGGCCGACCCGGCGCCGCCGACGATGCCGTTCCAGCCGGTGCCGCCGCAGCAGGTGGCACCGGAGGAGCCGCCGACCATGCCGATCCACCGCGCGCAGCCACCGGTCCAGCAGCAGCCCGTGCGGCCGGTGCAGCCCGGTCCACCGCCGCTTCCGGAGCCGCCTACCGCGCCGATGCACCAGGCGCCGCAGATGGTGCAGCGACAGTTCTCCGCGCCGCCCGTCCAGCAGCATTCAGCGCCGCCGGTGCAGCAGTCCTCCGCCCCGCCTGCGCAGCAGCACAGCGCACCCCCGGTGCAACAGTTTTCAGGTCCGCCGGTGCAGCAGCACTCCGCGCCGCCGGTGCAGCAGTACAGTGCGCCGCCGGTGCAGCAGTACAGCGCGCCGCCGGTGCAGCAGCATCCCTATGCGGTGCAGCAGCACTCCGCGCCGCCGCACGAGCAGATCGGGCACTTCCCATCCGTACCCCCGCTGCATTTCGGGTCTGAGGCGCAGCCTCGGCGGGGGCGTGGGGCGACGGTCGGGGTCGTGATCGCGGCGGTGACGGCCGTGGTGGCGGCGGTGGTGTCGGTCGGGGTGCTGGTCATGACCAGGGGCGATGACGAGACGAACGGTGGCGGGCCGGCGCCGGAGCAGAGCGCGGCCTCGACCGCGGAGGCCACGCCCGGCACACCCAGGGTGGCAGGCGATCCGCCCAGCGGCGTGAAGCTTGTGGACCGCGGCGAGGCGATACGGCTGACCTGGAAGGATCCGACGAACGGCACGGTGTCGTTCATCGTGGCCGGCAACCGGGCCGGCGAGGAGCTCAAGGCGATGGCGAACCTGCCGCCCACCTCGGTCGCCTACGAGGTCAACGGCCTGAACCCGGCGCTCGACTACTGCTTCATGATAGTGGCGGTCTACGGTGCGGACGCGGACGAGGTGGCGCCGTCCGAGCAGCGGTGCACCGCGCGGAACACGCCGGGCGGCCCGACCGGCTGACCCGGATCGTGACCGATGCGCCACTGCGGGGCAGCTTTTGCCGGGAGCACCCCATAAGATGACTCGCGTCTCTCCCCCGGCACCATTGATCAGCCGACCAGGCCAGCTCGACACCGTCCCAGCTCAAACGGGCGATGCACGATGCGTTCCAGCGTCGTTACCCGGGGTGAGGCCGAGACAATGGACGATGCGTAACGGGGAGAGCTGTGGTCAGCACCGACGCGACACCGGGCGGCAGCGGGCCGCCGGCGACACCTGGCACCATCGAGTCGCCACCGGGGCGTAAGCGCAGGCTGCGCACGCCGGGCGGGCTGGTCACGATCGGCACGGTGGCCGTGCTTGTGGCAGGCATGGCCGCGACCGTCTTCGGTCTCGGCGCGGCGGACCAGGCGGTGGCCAGCTTCGACGCGGCCTCCTGGCTGTGGAGCAGGTCGAAGGGGGAGCTTGCGCGCGCCAACGGCGTAACGGGCCGGGTCGACACCCGGTTCGCGGTCGCCGGCGCGGCCGGGCACCCGATGCAGGTCACCCAGACCGACCGTTTCCTGATCCTCCGCGATCTGAACACCGGCCTGGTCAGCTCGCTGGACCTGACCTCGCTGCAGACTGTCGCCACCCGGCAGACCACCGCCGGTGTCGGCGTCACTGTCGCGCTCAACGACGACGCCGCGTTCATCATCGACTCCGTGCAGGGTGAGGTCCGCCAGCTCGACCCGCAGTCGCTGGAGCCGGTCGGCGAGCCGGTGCGTTACCCGCCGGGCATCGCGGGCGGCACGTTCGACGGTGAGAGCCGGCTGTGGATCGCGGTGCCGTCCGAGGGCACCGTCTCCGCGATCACGCCCGCCGTGCTGTCGACCGGGAAGCCCAAGGACGGCGAGGCGGCCGAGGGCGGCCAGGGCGCAGCCGGGCCGAAACTGATCCGCACGCACGGCGTCGCGGCGCCGAGCCACGACCTGACGCTCACCGCGCTGGACAACGGCGTCGGCGTGCTTGACCGCACCACGAACACGTTGACCATGGTCCGTGGCGAGGCCGCGCCGGTGCCGGTCACGCTCACGCTGACCGGCGTCGCGTCGCTGCCGGAGCGCACCACAGGCGCGCAGATCCCGGTGACCGTCGCGGACGTGCGGAAGGTCTACGTGGTCTCCGAGACCGGCGTGGTCACCGAGTTGGCGGTGCCCGGCGACGGCGCACCGCTGCGCCCGGCGATGGCCTGGGCGGGCCGGTTCTACGTGCCCGAGCAGGGCACCGGCGTGGTGCACGTGCTCGACGTCGCCGGCCAGCAGACCAGCACGTTCACGGTCGCTGGGGCGAACGGCGAGTTGGAGCTGGAGGTGCGGGAGAACCACCTCTTCGTCAACGCGCCCAATTCGTCGAACGCGCAGGTCGTGGACGACAAGCACGAGGTCCGCAGCGTCGACAAATATGCGAACGACGTGCTCGGCGGCGACCCGCCGAAGGAGGCGCCCGCTCCTCCGCCGCCGCCCGCGAAGCCGCAGATCGCCAAGCCCGGCGCGCCGAAGCAGGTGACCGCCGCGGCAGGCAACGCGCAGATCCGCCTCAGCTGGAAGCCCGCCGCGGCGAACGGCGCCGCCATCACGAAGTACGTGGTGGAGGGCGCGGACAAGACCTGGCAGGTCGGCGCGGATCAGCGTGCGCTGCAGGTGGACGGCCTGACCAACGGCGAGACCTACACCTTCACCGTGTACGCGGTGAACAGCGAGGGCGAGGGCCCCAAGGCGAAGTCCAACCCGGCCGTCCCCACCTCCGAGGTGCCGGACGCGCCGACCGAGGTCACCGCGGCCGCCCAGCCGGACGGCACTGTGAAGATCACCTGGCCCGCGGCGAACGGCCAGGGCCTGAAGATCAAGTCCTATGCCGTGAACGCGATCTCGGCAGGCGCCACCGCGCTTGTCGGCCAGGCGGACGGCACCGAGCTTGTGGTCGCGGCCGGCGAGCTGGAGTACGGCACGCAGTACGCGTTCACTGTCACCTCGACCAACGAGCGCGGCGGCTCGTCCGCGGCGTCGCCGGTGAGCGGCACCGTGGTGCCGTTCGCGGTGCCGGACGCGCCGAAGGGCCTGGACGCGGCCACTGTCGCAGGCGAGCGCGGCACTGTCACAGTCACCTGGACCGCCCCGGCGGAGAACGGCCGGCCCATCACGAAGTACCTGGTGAACGCCGGCGACAAGACCGCTGAGGTCGCGGCCGGCGGCACGAAGACCAAGCTCACCGGCTTCGGCGACGGGCAGAACGTGTCCGTCAAGGTCCGGGCCGTGAACGAGGCCGGCGAGGGCCCGCAGGCCACCGCGACCGCACGCACGGTGGCGGCGCCGAAGGTCACGGTGACCGGTTCGTCGGTCACGCAGACCGCGCTCACCGTGAAGGCGACGGTTGACGCGGGCGGCGGCACCGCCACCTGCAAGCTTGTCGCGAGCGGCAAGTCCGTCTCCGGCGCCTGCGCCTCGCTCACCCTGTCCGGTCTGTCGCCGAGCACGAAGTACGACTTCACGCTCACCGCGACGAACGCGGCCGGCAACGCGTCGGCGACCGGAAGCAACACGACGAGCGCGGTCTACGGGCTTGCGGTCTGCTACAACAACACAAGCGCCAACGACGAGGCGCAGCACACCTGGTGCAATGACAAAGATAACGGCCGCCAGGTCTGGGCGACGCCCAAGGACAAGGGCACGCTGATCGGGCGGGCGAGCCAGGAGCAGCGGCTCTCCGCGATCTGTAAAGAGAACGGTCAGAGCATCAGCCAGTACGTCTACAACAAGGGCAAGGCGGACCCCACCAGCATCTGGATCAAGGTGAACTACGGCGGCACAACCGGCTACATCTCGTTCGCCTGGTTCAACCTTGAGGGGTACGGCATCAACTCGACCGGACCGCTGCCAGACTGCTGATTCGCCCGCTTTGATGGAACGAGACCGAGATGAGCCCGCCCGCATGACCTCCGCACTACCGCACACCAACGGCTACACCGGCAACGGGTACGACGACGGCTACGAGCCGGGCCGCTACGGCGCCGCCTCGGGGTACCCGGCGTCCTCGGAGGCGCAGACCGGCCTGCTCCCCGCCGTTTCGCCTGCTGGTGGCGGTAGCGCGGGGCAGCAGCCGGCCGCGCAGCACGGCGGCGGGCAGTACGACAAGTACGACCGCGTCTCCTATGACGCCGGCCAGTACGACGCCGGGCAGTACGACGCCGGCCAGTACGACAGCGGTCAGGGCGGGCAGTACGGCGGCGGGCAGTACGGGCAGCAGCAGCCGGGTCCGGGCGACTACGGCACCGCGCCGCAGAGCTACGGCTCACCGCAGTCCTCCCAGGCCACCACGCTGCCCCCGCCCCCGGCGCCGCCGGTGGCACCACCGTCGCCGCCCACGATGAACCCGCCCGGCATGAGCCCACTCGGCATGAACCCGCCCGGTATGAGCCCGCTCGGCACGGCCCCGCCCGCCATCCCGCCGCACGCTCCGGTCAGCGCGCCCGCGATGGGCGCACCCACCGAGGGCCCGCTCACCCAGCAGCAGGTGCAGGGCTTCTCAAGCATCGCGAACCAGCTCGCGGCAAGCATCGGCACCGTCGTGCTCGGCAAGCCGGAGCTGATCCGGCTGGCGCTCACCGCGTTCTTCGCGCAGGGCCACGTGCTGCTTGAGGACGTGCCAGGCGTCGGCAAGACCACGCTGGCCCGGGCGATCGCGGCGTCGGTCGACGGCCAGTGGCGGCGCATCCAGTTCACGCCTGACCTGCTGCCCGCGGACGTCTCCGGCGTCACGATCTTCAACCAGGCCACCCGCGGATTCGAGTTCCACCCGGGTCCGGTCTTCGCGAACATCGTGATCGCCGACGAGATCAACCGGGCGTCGCCGAAGACGCAGTCCGCGCTGCTCGAGGTGATGGAGGAGCGCACGGTCACCGTCGACGGTGTGCCGCACCCGGTGCCGCGCCCGTTCCTTGTCGTCGCCACGCAGAACCCGGTGGAGATGGACGGGACGTACCGGCTGCCCGAGGCCCAGCTCGACCGCTTCCTGGTCAAACTGAGCGTCGGCTACCCGGACGAGGCGGTGGAGATCGAGGTGCTCCGCGGGGCGAACGTGCGCTCGCCGGAGAGCCTGCCGCCGATCGCTGACACGAACATCGTGGCCGAGATGATCCGGATGGCGCAGCGCGTGCACATCGCGGACCCGCTGTACGCGTACGCCGTGCGCCTCGCGGCCGCGACCCGTACGGACCCCCGGGTCAGGATCGGCGTCAGCCCGCGTGGCGTGATCGCGCTGACCCGGGCCGCCTGCGCGTACGCGCTGCTGGAGGGCCGGGCCTGGATCCTGCCCGAGGATCTGAAGGCGCTGATCGGCCCGGTCTTCGCGCACCGCGTGCTTCTCAACCCGGACGCGGCGCTGCGTGGCGCCACCGCGGACGACGTGGTGGCCGACGCGCTGCGCTCCGTCCCGGTGCCGCTTCCCGGCGGCGCGCACGCCTGATGCGCCCGACCTCGCGCGGCATAGGACTGGCCGCCGGCGCCCTGGTGCTGCTGGCGGCCGGTCTCCGGTTCGGCTACGTGGAGCTGGCGGTGCTCGGCGCCGCCGGCCTGCTCGCGGCGGTCTGGGCCGTGCTGTTCGTGGCGTGGCGGCCGACGCTTGCGCTGACCCGGGTCGCGGACCCGGACCGGGTGCCGCGCGGTGAGCCGTCCACGATGATCCTCACGTTGCGCAATGCGGCCCGCCGCCGGTCGGCCACGCTCGCCGCGTCCGACTCCTGCGGTGGCCGCCCGGTCACGGTGCCGCCGCTACGGCTGCGCGCGGGCCGGGACACCACTGTGACGTACCCGGTGCCGACGCACCGGCGGGGCAGGATCGCGGTCGGCCCGCTGCGCGTGACGCGCGCTGACCCGCTTGGCCTGGTCCGGTTCGCGCAGGCGCACGGCGACCCGGTCACGGTCTGGGTGCATCCGCGGATCCTGCCGCTGAGCGCGATCCCGGCAGGTGTCACCCGCAGCATGGACGGCCGGTCGGACACGGTGCCGCAGGGCTCGATCACGTTCGACACACTGCGGGAGTACGTGATCGGCGACGATCTGCGGCGCGTGCACTGGCGTTCCACCGCACGGATGGGCGAGCTGATGGTCCGCGAGCAGCTGGACACCAGCCTGCCGCGGCTGGTGGTGCTGCTCGACGACCGGGCCGCGTCGCACACGCCGCTCACGGACGGCATGTCGGCAAGCTTCGAGGCCGCGTGCGAGGCCGCCGCATCAGTGGTGGCGGCCGCGGCCCGTGAGGATCTGCCGGTCACGTTGCACCTGGTCAGCGGCGTTTCGGAGGAGGGTTTCAGTCCTCTGGACGCACTTACCGCAGCGGAGCCGCAGGCGGCGTCCGAGGAGACGTTCCGGACGGCGACCACCCGGCTGCGGCAGCAGAAGCTCGGCGACACGCTGATCTTCCTGACCGGGCCGGGCGGGCGCGCGGACCTGGGTCAGCTGGCAACCGTGCGGACGGCGTACCCGCTGCAGGTCTCGGTGGTGCTCGGCGGGACCGGTCGTGCGCACCCGTCCGGCTGGAGCGGCGGCATGCTTGTCCTGAACGCGGAGGACGGCGACACGTTCGCCGCGGAGTGGAACGGCGCGGCCGGATGATGGTGAGGGTGGTGCGCGCGGCCGGGCTCCCGATCGCGCTGGCCGGCATGATCGCGCTCTGCGGCGTGTTGCTCGGCCGTGTCTATTCAGGCCCGCTGCTCATGCAGCTCGTCGCGGGCGCCGCCGTGCTCAGCGTGGGTCTCGGCACCGCGGTCCGGCGGCTGCCGTCCTGGACCGTCGCGCCGCTGTCCGTGCTGCTGCTCGCCGGGTACACCGGGTTCGCGCTCCGGCTGGCCGCGCAGCGCGCCGGGCTGGACACGCCGCTGGCCCAGGTGCTCGTGGACGCGGCCCGCAACGGCATCCCGCGCATGCTCACCGCGATGATCCCGGTCGAGCCGACGCCGGACACGATCGTGGTGCCGCTTGTCGCGGCGTGGCTGGCAGGCCTGGCCGCGACAGAGGTCTCCGGCCGCGCCGGCTGGGTACTGCTCGGCTACACCGCGCCGATCGGCCTGCTTGCCGGCACGCTCTACGTGATCGGGCCGAACGCGGATGCCGCGCTGCCGCCGACGCTCGCCTTCGTGGCGCTTGCCGCGCTGGGTCTGGCCACCGCGCCGGGCCGGGTGCCGCCGCGGTCCCGGGCGCTGACCACCGCGACCGCGCAGGGTGCGGAGTCGGCCGGCCGCCTGCGCCGCCTGGCCGGCCCGGTGGTGGCGCTCGCGGTGCTGCTGGCGCTGACGTTCGCGGGCGCGCCGCAGGTCGCGGGCCTGGTGACCGCCGCCCCGGTCGACCCCCGTCAGTACGTGGAGCCGCCGCAGGTCGACAGCCTCGACGAGAGCCCGCTGAACCGGATCTCCGGCTGGGCGCTCAACCCGGACCAGCACCTGTTCGACGTGGAGCCGCTCAACGGCACAGACCTTCCGCTGGTACGACTCGCGGTGCTCAACGACTACGACGGCGTGACCTGGAAGGTCGGCGCCACCTACCGGGCCGCGGGCCGGGTGCTGCCGACCGCGCCGCCCGCGCCCGGCTCGACAGTGGAGCAGGTCGACCAGCGGCTGACAATCGCGGAGCTCAGCGGCCGGCTGCTTCCCGCAGTGCCCACGCCGTCAGGTGTCGAGGGCACGCGGGTGGCGTTCGACGCGGCGTCCGGCACGCTGATCCGGCCCGAGGGTCTGACGGCCGGGCTCCGCTACACGGTGTCGTCCGCGCGGGAGAAGCTTGACCTGAGCGGCCTGCCGGTCGCGGACGTGCCGGGCGGGCCGGACGTGGCACGCCTGCTCACCGTCTCGGACGGCGTGCCGGAGCCGGTGCAGCAGCTCGCCGAGCAGCTGGGCGAGGAGAACGGCGCGCCGTACGACCGGGCGGTGGCGATCGAGCAGTTCCTGGCCACGCACTACCGGGTCACGGCGGACGCGGCGAGCGGGCACGCGTACCCCAATCTGGGCTTCTTTCTCTTCGGCCCGCGCAACGCGGGCGGCCAGGAGGGCACGTCCGAGCAGTTCGCGGCCTCGTTCGCGGTACTGGCCCGGCTGCTCGGCCTGCCGTCCCGGGTGGTCGTCGGCTTCTCTCCGCCGGCCACGGGCGCGGGCGGGCCGGTCCCGATCCGCGGTGCGAACGCGTTCGCCTGGCCCGAGGTGCTGTTCGACGGCGTCGGCTGGGTGTCGTTCAACCCGATGCCGCAGGCGGACGCGCAGCCGCGCCCGGTCGAGGAGGACTTCCGCCCCGAGCCGGACAAGTCCGACGAGCCGCCCACGGACGCCCCCACCCCGTCGATCGAGCCGTCCGCCGACGCGTCCGCCGGTACGGCTCTGGCCGACGGCGGGCCCGGTGCCGCGCGGACCCGGGCCGTGGTCGCGGGCGGCATCTCCGGCACGCTGCTCCTGGTCCTCGGCGGGCTGGTCATCGCCCTCCTGATCATGCGCCGCAGCCTGTCCCGCCGCCGGTTGCGCGCGATCGACCCTCGCGAGCGGGTGACCGGCGCCTGGCTGGAGGTCGGCGACGCGCTCCGCCTGGCCGGCCGTCCCGCCTCCCCGGATCTGACCGCCACCGAGTTCGCCGGCCACGCCACCGAGACGGTCGCGCAGGCATCCGCGCAGGTCAAACGGCCGGAGCTGCGAGCCGCGGTGCCGCCGCTCGACGAACTGGCCGAGCTGATGAACCAGGACACGTTCGCGCCACGTGCGGTCGACGACCTCCAGGCGAGCCGCGCCGGCACCACCGCCGCAGCCTATGTGGCAGCCCTACGCGCCCGTCGCCCGTGGTGGCGGCGCGTCCTCTGGTCGCTGCACCCGGGCCCGCTGCGGTGGGCCCGCAACCGGTCAGGCCCGCCGAAGGCCTAGCCCGTCGAAGGCCTAGGTGCGCCGGAGCCGCAGGAGGACGCCGCTCGAGTTGCTCGCGACCACTGTGTACCGGTCTTTGACGCTGTTCAGCTCGGCTTCGATCACCTCGGCCGACGCCATGCTGACGTCAAGCGGTGTGCCGTAGACGACCCATTCGGGATCGGTCCCGTCACCCGGATGGTCCGGGAAGAAATAGACGGTGCACCGGGAGGTCAGCTGGGCCGCGAAGTGGTTGTCCGCCGCCACGGTCGCGCCGGACGGTATCTTCTCCAGCAGCTCCTTCGCGGCCTTCACCTCGGCGCTGAGACGCCAGTTGTTACCGTCGAGCAGGCTGTTGAGCGCCCACGGCGAGGCGTACGTGTAGACCACAGTGAGCGCCGCCGCTGCGATCGAGACGGCCAGCTTGCGCCGCGCATCACGCGTGAAGAACGTGAGCGTGGACATCGACTCCACAAAGGCGACGAAGACGATCGGCATGAGTATCGCGTTGTACTGGAACCCCATCTCCCAGTAGAGCGGATTCGTCGACCAGAACCGCCAGAGCAACGTGGGCACCGCCACCAGGAAAAGCGACGAGATCGGCGCCAGGAAAGCGGTGGGCAGCACGATCCAGAAGAGCGTCCGCCACTTGGCGACAGGCGTGAACATCCGCGCCAGCGGGCCCTGGTCTGTCGGATACTTGTTGACCGAGTAGGCGTAGACGTGCTGAGGATTGAAAGCCGGGATGATGAACGCCACGATCGCCACTCCGGCGGCCACGGCGAATCCGATCAGCGCGATCCCGGTGCGGCGCTGCCCACGAAGCGCGATGACCAGGCCGATCGCCGCCACGGTCGCCGGCAGGTCCTCCTTCACCAGGACCAGCGGAAGCGCCCACAGCACCGCGCTCCGCCAGCGCTTCTCGACGATCGCGACCAGACTGAAGGCGACAAGCGGCACCGCGAAGGCGACCTCGTGGAAATCGAAGTCGACCGCCGACTGGAAGCCCCAGGAAAGGCCGTAGGCGACGCCGATGCCCATCCCGCCCGCGACACCGGCGGTCGCTATGGCGAGCCTGGCGACCGGAATCACCGAGACGGCGATCAACGCTGCCTGGAAGAGGAGAATCGTCAGCGGGCTGGGAAACACGCGGTAGAACGGCGCGATGACGATGAGGATCGGATGGAAGTGATCCCCCAGCAGGTTGAAGCCCGGTCCCTTGAGCGCCGCGATCGGCGGGCCCAGGTGCGCGTACCCCCTGATCGCCTGTTCGAAGATCCCTAGGTCGTAGCCGCCCGTCTGAAACCGCGCGTGCCGGCCGATCGCCAGCGTGCCGAAGGCGATGAAGACCAGGAGAGCCAGGGGGTACGGGGCCCAGCGCCCGGAACGACCGGGTCCGGCCCCGTCCTCGGAACTCCGGGGGATCGTGACAGCGCCATGAGGGGTGATCGACACGGCCGGAAGCCTAGGCCCCACGTGTCGCACGCCGTCAGCGCGGGCGACCGTCTGTGTGGTAGCCCGCCGAGCCGGGCCGCCGCGTCACTGGAGCACCGCCAGCGCGGGCGAGATCTCGTCGAGGAGTTCGCGGGCGAGGAAGCCGATCCGGCCGTGGCCGGGGACCAGCCGCTGACCGGCGGTGGCGTGGGCCCAGGCAGCCCAGCAGGCGGCCTGCTCCGGGGTGGCGCCGCGGGAGATGAGGCCGGCGAGGATTCCGGCGCGGACGTCACCGCTGCCGGAGGTGCCGAGACCGGTGTCGGCCGTCTCCTCACGCCAGCGGCGCACGACACCACCCGAGGACGGGCGGGACGCGATGTGGCCGTAGAGCGAGACCACCGCGTCGTACTTCACGGCGATCTCGGCCGCGGCGTCGTCCAGGTCGTCGTCGAGATCGTGGCCGAGCAGGAAACGGGCCTCGGTGAGGTTCGGGGTGAGCACGGCGGTGCGGCCGTGGTCGCGGAGCAGGTCCGGCTCGCGGCTGAGCGCGCCCAGCGCGTAGGCGTCCAGGACGAAGACGGTTTCCGGTCCGGCGGCGGCGAGCAGGCCCTTGAGCAGGCCGCTCGTCTCCTCCACATCGTCCAGCCCGGGACCGGCGGCGATCACTCCGGCCTCTGCGGCCAGTTCGGCCAGCCGGTCCGCACGCGGGCGGTCCGCGGCACCCTCGGAGCCCTTCCCGCCGCCGGCGGCCTTGTCCGTCGAAGCAGCGGTGATCGCGGTCGCCGCGACCGAGCCGCCGGGCGTCTCCGGCAGGCCGGCGACGAGCGCCTCCGGCACGGCGATGCTCAGCGCGGCGGCTGTCGACTCCGCGACCGCCAGCTGCAGCACGCCCGCGCCGGCCCGCAACGCGGCCACACCGGCCAGCAGCACCGCGCCCGGGGTGAAGCGGGAGCCGCCCACCACCAGGACCGTGCCACGGGCGTCCTTGCCGCCGACCGGGACCGGCAGCGCCCAGTCGCGCAGCAGGCGGGGGGTGATGACTGCCACGGGCTCAGACCGGTTCGGCATCGACGCCCTCCTCGCTTGTCGGGGTGGCGCCCTGGCGGTGCAGGTGGTGGATCACGGCGAAGTCCTCGAGCACGAGCCGGTCGTGCTCGCCGGGCACCCAGCTGGTGATCGAGCAGTTGCCGACCTCGCCGTCCCGGGCGAGCGTCACCAGGTCCGGCTCGGAGATCTCCTCCAGCAGGTAGCGCAGCAGGTAGACGATCGCCTCGTGGGCGAAGAGGATGACGCGCTCACCGGCGTGGTCGCGGCGCAGGTCACCGAGGAGGCTTCGCAACCGCAGCGTGACGTCCGCCCAGGACTCGCCGCCCGGCGGCCGGTAGTAGAACTTGCCGAGGCGGTCACGGCGTTCCGCCTCCTCGGGGAACCGTGCGCGGACGCCCTTGCCGGTGAGCAGATCAAGGACGCCGAGTTCGCGGTCGCGCAGCCGTTCGTCCACCCAGGTGCGTGCCTCGATCGGGGCCAGCGCGCGTTCCGCGGTCTCCCGGGCCCGGCGGTAGGGCGAGATCACAGCGACGGCGGGGCGCTTGTCGCCGGGCAGTTCGCCGAGCCAGGCACCGACCGCCTCGGCCTGCTCCTGACCGGTCGTGGAGAGCGGCACGTCGGCGTCCCGTTCCGGAATGTCGATGACCTCCTCGCCGGCCTGTTCCGCGCGGGAGGCCGCGACGTTGCCGGTGCTCTCCCCGTGCCGTACGACGGCCAGCCAGCTCAGTTCATCCACGGACGCTGCCTTACCCGGACCGGCGCTCCGAAAACCGGCCGGGGCTCGAACGTCCTCCGGTCACCTCAGGTACGACGCCCCGTTCAGGTCAAGCACCGCACCCGACGACCACGCCCCCTCCGGCGAGGCCAGGTGCAGCACCGCGGCCGCGACCTCCTCCGGCGTACCGACCCGGCCGAACGGGCTCTGCGCGCGCACCTCCGCGCCCGGCTCGCCTGTCAGTTTCGCCGCCTGCCGGGCCGTCGCCACGAAACCGGGCGCGACCGACGCGACCGCGATCCCGTGCGGGGCCAGCGCCACCGCCATCGACTGCCCGAACGCGTGAAGTGCCGCCTTGCTCGCGCCGTACGCGGGGAACTCCGGCTCACCGCGGTACGCGCCGCGCGAGCCCACGTTCACGATCGCGCCCGGCACGCCGCGGTCGATCAGCTGCCGGGCCACGCACCAGGTCAGGTTCGCGGCGGCAAGCAGGTTCACATCGACCGTGTCCCGCCAGATTCGCTGCCAGTCCGCATAGGAGACATCGGCCGGCGAGTGCCGGTTCTCCGGCTGCGGCGCCACGGCCGCGTTGTTGACAAGCACGTCGACGCCGCCGAGCGCGTCCGCCGCGTCCTCGGCCACGCGCGCCGCACCGGCCGGGTCGCGCAGATCACCGCCGGTCAGCACGTGCCCGTCGCCGGCGAGCAACCGCAGCGTGCCTTCCGCCCCGGCCCGGTTGGTCCCGTAATGCACAGCGATCCGGTCGCCCCGCGCCGCGAACGCCTCCGCGATCGCCCGCCCGATGCCGCCCGACGCCCCGCTGACCAGAATGCCCCGATTCATCGCGCCAGCTTGCCGCGATCTTTGTCCGAATGTCAACATTGTTGAATGAGCCAGCTCCCGCGTACGCCGGCGCGGCGTCACCCTCGGCACATCCTCAGAACTGGGCGGAGGCCCCGATACGTCCTCGGCACCGGGCGGAGTCACCGTCGCATCCTCGGCACCGGGCGGAGCGTGGCATGACCTCGCCCCATCTCGGCCGGGCCAGCCGTCGCGGTCTCGCCGACGAGTCCGCTGATCGGATCCGCGACGCCATCCTCGCCGGTGAGGTGCCGCCCGGTGGCCCGCTCCGCGAGGTCGAGCTGGCCACCGCGCTCGGCGTCAGCCGCGGCTCGGTGCGCGAGGGCCTGTGGATCCTGGAACGCGAGGGCCTGGTTCGCAGCGCCTGGCACCGGGGCACCTCGGTCATCGACATCACGCCGGAGGACGTCCGCGAGGTCTACGCGGTCCGCGCCGCGCTCGACCGCCTGGCCGCGATCACCGCGCGCGAGACCGCCACCGAGACCCACCTCGCGGAGCTTGACGCGCTTGTCGGCGCGATGGCCACGGAGATCGCCGGCACCCCGGCCGGACCGCGCCTGGTTGCGCTTGACATCGCCTTCCACGACGGCGTCTACGCGGCCGCCGGCAACCGGCGGCTGACCGAGGCGTGGCACGCGGTCCGCTCTCAGGTCCACCTGTTCCAGCTGCGCCGTGTGGCACTCGGCTTCGCCCACTACCGCGCCCGCGTCGTCGACGAACACCGCGAACTCGCCACCCTGCTCCGCTCCGGGGACCGCGACACCCTCGCCCGCATCGCCGAGGAACACGTCAACAGCGCCCACCGCGGCCTCCTGGCCCACCTGCCCTGAAGCTAGATACTCCTGCTGGGCGATGGTCCGAGCCCGCATGCTCCCGGCTCTGCTGCCCACGCGAGGGGCGGGCGCTACTCACCCGTAATTCATGATCTACAGGCCTTCTGCGGTCAGGGTGAGCGCGCGTCGGAGGCTTGTATATAGCGAAATTTCGGGCGCGGAGTGGCCGACACGACCCTCAGCGGGCCTGGTCCGGTATCGGGTGCTGCTCGAGGCCTTGGTATGTGCCGGCCGGTGGCGGTGCGCGCTCTTCGGCACGACGAAACGCATCTCGTCGACGGCTGCCTGCCCGGACATTTCTGTCTGTTCGGTGAGGTGGGGTGGGTTGGCTGCGGTTCTTTTGCCTCCGGCGGCCCTCCGGGAGGAGCACTCCGGCTCCGGGGCAACCGAAAGGGCTTTGCGGCTTCGCCTTCCGACCCGGGGTGGCTGGGTTTCGTGTGGCCTGTCTGCCCCGTCTGCCATCGACCCGGGCAGAGCCGAGCAGATCATCGG
>NZ_JBITDX010000029.1:0-49994 GCF_044454585.1 Catenuloplanes sp. NPDC051500
CGTTCGTCCTGAGCCAGGATCAAACTCTCCAACGAAATCTAGAGAAAATCTGTCCCGGCAGTTAATCAAAACTGCCAAAGGAATCCCACCAGAAAACAATCAGACCCCGAAGAATCCGAAAGCCCTGGCCGGGTATCAATCATAATTGGCACTGGCTTTTCAAGCACCCTGTTGAGTTCTCAAAGAACAACCACACACCGCACCGTGATCGGCTAAGCCGTACCCCGGCGTGGGGTATTTCGTTCGTTTCGCTCCGGCGTTTCCCCCGGCGCTTCAATTACTTTATCCGGTCGTTTTCGCCCCGTCAAATCCGCGTTCCGTTCGGAACTGCCGATTCTTTCGAAAAGCAACGCCCGGATTTCCCCATGCGAACGCGCACCATTGCTGGCGTTTGTTTGCTTAGGAAGATCCCGCAGACCGGCCTACGACCTGAACCCAGATCGTCTCGCCCGGCTCCTGCCGACTGACTTACTCTACCCGGTCGGTTTCGCAACCCCAAATCCGGGTCCCCCGGATCCGGTCGCACCACCCGGTTGCCCCAGTTCCGTACCCCCAGCGGCTTTCGCCCTGTTCGTCCGGTTCCCCGTGGCGAAGAGAAAGGTACGCCGCGGCCGCTGCGTCGCGCAAATCAGCCTCCACCAATGATTCGGGACGCTGAGTGATCGCCACGTTACGCGAGAAGTCTTTCCAATAAACGCGAATATCCATATAGGATACGCGCGGTTCTCCGGACGGCCGCCGGAACCACTCCTTTCCATACCATTCCGCATCGGTGATCCGATGCGGTTCTTCAGCGTGTTTCTGGAGGTCAGCAGTGTCCTGGTTCATCATTCAATCGCTGCTCATAATCCTCGCGACATTCGTTGTGGGATTCGTTGCGGGCCGCCTCTCCCACATTCCGCGCCGCGCGGAGAAGCCCGCCCCCACCGTGGCCCCCGCAGCCGCCTCCGCACCTTCACCCGCCGAGAAGCCCGCCCCCGCGGCGGGCCCGGCGGCCGTCCCCGCGCTCGTTTCCGCCGAGAAGCCCGCCCCCGCGGCGGCCGTCCCGGCACCCGCCCCCACCAAGAAGCTGGTCGAGAAGCCCTTCGCACAGCCCGGCCAGCCTGTCGCCGGCCCCATCGCGGCGCCCGCAAAAGAGCCTGTAGACGAGCCCGTGGTCACGCCCGCGGCAAAGCGAGTCGCCGAGTCGGTGGCAAAGCCCGGGGCCGCGTCCACGGCGGAGCCCGTCGCCACGCCCGCAGCAGAGGCCGTCGCTACTCCCGTGACAGAACCTGTCGCCACGCCCGTGGCCGCATCCGCGGCAGAGCCCGTCGCCACGCCTGTGACAGAGACGGACGACGAGTTGGAGCGGATCGAGGGCATCGGCATCGCCATGGCGAACGCGCTGCGCGCCGCTGGCATCCGCACGTTCGCGCAGCTCGCGGCTGTGGACGACGCCACCAAGCTGTCCGCGATCAAGGCTGCCGGGCTGTCCTTCGCGCCGAGTCTCACCACCTGGAGCCGTCAGGCCCAGCTGCTCGCGGACGGCGACGAGGCCGGATTCCAGGTCCTGACGGAGCGGCTAATCGCCGGCCGCCCCGAGAAGCCGGCGGCCGACGCCACCCCGCAGACCGCACCCGCCCGTCCGTCCACCTCCACCGGCAAGCCCGGCAGGACCGACAGGAGCGCCGGTAGCGACAGGAACGATAGGATCGATAGGAGCGCCGGTTCCGACAGGAGCACCGGTCCCGACCGGAGCGGCACAAGCACCGGTCCAGGCAGGAGCGGAAGGAGCGCCGATACAGACAGGACCGGAAGAACTCCGGCCACCAACGACGCCCCGAGGACGGACGAGACCGTCGAGACAGGTGCCACAGACCCGGCAGTCTCCGCTGCACCAGTCTCCGCCCCGGCCCAGCAGGACACGACCGCCGGGAGCGTCCGATGACCCAGCGCCGCCGTCTCCTGCTCGTCTGGTTGATCTCCGTCATCGGGTTGACCGCCCTCGTCGCATTGCAGCTGGTCCCGAATCGGCACCGGATGGAGGACGACCTGACCAGCCGCTCTTCCCGCGCTCTCGCGGCAGCGGGCGCGCAGTCGGTCGAGGTCTCGTTCACCGGCCGTGACGGCGTCCTGCACGTCGCGGACGAGGCGACCGCCACCCGGGCCCGCACGATCGTCGCCGCGCTGGACGGTGTCCGCACCGTCCGTACCCTCGTGGATCCGGTGGTGGAGGCGCCCGCACCGCCGCCCAGGCTGCTGCCGTCGCTGCTCGCCACCGTGGCGGACGGGCGCGTCGCGCTCACCGGGACCGTGCCCGGCGACGCGCACCGGGCCGCGCTGCACAGCGCCGCCGCCTCCCGTTTCGCCACAGTCGACGACCGGGTCACCATCGGCGATGTCACAGACGAGGATCTTCCGGCGGTCGCGGCGCTGCTCGGGGCGTTGCCCAGGACCGCGGCGGATCTTCAGGTGCGGATGGAGAGCGACGTGCTCACGCTGAGCGGCACGGCCGCGTCCGAGCTGGAGTGGGCAGCGCTGACCACCGCGGCCCACCGCACCGGGCTCACCGTGGTCGACGCGCTGTCGGTCGCGGACCTCGACGCGCAGCTCGCGGACGTACCCCCGCTGATGTTTCAGTCGGACAGCTCTCGGCTGTCGCCGCAGGCGCGGCGGAATCTGTGGCGTGCGGCAGGTCTGCTGCACGCGAACCCGAGCGCGTCGTTCCGCGTCGAGGGCTACACGGACTCGCTTGAGGCCGGCGGTGAGGCGCTCGGCGCCGAGCGCGCGGCCGCGGTCCGCGATGTGCTCGCGGAGTTCGGCATAGATCAGGACCGGATGACCATCGAGGGGTACGCCCCCGGCGCGCCGAACGGCACCGATGCGGAACGCGCCCGGCAGCGACACGCCGAGCTGGTGGTGACAGGCAGGTCAGGCCCATGATCGGTACGGGCCGGGCGGGCTCCACCACCCGGCCCGGCACGGTGATGCATGCGAATATTCACCTCGATGGGCTAGAACGTCAGTCATGCGAAGAACACTTGTGACTGCCGCGCTCGCCGCGGTTCTGGTGGCCGGATCGGGCGTTCCCGCCTGGTCCGCACCCTCGCCGCGATCCCTCGACACCGGGTGGTCGACCGAGGGTGCGCAGCTGGTCTGGCGGTCCGCCGCGCCGGTTCCGATCGGTGACGCCGTGGTCGAGTTCTGGGCCGGGGACCGCCCGCTCGGCCGCCCGGTCCAGACCGATCTGCGGACGTTCCGGCTGGATCGGGGTGCGGGTGTCCCGGTCTCCGCGCTGTCCGTGCGGGCCGGCGGGCGGCGGCTTGACGCGCCACCGCCCGCGCGCAGGAAGGCCGCGGCCGAGGTGGCGGTGCCGGCCGCGCTGCCCGCGAACGAGGTCGACCCCGGCGTCAAGGGCCCGTACCGGACGGTCCGCGGCGCCTACCAGCTGCCCGGCGTCACGCTGCCGCGGCTTCCGGCGCCGGTCGAGATGCTCGCGGAGGTGGTCTCGCCGGTCGGCGCGCCCGGCAGGCGGCCGCTCGCGCTGTTCCTGCACGGCCGGCACCTGTGGTGTTACCAGCCGGGCAGCGACGACTTCTTCTTCGAGTGGCCGTGCGCGGACGGCAGCGTGCCGATCCCGAGCCAGCTGGGATATCTGCAGGCCCAGGAGCTGCTGGCGTCGCAGGGCTACGTCACGGTGTCGATCGCGGCGAACGGGATCAGCGCCCAGGACAACGAGGTCGACGAGTACGGCGCGGACGCCCGCTCGCTGCTGATCCGGCGGCACCTGTCGCTGTGGGCGGACTGGGCGCGCGACCGGGCGGGCGCGCCGGCGATAGTGCGCTCCTCACCCGTACCCGATATGTCCAAGGTCTTTCTGATGGGTCACTCGCGCGGCGGCGAAGGGGTGAACCGGGCCGCGACCGACTCGCTGAGCCCGCCGCCCGGCGACACGATCAAGACCCGCTGGTCCATCCGCGGCGTGCTGCACATCGGCCCGACGATCTTCGGCCAGAACCCGGCGCCGGACGTGCCGTCCGTGACGATCCTGCCCGGCTGCGACGGCGACGTGGCCGACCTGCAGGGCCAGATGTTCGCGGATGCCACCCGCGGCGTCAGCTCCGGGCGGGCGCTGCACAGCGTGCTCTTCGTGGTCGGCGCGAACCACAACTACTTCAACACCGAGTGGACGCCGGGACAGGCCGCGGCGCCCGCCGGTGACGACTTCCCGTTCGAGGACGACGCGGTCTGCGGGCCGTCCGCGCCGACCCGGCTCACCGCGGCCCAGCAGCAGGCCATGGGCGCCACCTACATCGCGGCCGCGGCCCGGCTCTTCGTCGCCGGCGACGACCGGGTGCGCCCGCTGCTTGACGGCACCGGCCGCCGGGCGCCGTCCGCCGGCCCGGCGCGCGTGCTCAGCCACGCGGTCGGCGGCGCGCGCACGCCCGTGCTGCTGCCCGGCCCGGCGCTCGCCACGTCCGGCGGCGCGCGGGTCTGCGACCAGATCACCCGGGACCGCGCGGCCGCCTGCTACCTCTTCCGGCCGTATATCTGGTCGCCGCACTTCGCGGTCTTCCGGGAACTGCCCGACGAGCCCGGCCGGCACGCGGTCCGCTACGACTGGACCTCGCCCGGCACCCCGATGACGGTCACGCTCCCCGCACCGGCGCCGCTTGGCTCGTCCCGTGAGCTGGCGCTGCGACTGGCCGTACCGGAGAACAGCCCGGCCACCACCTTCGGCGTGACGGCCGTGGACTCGGCCGGCCGCCGCACCGCGCTCGGCGACGTCACGCTCAGCGGTCTGCCGGCCGACAGGCTCAGTGCGGCGATCTGGGCGCAGGAGGTCAGGGTGCCGCGCCACGGCGTCCGCGACGTGGCGAGCCTGGTCCTGACGCCGCGCGCCGCGACCGGCACCGCGTGGCTTATCGACGCGTGGGGCCTGTCGCCCGGCACGCCGGATCCGCGGCCCGCGCGCCTGCCCCGGGTGGACATCGGCGGGCTGGTCGTGGACGAGGGCGACTCGGGCGAGCAGACGTATCAGATCCCGGTGGACATCACCGGCGACGCGTCCGCCCGGATCCGGCTGTCGGTGGTCCAGCCGGACGGTGTGAGCAGCGTCAGCTGGGTCGCGGACATCGTGCCCGGTCAGCGCCGGATCGACGTGCCGGTCACGGTGCGCGGCGACACGTTCTACCGGGAGCGGCCCGAGCACATCGAGGTGCTTGCGAAGGCGGAACGCGGCGTGACGATCGGCGACTACGTCGGCACCACCGACGTCCGCAACGATGATCCGCAGCCCACGCTCTCGGTGGCGCCGATCGCGGACCGGGTCGCCGAAGGGGCGGCGCTGACGTGGCGGTTCACGGTGTCCGCACCGGCCGAGGACACCCTGTACCTGTTCGGGCTCTGGGCGGAGCCGCCGGCCGCCGGGGCGGAGCTGTCCAGCGCGGACGTCGATCCGCGATGGCTTCGCGACACCTTCGGCCTGGAGCCGGACCCGGCGAGGCCGCTGTCGGACTTCCTCGGCTGCACGCTCGAGTTCCCACCCGGCGCGACGACCGCGGACTTCTCCATCCCGACCGTGGCGGACGGCGTGGCGGAGCCGGACGAGGTGGTGACGCTGCACATCTACGGCGCGGACCTGCCGGCGTTGACCGGCACGGTCACGGACTGACCGGCACCCGAGCGGTCCGACGGCCGTAACGGATTGCGCGGCCGTCAGACCCGGCGCTGCTTCTCACCATCGACCCGCGCCAAGATCAAGATCTACAGGCTGCTTTCCCACTCTGTGGGTGGTCGCGGCCCGCACGCTCCCGCGGGCACCGGTACCGCGGGAGCCGGGCTCACCACCCCTGGCGGGCCTCCATTTCCGCACCGGGGTTCACCGCCGCCCGCGCCTGGGCCGCCTCTCGGGCGGTGCGGACGAAGGCAGCCACCGCCGGTGAGCGCGAGGCGGCGAGCCAGGCCACCGCGAGCGTCGCGGGCGGCAGGTCCGGCATGTGCCGGTAGGCGATGTGCGGCCGCGGGAAGCGGTGCGCGACCCAGGCCGGCGGGAACCAGACCACGGTCCCCATCTCCACCAGGTTGAACAGTTGCGCGAGGTCTTTGACCTGCTCGGACGGTGGGGTCACGTCCGCGCTCTCCGCCGGTGAGCCGTTCGGCAGGCGCCGCCCGGCCAGGTCGGACGGCCGGAGCGCGGTCCGTGCCGCCAGCGGGTCCGCGGCCGGCAGCGCCACCACCCGTGGGCCGGTCACCAGCGCCTCGCTGTCCACGTCCCGCTCGTCGAACGGCGCCAGCACAAGCGCCACGTCGGCCCGGCCGTCGTGCAGCGCGCGCACCTGGTCTCCCGGCCCGCCGAGCACCAGCTCGATCGGGAGCATGTCGTAGACGTTCACGATCGCCGGGAGCAGTCCCGCGTCGAAGTCGGCCTTGAGCGCGACCCGCAGCGTCGGGTCCCGCTGTCCGGCCCGCCGGGTCCGCAGCGCGGTCGCGGCGACCGCGTCGAGCGCGTCACGGGCGCCGGCCAGCAGCGTCTCCCCGGCCGGTGTGAGCGCGACCTGCCGGGTCGTACGGATCAGCAGCTGCACGCCGAGCTGCCGTTCGAGGTCACGGATCGCTTTGGACAACGGTGGCTGCGCCATGCCGAGCCGGGCGGCGGCCCGTCCGAAGTGCAGCTCCTCCGCCACCGCGACGAAGTAGCGCAGCTGCCGGGTCTCCAGCTCACTCATACCGCCAGAGTATCGATCCCGCCGTGGCACCCAATATCGGCTATATCGCCTTTTATTAGTATTTAGAGTGACTGGAGGAGGTGTCATGGCGGTACGCAGGCCCGGCGGCGGGATCCAGCAGCCGCTGCCGTCGGCCGCGCAGGTGCTCGACCGGGTGCTCGACGGCCGCCCGCTGCTCGCCCTGCTCCGCAACCTCCCGATCGCCCGGACCGTCGCGCTCGCCGAGGCCGTCTGGGACACCGGCCTCGGCACCGTGGCGGTCCCGCTGCACGCTCCCTCCTCCCGGGAGGCGCTCGCCGCCGTCGCCCGCCTCGCGGCCGAGCGGGGCGAGGTCCCGGCCGCCGCCGGGGTGCTCACGCCCGACCTCGTCCCGATCGCGAAGCAGGCAGGCGCCGCGATCACGCTGGCCCCCGGCTTCGACCTGGACGTACTTCGCGTCAGCCTCGCCGCCGGCCTCCCGCACATCCCGGGCGCGGCCACCGCGACCGAGATCCAGCACGCCTACCGCGCCGGCTGCCGCTGGCTCAGCATCTTTCCCGCCGCCCCGCTCGGCGCCGACTGGCTCCGTGACCTGCACGAGTCGTTCCCCGGCCTCTCCCTGATCGCCACCGGCGGCGTCACCTCGGCCAACGCGGCCGACTTCCGCCTGGCCGGCGCCCGCTGCCTCGGCGTCGACAACGCCCTCCTCGCCCCGGGCGGCCTGGCCGCCGTGGTCGCCGCCCTCGGCTGAGCCTCCGCGCGGCACAAAGCCGCCGCCCCAGCCCAAGCCGCCGCTTTAGCGCACATCGGCGCCTCACCCGAGCGGCCGCCCCAGCGGAAGCCGCCGCCTGAGCGCACATCAGCGCCTCAGCGCAAACCGGCGCCCCAGCCCAAGCCGACGCCTCAGCCCACTCCGACTCCTCAGCGCAAGCCGACGCGTCAGCGTGCCGTGAAGTGGACGGTGACGACGCCGGTAGGGCCCGGGTCGATCACCTCGAGCGTGAGCAGGGAGAGGTGGTCGCCCCAGATCGCGTGAAGCAGCGGGTCGGTCAGCGGGAGCTCCTCGGTGTCCGCGCGGACGTCGCCGGGCAGCGTCATCGTCAGCAGCGTCCCGGAATGCGGCCGGGTCAGCAGGCGCAGGCGGATGCGGTCCGGCCGATGGTCGAGGTGCCAGGCGTCGGTGAGCGTGACGGCGTCGTCCGCGACGGTGAACGTACGGCGCAGGGAGAGCAGGCCGGCCTCCGGCGGGTACGCGGCGGCCAGGTCAAGCGCGAACACCGTACCGTCGAAGGTCACGTCGCGGGCGCGGAAGTCCGGCCCGGGGGCCTGCTCGTGGCCGTCGATCTCGGGCACGCTGTGGAACGCGGAGCGGGTGAACCAGGCCCGGTACCGGTGCGGCCCGAAGCTGTCCCGGTCGTAGACGCCGGTGCCCGCGTCCACGATCACCGGCTCGCCGTGCACGGCAAGTACGAAGCTGCCGACGTCGTTGTGGTTGTGCGGCTCGTCGTTGTGGCCGGCCTTCGCGATCAGATGCAGCGCGCCGGCGCGGACGGACGCGACCTGCGTCTCGGCCAGCCACTGCACCTGCGGGGCGGGGAATTCGGCCGGCGGGGCGTCGCGCCAGACCGGGTCGGTCAGCGCGGCGATCGCGCGGCCCATCGGGCTCGGCAGCGTGGTCAGCGGTCCGGCGCCCCGGGACGCGCGGGCGAACGCGGTGATCTCGTCGTCGCCGACCGCGCGGCCGTACCGGTACAGCAGCGCGGGTGACAGGTGGTCCTTGCCGGAGCCGTCCGGCACGCGGGCGTTGCCGTCGCCGAAGCTGGCGCTCCACCCGCCGCCGAGATGCGCGGTGAGCGGGAACCGGCCGATCCCGCGGATCAGCGGATCAGCCCAGATCTCCGGGGGTACGCCGAGCAGCTCCAACGCCTCGAAGAGCCGGGCTCCGGAGTGCCACCAGTAGGAGATGCCCTCGGGACAGCCGCCGTCCCCTGGCACGCCGTCGAGGTAGGCGTCCAGGCTGCGCACCGCCAGCTCCAGCACCGGCCCCGGGTCCCCGTCGGTGAGCAGCGCCGCCGCGATCACGTTGTTCGTGATCCACGGGTTCCAGTTCATCGCCGCGCCGAACCAGAAGTACGACGTCCCGTCCGTGCGGTACGGCTCCAGCACCCGGCGGTGGATCTCCCGCTCGACCCGGGCCGCGACGCCCGGCACCTCGGCGAACACGTCCGCGTGCAGGCGCAGGATCCAGGCGAGCGTGGCGGCGGTCTCGGCCGCGAACAGGTCGAGGTGCGGCCGCTCCGGGTCGGGCACCACCCGGTCCGGGCCGTCGTGCGCGGGCAGGCACCAGGTCGTCTCCTCGGCCAGCAGCCAGACGCCGTCCAGCAGTTCGTCCGCGTACCGGCCGGGTGTCCGGGTCAGCGCGAGCGCGAGCGCGGTGGCGTGCAGGCGGCGACGGCGGGCGAAGTACTGATCCTCCCAGGCGACCCGGCTGCCGTCGCGCAGGTAGGCGCGCCAGTGCGTGAGCGTCGGCTGCGGCCAGGGCTGACCCAGCGTCTCGTCCGCCACGGCGACGATCGCGTCCCGGGTCGGGCCGGGGACCTCGGCGAACGCGGCGTGGTCGACTGTCGCGGCCGGGACGAGCAGGCCGGCGTCGAGTGCGGTGCTCAGCAGGCGGGTGCGCATGGCGGCTGAAGCTAGCATCGGCGACGCCCGCGGACGATCGTCCGTTCACAGCCGAACAGAGGCGTCCGCACCCGACAACCGCACGAACGGCCCGGCCCGGCGGTGAGCACGCATGGACGGGCCCTCACCCGGGTATCCATCCGGATGGCCCATCGTGATGTCGTAGTCGTCGGAGCCTCCGCCGGCGGGGTGGAGGCGTTGCGGGCGCTCGTCCGGGGTCTCCCCGCCGATCTGCCCGCCGCGGTCCTGATCGTGTTGCACATACCTCGTGGCACACCAAGTGCGCTCCCGGTCATCCTCACCCGGGCCGGCCCGCTGACCGCCACGGCGGCCGTGGACGGCGAGCGGATCCTGCCGGGCCACATCTACGTCGCGCCCACAGATCATCACCTGTTGCTGCTCGGTGACCGGGTGCGGCTCAGCCACGGCCCGGCGGAGAACGGCCATCGGCCCGCGGTCTGCCCGCTCTTCCGGTCCGTGGCCCGGTCGGCCGGACGGCGCGCGATCGGCGTGATCCTGTCCGGGGCACGGGCGGACGGCGCGGACGGCGCGTACGACCTCGCACGGCGCGGCGGTCTCGTGGTGACGCAGGATCCGGCGGACGCGCTCTTCCCGTCGATGCCGGAGGCGGTCGCCGACCGGCTCACCCCCGACCACGTGGTGCCCGCTGCCGAGATGGGCGCGCTGCTTGCCGAGCTGACGACCGTACCCCTGCCGGAAGGTCCCGATGTGGCTGTTGATCCCCGCTTGGACGACGAGGTCGCGATCAGTGCGCTCAGCGCGCGGACCACAGACGAGACGGCCGGGGCGGTACCGGCCGGGTTCGGCTGCCCGGACTGCGGCGGCAGTCTGTTCCAGCTCTCCGACGAGCCGATCCCGCACTACCGCTGCCGTATCGGGCACGCCTGGTCACCGGAGAACCTGATCGACGAGCAGGCGGTCGCGACCGAGGGCGCGCTCTGGACCGCGTTGCGCGCGCTTGAGGAGAAGTCCGCGCTGAGCCGCCGGATGGCCAAGCGGCTCAACGCCGACAACTACCAGCGCAGCGCGGACGACGCGGACAATGCGATCACGCTGATCCGCCAGCTGCTGGACCGCCTAGCGAAGCAGTGACCCCAGACCGGTCGCGGTGATCAACTGGGCCAGATGTGGGGCCACGCCGGTGAGGCGCAGGTGCGTGCCACGGCTTGTCGCGGTGTCCCGCACGGTGACAAGCGCGCGCAGGCCGGCCGCGTCGATCGTCGGCACGCCGGAGAGGTCCACCACAAGCAGGGTGGGCCGGCCGGCGCAGAGCGCGGAGAGCAGCCGGATCCGCAGTTCGCCTGCGTTGTCCCGGTCGACCTCGCCGCGGACCCGTGCGATCCGCTCGCGCCCGGTACCTGTGTAGAGCTCGATCCGCACGCCCGGCTCGTCGTTCTCGCCCGGCCAGGCCGGCACGACGTCGGTGAGCATCGCGGTGCGCAGCCAGGTCAGCGCGCGGCTGAGCAGCCGGGACACCTGCATCTGGGAGATGCCGAAGCGTTCCGCGATCTCGCTCTGGCTCTGGTTGCCCCAGTAGCGCAGCGCGAGCATCTGGCGGTCCCGCTGCGGCATGCGCAGCAGCAGGCTCCCCACTGTGGTCAGGTCGTCGACCGCGGCCAGGTCCGGGTCGAGCCCGCCGAGCAGGTCGCCGATCTCGGTGTCGTCGTCCGCCGACACCTGCCGGTTGAGCGACATCGCGGAGTAGCCGGCAAGCGAGGTGCGGGCCTGCAGCACGTCGGCCTCGGACGCGCGCACTGCCTCGGCGATCTCCGCGTCGGTCGGCGGCCGGTGCAGGCGGGTGGTCAGCTCGTCAGTGGCACGCCGGACCTCGAGGCCGAGGTCCTGGAGGCGGCGGGGCACGTGCACGCCCCAGGTGTGATCCCGGAAGTGACGGCGCAGCTCGCCCCGGATGGTGACGACAGCGAACGCGGTGAACGAGCCCCGGTCGGCCTCGTACCTGTCGACGGTCTTGACCAGGCCGATCCGGGCGACCTGCTCCAGGTCCTCCGCGGGTTCGCCCCGGCCGGCGTATCGACCGGCGAGACGGCCGGCGAGCGGCAGCCCGATCCGGACGAAGTCCTCTCTCAGCCGGGCGGCCACGGCGGGCTCCGCTTCGGCGCTGGCTCGGACGAATTCATCCGCGCAGACGTCCAGGTCCGGCTCGACACTACTGAATCCGGACATATCAGCACCTCATCCCACCATGGAGCCGAACCGGCCTAAGTGAAGACCCTTCCCTGAGTAATCCGGATGAAACAGGAAGTCACCCCGTTTGTCGGCGCAGCGCCCGGGTACCCGGTCCCGACCGCTCTGACCTGGAGGATCTCACCGCATGGAAGCACGAAAGATCGTGGACGCAGTCAAGGACGCCGTGACCGGCCACACCGTGCCCGGGGCACCCGGCAGTGGCACACCGGAGATCGCCGAGCCGACCGCGCCGCACGATCCGCTGCCGCCAAAGCCGGATCAGGGGAGCCCCGAGCAGCGGACCGCCACCGGCGCGACCGACGGTGACCGGACGCAGCAGGGCGCGCACCTGACCACCTCGACCGGCACCCGGCTGCGCGACACCGACCACTCGCTGAAGGCGGGCCCGCGCGGGCCGGTCCTGCTGCAGGACCACCACTTCCGCGAAAAGATGATGCACTTCGACCACGAGCGCATCCCGGAGCGGGTGGTGCACGCCCGGGGCAGCTCGGCGCACGGCACGTTCACCGCGTACGGCACCGCCGAGGCGATCACCAGGGCTGGCTTCCTGAAGAAGGACGTGGAGACGCAGGTCTTCGTCAGGTTCTCCACAGTGCTCGGGTCGCGCGGCTCGGCCGACACCGTGCGGGACACCCGCGGCTTCGCCGTCAAGTTCTACACCGACGAGGGCAACTTCGACCTGGTCGGCAACAACATCCCGGTGTTCTTCATCCAGGACGCGATCAAGTTCCCGGACATCATCCACGCGGCCAAGCCGCACCCGGACCGGGAGATCCCGCAGGCGCAGAGCGCGCACGACACGTTCTGGGACTTCGTCTCCCTGCACACCGAGGCGCAGCACCACACGATCTGGAACATGTCGGACCGGGGGATCCCGCGGTCGTACCGGACGATGGAGGGCTTCGGCGTCCACACGTTCCGCCTGGTCAACGCGGAGGGTGGGACAGTGCTTGTCAAGTTCCACTGGAAGCCGAAACTTGGCACGCACGGGCTGGTCTGGGAGGAGGCTCAGCTGATCAGCGGCGTCGACCCGGACTTCCACCGCCGGGACCTGTACGACGCGATCGAGGCCGGCGCGTACCCGGAGTGGGAACTGGGGGTGCAGGTCTTCGAGGACACGCCGGACGAGACGTTCGCCGGGATCGACCTGCTCGACCCGACCAAGATCGTGCCGGAGGAGCTGGCCGAGGTGCAGCCGATCGGCCGCCTCGTCCTGAACCGGAACCCGACGAACTTCTTCGCCGAGTCCGAGCAGGTCGCATTCCACCTGGGAAACCTGCCGCCCGGCATCGACGTGACGAACGACCCGCTGCTGCAGGGCCGGCTCTTCTCCTACCTGGACACGCAGCTGACCCGGCTGGGCGGGCCGAACTTCAACCACATCCCGGTCAACCGCCCGCACGCGCCCGTCAACGACATGCTCCGGGACGGCTTCCACCAGCACGCGGTGCACGCGGGCGTGGCGCCGTACCGGCCGAACTCGCTTGACGGCGGCAACCCGTTCACCGACCCGGTGGACGGATTCGAGGACCTGCCGGTCCGGGTGGCCGAGGCGCCGAAGATCCGGGCGAACCCGGTCTCGTTCAACGACCACTTCTCCCAGGTACGCCTCTTCTGGCTGAGCATGTCGCCGGTGGAGAAGGAGCACATCGTCAACGCGTACACGTTCGAGCTGGCCAAGTGCTACGAGCAGGCGGTCAAGGAGCGCCAGCTGCAGTGCCTCGCCAACATCGACCCGGACCTGTGCGCGCAGGTCGCAGCAGGTCTCGGCCTGCCCGCCCCGGCCGCTCAGGTGGAGCCGGCCGAGGTGACGCCCAGCCCGGCGCTCTCCATGATCGACGGCGTGTACCCGCCGGACGGCCGGATCGTCGGCATCGTGGTCGGCCCGGACGGCGCGGACGGCGCCGGCACGGTTCGCGAGGCGGTCTTCGCGGCCGGGATGCTGCCGCTGATCATCGCCCCGTCCGGTGGGAAGGCCGGCGGCCTGGACGTGCAGCGCACGTTCGCCACCGCCCGGTCCGTCGAGTTCGACGCGATCCTGGTGGCCGAGTCGGTCGCGCCCGGCGCGGACGCGCTCCCGGTCCGCGACGCCAAGGCGGCCGCATCGGGCAGTCTCACCGTCGACCCGCGCCTGTTGCTGCTTGTCGAGGAGGCGTGGCGGCACGCGAAGCCGGTCGGTGCCTGGGGCGGCGGCGCGTCAGTGCTCCAGCAGGCGGGCATCGAGAAGACCCCTGGCGTGTTCGTGGCCGATTCCGGCACCGAGGCGTTCGGGACGCTGCAGGGTCTGATCGGCGCCCACCGCGTCTGGGACCGCTTCCCGGCCACACTTGTCTAGAGAAAGATCCTGCGAAGGGGGTACGGCGTCCGCGCCGTACCCCCTTTCTCATGCGTGAAGCGTCGTCACCGGGGAGACGCCGTACGCGGCCCGGTACTGCCCCGCGAACCGTCCCGGATTCGCGAACCCCCAGCGCCGCGCGACCTCCCCGACCGTCACCCCGGCGCCCGCCGCGGTCAGCTCCAGGTGCACCCGCTCAAGCCGGATCCGCCGCAGGTGTTCGAGCGGCGTGCTGTCCAGGTGGCGGCGGAACGCGGCCTGCAGGCCCCGGGCACCGACACCCGCAGCACTGGCGATCTCCGCGACCGTGAGCGGCCGGGACGCGTTCTCCTCCATGTACGCGACCGCACGCCTGACCACCGCCATCGGCACCCGCCCCGGGCCCGGCCGGTAGGCGCCGGTCATCGTGGTGTTCGGGAAGACAGCGAGCGCGGACGTGGCGAACAGCCTGCGCAACTGCTCGACGAGAAGCGGGCTGAGGTCAACGCCGGGCGCGGTGAGCTGCCGGACCAGGTAGGTGGTGGTGTCCGCCCAGAAGCCGCGCATCTGCCGGGACACCGGCGTGCACGCCTCGAACCGCAGCCCGGGCAGCCCGGCCACGCCCTCGACGTAGGCGAGCGGCAGGTGCACCCACATCATCCGGGTGTTGCCGTACTCGCCGGCGGACGCCGCGCCCTCCGGGTAGAGCAGGCCGTCCTGGCTGCGCAGTTCCGTCTCGAAGCCGTCCACCTGCACACGCGCGACGCCGTCCGTGACGATGCCGCCGACCAGGTCGGTCATGGGCGGCACGTCCGACTCGTAGCGCACGCCGTCCAGCCGGACCCGGAACGCGCCGATCCCGCTGTAGTCCGTCGACCGGACCGCGAGATCGACAGTGCTCGGGGTCTCGAACCCGACCCGCGCCTTGTGCGCGATGATCCGGTTGATCGCATCGGCCACCACGTCGCGGTCCCGGGTGCGGACCTCCATGCGCCGCGGAGCGCTTGACCCATCCACCACGCAACCTCCCGTAGCGCACGGTACTACTTCTCTGACCAACCGTGAGAATGAGCCTCCGCAAGCACCTCCGGCACGGTGATCGCGAGCAGCGCCTGATGCACGCCCGGACCGGACGAATCGCCAGGTTCCGCCCGGACGCCGTGCCAGATCACCCGGTGCCGGGGGCGATCGGGCGGCGGCCCCCAGCGGCTCGGCGGCTGCGGGCCGAACAGCGTCACCGACGGCGTGCCGAACGCGGTGGCCAGGTGCGCGACGCCGGTATCGCCGCTGATCAGCAGCCGCGCGTGCGCGATCAGGCCGGCCAGCTCGTCAAGCCCGGTACTCGGCGCCGCGTCCGCACCGAGCCCGGCCTCGGCGGCGATGCGCACGGCGAGCTCGTGCTCGGCGGCCGATCCGGTCACGATCACCCGGTGACCCGCCGCGGCCAACTCCCGGGCGACCCGGGCATATCGATCCGGCGGCCAGCGCCGCGACTGTGACTTCGCCCCGGGGTGCACGATCGTCGCCCCGTGCGGCACGTCCACCGCCGGCACCCCAAGATCAAGATCCAGGTCATCTGTGGGTACGCCGTAGAAGCGCAGCATCCGGCCCCAGCGCTGCACCTCGTGCTGATCCTCCCGCCACTGCGGACCGTCCGTGAAGATCTCATTGGCATGGGCCCAGAGAGCTCCCGGGCGTACCGCCGAAAGCTTTTTATGGCTTTGAGGTCCTTTCCCGTGGAGGTTGACCGCGACTGTGACACCTGTCAGCGGCGGCAGCGGATCGTCCAGGCCGGCGCAGGGAACGATCCGGTCGACGCCGCCGATCAGCGCGATCAGCGGCGTCAGCCAGGCCGGCGCGGCCAGCGCGAGCTCGACGTCCGGAAACGCGGCCCGCAGCGCGCGCACCGCGGGCACCCCGGTGGCGAGATCCCCGACGCCGAGCGCGCGCAGCACAAGGATCACGGGTAGGAACTCTCCCGCTCGGCGGCGACGACCATCTCCCGGACAGCACTGCCCGGCGGCTGGCGCAGCGCGAACAGGATCGCGTCCGCCACGTGCGCCGGATCGTTGAGCACCGCGTCCGGGCCCGGCTTGTAGCGGTCGTCGCGCTCGTCGAAGAACCTGGTCCGCATGCCGCCCGGGATGATCAGCGTGACGCCGATCCGGCCGGCCAGCTCGGCCGCGAGCGCGCGGGTGAAGCCGACCACGCCGAACTTCGCCGCGCAGTACGCGGTGGCGTCCCCGACCGCCTTGATCCCGAGCGTGGACGAGACAGTGACCACGCCGCCGTGCGACAGCTCAAGCGCGGGCAGCGCGGCCCGGATCACCGCGGCCGTGGCAAGCAGGTCGACAGTGACGATCCGGTCCCAGACCTCACCCGGCACGTCCGCGAGCGCGCCCGGCACGTCGAAGCCGGCCGCGGTGACCACGCCGTCGACAGTGCCCGCCCTCTCGATCAGCTCCCGGGTGGCCGCCTCGGCCGCGCGCGTGTCGGCCAGGTCGCACTCGACCCACTCGACACCGTCCGCGGGCGGCTGCCTGTCGATGACGAGTGGGCGGCCCCCGGCCTTGCCGACCGCGGCGACGACGGCGGCGCCCAGGCCGCTCGAACCACCAGTGATGATGACAGCGTCCATGGCGTCCTATCCTCTCGAACCGGTACGGGCTGCGGCGATGGTCTCCGTGGTGGAGCGGCCGCTCAGGTAGGGCACGATCACGGCCCGGCCACCCCAGCGGCGGACGAGCGCGGCCTCGGGCAGGTCTTCGGTGGTGGAGTAGTCGCCGCCCTTGACCCAGACGTCCGGGCGGAGACGGGCGAGCGCCGCTTCGGGGGTCGGCTCGTCGAAGATCAGCACCGCGTCGACGCAGTCGAGCGCGGCGAGCATCTCCGCGCGGTCGTGCTGGGGGGTGAGCGGGCGGTCCGGGCCTTTGAGCGCGGCGACGCTGGCGTCGGAGTTGAGGCAGACGATGAGACAGTCGCCGAGGCGGCGGGCGGCGCGCAGGGTGGCCAGGTGACCTGTGTGCAGTAGATCGAAGCAGCCGCCTGTGGCGACGACCGTGCCATGGCGGGCGCGGATCCCGTCGGCGAGCGCGACCGGGTCGGCGGCGATCACATTCGGGTCGACATGAAGCCCGGCCGGGTCGGCATGAAGCGCGGCCGGGTCGGCGTAGATCGTGGCCGGCTCGGTGTAGGTCGCGGCCGGCTCGGTGTTGATCGCGGCCCGCCTCCCCACCGTCTCCGGCCTGCTCGTCGTTCGTGACGTAGCGGCCGTTGACGATCTGCCGGGGGCCGGTGCGGGCCTTCCGAACGCCCCCGAGGCGCCGCCCGCCGCGACGTAGGCCGAGGCCGCCCCGACCGCCGCCTCGACCGCCTCGGACACCAGCGCGCCCCCGGCCAGCGCCAACGCCGCCGTGGCCGCGAACCTGTCGCCCGCCCCGCAGGTGTCCCCGCCGGGCGTCTCCGGTGCGGGCACCACAAGCGGCGTGCTCCCGCCCTGGCACAGCACCGCGCCGGCCGCGCCCACGGTGACCGCGACCGCACCGGCCCACCACCGCTCCTTCAGGCGGAAGCCCGCACGCTCCGCATCAGCGAGCACCCGGCCGCTGCGCAGATGGCCGGCCATCGACTGCGCCTCCGCCGCGTTCGGCGTGGCGAGCCGGATGCCCGGGACCGGTGCCGGCCCGCGCGGATGCGGGTCCCAGACGATCGGCGCGCGCGCCGCCTCGAGCGCCTTCCGCAACTCGGGCTGCCGGGCCACGCCGCGCCCGTAGTCGGAGACCAGGATCGTCCCGGCCCGCGCGATCACCTCAAGCACCGCGTCCGGCACCGACGGCGGCACCGCGGTCTCGACACCGCGGTCCAGCCGCACCAGCACCTGCCCGGACGCGCGCAACCGGATCTTCTCCGCGGTCGGCACCGTGGACGGCATCGCGTACACCCTGATGCCGGCGCCGGTCAGCAACTCGACGAGGCGTTCCGCAGCCGGATCCGATGCCAGCGCCGTGACAAGCGCGATCTCGGACCCGGCACCAGCCGCGAGCAGCGCGGCCAGCCCGGCCCCGCCCGGCCGGTCCGTGCTTGTCTCCTCGTCGAGCACCGGAGCCGGCGCGTCAGGCGCGATCCGGCGCACGACGCCGTCCACGTCCCGGTCGAGGAGCGTGTCCCCCACGATCACCAGAAGGCTCATCGGGCCAGCGCCTCCTCGAGCCGGTCCGCCACCGCGGGCAGCGACAGATCCACGTACGAGCAGAGCAGGTGGACCGCGACCAGGTGCAGCTCCTGCACCACCTGCGAATCCGAGGACGGGCAGCCGAACGTCTCGTCGCAGGCCGCGGCGAGCGGATTCGGCTCCGCGCCGGTCATCGCCCAGCTGCGCACACCCTGCTCCCGGGCGGCCTGCGCGGCCGCGACCAGGTTCGGGCTGCGGCCGCTCGTGGACATCAGGATCAGCACGTCGCCCGGCCGCCCGTGGGCGTGCACCTGACGCGCGAAGACCTGCTCGAACCCGTAGTCGTTGCCGATCGCGGTGACCGCGGCCGAGTCCGGCGTGAGCGCGATCGCGGACAGCGGGCGCCGCTCGTCCCGCAGCCGCCCGACCAGCTCGGCCGCGAGATGCTGGGCCTCGGCCGCGCTGCCGCCGTTGCCCGCTACGAGCAGCCGCCCGCCGGTGCCGAGATGGTGGGCGAGCCGCTCCCCCCACCGCGGCAGCGTCGCCGCCGCGAGCGCGCGGAACCCGGGCAGCGCGGCCTGCAACCCCTGCAGGTGCGTGTCGATCGGTCCCATCAGGCGACTACCTCTCGCAGGTTCGCGGTCTCGGCGTAGACGTCCGCGATCCGGGACGCTATGGACGGCCAGCCGTAGACCCGGGTGGCCCGGTCGGTGGCGGCGGCCGCGTAGGAGGAGCGGCGGACGTCGTCGTACAACACCCGGCGCAGCGCCGCGACAAGTGCGTCCGGGCTGCGGGGCGGGACCAGCTCGCCCGTGACACCGTGCACCACCGTGTCGGTCAAGCCGCCGACAGCTGTCGCGACCACCGGCACGCCGCACGCCATGGCCTCAAGCGGGGTCAGGCCGAACGGTTCGTACCAGGGCGTCGCGGCCAGCACGTCCGCGGACCGGTACCAACGCGGCATCTCGGCTGGGGCGACCGCGCCGGTCAGCAGCACCCGCTCCGCCACGCCGTGCTCCCGGGCCAGGTCGCGCAGCTGCCGCGCGTGGGCGTTCCCGGGGCCGCCGACCACGCACAGCTCCGCGTCCGGCAGCCGGGGAAGCGCGCGGATCAGGTCCGCGTACCCCTTGCGCTCCACAAGCCGCCCGACAGTGAGGATCCGCCGCCGCCCGGTGCGCGGCGCTGCCGGGCCGTCCCCGGTGAACAGATCAAGATCCACGCCGGAGGGTACGAGCGACATCCGCTCCCCCGGCACGCCCATCTCCAGCAGCTCCCGCTCCTCGTCGCGGCACTGCACCACGATCCGGTCCACCACCCGGCCGAGCTGCCGCTCGTAGGAGGCCCGATGCGGCGGGCTGGTGTCGGCCGTACCCTGGTGGCGGCGTTTGACGGTGCCGAGCGCGTGATAGGTCTGCACCACCGGCGCGCCACAGGCCCGCGCCGCGGTGACGGCCGCCAGCCCGCTCATCCAGAAGTGCGCATGTGCCACGTCCGGCGCGTGGCCCGTCCGCCAGTCCGCGGCCATCCACTCCGCGAACGCCCCCATGTACGGCAGCAGCCCGTCCTTCGGCACCCCCGTGGGCGGCCCGGCCGGCACGTGCACCACGTCGAAGCTCTGCGCGGTCACCACCTCCGGAAGATCCGGCGCATCGCGTCTGGTGTAGACGCGTACGTCGTGGCCCAGGTCTCCAAGCGCCGAGGCGAGCGCGGCCACGTGCGTGTTCTGGCCGCCCGCGTCCACCCCGCCGAGCGCGGCCAGCGGACTGGCATGTTCGGAGATCATCGCGATGCGCATGAGGTGTCCTCCAGGAGTCGGTCCCAATCGGCAAGGAAACGGTCGAGGCCGTACCTGATCAGTGCGCTCCGCCGGGCGGCCTCCCCGAGAATCCGGCCCGCCTCCGGCTCGTCGATCAGCCACCGTGCGGCCTCGACAAGCGTGTCGACGCGCGTGGCGAGCACCCCCGCGTTCGGCGGCACCGCCGCGACCGCCTCGGTCGTCGCAAGCGCCACCACCGGCATGCCGATCTGCATCGCCTCGATCAGGCTCAGCCCGAGCGACGTCCACCGGCACAGATGCAGGTAGGCGCGGCGCCGCGCGATCTCCGCGTGCATCGCCGCCTGTGGTGGGTCGTCGTGCGTGGTCACCCCGTCCATCGACAGCCCCGCCACACCCATGCCGTAGACATCGAGCGGCGCGACAGGCGTGAACCGCGGGTACAGGTCGGCGCCCACCACCCGGTTGCGGCGCGCCGGCTCGTTCGTGACCACCGCGAGCCGCTCCAGCTCCCCGGTCCAGCGCACGGCCGGTGGCACCACCCCATGCTCGATCACCTGGGTACGGGTGGCCCCGGCGTCCCAGAACAGGTCGTTGAAGTGGGTGACGTGCACAAGCGTCAGGTCGTCGCGGTCCGCCATCGGATGCCGCGTCTCCGGGGCGTACCCCCGTGGCGTGTTGTGTTCGACGTAGACCCTCGGTGCTCTCCTCAGGTGTGCCACCAGGTCCAGCTCCGCCGGCCGCTGCAGCACGATGACGTCCACGTCGTCGTCGGTCAGCGCGCCCACCTCCACCTCCTCCACCGAGTCCGGCCAGGGGTACGTGCGCGCCCTCCCCCTCCCCCACTCGTCCCGCCCGGTGTTCACCGGGACCAGATAGCGGTGCTTCCCTTGGACGAACGCGGTGGCCCAGGACCCGTGCAGGTGCCAGAACAGGACGTTCACGCGACCATCTCCCTCGGTGAGCGTGTGACAAGGGCCCGCACCGCGGCCAGCACCTCAGCCGGTGCGACTGTGGACAGACAGGGGTGCCCGGCGATCGGGCAGCGGGCGGCACGGGACTCCCGGCAGGCGGCCGCCGCATCACCGAGCCGGACGTGCGGAACCCGGTACGGGCCCCACTGTCCATACGGCACCGTCGGCGCGAACAGGCTGACCACAGGCGTGCCGACAGCGGCCGCGAGATGCGCGGGGCCGGTGTTCGCCACGACCACGCCTGCGGCCCCGGCCAGCAGACGGGCCAGACCGGCGAGATCTGTGGAGTCGGCCAGGGTGGCGCCGTCCACTGCCACGGAGGCGGCTAGGTCGCGCTCGCCGGGGCCGCCGGTGACCCGCACGTCGTGGCCGTCCGCGACAAGGGCGGCGGTGATCGCCCGCATGGTCCCGGGCGGGCAGGCACGGGCCGGCACTGACGCTCCAGGGTGGACCACGATGTAGCTGCGCGCGGCCGATCCGGGGAAAGGTGTGTCCGTGGGGGCGGAATCGGCCGGGACCGTGGGCGCTAAGTCAGCCGACGCCATGGGCGTTGAGTCGGCCGGCACCATGGGCAAGGGACCCGGCCGATCGCCTGCGGCGGAGGGCGGCACGGTGACCCGGAGGCCGCCGTCGTCGCCCGGCGGGAGTCCGAAGCCGGCCGCCGCCGCGATCGACCGCGCCCGCTCCGGCTCCGGGACGCCTGCAGGGACGCCGCGGTGCCGCACGTCAAGCAGCGAGCCCGGGTAGTCCTCGCTGATCGCGGTGATCCGGGGGACGTCTGCCGCGCGGAGCAGCAGCGCCAGCGGCAGCGCGCTCTGGTGGAACGACGTGAAGATCACCGCCTGGTCCGCACCGATCGCGGCAAGCCTCGCGGTCAGGTCGGACACCAGCGCGGCGTCGACCGGCTGCGGCTCCGGGTCGATCCACGGCAGCCGGGCCTCGACGATCTCGTCCACGCCGGGCAGCAGCTCGGCCGCGGCACGACCGCGCGGGCCGCAGAGCAGCACGACCCGCTCCGCGTGCGCCGCGACCGCCCGGACGGCCGGGCCGGTGACCAGCACGTCGCCTGCCGAATCCGCGCGTACCACAAGGACTGTTCCGGTCTTGGGTGAAACGACCGGTGCGTCACCCGGCTCGACCGGCGCGTCGCCCGGAAAAACCGGCGCGACACCCGGAACGCCCGGCGCGACACCCGGAACGCCCGGCTCGGCCGGCGCACCGCGCGTCCCGGCCAACGCACCGCGCGTCCCGGCCAGCGCACCGCGCGTCCCGGTCGGCACGGCATGCGTCCCGGCCGGCGTGACGAGCGCCTCCGTCGGCGTCACAAGCGCGATGCGCTGCAGAATCAGCTCCGCGGCCGACTCGATATCGGCGACTACCGCGGGTGCGGCGGCGATCTCCGGTGCGAGCGTAACCTCGGTCGGGACCAGCACGCCTGCGGCACCCGCGGCCGCTGCGGCCTGCATGTCCCGGCCGATGTCGCCGACCACCACGCATCGCCGCGGGTCGGTGCCGAGCGCGGCGGCCGCGGCCTCGACCAGGCCCGGGGCGGGCTTGCGGCAGCGGCAGCCGGAGCGCTCGTCGTGCGGGCAGAACTGCCACGTGCCGAACGGCCCGAGCAGCTCATCGACCCGCGCGTTGACCGCGTCCAGCTGCGCGTGGGTAAACCGGCCCCGGGCCAGGCCGGACTGGTTCGTCACCACGCCGAGCCGCAGGCCGGCCGCGCGGAGCCGGTCCAGGGCGGCCCGCGCTCCCGGCATCGGGCGGACCAGCGCGGGATCACCGTTGTAGGGCACGTCCACCACGAGCGTGCCGTCCCGGTCGAACAGCACGGCGTCGTAGAGAACTGTCGCCGGGCCACCGGCAGGCGAAACCTCGTTCGCGGCTGCCGGGCCGCCGCCCCCGGCCTCCCCACCTGCGACCATCAAACTGCCGCCCGGTACACCCCCGGCCACCACACCCCCGGCCACCACACCCCCGGCCACCGCACCCCCGGCCGACGCGCCCCGGGCCCCCGCACCCCTGGCCGACGCGCCCCCGGTGCTCACCGCCTCGCCTCCAGCGGGCGGGCGCCGCGCCAGCGGATCCACCCGCGCAGCCACCAGCCGACCGCGAGCGGCGGGATGACCGCGCTTGTCACCGTCATGGTGGCGATTTCGCCTGCGGTCCGTGGCCCGGGTGCGATCCGGGCTGCGGCGAACTCCGCGGTCCCGGCCGCCCACGCCACACCCGCGATCGCGGCTACCACCGGCCGGCGCGCGGCGGCCGCCGTCAATGCGAGCGCACCGGCCGCGGTCACCAGTGCGTGCCGCGCCCGCCGCCCGGCCGGAACCTCCAATTTGGACCGCCAGGCCTGACCGTAGAGCCGTCGTAGCAGCGCGTCGTCCGCGTTGCCGCGCTGCGAACGGACGCTCACCCACCGGTCCACAGCCCGCACCGGATGCGTGACCGATCGCGCACCCCGGGCCAGTTCCCAGCCCGCCGCCCGCACCCGAAACGCCAGCTCCGCATCCTCCCGGAACGCGCGCGGCAGCCGTTCGTCGAAACCCCCGCAGACCTCCAGAGCCCTTCGCCGGTACGCCATGTCCGCGGTGATCCACGCGCCGTCGGCGAGCGCGGCGGTGACCCGCTCCCAGTCGGTGGGCCGGCGGCCGTCCGGCAGCGGCACCCGTAGCCGGCCCTGGATCCCGCCGACCCGGTCCGGCGCGGCGGCCAGGTCCGCGGCGAGCGCGTCGAGCCAGCCCGGGTCCGGGATCACGTCGTCGTCGAGGAACGCCACCCAGTCATGGCGTGCGGCCCGCCACCCCATGTTGCGGGCGGCGGCAGGTCCCTCCGCCCGGCCGGTCAGCACCTTCACGTCGACGCCGCCGGGCAGCGGCAGCTCCGCCGACCGGTTCCGCCTGTCGTCGACCACCAGGATCTCGACAGGTGTCCTCCGGCATCCGGCGCGAAGGGCCGCGGCGCTCTCCGCGGAGGCGGCCGTTCCAACGACCGGCGCACCTCCCGCGAGCACAGGCGCACCTCCCGCGAGCACGGACGCGCCTCCAGCGAGCACGGACGCACCTCCAGCGAGCACAGGCGCACCTCCAGCGAGCACGGACGCACCTCCCGCAGTCACGGTGAGTGCTCCAAGCACGCCCCGCAGGCTTTCCCGCCCAAGCGTCGGGACGACGATCGACACTCCGGTCATCGCGCCGCCCCGAACGCCTCGCCCCGGTGCACCGCGAACGGCCCCATCGCCAGCAGGTCCACCGGCGCGGAGCCGAACAGCTCCATCGCCTCGCGCGGCGTGTCCACCATCGGCCGGCCCGCCGTGTTCAGCGACGTGTTGACCACCACCGGCAGCCCGGTCAGTCTGTCGAACTCCGCAAGCATCGCCGCGACAAGCGGCGAGTCCTCCGCATCCACGGTCTGCACGCGCGCCGTCCCGTCCACGTGGGTGACCGCCGGGATCCGGTCCCGCCACTCCGGCCGGACCGTGTGCACGAAGAGCATGTACGGGCTCGGGAACACCCCTTCGAAGATCTCCGCGAACCGTTCCGCCCGGACCATCGGCGCGATCGGCCGGAACTGCTCGCGCCCCTTCACGTCGTTCATCCGCGTCTGCGTGTCCCGGTCGCCCGGATGCGCGAGCAGCGAACGGTGTCCGAGGGCGCGCGGCCCGTACTCGCTGCGCCCCTGGTACCAGGCGACGATCCCGTTCCCGGCCAGCACCCGCGCGGCCTCGGCGGCGATCGACTCCGGCCGGCTGTGGGGCAGTCCGGCCCGCCGCAGCTCCGCCTCCAACTCCTCGTCGCTCCAGCCGCGCCCCAGATCCGCGCCCGTGAACGGCGCCACCGGCCCGGACCCGCGGGCGATCGTGAGCGCGGCGCCGAGCGCGGTCCCGGAGTCCCCGGCGGCCGGCTGGACCCACACGCGGTCGAACGGTCCTTCCGCCGCCAGTCGCGCGTTCGCCACGCAGTTGAGCGCGGTCCCGCCGGCCATCGTCAGCGTGCCCGGCCCACCGGCCGCGTCGTACGTCCACCGGGCCAGGTCGAGAAGCACCTCCTCAAGCCGCGCCTGCACGCTCGCGGCCAGGTCCGCGTGCTCGTCGGTGAGCCGGCCGGTGAAGGGCTTCGCGAGCGCGCCCCAGTCGATCCGCTCGACGGTGAAGCCGCCGTCGTCGGTGGCCCGCACCAGCTCGCGGAGCAGCCCGAGGTGCCGGGGCGTCCCGTACGAGGCGAGCGCCATCACCTTGTACTCGTCGCTTGAGTGCAGGAATCCGAGGTGCCGGGTCAGGTCTTCGTAGAGCAGGCCGAGTGAGTGCGGCAGCCGCTGTGCCGCGAGCGTGGTCAGCGCACCGTCCCGGTACACGCCGGCCAGATGGCTCGCGGACTCGCCGCGACCGTCGAGCACGAGCACCGCGCTGTCCTCCGGCACGGCAAGTCCTGCCGAGGCCGCGTGCGCGACGTGGTGCGGCACGAACCGCACCCGGTCGGGGTCGAGCCCGGGCAGCGCCGCCGCGAGGAACTGCGGCGCCCGTCGCGCGTAGTCGACGCGCAGGTGGTCCCACGGATCGTTGAGTCCCAGGCCTGCCGCATCCTCGGTCAGCGCCGGGTCGAACGAGTACGCCACCGCGTCGACCTCGTCCGGTCGCAGGCCCGCGCTCGCCAGGCACCAGGCGGCGGACAGCTCCGGCAGCTCCCAGGCGGAGAACGGCACCGGTCGCTTGCCGTGCTTGCGCCGGCTGAACCGTTCCTCCTCCGCGGCGGCGACAACGCGGCCGTCGACGATCAGTGCGGCGGACGGATCATGGAAGATCGCATTGATGCCCAGGACTCGCATGGGGAGCCGCGTTCCCTACAAGTCGCGGTGTATTCGCAAGATCAGTGACTTCTCCAAAATTCCTTCGACCAGTACTGATAGTGCCAAAACGTGCCCGTTTACGTCCGTTGCACAAGGGAAAGCGAACGCGGTGAATGTCGTCTCGCAGCTCATCGGCGGTAACTGGAGTGAGGGCGCCTCCGGTCGTACCGTGACCGTTTTTGATCCTTCTTCAGGGGAGCCGGTGAGCACCGTGCCGGTCTCGGCCGACACCGACGTGACCGAAGCCGTGCGCGCGGCCCGCAACGCGGCGCCGGGCTGGGCCGCCACCGCTCCCGCGGCCCGGGCCACCGCCCTGCGCGCCGCCGCCGACTCGGTCGAACGCGCCACCGGCGAGCTGGCAGCGCTTATGCACGCGGAGATGGGCAAGCCCGAGGCCGAGGCCGCGGACTCGATCGCCGCCGGCATCGGCACGCTCCGCCAGTACGCGGAACTCGGCCCGGTGCACCGTGGGCGCACGCTTGCCGGCGACGAACCGGCGATCGACCTGATGGCCTACGTCCCACGCGGCGTCGTCGCCGTGATCACCCCGTGGAACGATCCGGTCGCGGTCGCCTGCGGCCTGCTCGGCGCCGCGCTTGTCACAGGCAACACGGTCGTGCACAAGCCGAGCGAACGCACCCCCGCCACCGGTCACCGCCTGGTCGCGCTGCTCGCCCCGCACTTCCCCGACGCCGTCCTCTCCCTGGTCAGCGGCGACGCCCCGGTCGGTGCCGCGCTCGCCGCCGCCGACGTGGACGTGGTCGCACACGTCGGCTCGACCGCCACCGGCCGCGCGATCGCCGCCGCCTGCGCCCGCACCGGCGCGAAACCGCTGCTCGAGAACGGCGGCAGCGACCCGCTGATCATCGACGCCGGCGTGGACCCGGGGTGGGCCGCCGCGCAGGCCGCCACCGGCGCGTTCGCCAACTCCGGCCAGATCTGCGTAGCCGTCGAACGCATCTATGCCCACCGCGACATCGCCGGCGCGTTCCTTGCCGCGCTGACCGCCGAGGCCGCCACCTGGGCCACCCGGATCGGCCCCCTGGTCGACACCCGCCTCCGCGACGCCGTCCACGGCCAGGTCGCCGCCGCCGTGACCGCCGGCGCCCAGCCGCTCGCCGGCGCCACAGTCCCGGACGGCCCCGGCGCGTTCTACCCACCCACGGTGCTTGCCGACTGCACCGACGACATGCCCATCATGCGGGACGAGACCTTCGGCCCGGTAGCCCCCGTGCTGACAGTCGACTCCTTCGACGAGGCCCTCAAGCGCGCCGCGGACTCCCCCTACGGCCTGGCCGCCACAGTCCTCACCCCGTCCATGAGCCACGCGCAGCGGGCCTGGCGCACCCTCCCCACCGGCACCGTCAAGATCAACGCCGTCTTCGGTGGCGCCCCCGGCGGAGCGGCCCACCCACGCCGGGCCAGCGGCCACGGCTTCGGCTACGGCCCCGAACTCCTCGACGAGTTCACCGCCACCAAAGCCGTCCACATCGAGGCCCCGCCGAACGGCTGGTGAGATCCTTACGTCCCCAGCAGCCCGTTCACTGCATCAAATACCGGCCACCACGGGAGCGGACGATCGGCTGTCAGGGTTTCTGGAGGAGTTCGCGCACCTCGCGTTCACTGCCGGTGACGAACTCGCCGCCCTTCTCGTAGTGCTCGACCACACGCGGGTCGACGTAGGAGGCGCGGGCCACCGCGGGCGTATTGCCGAGCGCCGCCGCGACCTGCTTCATCGCCCGCGCCACCACCCGGCGGCGCTTCGCCGGGGTCGGGCGGGGACCCTCGGCGGCAAGCGCGGCCGCGGCGGAGACCGTGCCGTGCCAGGTGCGGAAGTCCTTTGCGGTCATCCGGCGGTGGCTGATCTCGCGCAGGTAGGAGTTGATCGAGTCGGCGGAGATCTCGGCCCATCGGCGGGCGGCGGGGTCCCAGTAGGCGAGCAGTCGTTCGGCGCCGTGGCGGCGTTTCTTGAGGCCTTGGAGGACCGCCCCGACCAGGGCATCCTCGATGGTGATGCAGTGCTCGACGCCGGATTTGCCGGTGAAGCAGAGCGTGGCGACGCCGCCGTGGATGGAGAGGTGGTCGGCGCGGAGCGTGGAGAGGCCGAACGACGGGTCCTCACTGCGGGTCGCGTAGACCTCGCCGCCGACCCGGAACAGGCCGAGGTCGAGCATGCGCACGCTCGCCGCGAGCACCCGGTCGCGGGTGAGGCCACGGCCGGTCAGGTCGCGGCGGACGCGGGCGCGCATGGACGGCAGGTGCCGGGCGGCGTCGAGCACCCGGTCGAACTTCTTCACGTCCCGCGCGGTCCGCCAGTCGTCGTGGTAGCGGTACTGCTTGCGCCCGGCATCGTCGACGCCTGTGGCCTGCACGTGGCCGCGCGCGTCCGCCGAGATCCACACGTTCCGCCAGGCCGGCGGGATGGCAAGCGAACGGATCCGGCGCAGCGTGTCCGCGTCCGTGATCACCCGGCCGTGCGCGTCCCGGTAGCTGAAGCCGCTGCCGTGGCGACGGCGGCTGAGCCCGGGACCGTCCACCCTGCTGCGGCGGAGACGGCCTCGGCCGCCCTGTGTGGTCATGGGCACGGATTTACCCGATTTCACAACGTTAACCACCCATTTTCTCCCCTGCCTGACCGGCAACAACAGCAAGAGCCGGATCACTTTCCCGCTTCCGCGGTGGCCCGGCCCGCACGCTCCCGCGGGCCAACCTCCGGCGGCCCGAAGACTCCGCTGGCGCTCCGCTTCGGGCCGCCGTTCGGAGCCGGTTCCGCGGGGCCGGGGCCGAGCCGCGATCTCCGCCGCCGGTCACCTCCGCGGAGCGGAAACGGCGCGTACGGGGGTGCCCACCGCCCGCTAGGCTCCGGGCGTGATCAGCAATTACCGCACGCCGGAGTTCGACAGATTCGGGCCGTGGATCGACGAGGTCCGCACGGTCGAGGACGTGCCCCGCCTGTACCGCGGCGCGGGCCTGGACCCGGCGGCGTACCGGCTGATGCTGAAGATCCCCCGGGACATCGAGCGGCGGAACGCCACGGCGGACATGGACCTCTACGACCACCTGCTCGCGGTGGACGAGGAGAGCTTCGTGGTGCTGAGCCGGCGCGACCACACCTACGACGCGATACGCCTGCCGCTCGACCGGATCGCGGCGGTGCAGGACAGCACGCACCTGCTTGACGGGTGCCTGACCGTGTTCACGATCGACGGCGGCGCGGTGAGCGTGCACTACAACGGCTCCGCCGACGGGCCGGTCCTCGATCTGGTCCGGCTGCTCCGGCGGGGATACCTGCCGGAGGGCCCGGCCGCGGGCCCCGGCCCCCACCCGTACCCACCGCGTCTTGATCTTGGTCGTCAGGAGGCCGGGCTGGTGACCGACTTCGAGCGGATCATGGCCCGGGAACCGCGCATGCGCCTGCTCAACGTGGGCGGCCGGCAGGTGGTCACGCCGGTCTCGCCGGTCGAGCGGCTCTACCGCGCGGTCCGGCCGGTGACGCTGCTGGCCTCGATCACCGTCACCGACGACCGGGAGCTCCTGTTCCTCCACCACCGCGCCGCGTTCTCGCCGGGTGGCGACGATCTCTCGCTTGCGCGCACGGTGCTGCCCCGGGCCAGGATCAGCGCGGTGTACGCCACCCCGGACACCCGGTACCTCGGCGTGCACGTGGTGACAGTGCAGGCCGGCGCGGCCCGTTTCGACTTCCCCTCGACGGCGGGCCCGGCAACCGAAGCCCTGCTCACCCGGACCGCCTGAGCGGGGACGCACGAAACATCGGGTCGATCGCGGTGGGCCTCCGAGGGTGAGCGACATCGAAGCATTGACATAGCTCAAAGGTCAGATGTCTGATGACTTCATGCCGATGAGCCCCACCCGCCTGCTCGAGGCCGACGGCGTGAGCAAGGGCTTCCCCGGCGTGCAGGCGTTGCAGGACATGCACCTCGACCTGCGGCACAACGAGGTGCTTGCGCTTGTCGGCGAGAACGGCGCCGGCAAGTCCACCCTGATGAAGCTGCTGACCGGCGCGCTCCGCCCGGACGCCGGGCACTTCCGGCTGGACGGCGCGGTGCTCGATCCCCGGCACTCACGGGAGATCAGCATCGTGCACCAGGAGTTCAACCTGATGCCGGACCTGACCGTCGCGCAGAACGTCTTCATCGGGCGCGAACCTCGTACCCTCGGCCTGTTCGTCGATGAGCGGACACTCAACCTGCGCACCGCCGAGCTGCTGGACCGTCTCGGCCTGCCGCTGGAGCCGACGGCGCTTGTCGGCGGCCTGACCGTGGCCCGCCAGCAGATGGTGGAGATCGCCAAGGCGCTGTCCCGCGAGGCACGCGTGCTGATCATGGACGAGCCGACCGCCGCGCTCAACGACGCCGAGGTGGAGGTGCTGCACGGCCTGATCCGGCGGTTCACCGGGCCGCGTACCGGCGTCATCTACATCTCGCACCGGCTGGAGGAGCTGAAACGCGTCTCCGACCGGATCACGGTGATCCGCGACGGCCGTTTCGCCGGCACTGTCGCGACCGCGGAGGCCGAGCTGCCGCAGATCATCTCGATGATGGTCGGCCGCGAGCTGACGGTGGACGCGGCACCGGCCGGCGTGCGCGCGACGCGGCCGACGATCATGCGGGTCGACGGGTTGACGACGAAACACCTGTTGAGGGACGTCAGCTTCGAGGTGCGCGAGGGCGAGATCCTCGGCATCGCCGGCCTGATGGGCGCGGGCCGCACCGAGCTGGCCCGCGCGATCGTCGGCGCCGACCCGATCACCGCAGGCACGGTAAGCGTGCGTGGCCGGGCCGTGCGGATCCGCAATCCCGCGCAGGCCGCCGCGCTGCGGATCGGCTACCTCTCCGAGGACCGCAAGCAGTTCGGGCTGCTGCTCGACCAGTCCGTGGCCGCGAACATCGCGCTCTCCGCGCTGAGCGGCACGCTGTCCCGGGCGGGGTTCGTCGACGACGGCGCGGTCCGCGACACGGCGGAGAACCAGATCAAGACCCTGAAGATCAGGACTCCGGGGGTACGCCAGGAGGCGCGCAACCTCTCCGGCGGCAATCAGCAGAAGGTCGTCATCGCCCGCTGGCTGGCCGCCGACTGCGACCTGCTGATCGTCGACGAGCCCACCCGCGGCATCGACGTCGGCGCGAAGGAGGAGATCTACCAGCTGCTCAACGAGCTGGCCGCGCAGGGCAGGTCGATCGTCATGATCAGCTCCGAGCTGCCGGAGATCCTGCGGATGGCGCACCGCGTGCTGGTGATGAGCGGCGGCCGGATCAGCGGGGAGCTGTCCGCGGCCGAGGTCACCCAGGAACGGATCATGCGTCTGGCCACCGAGCGGAGTACTTGATGATCGCCCGTCTTCAGCAGCTGCTCGCGTTCGCCGGCCTGATCGTCATCTCGATCTGCTTCGTGATCGCCACGCCGATGTTCGGCACCTACGGCAACGTCGTGAACATCCTGTTCTCCACTGTGGTGATCGGCCTGCTCGCGCTCGGCACCACGTTCGTGATCGTGACCGGCGGCATCGACCTGTCGATCGGCACCGGCATGGCGTTGTGCGCGGTCATGTCCGGCACGTTCGTGGTCACCTGGGGTCTGCCGTGGCCGCTCGGCGTGCTGCTCGCGGTGCTGTTCGGCGGCCTGATCGGTGTCGTCAACGGTGTCAACACCGCGCGGCTGGGGCTGCCGCCGTTCATCGCCACGCTTGCCACCATGCTCGTCGCGCAGGGGCTTGCGCTCGTGGTCTCGGAGAGCACGCCGATCTACTTCAACGACTCCCCCGGCTACCTGCTGCTCTCCACCGGCACGCTCATCCCGGACTTTCCGAACGCGGTGCTTGTACTGATCGCCGCCACCGCGGTCGCGGCCGTGCTGCTGCGCCGCAGCGTGCTGGGCCGGTACGCGTTCGCGATGGGAAGCAACGAGGAGGCCACCGCGCTCTCCGGCATCGACGTGACGCGCTGGAAGATCGCGGTCTACACGCTTGCCGGCCTGTTCACCGGCCTGGCCGGGGTGATGATCTCCGCCCGGCTCGGCTCCGCGCAACCCGCCACCGGCGCCGGCTACGAGCTGCAGGCGATCGCCGCCGTGGTGATCGGCGGCACCTCGCTCTCCGGCGGCAAGGGCTCGATCGTCGGCACCGTGATCGGCGCGCTGATCATCTCGGTGCTCAACAACGGCCTGCAACTGCTGTCCATCCCGCAGGAGTGGCAGAACGTCATCCTCGGCATCGTCATCCTCGTCGCCGTCTACGCCGACATGGCACGGCGGCGGACGGCCCTCTGAGTAGGAGTGGTCCCATGCGCAGACGTCAGCTTCTGATCGGTGGACTGGCCGTGGCCGGGCTCGCCGCGTGCAACCGCGGTGCCGGTGCCGGTGCCGACAAGCCCTACATCGCGATCGTCTCCAAGGGCTTCCAGCACCAGTTCTGGCAGGCCGTGAAGAAGGGCGCGGAGCAGGAGGCGCTGTCGTCGGACGCCACGATCAGCTTCGAGGGACCGGCCACCGAGAAGGAGGTCGAGGCGCAGATCACCATGCTCACCAACGCGATCGCGAAGAAGCCGGACGCGATCGGTTTCGCCGCGCTCGACTCCAGGGCCGCGGAGGGCCTGTTGCAGCAGGCGAAGGCGCAGAACATCCCGGTGATCGCGTTCGACTCCGGGGTGGACTCGCAGGTGCCGCTCACCACCGCCGCCACCGACAACCTGGCCGCCGCCGGCGAGGCCGCGAAGCGCATGTCCGCGCTGATCGGCGGCTCCGGGCAGGTGGCGCTCGTGGTGCACGACCAGACCAGCCTGACCGGCCAGCAGCGGCGCGACGGCTTCACCGGCTGGATGTCCGCCAATGCGCCCGGCATCCAGCTGCTTCCGGTCCAGTACGGCGACGGCGACCAGGCGAAGTCCGCGGACATCACCAAGTCGATCCTCCGGGCGAATCCGGGCGTCAAGGGCATCTACGGCGCGAACGAGGGCTCCGCGATCGGCGTGGTCCGAGGCGTGCAGGAGTCCGGCACGTCAGGCGTCACGGTGATCGGCTTCGACTCCGGCCGCGCGCAGCTGGACGCGATCCGGTCCGGCGTGATGGCCGGCGCGATCACGCAGAACCCGGTCGGCATGGGTGCGGAGCTGGTCAAGGCCGCGATGAAGGCGATCCGCGGCGAGGCCCTGGAGAAGACCGTCGACACCGGCTACTTCTGGTACGACAAGACGAACATCGACTCGGCCGAGATCAAGGCCGTGCTCTACCAGTGACGGTGGCGACGCGGAACGCGCCTGGGCGGCCGTGCACGTGGCCGGCGTCATGTGGCCGCGGTCAGTCGGCGGAGCCCTGGTAGAGCCGCAGGTAGCGCGGGTACAGGTCGGTCTTGGCCGCGCCGATGTCGCCCGGGTCGACCGCGTCGTGCCCGACGCCGAGGTCCGCCGGGATCTCGTGGGTCAGCAGGTTCAGCCCGCGCGCGTCCGCGATGTCGAGCGGCACCGAGACGGCCCGCGCCAGGTCGATGTCACCGTCGTTCGGGCTGGTGACGACCGCGATCGAGGCCAGGTTCCCGCCGGTACGGCCGGTGTCGATCGTCTCGGCGAGGCGCAGGTACTGGCTGAGCGCGTAGAAGGACAGGTTCGCGCCGTTCACGTGGTCCGGCACGAGGTGGAATCCGAACAGGACGGTGAACGGCTTCACGATGATCGACGGCGCCTGCGCGGCGGCCGGGCGGTAGAACGGCGAGATGGCGAGCAGGTGCCGCACGTCGTCCGGGCGGTCCGCGGTGATCCTGGTGGCGAGCACGCCGCCGCCGGACAGCCCGATCACGCCGGTGTCACCGCTGCCGAGCGCCTGGGTCACGTCGAGCGCGCCGGAGGCGTACTCGATCAGCTCCTCTGCACGCAGCGACGGCAGCGCGCTCCGGTCCGGGAAGCCGTGCGCGGGCGCCAGCGGCACGTAGACGTTGTAGCCCTTGTCGAAGAAGAGCTGGGCCAGCTCGCCGAACTGGGCCGGGCAGGCGGTGAAGCCGTGAAGCATCAGCACTGACGCCGCGGCCGGCTTCCCGTCGTGGATCAGCGACCGGGAGCGGCACTCGGGCCGTAGCGCCGGGTCGGCCTGCTCCCTCGCCTCGGCCGCGACGATCCGGGCCTGCGCCTCCGCGAAGCTCAGGCGCTGTGCTGCGGGGTGCAGGCCGTCGCCGTCCAGCGGCCAGGCGAACAGCGCGATCACCACCACCAGGAGGACGGCGATGATCGCGGCCACCGTGATTCCGACCGGCCGCAGGACGCGTATGACGGTGTTGCTCATGTGACGGGCCCCCGATGGTGAAAGGTTGATCCACCATGGATACGTCCGCGGGCCCGCAGGGTTCAACCTATCCGCAGTTGATCACCGCACGCGGCGCCGGGGCACGGCGTACCGTGTGGTCGATCCAGTCGATCGCGGTCACCGTGGCCTGCCACGACGCACGGTGGTAGAGGATTGTGTGACCGGTGTCGCGCACGACCGTGGCGGACAGCGGCGTCCGCGGGAACAGCGCCCGTTCCCGCCGGCACAGCTCGGCCGGGGTGGCACAGGAGATGCCGGTCAGCGCGTTGCAGAACAACGCGTCGTTCGTGCCCATCTGCAGCAGCACGGGCCGTCGGATGCCGCTTGTGTAGGCAGGGTCGGACAGGTTCTTCAGCGAGGCCAGTTCGCCTGTGGTGCCGGTGACCTTCATCCGCTCGTCCACGTCGACCATGCGGTCTGTCGTCCCGGGCCGGTACAGGTAGGCCTGGCGGCGGAAGTCCGGCATCGTGGTGAGGTAGCCGTCCGGCACGTGCGCGAACCGGGGATCAGCGCCGGCCGGGTAGAGGTGGGCGCGGATCATCAGCTGGGTGGGCACGTCCGCCGCGTGCATGAAGCCGGTGAGCACGAACGCGTCCACGTCGTCGAACCGGTACGCCTCCGCCGCCCAGACCAGCGAGCCGTAGGAGTGCCCGACCCCGACGACGGTACGGAACCGGTGCTCCCCGCGCAGCCGCTGCACCAGCTGGTGCGCGACGTACGCCTCGGTGTCCGCGGTGACCTGATCGGCTGGCGGGCGATCGCTCTCGCCGACTCCTATTCGGTCCACATAGAGCACCGCGTGCCCGGCGCGGATCGCCTCCTGCGCATAACCGGTATTGATCCAGTAATGGTGATCGTAGGTGAATCCGGACATGAGCACCTGCACCACTGACGACGCCCTCCGGGGCTTGCACAGCCAGGTCGCCAGCCGATAACGTGGCGCGTCGCGGCCATCGGTCAAGGTCACTGTGACCAGGCGCCGCGTGCACTGGCCGGGGTGGGCGGAGGCCGGCGAGATCGCGGCCAGGCCGGCGGTCGCCGCCACGGCGACCAGCGCGACAATGCGCGTCATAGTTCGATAAATGAGTGCCATCATGTGGCTCATAATCACCGGGAATGTTGAGTGAGACTGTCTCATTCCGTTCTCATTCAGCCTCCCGGCATACCAAGTCGCTAAATAGACATCCATCGTCGGCACGTAAGGATGATCTATCGCCTCTTGTGGGGTCATTCCCCTGGTGACGCGGCCGGTCCGTTCAGGCCACAACCCGATTCCGGCCGCTTCGTTTGGCGGCGTAGAGGCGCCGGTCCGCGTCCGCGAGCAGCGCGGCCATGCCTGACCCACCGGACGAGGCGGTGGCCACGCCGATGCTCGTGGTGACCGGCAGGATCCCGGTCAGCGGCGCCCACGCGTGGGTGCGCACCCGTCGGCGCAGCCGCTCTGCCCGGCGCAACGCCTCGTCCGCCGCGGTCTCCGGCATGATGAGCAGGAACTCCTCGCCGCCGAGCCGGGCTGCGATGCCACCCTGCTCCGCCGCCTCCTGGAGCAGGATCGCGACCTGCTGCAGCACTGTGTCGCCGGTGGCGTGGGAGAGCGTGTCGTTGATCCGCTTGAAGTGGTCCAGGTCGACGATCGCGATGGACAGCGGGCCACGGCCCGCGGCGGACTCGGTGAGCAGGACCGGGAGCCGCTCGTCCACGTACCGCCGGTTGTAGAGGCCGGTCAGCGCGTCCCGGTGGGCCATCTCGCGGAAGCGCTCGGAGGCGCGCCGGGCCTCGTCCGCCTCGAACAGCGCCTGCAACGCGAACGCGCGGGCCTGCTGGCGCTCGCGGTAGAGCGCTGTCGACTCCGCGTGGAAGACCCGGTGCTCCTCGTAGGCCTCCCGGTAGCGTCCGGTCGCGGCGTGCAGCGCGGCCTGCTCCTGCCGGGCCTGGGCGCGCAGGCCCACGTGCCCGGCCGAGTCGCAGAGCACGACCGCGCGGTCCAGCGCCACCTGCGCGTCCTCGTGCCGGCCGGCCAGGCGGCGCGCCTCGGCGAGCGTGAGCAGACACTCCACGATGCCGTCGCCGTCGTGGTCGGGAAGCGTGCCGGTGAGCGCGCCGTCAAGCGTCCGCTCGACCGCGTCGTAGCGGCCGCCCATCATCTCGACGCGCGCGACGGTGTCGCACTCCTTGGCGGCCAGCGGATGGGCGAAGCGCGCGCTGGCCTGGCGCATCAGTTCGGTGAGCGCGATCGCCTCGGACTCGTCCTGCGACTCGTACGCGTTGTACGCCATGTTGTTGAGCACCCGCAGCGTGAGCGCGTGATCCTCAATCTGCGCCGCGATCTCCAGGATGACCCGGTAGTGCCGGTCGCTGTCGTCGAAGCGCCCGTTGTCGTCGAGCGAGACGGCAAGCATCATCAGGTGCTGCGCGCGGGTGCCGGGCGGCGCGTCCTCCAACTCGGACGCGCACTGCACCGCGTGCGCGAGCGCGTCGGAGAACTCGCCGACCAGCCGGTGGAAGAGCGCCAGCTCGCGGTGGGCGCGGGCGCGCAGGTAGGGGCGGTCGTGCTGTTCGGCCCAGGCGAGGACCTGCTGGGCCATCCTGCCGCCCTCGGCGAGGCGGCCCTCGCGGAGCAGCACATCCGCGTGGAGCAGGACGGCGCGGCGGGCGGAGTCCTCGTCGCCGAGCTCCTCGGCGATGCGGCGGGCCTCGATGACCGGGCCGAGGATCGCGCGGGGGTCACCTGCGGAGCGGCCCTCGTGCAGATCGAGGACGGCGGCGAGCGCGTCGGCCCGGCGTTCTTCCGTCCCTATGGTCACGCGGGCCCGCCTTCTTGCGACAACTGACGCTCAGTTATTGCAAGATTACAACAAGTGTTCACATAGCGGCCGGTAACCCATGTCGGGTCACCGGCCGCTATAGCGTGATTTCTAGAGAGAAAGAGCCCAGCGGTTGAGCGTGCCGACGTCACCGGCGGCCGCGTCCTGCACCCGGAGCTTCCAGGTGCCGTTCGCGGTCTCCGAGGAGAGGTTCACCGCGAACGTCTGCTTGAGGTCGTCTGCGCTGCCACCGGTCCGGCTGTGCAGCAGGTAGGTGCTCCCGTCCTCCGCCACGAGCGTGACCACCAGGTCGCCGCGCCAGGTATGCGTGATGTCGACCGTGACCTGCGAGATCGTGGACGGTGTCGCCGCGCATCCGCTGATCGTGATCGGGCTTTCGATCGTGGTGTTGTCCGAGATCACCCGGTCCGTCTCGTTCGCACCGGAGCAGCCCGGCGCGCCGTTGACGGTCAGGCTCAGCGACGCGGTCCGCGACACCGAGGGCGACGTGCCGACAAGCGTGATCGGGTACGTCCCGCTGCCCGCCGCACTCGACACCGAGACCGTCACCTCGACCGACTCACCGGCCGTGACGGACGGCGCGGAGAACGCGACTGTGACGCCGGCCGGCAGCGCACCGGTGGAGAAGACGACCTCCTCCGGCTCACCCGCGATCACAGTCGTGGAGAACGTGGTGGTGGCCGAGGTGTCCGCGTCGAGCGTCACCGCGGCCGGGTTCAGCGCGACCGAGAAGTTGTTCGCCACACAGTTGTCCCCGTCCGTGCCGGCGACGTTCACCGAGGTCCAGGCCGCCTGCACGGCCTTGTACTCGGCGCCGCACAGGCCGTAGAGGTCGGACGTCGCAGCCAGCGTGTACGCCCGCGCCGTGTTCGACGGCGTCGTGGTGTTCACGTACGACGTGTTCGACACGAAGTAGCTGTCGAGCGCGCGGAACCAGATCTTCTCCGCCTTGTCCCGCCCGATGCCGGTCACCGCCGGCGCCGTGCCACAGAGCGGGGACGTGCCGTACGGCGTGGCGCCGCTGCCCTCGGCCAGGTTAAAGAAGAAGTGGTTCGCCACACCTGACGAGTAGTGCACGTCGATGCTGCGGGTGCTCGACGACCAGCAGCCGTGCGAGCTGCCGTCAAGCGTCGGGTTGTACATGTACCGCAGCGGCGTGCCGTTCCCGCGGATGTCGATCATCTCGCCGATGTCGTAGTCGCCCGGGTCGCCCGGCGCGTTCGCGAAGAACTCCACCATGTTGCCGAAGATGTCGCTCGTCGCCTCGTTCAGGCCACCGGACTCGCCCGCGTAGGTCAGGTCGCCGGGCACCACGTTCTCGGTGACGCCGTGCGACATCTCATGGCCGGCCACGTCGAGCGACACCAGCGGGCGCGCGTTGCCCGAGCCGTCGCCGTAGGTCATCTGCGCGCCGTCCCAGCCCGCGTTCGCGTAGTTGTTGCCGTAGTGCACCCGCGACGGCACGCCCCGGCCGTCGCCGAAGATGCCGTTCCGGCCGTGTACGTCGAGGAAGTACTCGAACGTGAGCGACGCGCCGATGTGCGCGTCGACCGCGGCGGACTGCCGGTTCGCGTTCGTGCCGTTACCCCAGACGTTGTCCGCGTCAGTGAACGTGGTGCACGTACCCCCGGTGGTGTTGTTCATGTCGCAGGTGCGGCCGTTGCCGTGATCCGGGTCGATCAGGCTGTACGACGTGCCCGACTGCGTGGTCTCGATCGGGACCTGGCCGGAGTAGATGCCGTGGCCCTCACCGGTAATGGTCTTGAACTCGTCGAACTCCCGGATCACCGCGCCGGTCCGCGCATCGGTGATCACGTGCAGCTTCGACGGCGTCTGCCCGTCCGCGCCCATGCCGGTCAGCACGGTCTCCCAGGCGAGCCGGCCCACCCCGTCACTCGCGTCGACGAACAGCTCCGGCGCCCCGGCCTCGGAGATCTTCCCGCTGAACTCGCCGGTCGCGGTCTCCTTGGCCCCGCTCGACGTCACGGTGGGCTTGGTACCGAGCGTGAGCGGCGCGCCGAGCCCGGCCGAGCTGCTCGCGTAGTCGCCGCGCGCGTCCGTCCGGATGATCACATCGCCGCCGGCGACCCGCAGCCCGTCGTAGGTCCGGGTGTAGCGGACCACCGCGCCGCCGCCGCGGTCCTTCTTGCTGCTGAACACGGCGAACCGGTCCTTTGCCGAGCCCTTGACCGCGGCCGAGTGCGCGGTGAGCGCGGCATTCGCGTCCGCGACGAGCGCGGACGACTCGGGTGCGGGTTGCGGCGCGGCCGACGCGCTGGTGCCGACGACCGCGAGACCGCTGCCGACCAGCACCGTGATGCCGGCCAACGCGAGAGAAGATCTCAAGCTTTGCCTCCCCAGGCCAGGATGCATCGCATCCATCGATGAAACTGATCATCTAGGGCGGCCGGGAGGATCGGAACACGCTCTCACAACATTTATTCATACCGATCGCGTCATATCATCCGAGATCAGCTGATTGACCGGCCCCGACGACAACGACACGACGGGTTACCCGGCGGCACAACGGTTCCAGTTCACGGTTACGCCGTTCACCGCGTCGCCACCGCAGGCCGGGCCACCGGTGCCGCTCCCGCACAGCTCGCCGGGCGAGGACGCCCGCACCGAAGCTCGATCGACACCCGGCCGCGCGCCGTGCTACCTTCCGCATGCCTCTTAATGGGAACGGTTTTCAGTTTCATGAAAGCCAGGGAAGGTAGGTCCGATGAGACGACGCGCGACAGCGCTGAAGGCTGCGCTGCTGCTCCTCTGCGGGCTGGCGGCGCCCGCGCACGCGGCCGGGGCGGTGGTCCTGTCGCAGGGCCACACCGACGCGATCGACATCCGCTACACGAACGGCGCACTCCAGCTGCGCGTCAACGACGACACCGTCAGCCCCGCGGTCTCCCGCGCGGTCGAGGACGTCACGTTCCAGGTGCTGCCCGGCGCGCGCACCGAGGTCCCCGGCCTGGACGCGTTCGCGTTCCTGGGCGCGCCCGGCACTCCGATCTGGATGCTTCCGCAGGTCCAGGACCCGGCCCTGCTCTGGCCGGGATGGAACACCACGGCGCTCGCCTCCGGCACGTTCCGCGACGACTCGATCCGGCTCAGCCTGGTCGGCGTGGACGGTCCCGGTGCGGTCACGGTCTTCGACACCAGCTCGCTCGGCGCGCCGTCCGTCCGCTTCCGCACCGCGGACGGCCTGCCCGACCACCTCGACGTACCGGTCCACACGCACGCGCACGCCAGCTGGGTGTTCGGCGCGACCGGCCACTACACGCTCACCTGGCGGGCGGACGCCGTACTCACTGACGGCACCGCGGTCTCCACCGGCCCGATCGACTACCGCTTCCTTGTCGGCGACGCCCGGTCCCTGGCCGTCACCGGACTCGCCGAGTCCTATCCGGCCGGTCAGACCGTGACGCTCCAGGCGGTCCAGACGCCGCAGGGCCCGTCCACCGACTACCGCTGGTACAGCCGCCGCCCCGGCACGGACGCGTTCACCGAGCTTCCGGGCGAGACCGGCGCCGCCTACCGCTTCACCGCGACCAGGGCACTCGGCAACACTGAATACCAGGTCAGACTCGCGGACGGCACGACGAGCGCCCCGGTCACGCTTCACGTCACCGACGACCAGGGCAGCGGGGGTACGCAGAAGAGCGTCACCGCCTCGATCGACGCCACGGCCGGCGCGCTGGTGATCAGCGTGCTGCCGGCGGACCGCGCGGTAGTGCTCCCGCCGGCCGCGCTCTCTCCCGCGGGTGACCGCTGGGAGACCGGCGGCGCGCTCCGCCCGGTCACTGTCACCGACACCCGCGCCGGCACCCCCGGCTGGAGCGTGTCCGGCCAGGTCTCCGGCGGTTTCCGGACCGCGGACGGCGCGTCGTTCGGCGGCGAACACCTGGGCTGGACCCCGTCGCTCACCTCCCAGGGCGCGCAGCAGGGCGCGGTGGCCGGGCCTGTCGCCTCCGGGCTGGCCTCAGGCGCGCTGCTCGCCTCCGCTCCGGCCGGCGCCGGCCGAGGCACCGCGAAGCTCGACGCCCAGCTGCGGCTGAGCGTGCCCACCGAGACCGCGGCCGGCACCTACACCGGCACGCTCACGCTCACCGCCATCTGATCCTTCCCCGGGCGGGACGGCGGCCGGTCCACCCCAGGCGCCGCCGTCCCGCCACCTCCCCCGAAGCGGAATCCTCCACAGTGCACAGAACTATTTCGCTGTTCCTGACGTCACTGCTGTTCGTCCCCACACCAGTCGCGCCGGTGCCGGCAGCCGCAGCACCTGTCGCATCGGCACCGCCCGCGACCGCGATCACCTGGTCCGTCGCTCCCTCGGGGCCGGCCGGGCCGGACGGGCGGGCCGCGCTCGACTACAAGCTCGATCCCGGTGCCACGCTCACCGATCGCGTGACCGTCACCAATCATTCGGCGCAGGCGCTCACGCTGCGAATCTATGCCAGCGACGCGCTGACCACCCCGGACGGCGGCTTCGACCTGCTGGCGGCGGATCGCGAGCCGGCCGGTGCCGGAGCGTGGATCACGCCGGAGCGGGAGACCGTCGAGCTGCCCGCGGCGTCCCGCGTGATCGTGCCGCTTGCGGTGGTGGTGCCGGACGACGCGACGCCCGGTGATCATGTCGGCGGTGTCGTGGCGTCGCTGACCGGGCAGGGGGTCGCGCCGGACGGGTCCGCGGTCTCGGTCGATCACCGGGTCGGGACGCGCGTGTACCTGCGCGTCACAGGTGCGCTGCGGCCGGAGCTGGCGATCCGCGACCTGGAGATCGTGCGCCACACCGGCTGGAACCCGGCCCGCCTCCCCACGCTTACCGCCGCGTTCACCGTCGCGAACACCGGGAACGTGCGGCTCACCGGCACGCCTGCCGTCCGTACCCACGGCACGGTCTTCGAGGGTTCCGGCCTGCCACAGCTCCTGCCGGGCGGGACGGTGCGCGCGACCGTCCACACCGGCGGGGTGTGGCCACTGTTCCGGGCCTCGGTGGAGACCTCGGTGACGCCGAGGACCGTCGACGGACAGGCACTCGATCGCGCGGTCACCCGTACCACAGTGTGGCTCGTGCCCTGGTCCCAACTGGCGATGATCGGCGCGTTTCTGCTGCTCATCGCGGGCGTGATATTGGCCCGCCGACGACGGCGGCAGCGGATGGCCGCGGCACTCGCCGAAGCCGAACAGCGCGGCCGTGACCTCGCCCTGACCTCTGCGAAGGAGACGAACCCATGAGAACCCTCGCCGCGGCCGCCGCGCTTGCGGTCGCCCTCATCCCAGGCACGGCACTCGCCGCTCCCGTGAATCCCGGCGCGGACAACGCCGACCTCATCGCGATCTCGGCCGGCGACGACGGCGCGCTGTCGGTGCACCTCCGGGACGCGGCGGGCGCGGTACGCGAACCCGCCGGGCTGGTGCTCGGGCCCGGTGGCGGGCTGGCCACGACCGTTCCGGACGATCCGCACTACGCGTTCCTCGGCGCGCCCGGCCGCGCGGTCTGGTCACTGTCCGCAGGTGGCTCCCGTTTCCCGGCGATGGACACCACCGGGGTACGAGACGGGGGCGCGATCTCGCTCCGCCTCGACTCGGTGGACGGTCCCGGCGGGTTCGCGGCCTACACGGTGTCGCCCTGGGGTGCGCCCACGGTGCTGCTGGACAGCGACGGGCCGGCGGCCACCACGCTCAAGCCGGGCGGACGTGTGCAGAACGTGGCCTGGACCTTTGACACGAGCGGCGTCTACCGGCTCGGCTTCACGGCCGGGCAGGACGGCAGAACGACGTCAGCGGTCTACACGGTCGAGGTCCCCACGATCGGGGATCCGGCCGGGGCCGGGCGTTCAGTAGGTGTGCCGAGGATGCCTGCGGCAAAGGGCCTGCCCTCCACCACGGCGGCGGACGCCACGGCGGCGGACGCCACGGCCGGGGCGGTGGCCGCGAACGCCGCCGGCACGGTGATCAGCGACGGGCACGTGGACATGGGCCCGCAGCTCGACGGCGGCGTCTGGCGGATCCGGCTGAAGGACGACGCCACAAACCCACCCGCCTGGCGCGAACTCTCCGACGTCGTGCTGAAGGTGACGGACAAGGCGAGGATCGCGGTGCCGGCCGGCGGCGGCTATGCGTTCCTCGGCGCGGCCGGGTCGCAGGTCCACCTGCTGCCGCAGACCCAGCAGGCCGGGATCGTCTGGCCCGGCTGGAACACCCAGCACTCCTCGGTCACGTCCGCCCTCCGCGGCGACGTCACCTGGTCGCTGAAGGGCGTCGACGGTCCCGGCGCGTTCGCGTTGTTCCTGACCAGCTCGTTCGGCACGCCGCAGGTGCTGTTCGACTCCACACGGCCGATGCCGCAGAAGCTGGCCATCCCGCTCAACACGCACGCGCACGGCAACTGGGCGTTCACCCGGCCCGGCCTCTACCGCCTGTCCGTGGAGATGTCCGCGACCACGACGGCCGGCACGGCGGTGACGGACACGCGCACGCTCACCGTCGCGGTCGGCGACGCCACCGACCCGGCGGCCGGTCTCGCCGCCGGCCCGTCGAGCGGGTCGCCGGGCGGGTCGCCGGGCGGGTCGCCGGGCGGGGCCTCAGGCGGCTCGGGCGCGCTCGCGTTCACCGGGACGAGTGTGCTGTCCATCGTGGCCGCCGGGCTCGCGCTCGTCGTCGCCGGCTTCGGCGCGATCGCCCTCGGCCGGCGGCGCACCGAAGCACTCCCGCCGAACTGATCCACCCGTCTCCGTTCCGGGCACGGGCAGACGGTGACCCAGGACACACTTCCCTCCGCTTAATGAAAACGATTATCGTTTACCCAGCGCCGGTCCACAGCGGACCGCGCCGAAAATCCGAGGAGACACACCGCATGCGACACACCCTCCGCCTGCTCGCCGGGACCGGCGCGGTCGCGGCCGCCCTGGTCGCGGCCGCCGGCCCGGCACAGGCCCACCCGGCGCCGGCCGTGCTCAGCACCGGCCACGTCGACGCGATAGACGTCGAATTCGAGGACGGCGAGCTGGAACTCGCGATCCACGACGAGGAGTCCGACGCCGAGTTCGCCCCCTCCGAGGCCGTGCTGCTTGTCAAGAGCCAGGCCAGGACCACGATCCCGGCCGATCCGGCCTACGCGTTCCTGGGCCGGGCCGGCGCGCCGGTCTGGGTGCTCCCCGAGGTCCAGAACCCGGAGCTGCTCTTCGCCGGCCTCTCCGCCGAGGAGCTGCAGCCCGGCGTCTTCACAGGCGACACGATCCAGATCAACCTCACGGGGGTACGCGGCCCCGGCGACATCGCGATCTTCACGCAGGACGCGGTCGGCGTCCCGGCCGTGCTCGCGGACGACACCGACGGCCTGCCGGACACGCTTCCGCTCGCGGCCGGCCAGCACGCGCACGTGAACTGGGCGTTCGGCAAGGCCGGCGTCTACCGGCTGACCGTCACCGCGTCCGCCACGCTTGCCGCGACCGGCGAGACAGTCACCTCCGACCCGGCCGTCTACACGTTCCAGGTGCAGCGATGAGGGGCCGGCTCGGCGCGGTGGTGCTGACCGCCACGCTCACCGGCGCGTTGATCGCCGCGCCAGCCCAGGCCACACCGGCCGCAACGGCGCAGGCCGCGCCGATCACGCTGACCGCCGGGCACGTCGATGTGCTCGATGTGGACTACACAGGTGGCGTGGTCACGCTCGACCTGCGGGACGGCACCGGCAGCACGCCTGTCGACCGCAACCCGGCCGACGTGATCCTGGCCGTCCCGGCCGCCGCGAAGACCACGGTTCCCAGCGGTACCGCCTGGTCGTTCCTTGGCGCGGCCGGCAGCCCGGTCTGGGTGCTCCCCCAATCGCAGAACCCGAACCTGCTCTTCGCGGGCTGGGACACCACAGGCGCCACCGGCGCGCCCGCGCTCACGTTCCGGCTCACAGGTGTCAGCGGGCCGGGCCGGTTCAGCGTCTACACGACCGGCTCGTTCGGCACGCCGACCCGGCTGTTCGACTCCGGTGACGGCCTGCCGGACAGCCTCGCCGTGCCGGTCGGCACGCACGCGCACGCGAACTGGGCGTTCAGCGCGGCCGGTACGTATGCGGTGACGTTCGAGGCCGGCGGCGCGACCGCCACGTACACCTTCCAGGTCTCGTCCTGACCGGGTCGCGGGTCCGCTCCACCGGAATTGGAGCGGACCCGCGACGCCTACCAGCCTACGGAGAAACACATGAGGGCGTGGCTTGCGGTCGCGGCCGTGCTGCTGCTTGGTGCGTGCGCGGCGCCGCCCGCGTTCACCGGCGACGGGGACCGGGTGCAGGTGGTCACCACCACCGGCATCCTGGCGGACCTGGTCCGCAACGTCGGCGGTGACCGCGTACTTGTCGACCCGCTGGTGCCGGACGAGGCGGACCCGCACGGTTACGAGCCGACGCTCCGCGACGTGCGCAACACGGTCTACGCGGACCTGGCGTTCAGCAACTACCTGCTGCTTGAGCCGGCCGCCGTGATCAAGGCGCTGGACGCGAACCTGCGCGACGGCGTCCCGAACATCTCGCTTGCCGAGGGCGCCACGAAGTACGCCGCCGAGATCATCCCGCTGGTCGAGGACGTCTCCCTGGACACGATCTGGCTCGGCCTGCGCGCGCACGGCACCGGCGCGCGCTTCGGTGTGACCCGTTCCTCAGACGTGCGGCTCACCGCGGACCTGGTCGAGGGGCCCGGGGAGCTGCTGGCCTACCTGACCGGCTCGTTCGGAAAGCCGGAGATGATCATCCAGGACGGGCGCGGCGCCATCACGCTACCGGCGGATGCGCATACCCACATGAGCTGGGCGTTCACCAAGCCGGGCCGTTATCGGCTGACACTGCGCGCGGATCTGGCGATCACGCCGGACGCCGGGACCGTGCCGCTGGGCCCGCCCCGGACGTTCACGTTCGCGGTCGGCGTGGATCCGCACGGCGTACCCGGCATGGACGTCCTCGGCCACGGCCACGCGGACCTGACCGCCGACCTCGACACCGGCGAGCTGTACCTGCACGCGGACCCGGACCGGCGGCTCGACCCGGACCGGACCGTGATCGAGGTGCCGGCCAAGGCGTTGCAGGAGATCCCCGGCGGCACCGCGTTCCGGTTCCTCGGCCGCGGCGGAGAACGCGTCTACCAGCTGCCGCAGGCGGTGCTGGGCCGGCACGTGCACGGCGAGATCGACCCGCACCTGTGGCAGGACGTACGGAACGCGCAGGCGTACACCGAGCTGATCCGGGACACGCTGATCGGCGTGGACCCGGCCGGCGCCACGGCCTACCGGCAGAACGCGGACCGGTACCTGCGTGAACTGACCGCGCTCGACGCCTATGTCGCGGAGACGATCGCGTCGATCCCGGCGTCGCGACGGTACCTGGTCACCACGCACGACGCGTTCGGCTATCTCGCGGCCGCGTACGGCATCCCGGTCGCCGGCTTCGTCACGCCGAACCCGGCCGCGGAACCGAGCCTCGCGGACCGCCGGAAGCTCACCGAGACGCTGCGCACGCTGCGGATCCCGGCGGTCTTCCTGGAGCCGAACCTGCGCGCCCGCTCGTCCACGCTTGTCGAGGTCGCGGGCGAGCAGGGCGTCGCGGTCTGCGACATCTACGGCGACACGTTCGACGGCCGGATCACCACCTACCTGGCGATGATGCGCTTCAACGCGGACTCGCTCAAACACTGTCTCTTCTAGAAGGAACTCACCGTGTCGATCCGCATCCTGGTGGCCGTGCTGCTGGCCGTCCCGTCACCGGACGGCCTCTCCCAGAGCCTCTCCCCGGACCAGGCCCTGGCCACCGGGCCCGCCGTGCTGGAAACCGGGCACGCCGACATCGGCCCGCGCTACCGCGACGGTGCCTGGTCGATCCAGATCCACGACGACGCCACGGTACCGCCGGTGTGGCGCAGCCCGGACGACGCGGTGATCCGGGTCCGGGACGCGGCCGCGCAGGCGGTGCCGGACGATCCGGCCTACGCGTTCCTTGGCGCGCCGGCCGGCACGCGCGTGCACGTGCTGCCGCAGACCCGGCAGGACGGCGTGGTCTGGCTGGGCTGGAACACCCAGGACCCGGGCCTGCTGGAACGGGCCGGGCGCGGCGTCACCATGAAGCTGCGCGGCGTGCGGGGGCCGGGGCAGCTCACCGTGTTCCTCCAGTCGGGGACGCTCGGCGCGCCGCAGGTGCTGTGGAGCAGCAGGGACGCGTACCCGCAGGCGCTGTGGGTGGAGAAGAACACGCACACGCACGCGAACTGGGTGTTCGGGGCGCCGGGCGTCTACCTGGTGGCGCTTGACGTGGCCGCGGAGCTGGCGGACGGGAGCACGGAGACGGCCGGGGTCACGCTGCGCTTCGCGGTCGGCGACGCGGCGAGCGCGGACGACGCCCGCACGGCGGAGATCATGCTTCCGGCCGCCTCGCCCCCGCCCGTACCAGATGATGAGTTTGATCTTCCGTTGTGGTGGGCCGGCGTAGCCGGGATGTTGCTTGTCGCGGTGCTGGCCGGCGCGGGTGTGCGGGGTGCCGCGGTGCGCCGCCGGGCGGAACGGGCGCGATCGTGAGCGGGGCGCAGCCGGCGGCAGTGGTCGAGTTGGAGAACGTGACAGTGCGGCTCGGCGGGCGGATCGCGCTTGAGGACGTGACGATGAGCGTGGCGCGGGGCGAGTTCACCGCGCTCCTCGGCCCGAATGGTGCCGGCAAGACCACGCTGTTGCGCGCCGCGCTCGGTCTCACGCCACTGACCGGCGGAAAGGCCACGATCACCAGCGCGGGGTACGTCCCGCAGCGCCACGAGTTCGCCTGGGACTTCCCCGCGTCAGTGCAGGACGTGGTGCTCAGCGGCCTGGTCCGGCGAATCGGCCTGTTCCGGCGTCCGCGCGTCGCGCACTGGACGGCGGTGTGGGACGCGCTCGACCTGGTACGCCTCGGCGACCTGCGAAAACGCCCGGTCGGCGAGCTGTCCGGCGGGCAACGGCAACGCGTGCTTGTCGCCCGCGCGCTCGCGCTCGACCCGGCCGTGCTGCTTCTCGACGAGCCGTTCACAGGTCTGGACATGCCGTCGCAGGAGGTGCTGACCGCGCTGTTCGGCACGCTCGCGCGGGAGCGGGCGGTGCTGATGGCCACGCACGATCTGGCGGCCGCGGCGTACACCTGCGATCGGCTGGTGCTGTTGAACCGCACAGTGGTCGCGGCTGCCCGCGCGGAGGAGCTGCGCGACCGCGAGGTGTGGATGCGCACGTTCCAGGTCGGCGCGGACAGCCACCTGCTCAAGGCACTGGGGATCTAGATGTCACCGTTCGACTTCCTCGCCGACCTGGTCAACCCGGATCTGGCGTTCCTGCCGAAGGCACTCGCGGTCGCGGTGATGTCCGCGGTCATGTGTGGCGTGGTCGGCTGTTACGTGGTGCTGCGCGGCATGGCGTTCATCGGCGACGCGGTCGCGCACGCGGTGTTCCCGGGCCTGGCCGTGGCGTTCGTGCTCTCCGGAAGCCTGGTGCTGGGCGGCATCGCGGCCGGCGTGATCACCGCGTTGCTTGTCGCGGTGTTCGCGCAGAACCGGCGGATCAAGGAGGACTCGGTGATCGGGATCTTCTTCGTGGCCGCGTTCGCGCTCGGCATCGTGATCATCTCCCGCGCGCCCGGCTACGCGGGATCGCTCCAGCAGTTCCTGTTCGGCTCGATCACCGGCATCCCGGACCGGGACCTGCTTGTGGTCGGCGGTACCGGCCTGGTCCTGGTGCTCGCGGTCGCGCTGCTGCACAAGGAGCTGGTCGCGGTCACGCTGGACCGGGAGATGGCCCGCGCACTCGGCCTGCCGGTCTTCTGGCTGGACGTGACCCTCTACGTGCTGGTCACGCTTGCGGTAGTGATGGCGGTGCAGACCATCGGCAACATCCTGGTGCTGGCCCTGCTTGTCACGCCGGCCGCGGCGGCCCGGCTGCTCACCGACCGGCTGATCGTGATGATGCTGCTGGCGCCCGCGATCGGCGCGCTCTCGGCGCTTGTCGGGCTGTATCTGTCCTGGTCGTGGGACCTGCCGGTCGGCGGGACCGTGGTGCTTGTGCTGACCGGCGTGTTCCTGCTCGCCTACCTGCTGGCGCCGCGGCACGGCGTGCTGACCCGGCCGGCCCGGGCCCGCTGATCCCTGCGCGGGCCCGGCTCGGTCCGTCTCGATCCGTCTCGGTCCGTCTCGGTCCGTCTCAGCGGAACAACCCGACAAGCGCTCTCTTCAGCGTGCTGTCGTGGCGGTCGCTGCCCCAGAACGCGGTGTCAAGCGTCCGGCCGTCGCGCCGGGCCTGCGCGCAATACGCGCGCACCTCTTCCGCGACCGGCACGTCAGTGATGGCAAGCGCCGCGTTGGCCCGGTGGTGGTAGGCGGCCTCCTCCGCGTCCCGGACCGCGACCCGGCCGTCGTCGCCGTGCCGGGGCGCGACCGCGACCCGGCCGCCGAACAACGGCACCAGCAGGATCCCGGCCGGGCCGGAGTGCGGGATCAGCACCTCCGCGTTCGCCCTGGCCAGCGCGTCCGCGACCGCGCGCTCGTAGTGTGGCGCTACCGCGGCCTGGGCCTGCCGCGGGTCCATCCGGGACAGCACGTCCGGCTGGACCTTCGCCGGGAGCGTGTCGTAGAGCGCGGTGGCGACCGCGGCCGGCAGCCGGCCGGCGAGCGGGACCAGCCGCTCGGCCGGCAGCGCGCGCAGCACCGCCACCGCGGCGTCCGGCGGCAGCTTCGCGGCCACGCCGATCAGCTGCGCCTCGCTCAACATCCCGACCACCCGGCTGCGAAAGTCACCCTGCATCACCGGGAGCAACCGGGCCAGGTCGGCGGGCGTCAGCTCCTTCACGACCACCGGGAGGCGGTCGGGCGGCATGCCCTTCATCAGGGTCACCCCGTTCGCCGGCGGTGAACTCCTGATCATGATTATCAGCTGGGTAACGGGCATCATCCCGCCCATGAGCATGGTGGTCTCCCCTTGGTCGACCGGCCTTGGAAGACCTGCTTACCGAGTGCTCAGGACTGGATAGCACGCCCGCGATGCGAACGCCACTCACCGAATGGCGCTGATCACACGCTGTTCGAACAGAGTGGTGGGGGGGGGGGGGGGGGGGGGCGCCCGGGGGGGGGGGGGGGGTGGGTGGGGACGACAGCGATAGTGGGGGGGAGAGCGACAAAAAGAGGACTCAATGGGGGTGGGGT
>NZ_JBITDX010000029.1:50004-78079 GCF_044454585.1 Catenuloplanes sp. NPDC051500
TGGTGTTGCTGGAGTGCTTTCCCCTTTTCCTCTTCATTCCCTTCTTGGTCTTTTTCTTAGACCAGTGGGGGGGGGCGGGGGGGGGGCCCCGCCCCCCCCCCCCCCCCCACCACTCTGCGTTACTACTTGACGGTCCAGGACTGCTTGTCGTGGTGGACGCACCACCAGATGACGACCGGGTTGCCGGTCTCTTTGCTGTTCCAGTCCAAGCAGTAGTTGGCGTCCAGGTTCGTGTAGATCGTGTTGTCCGCGACGCGCCAGTTCTGGGCCTCGCCCGAGTGGCAGTTCGACAGCTGCACCCGGGTGTTGTCCGCGACCTTCGACCACGCGACGTCCATGCACAGATTTGACTTGTAGGACACGATCGTGCCGCCGAACCGCAGGTCCCAGCGCTGCGAGATGGCCGAGACCGGGTCGCAGGCGGAGAGCGTCAGGTAGGTGCCGTCCGTACCGGCGCCGGCGTCCAGGCACTTGCCGGTGCCCTTGTGCACGATCATCTGTCCGGGCAGCGAGACCGGCGCGGGCGGGCTGGTGCTCGCCGACGGCGACGGCTTCCCGGGCGCGCTCGCGGACGGACCGGCGCTCGCGGACGGGGTCGGGGTCGGCGTCTTCGCGCCGGGCGTCGGCGTCGCGCCCGATGCGGACGGCGACGGCCCCACCGGCGGCGTGTTCAGTCGCGAGTCGAGCCGGTAGTACTCCGTGTAGTCCGTCACCTTCTGCAGGAACGCGCGGGTCACCACGTCCGGCAGGCCCCCGGCGCGGCGAACCGTGTCCGGCCCGGCATGGAACGCGGCAAGCGCCAGCGCGTACGGGTCACCCTCGAGCCCGTCCAGCTCGTCGGCGAGGCGGCACAGCACCTGGCCGACGGCCGGGATCGCGGAAGCCGGCTCCCAGGCGGACGCGCCGGCCGGTGCGTACTTCTGCCAGATGTCCGTGCGGAACTGCGCGACACCGAGCCGGCCGCCCACGCCGAGCCGGCCGTCCTGGAATCCGGTCGCGGCCATCAGCTCCGCCGCGACCGCGGCGGACGTCACCTCGGGGCACACCTTGCCCGCCGTGTTGACCAGAGGAACGTAGTCGTCCGGCAGCGGTGTCGCCTCGGCGCGCGGGCCGGCCACCACTGACACGGCCTCGGTGACGCCGGCGCCGCCGAACTGCGGCAGGTCCGCGTAGTAGGCGGCGTAGCCTGCGGACTCGCTTACGTACAGCTGGGCCTCGTCCGGCACGCCGCCGGCCTCGGTCACCGCGGGCAGACCCAGCCGGTACGCGGCGAGCGACAGCCGCCACGAGTCACCGCTCAGCCCGGCCTGCCGCACCTGGCCGCTGAGGCTGCACATCTGGTGGGCGAGCGCGAGCGTGCTGGCCGTGATGTCGAACCGCGGCGCGTTCTCCCACGGCGCCCACTTCTTCCAGTCCTCGTCGTCTATGCCGGCGATGCCGGACCCGCCGGAGACCGTGGCCGTAGCCCCCGCCTCCAGGCCGGACTCGGCCATCAGCTGACCGGCAAGCCGGGCCGAGCTGGCCATCGGGCAGGAGTGCGCCGCCTGGAGGATCGCGGACAGCTGGACGTCTGAGACCGCCTTACCGGTGATCTTGTCGTCGTCCGCCCGAGCGATGTCCCAGCCGAGGACCGCGGCCGTCAGGACGGCGATGCCCAGGCCCGCGGCCAGGACAGCGGTGGCCCGGCTACCGCCGCCCGACAGTCCGCTCGGCAATCGGAGGCTGATATTCGGCACAGTCCAACACCCTTCTACGCGCCGGAAGTCGACCTGACAACGGAAACCGGCCCGCGGTGGTTCACCGTGAGGCGAGGGTTTCGGTGAAGGTGCTGTTCGCGCCGTGCAGCCAGGCGGGTGCCTGAGCCGCGCGCGGCCCGTCCCTCGCTCCTACGCCGACGTGCCCGCCGGAAGGCGCGTCATAGCGTGCTTGACCAGGGAGATCAGCGCCTGCTTGCTGGACTGGCGGTCACGCGCGTCGCACCAGACCATGGGCACGACCTCGTTGAGCTTGAGCGCGTCCCGGATCTCGGTCTCGGTGTACGGGCACTCGCCGAAGAACATGTTCACCGCCGCGACGAACGGGATGCCGCGCCGCTCGAAGTAGTCGATCGCCGGGAAGCTCGCATCCAGCCGGCGCGTGTCGACGAGCACGATCGCGCCGATCGCGCCGATCGCCAGCTCGTCCCAGATGAACCAGAAGCGGTCCTGCCCGGGCGTGCCGAACAGGTAGAGCACGATGTCGGCGTTGACGGTGATCCGGCCGAAGTCGAGCGCGACAGTGGTCTTGGTCTTGTCCTCGATGCCGGTCAGGTCGTCGATGCCTTCGCTCGGCGCGGTGAGCACCTCCTCGGTGGTCAGCGGCGCGATCTCGCTGACCGAGCCGACAAGCGTGGTCTTGCCGGTGCCGAACCCGCCCGCGACCACCACCTTGACCGATTTACGGTTCACGTAAGTCAATCCTTCTTACCTAGAGACGCTGGAGTCGATCGAGAATGGTTTCAAGCAGCCGGTAGTCGGCCACGGTGCGCTCCGCCGGGTCGCCGAGCGCGAGGAAGCCGCGCTCGAGCAGCACGTCCACAAGCAGCTTCATCACTGTGAGCTGCGTGTTGCAGTAGGCGGCGAGCTCGGCGACGGAGATCCAGCCGCCGCAGCAGGACAGGATCTCCCGGTACTCCGGCTCCAGCGCCGAGGTGTCCACCGGCAGCGCGGTCACCTGGGTCGCGAGGTTCAGGTTGGTGTTGCGGGGCGAGGTGCGCCCGTTGACGAGCATGTAGAGGGGAACCAACCGGCCCCCCGGCTCGCCGTCGTCTCCGTACCAGGTCTCGTCCGGCATTAAGCGGCTCCCTGGGGCACTCGCAGCGTCGTTCCGAGGTATTGGCCGATGCGGGTCACCAGGCGGCCCATCTCGTACGCCACGGTGCCCATGTCCACGTCCTGGCCGCACAGCACCGCGAGCCGCGCGTGCGCACCGGCGGCCGCCACGAACAGCGTGTGCCCCTGGTACTCCACGATCACCTGCCCGACCGGCCCGCTCTCGAACCGCCGACCGGTCCCGGCCGCCACGCTGTGCAGCGACGACGAGCCGGCCGCGAGCAGCTCGGCGGCGTCCTGCGGCAGCTCGGTGGACTTCTGGATGATCAGGCCGTCCGCGCTCAGGACCACCGCGTGAAGCACGTCGGGGACCGTCACCAGCTCGTCGAGCATCCAGGTGAGATCGTTCTGCGATGTCGGGTCCATCAGGCTTTCCTGTCTCCGTCGGTACGTGGTCCGTCCGCGTCGTCGGCGGCGCGGCCGGCTTTCCAGCCCCGCTGGTACTGCGAGAGGCGGGAACGGGCCTGCTCCGGCGAGCGGGTGGTCTCCGGTGCCTGCGGGGCCTTCGCCGGCCCCGGCTCCTCCTCGCGCAACTGCGGCGCGAGGTGTTCCTGCGGCCGGCGGACCGGCAGTGTCGGGCGGGACGGGTTGCGGGGCGCGGGCGGCGTCGGCGTGGGTGCGATCGTCTGACCTCCTACGGCAGGGATCCCGTCCCGGAGCGCCGGCATCTCGGCGGTCGGGTACGCGTCGCCCATCGGCGGTTCCGCGACGGCCACCGGGGCGGCCGTACTCACGGGGGCCGGTGTCGCCTGCGGCTCGGGCGCGCGGCGCGGCACTGCCGGGGGCACGGCCGCGGGCGGCGTGTTCCGCTCCCGGACTCCCCCGGTGGTCGCTGAGGCCGCGTCCGGCCCGGTAAGGATCAGGCGGGTGGGCAGCAGCACGATCGCCATCAGGCCGCCGTACGCGCTGGTACGAAGCGAGACCTGGATGCCACCGCGCTTGGCCAGCTCCGCGACGACCCAGAGGCCGACCTGCGCGCCGTCCCGCAACGCTGTCACGTCCGGCGTGGGCGCGTCGGCGAGCAGCGCGTTCGCCCGCTGGAGCGCGTCGTGCGGCATGCCGACGCCCGCGTCCTCGATCTCGATGACCACGCCGTGGCTGGCCTGGCCGCAGCTGATGAAGACCTCGGACTCCGGCGGCGAGAACGTCAGCGCGTTGTCGAGCAGCTCGGCCAGCAGGTGCGTGGTGCCGGCCACCGCGGCCGCGGCAAGCGCCAGGTCCGGCGTGTTCCGCAGGGTGACGCGGCGGTACTTCTGGGTCTCGGAGATCGCGCCGAGCAGCACGCGGCGCAGCGGCACCGGCTTGTGGAACCGGCGGCCGATCTGCCCACCGGCCAGGATGACCAGGTTCTCCAGGAAGCGGCGGGTCTGCGCGAGCTGGTGGTTGACGTCGAACAGCTCCGCGAGCACGTCCTCGTCGCCGAGCTTGTTCTGCAGCTCCTCGATGGTGCGCAGGCCGCGCTGCAACGGGCGCTGCGGGCGCCGGGCGACGCCCATCAGCATCGCGGTGCCGGCGGCCCGGATGGCGGCCTCGTCCACTGCCGCACCGACGGCCGCGGTAAGCGATCGGTTGAGCACGTCCGCCAGGCGGCCGATCTCGTCCTGGCCGTAGTCGCGGGTGACCAGCTCGACGCGGGTGTCGACCTTCTCGCGGCGGCGCAGCCGCTCCATCATGTCCGGCAGCCGCTTGTCGACGATCGTGGCCGCGTCCGCACCGAGCTGCTCCAGGCGGACCGAGAGCGCGCGGTCGACGAGGATCCGCGACTGGCGGACGGCCCAGACGATCGCGGCGATCGCGACCAGGAGCGCGGCCAGGCTGACGGCAAGCGCGGTGTAGAGCGTGGTGGTGCTCGTGGCGAGTGTGCGGTCCGAGACGTCGGAGGCCTGGGTGATCGACAGGTTCAGCAGCGCGTCGAAGACCGGCGTGCTCGCGGACTCCCACGCGGTCTGGCTGACCTTGAGACCGGGCGGCAGGGTGGTGCCCCACGGTCCGGCCGCGACAAGCTCATTCTCCGCCGTGACGAGCCGGGTCCAGGCCTCGCTCTTGAGCAACGCGTCGTACTGCTCCCGGGCGGCCGGCTCCAGTTCGCTTGACACCTCGGTCAGCTCACCGTGGTACGCACCGAGCAGGCCGACGAACTCCCGGTGCTCCTCCATGCTCAGCGACTTGGCGGCGTACGCGCTGGCCATCACGGACTGGGCGCGGGCCATCATGTCGGAGACCCGGAACGCCTCGGTGGCGGTGACACCGCCCAGCGCGCCGTCCTTGGACGGCACCACGCGGGCCTGCTCGTCGAAGAGTTCGGTGGCCGAGTCGAGGATGCCGTTGTAGTACTCGGTGACCTTGTCGCGCGTGGTCGCCTTGTAGTCGATCGCACTGCGCTGCTGCGGCAACTGGTCCAAGCGGGCGACCAGGTCGTCCCACCGGGTGAGGATCGACTGCGGCGCCGCGGCCAGCGCGCTCTCCGCGGAGGAGCGCAGCTCGGCGAGTGCGGCGTCGGTGATCGCCCGCTGCTCCTGCAGCTCCGGCCCACCTGTGTTCGCCCGAGCGACGTAGTCGATGCTCAGACGCCGCTCACGCTGCACGTTCGCCAGACCTGTGGCGGCCGGGATGGAGACCTGCTGGACGCTTGTCGCGACCGCACGTCCGTAATAGCCGTTGAAGACCAGGTAGCCGGCGCCGGACAGCGCCAGGACCAGGGCCACGACGCTGGGGATGAGAACGAGTCGGATGACCCGCCGGCTGATCGACTGCTGTCGTCCGCCCGCTGCCTTCGGGGCTTTTGCCGGTGTGGCTTTTGCCTGCGTGGCGTGGGGATCGGGTCGCTTCGTCACGATGCTTGGAATCCTATGCCGTGGGCGGGCGTGCGGCTGTGCCGTCGCACAGGATCACTGCGCGCTGGACAGCGAGGGCGATTCGCAGACCCTATCGTCCCCGTCCGGTTTGCACCACCCAGAGTGGACGATCCTGAGCCCCCAAAACACCTCGTCCACACAGGATAGTCGATTAGGGGGATTAGGGGGTCGCCGCCCGTTCCGGACCGTCCGCGATCAGGTCCGTCGTGCCCTCGAAGAGCCGCGGGGGTACGGGACGATCACGCACTGTGTCAGCCCGCGTCGGCCGGGGCGTTCCGCTCGTCCGGTCTGGGTCTAAAGACCTATCCGGTACGGGCGCCGTGCGCCTACCATCTCCGCGGCCTGACCCGTCCGCACAGGGAGTGACCCGTGGCGTCGAACACCCCGTTCCGTGAGCCTTCAGCAGGCCCGTTGAGCCGCTTGGCCCGGGACCGGCGAGGCCTCGTCGCCACCGGCGCCGGCGTCGCGGTGGTGCTGATCGCGGTGGCCGCCGGCGCGGTCTCGCTGGCCTCGGCGTCGTCGTCCTCCGCCCCGCCCGCAGATCCCGCGGCCGTCGCCTCCGCGGCCACCGTCGCGTCGGGCGGCGCTTCCGGCAGTCCCTCCTCGTCCGCCGCGCCGTCCGCGTCCGCATCCGCCTCCGCGTCGCCGTCTGCCGCCGCGTCCGCCCCGCCCGCTGCCGCCGCCGCTGCCCCGGCCGTGCCGAAGACCGGCTGGATCCCGGTCGACCAGGCGGTCTGGAAGGCGCAGGTCAACGCGTACAACGCGCTGTCCTTCGACCCGGCGCCGGCAAGCGTGGGCAACCTGCCGGAGTTCCGGGCCGACTGCACCTACAGCCACTCGCTTCCGGACGACCCGATCGTGGCGCCAGGCCTCCCCGGCGCGTCGCACATGCACACGTTCGTGGGCAACAAGGGCACGGATGCGCAGACAGTCGCGGAGGACCTGGTCAAGTTCACCGCGACCACCTGCGAGCCGAAGCAGGACCACTCGTCCTACTGGGTGCCCACGCTCTACGACGCCGGCACCGGCAAGGCCGCGGAGCCGACCGGGTTCCGCGTCTACTACCGCTCCGCGATGAACAGCTCGGCCGGCCAGCTGCCGATGCCGAACGGCCTGCGCATGATCGCCGGTGACGCCAAGAAGAAGGCGCCGACGCCGCGCGGTGCCACCGGCCAGTTCTACTGCGCCTACTGGGAGGCCGGTCACGACGCCGACGGCATCGCGCGCAGCAGCAACGGCAACTGGCCGATCTGCGAGAAGCAGGCCTACCTGCACTACATCCTGTCGTTCCCGGACTGCTGGGACGGCAAGAACCTGGACAGCCCGAACCACAAGGACCACGTCGCCAACGGCTGGAACAACGCCTGCCCGGCCAGCCACCCGGTGAAGATCCCGGCCCTCACGTTCGACATGCAGTACGGCGTGCAGGGCAGCACTGCCGGCTACTACCTGGCCTCGGACAAGGAGGGCGCAAGCAGCTCCTCCATGCACGGCGACGCCTTCATCATGTGGGACACCGAGGTCATGAACAAGCGCACCAAGAACTGCGTGCTCCAGCGCCGTACCTGCGACAACTACGGCTACCTGAAGTAAGCGCTCACCGCGCGGCGGAGACGGTCAGACAGTCGTCCCCGGACGCCTTGCCGATGACAGGCGTCCGGGACAGCGCGATGTCCGGCGCGAGCGTGACCGTGTAGACCGCGCCCGCCCGGAACCGCTCCGGGCCGGCGACCGTGCCGAGCGTGGCCAGCCCGTCGGCGATCCGCTTCTCCGCGCCGGTGCCGCCGGCCTGCATCCCGGCGTAGACGAGCAGCCGGGTGTAGCCGCGCGCCGCGTCCTGGATCGGATTGTGCCGGCAGTTGCTCTCCAGCACGCCGACCGGGCCTGGCGCTCCGCCGGAGTACCACTTGACGGCCGGCCAGGCGGACGGGTTCGCAAGCACCAGGTCCCCGGGCCGGTGGGCGGCGACGATCGCCTCCACCGCGGCACGGTCGTCGAACCCGTTCGTGTAGGGCGCGGGCTCGGCCGCCGTGGCCGCGGCGGGCGCGACGCCGAGCACGGCAAGCGCCACGAACCCGAGCGCGCCGGCCGCGGCGGCGACGGTGCGGGCGGGGCGTCGGCCCGGCTCACGCCTCGCGGCGGCAAGCGTGCCGGCCACCAGATCGGCGGCGATCCCGACCGCGATGAAGAGCGGTGGCAGCAACTGCACGGCGAACCGGCCGTAGAGCGGCACCGCGTGGGCCACTGCGGCGGCGAACGCGGTCACCACCGGCGCGGCCAGCAGCAGTCCCCGCACCCAGCGCGGCCCGGACATCCAGCCGGGCCCGGTGGAGTCGCCGCGGGGCAGGAACGTCACCGCCACCACTCCGGCCAAAGCCACGATCCAGATCACCACCGCAAGCACCGGGGGTACGCCGATGGGGTCCCCCGCAAGCGTCACCGGACGCTCGATCAGCCACATCGCGGTCCCGCGCAGCCCGGCCGGCGGAAACCCGAGCCGCGCGTTGAGCGCCGCAAGCGTGTCGTCGCCAAGCGCGTACCTCAACGCCAGCAGGTAGTGGGCCACGAGCGCCGCCACCCACAGCAGCACGCCCGCCGCGTGCTGCCGGAGCGCCCCGGCCCACCCCGCGGACCGGATCGAGACCACGAGCAGGACCAGCGCCAGGCCGGGCGTCACCATGATCGCCGCCGTGCTGAACAGTCCGGCAGCGGCCGCGGCCACCCACCAGACCCAGGCGCGGCGCGTACCCAGCAGCGCAAGCGTGAGCAGCAGCAGGACCGTGAACGCGTCCGCCGAGTACTGCTTGACCTCGGTGGAGTAGCGGATCAGCGAGCCGTTCACCGCAAGCAGCGTGACAAGCGTGAGCGTGCCGGCCGGGCCGAGCAGGCGGCGTCCGGCGTAGTAGGCGAGGACAAGCGTGCCGATCCCGAACAGCAGCGGGATCAGCCGCAGCATCCGGCCGCCGTCACCAAGGGTGAGCAGGACGGCGCGTTGTGCCCACAGCCAGCCGATCGGCGCGCTCTGGTCGTGGGACAGATCCGCGGCGAGTCCGGCGAAGCCCCGGTCCCGCAGGTTGATCGCGATCATCTGCTCGTCGAGCCAGAGCGGGCGATCGGAGAACCAGCGGACCACCCGGGCGGCTGAGCCGAGGATGACGACGAGAAGAGCCACTATGCGCACGATCGGGGAATCGTAGCGGACCCGCTGATGGGCTAGATCACGAGCGAGGCGTGCGCGCAGGCTGAAAATTTTCTGTGCCCACCTACAACCCGGCGGCCCGGATCCGTGTCAGGTGTTCGTGACATGTCGACAGGAGCGGGCATGAGCGACGCTACGGACGCCGACTACCTCGCGTTCGTCAACGGCCGGATGACCGCGCTGCACCGGTGGGCCTACCTGCTCACCGGCGACGGCCACCAGGCCGACGACCTGGTCCAGGACACGCTCACCACGGTCTACGCCAAGTGGCACCGGGTGTCGAAGGCGGACAACCTCGACGCCTACGTGTACCGCGTCCTGGTCCGCACCTTCCTCAACGAACGCCGCCGCGGCTGGTGGAAGGTCCGGCTCTTCGGCGACGCCACCCCCGAGCAGCCCACTCCCGCCCACAGTCCTGAGGAACGTGAAGTGCTCCGTGCCGCGCTCAGCCGTCTCACCCCCAGCCAGCAGGCCGTGCTGGTGCTGCGCTTCCTCTGCGACCAGAGCGTCGCCGACGTCGCGGTCTATCTCGGCGTCACCGAGGGCACGGTCAAGTCGCAGACATCACACGCCCTGACCGCGATGCGCAAGGTCCTCAGCGAGCGGTCGCCCGGCCTGGCCCTGGAGGTGTCGCTGTGACGAAGATCGTGAACGAGGCCGAGGTCCGGCGGCTGCTACGGCCGCTGGCCGGCGAGCCGGAGACCGATCCGCGCATCGACGTGGCCGAGACGATGCGGCGTGGGGCGCAGCTGCGCCGGCGACACCAGGCCGTGACCAGCGCGGCGTACGCCGCCGTGCTCGGCCTGACCATCGCGGGCGGGGTGGTGATGCTGCCGCTGGGCAACCGGGAGCCGGCGGCCGAGCCGATGGCGTCCGGATCCGCGACGACCGGCTGGAACGCCGGCCTGTTCCCGCCGAGCGGCGCGCCGATCGCGCCCGAGGGGACGGGATGCGCGGTCAGCGACTTCCCGGTGCGGGACGCGCAGCTCTACCGCACGGACCGCTCCGGCCGGTGGTCCGTCACCGGGCGGGCGTACTCCACAGGGGATCTGCCGCCGTCGATCTTCCGTGACGGCGTGCCGGCCGGGAACGTGACAGTGCCGGACCAGTACGCGGTCGTCACCGCGATCAACACCGCCGGAGAGGCGGCCATGACGTCGGAGGGCGATCAGACCCGGCCCTGGGCGCTTGTCAACGGCGTCTCGACCCCACTGCCCGGCGGCGCGGGCACGGCGACCGCGATCAACGACTCCGGGCGACTGGGCGGCACGCTCGACAACGGCGCGCGGCCGGTCGTGTGGGACGGCCCGGCCGCGTCCCCGGCCGACCTGCCGATGCCGGACGGCTTCGACCGGGCCGTCGTGGTCGGCATCGGCAACGACGGCACAGTGGTCGGCGCGGTAAGCAGCGACCTCGACAACCGGGCGGCCATGGTCCTGTGGCTGCCGGGCGGTGCGAGGCGTGTGGTGTCACACGCATCGGAGGGCGTCGAACAGATCCGGCCGGTGGCGGCGGGCGACGGCTGGGTGGTCGGCCGGGAGAGCACCGGCCTCGGCTTCCGGTACGACATCGCGGCCGACCGCTACGAGACGCTGCCCGGCCAGCTCGCGGCCCCGGTGGCGGTGACCGCGAACGGGGCGGTCGCCGGCCTGGCAGCACAGAGCGACGGCAACGACTACGGCCAGGGGGCGTATGTGCTGCTCGGCGACGAGGTCCGGCCGCTCGAGGGGATCGACGGCGCCACGGCCACCCACATCAGCGGCATCACCGAGGACGGCCACACCGTCTTCGGAAACATCGAGACGACGGACGGGACCTACCGTGCCGTCACCTGGAGTTGCTAGATGGATACCCATGATCCGCGGGCGGTCGCGGCGCTGCAGGCGGCGTTCCTGGAGGGCCGGGCGGACAGCTCGCTGCTGACCAGCCTGTCCCGGGAGCAGAACGCGGCGGCCGGCACCACGCCCGCCGCCGCGCTCCGGCCGCCAGAACGGCGTGCGGGTGACCGTGCCGCCGGTAAGCGTGACCCCGGCCCGGCCGGCGATCTCAGGCTGGAGCGTGAGGCCGACCGCCGGGTGGTCCGGCGCGAACGCCGCGTCGCCTTCATTGAACGACGGCCGGTCGCGCGGGCCGTCCGTCGCCTCCATGCCGGCCGGCTGCTCGCCGCCGAACCGGGCCGGCACGAAGAACGACGCGACGGCGCCGGAGCCGCCTGAGCACCGCACCGGCCCAGATCGACCGGCAGCCCTCACAAGGCCGGCAGCTCTCACAATGCCCGCGGCCCTCACAATGCCGGCGGCCCTCACAATGCCCGCGGCCTCCACGAGGCCGGCAGGCCGAACGCGGTGAAGTGCTCCGCGCCGATGAACGAGGTGATCGCGCAGATGCGGTCGTCGCGCATGGTAAACACGTTGATCGACCACGGCTCGCCCTGCCGGTAGGAGGCGACGGCCGGCTGCCCGTTCGCGTCCAGCGGATCTGAGTGACGCCACTCCCCGCAGCTGCTCAGCGGCACCGCCACGGCGAATCCGGTCACCGCGGCGAGGCCCTCGTACCAATGCGGCAGCGGCGGCATCGACCAGGTCACGTCGTCCGTCAGCCGGGACACCAGCAGGTCCGCGTCGCCCCGCTCAAGCGCTGTCGAGAACGCGGCCACCGTCTCCCGCAGCCGCGCGTCTCCGGCCAGGCGCGCGGTCCGCTGCTGGCTGACCGCGGGCACCCGCGTCGCAAGCGTGCCGCGCGCCCGGGAGAGCGCCGAGTTCACCGAGGTCACGGACGTCGCCATCATCTCCGCGATCTCGGCCGCCGAGAAGTCGAGCACGTCGAAGAGGATGAGCGCGGCACGCTGGTTGCCCGGCAGATGCTGCAGCGCGGCCACGAACGCCAGCTCGACCGCCTCACGCTGCTCGTACCCCGCCTCGGTGTGGCTTGGGAACGGCCCGAGCCAGGCCACATCGGCACGGGGCCGGTCGTCGGTCATCGGGTACGTAGCGGCCGGCCCGAGGTCCATCGGCAGCGCCCGCCGGGACCGTGCCTCGGCCGCGTCCAGGCAGGTCCGGGTGGCCACCGTGTAGAGCCACGACCGGAGCGAGCTGCGCCCCTCGAAACCCGCAAGCCCGCGCCAGGCCCGCAGCAACGCGTCCTGCAGCGCGTCCTCCGCATCGTGCACCGAACCGAGCATCCGGTAACAGTGCGCAAGCAGCTCCCGGCGCAGCGGCGCCACCTGGGCGGTGAATTCCTGCTCTTTTTCCTGCACGACCGACGATTCTGCCGGAGGATCCCGGTCTCTACTTCCAGACGAACCGTCCGACCTGGGAGAACTCATGCACCTTTCCGTTTCCGACGCCACGCTGTACTACGAGGTGCGCGGCAGCGGCCCGCTCGTCGTGCTCGTCGGCGCGCCGATGGACGCGAACCCGTTCGCGCCGCTGGCCGAGCTGCTCGCCGCCGACCACACGGTGCTGACCACCGATCCGCGGGGCATCAACCGCAGCACGGTCGTGGACCCGGCGGCCGACGCCACCGCCGCGCTGCGCGCGAGTGACCTGGCCGCGCTGATCGCGCACGCCGGCGGGCCGGCCGCGGTGGTGCTCGGGTCGAGCGGCGGCGCGGTGAGCGTGCTGGCGCTTGCCGAGAACCACCCGGACGCGGCCGAGCTTGTCATCCCGCACGAGCCGCCGCTGCTTGAGCTGCTGCCGGACCGGGACGCACTGCGGGCGCGTACCGAGGAGATGCTTGCCGTCTTCGAGACCGGCGACCGCCGGGCCACGTTCCGCATCTTCTGCGAGATCGCCGGCCTTGACCTGCCGGAGGAGGTGTTCGAGATGATGGCCGGCGGCGATCCGACCCCGCAGGAACTGGCGGACGAGGCCTACCAGTACCGCCGGATGTACAGGTCGACAGTCGGCTTCGTCCCGGACTACGCGCGCCTGCGCACCGGCCCGGCCCGGGTGCTGGTCGGCATCGGGGAGGACTCGGCCGGCCAGTTCTGCGACCGCACCTCCCGTGCGCTCGCCGCCGGCCTCGGCTCCGCACCGGCGATCTTCCCCGGCGGCCACGTGGGTTTCGCCGAGGCGCCCGAGGCGTTCGCCGCCACCTTCCGGAAGATCACCGCCTGATCGCACGGTACGGGTGAGGGCCGCACCGGGTCCTCACCCGCGTGCCTCAGGGCGGGTGGCCGGGCGTCTCCACGATCAGCGCGCCGGTCCGATCATTGACGTGCCACCGGGCCGCGCCTAGCGTCGGTGACCATGCGGGCACTGGTGGTACGTGGCGGTTGGGAGGGACATCGGCCGGTCGAGGCGACCGAGCTGTTCCTGCCGTTCCTGAAGGCCGAGGGCTATGAGGTGCGCATCAGCGAGGAGACCGGCGTCTATGCGGACGCGGACGAGATGGCGCGTACCGATCTGATCGTGCAGTGCGTGACCATGTCCGAGATCCGCCCCGAGGAGGTCAGAGGCCTACGCACGGCGGTCGCGGCCGGAACCGGTTTCACCGGCTGGCACGGCGGCATCGCGGACTCGTTCCGTGCCTCCGCCGACTACCTGCAGCTGGTCGGCGGCCAGTTCGCCACGCACCCGAGCAAGGAACCGGGCGCGTGCGCCGGCGGCCCGGAGGACAACTTCCTGCCGCACACCATCGAGATCGTCGACCGCGACCACCCGATCACCCGCGGGCTCGACGACTTCGCGCTGACCACGGAGCAGTACTGGGTGCTGCACGACGACCTCAGCGACGTGCTTGCCACCACCACGCACCCGGCGCCGCCGTGGCACCCGTGGCACCGGCCGATCACCTCACCGGCCGTCTGGACGCGGCAGTGGGGCGAGGGCCGGATCGTGGTGTCGACGCCCGGCCACAGCCTGGACGTGCTCGAGCACCCGAGCGTGCGGACGATCATCGAGAGGGGCATGACGTGGGCGACCCGCACGGCATCGGCATCGTAGGGCTCGGCGTCATCTCCGGCGCCTACCTTGAAACGCTCGCGGATCACCCCGATGTCAGGATCGCCGCGGTCGCGGACCTGGACCCGGCGCGGGCCGACGCGGTCGCAGCCCAGCTGCCCGGCACCGCCGCGCTGTCCGTGGACGCGCTGCTGGACAGCCCGGACGTGCAGACCGTGCTCAACCTGACCATCCCGGCCGCGCATGCGGACATCGCGCTGCGCGCCATCGCGAGGAACAAGGGGGTGTACGGCGAGAAGCCGCTCGCCGCCACGTTCGAGGAGGCGGAGCAGGTCGTCGCGCGGGCGGCGCGGGGCGGGATCACGCTCGGCTGCGCGCCGGACACCGTGCTCGGCACCGGCATCCAGACCGCGCGGGCCGCGATCGACGCCGGGGTGATCGGCCGCCCGCTGTCCGCACTTGCCGTGATGGTGACGCCCGGCCACGAGCGCTGGCATCCGAACCCGGACTTCTACTACGCGCCCGGCGGCGGCCCGTTGCTCGACATGGGCCCGTACTACCTGTCCGCGCTGGTCCAGCTGCTCGGGCCGATCCGGGCGGTGACAGGCGTCGGCGCCCGGCTGCGCGGCGAGCGGACGATCGGGTCCGGCACGCGGGCGGGCGAGCGCATCCCGGTCGGGGTGGACACGCACGTCTCCGGCGTCCTGGAGCACACCGGCGGCGCGCTCTCGACGATCACCACGAGCTTCGACGGGGTACGCACGAGCGCCGCCCCGATCGAGGTGCACGGCGAGAGCGGGACGCTCGTGGTGCCGGATCCGAACAAGTTCGCAGGCGACGTGCGACTGTTCCCGCTCGAGGGCGACGCGTGGCAGGCGCTGCCGCCGTCCGCCGGTTATGCGGACGCGAGCCGCGGCATCGGCCTGCTCGACCTGATCACCTCGGAGGGCCGGGCCGGCGGCGGGCTTGCACTCCACGTGCTGGAGGCGATGACAAGCCTGCTCCGGTCCGCCGGGGTCGGCCGCCGTATTGAGCTGACCACGACCGTGGACCGCCCGTCACCGGTGCCGCTCACCCCTGCGGAGGAATGGCGCCGGAGCTGACCACGCCACGCCGCCGGTGCGAGGACTCAGGCCGGCGGCGCGGTGGCGTGCGAGGTGAACCACTCGCTGGCCAGCATCGCGAAGTCCAGCTCGGTGGTCCACTCGCCCTTGAAGAACTCGTTCTCCACCAGGCGCGCCTCCTGACGCATGCCGAGGCGGCGTGCCAGCTGGGCCGAGGCCACGTTGCGCTCGTCGATCCGGGCGACGATCCGGCGCAGGCCGAGCTGCTCGAAGCCGAGCCGGAGCATCTCGCGGGCGGCCTCGGTGGCGTACCCGTGGCCGCCGTACTGGGGGTTGAGGATCCAGCCGACCTCGCCGCCCGCGTGCAGGTGGCTGTGGTACATCAGGATCACGTCGCCGATCAGCTCGCCGGTCGCGGCCACCTCGACGCCGAGCGTGAGGTTCTGGCCCTCCGCGGTCATCTCGTGGTTCGCGAAGACGCCGCCGATCCGGGCGATGACGTCCTCCCGGCTCTGCGGCGCGAACGGGACGTAACGGCAGAGGTCGGGAATGCTGCGGTACGCGACGAGCGCGTCGACGTCGGCCATGGTGAGCGGCCGGAGCAGCAGCCGCTCGGTGCGGACGGGGTAGCGTGGGCGCAGTTCGGTAGGCATCGACTGTGATCCTGCCACCCCGTCGTCGGCATGCACCGGATTATCGGGCGGGTACGGCGTACCGTGGCGCGAATTTGATCTTGATTTTTATGAGGCCGGTTCGCCGGACGGTGAGGCGATGGCGACGCCCGCGCCGACCGGGACGCCGAAGTTCGGGGTGCCGTTGGCGTTCCAGGTGAATTTCTGGGCGCGGGTGGAGCGGTTCAGTTCGCAGCCGCCGGAGGCCGAGGAGTTGGCGTGGTAGACGATCCAGTCCTCGGTGCCGTCCGGGCTCTTGAAGAAGCCGTTGTGGCCGGGGCCGTAGACGCCTGCCGCGTTGTTGCGCTGGAAGACCGGCGCCGGTGACTTGGTCCAGGACGAGGAGAGCAGCGGGTCGCCGCCGTTGTAGGTGAGCATGCCGAGCTTGTAGTCGGGCGTGGAGCAGTGGCTTGCGGAGTAGACGATGAACGTCTTCCCGTTGCGCTGCAGCACCTCGGCGCCCTCGTTGACCGCGCCGCCGACCGTCTCCCAGCCGTAGGTGGGCGTGCTGAGCGTCCTGCGCGTGCCGTTCGCGGTCCACGGGTTGCTGAGCGGGCGGATGAACATCGGCTGCGAGCCGTTGTAGAACGTGCCGAGCAGGTAGAGGTTGCCGTTGAGCTGCAGGATGCTCGGGTCGAGCTCCCAGGTGGTGTCCTGCTGCGGGTCGAGCAGGTCCGCCTTGAACGTGTACGGCCCCATCGGGTCGAGGCCCGCACTCTCCAGCACGTGGATGCGCTGGGTGCCGAGGTTGTAGGGCTCCCGGCCGGCCGTGTAGTAGAAGTACCACCGGGGCCCGTTCGGGCCGTTGAGCAGGAAGAACTCGGGCGCCCACATGGTTCCGGCGCCGTTCGGCCGGCTCAGCGTGAACAGCAGCGTGTCGGCCGCGGTCTTGAGGCCGCCGAGGGTACGCGACTTCCGCATGGTGATCGTGTTGTTCCAGGTCGTGGTGGCCAGGTAGTAGTAGCCGCTGTAGTAGGTGAGCCAGGGGTCTGGACCCTGGGCCTTGAGCGGGTTGGTGAAGGTGGGGGCGGGTGCGGCAGGTTTGGCGGCGGCTGCCGTCGCACCCATGGTGACGGCGATCAGCGCGGTGGCCAGGACGGCGAGCAGCTTCCGGGTGGCGGGCATGGCAGCTCCGGGGATCACTTGACGACGTCGATCTCGAAAATATCGAAATCGTTTTCGAGGCCACCGTAGCATTCATCCCTGTCGATTCAACACCTGAACCCGCACCCCGCTTGACGCCTGGGCGACCGGCGGCTCGACCGACGACACGAGCCCGGCTCCTGGGGACCGGCCCATGAACTCAGGCACGTCTTCCAGAACTACACGTTCCTCGGGCGGTCCCGGGGGCGCGGACGTGAGTCGTGCTGATCGGCGGCGGGGTCATACAGCCACAGTCGTCGTCACCCGGACCAGCGCCGGAAGCGGCGGCACCGAGCCGAAGCCGAACCGGACCGGCGGCGTCACCCTGCTCAGCGGCCCCAGGTCAGTGCCGTCCCAGGCGGCACTGACCTCAGTGATCGGCCGGAGGTCCTGCGCGCCGTACCACTCCCGCCGCCCGTTGCCCGCCGAGCCGCGCGTGCGCACTCCAGGCATCACCAGCCGCGCCGGACGGTCGATAAGCGAGATCCAGGCCGGTGTGCGGGCCAGCGGTGGCGGCACCGCCCGCAGCAGCAGGCCGATCGGACCGCGCGGGCCGGTCGTGAAGCTCATCCGCAGCGGACCCGCGTCGACCTGCCACCGGCCGCCGGTCCCGATCATCACAGGCACGACCCGGGCCTCGTCGAACAGGTAGGTGTCCCCGACGAACGCCGCGACCTCGTCGCTCGGGGCCAGCAGCACCCGATGCCCGTCAGCCCGCTCCACCATCACGTCCGAGAACGCGCCGAGCGGCGACCGCGGCCAGTGCCCGACCACGATCCGGGTCCCCTCAGCGGTCCCCAGCCCTGCGATCCACCCGTCGAATCTCCACCGCATTGGCCTAGCCTCTCCCAGGTGACAGAGCGACGCGCGATTCTCAGCGGCTCCACCTTCGAGGAGCAGATCGGTTACGCCAGGGCCGTCGTCATCGGCGACCACGTCCACGTCTCCGGCACCACAGGCTTCGACTACGCCACCATGACCATCTCCGACGACGTCGTCACCCAGGCCGAACAGGCGCTCCGCAACATCGCCGCCGCACTCGCCGAGGCCGGCTGCACCCTCTCCGACGTCGTCCGCGTCCGCTACCTCCTCCCCTCCCGCGACGACTTCGAACCCTGCTGGCCGGCGCTGCGCGGTGCGTTCGCCGACGTCCGGCCCGCGGCCACGATGCTCGTCTGCGGTCTCGCCGACCCCCGCATGAAGATCGAGATCGAGGTCGACGCGCGCCGGCCGTCCTGACCCACACGCCCCTGCCGATGAGTCCAAGCCCTGTAGCCGGGTGTGGTCACACCATCGGTCACCACACCCGGCTCTGCTTGATCAGGTGTTGTGCTTCAACCCGGACACGAAGCCCGTCCATGCTGGCTGGCTGAACGCCAGCACGGGGCCGGCCTGGTCCTTGGAATCGCGGACGTGCACGGCGCGCGGCGGGGTGGCGACCTCGACGCAGTTGCCGTCGCTGTTGGATCTACTGGCCTTGCGCCATTGCATTGGATCTCTCCTTGATGAACTTCACGGACTCGGCTGGCGACATTGCCAAGGATTTCAGGTGGTCGTACACGGTTTCGAGTCGCAGTAGATCGCCGCGAGCTTCGAGAAACAGTGCACCGGCCAGGGTGTCGATGTATCCGAGCGGCAGGTCATTGTCCAGGCCGAGGATGAGGAACCCGCCGTGGTTCGCCATGTGGGCACCAGCCGCGAACCGCAACACCTGCACCGTGATGTTCGGCTGTGTGGTCACGGCCGCGAGGCGGTCGAGCTGTTCGCGCATGACCTCGGCTCCACCGACCTCGACCCGCAGCGCCGCTTCGGAGATGACGGCGTGGAGCTTCGGCCGGTTCTGCTTCCGGGCGAGGATGGCTTGCCTCTGCATCCGCGCCTGCACTCGCTGCTCGATCATCTCGTCGTTAGTTTCCTGACCGACGCTGATGACCGCCCGAGCGTAAGCCTCGGTCTGCAACAGGCCGGGGATCAGGCTCGGTTCGAAGTTACGGACCTCGGTCGCCTCTTCTTCGTACGCGATCATCGTGGCGTAGCGCGGCGGCAGGGTGTTCAACCTCTGCCACCACCCAGCCTCCCGCAGCTCACGCGCCATCACAAGAAGTGACCCGCCTGGCTCGCTGTCGATCGCTACGCCGTAGGCGAGGAGGAGTTCCATCACGTCGCCGGGCCGAGCCTTGATGTCGCCGGCCTCGATTCTCTGAATCCGAGATCCAGAGCTTCCCACCTGCTTGCCTGCGGCATCGAGGGTGAGTGATGCGCCTTCGCGGAGCTTGCGAAGCTCGCGGCCAAGCCGTCGGCTGCGCGGCGTTGCAGGGGTGAAGCGGGCCATCTTTTGATCGTCCCTCATGATCGGCCACTCTCCTAACGCGCCGTCATTTTGATTCTCTCGCGGTTGCGCAGCATCGTACGATGCGCCCACCATGGATGCGACGTGGGAATCGCGTCTCCACCCATCCGCAGGGAGTCCCAGATGGTGATCGTGGAAGTGCTGGCGGTGGCATTGATGCGGCAACACCGGCCGGTGTGGTCGGGGGAACGACGGGTCTGCCGCTGTGGATCTCGCCTGCCCTGCCGCACGATGCGTCGGCTGCGTGTGTCGTGACCGGGGACGAGACCAGGCCGCGAGTCAACGCCGTCTATCGGTTCGCTGACCCGGATTACAAGTTCGGCCTCGGCACGTTGCTTTGCCGCGTCACGCGAGTGGTGGAAAAGGTGAGGTTCGACAACGAGCCGTGGTGGCACATCGACGCGTTCTGCAAACGAGCCGTGACCGACGCCGGAGCCGAGCGACGGCTCTACGTCCGTGCGTCGGCTGTGGTGAAGTCCCGGGTGCAGCGATGACGGACCACACACCGCACCGGCCAACGTGGGACTGCCGCCTCTGCGGCGGGGAGTGGCCGTGCGATCAGGCGCGGCTCGATCTGCTGGCCGAGTATGACGGCGCTCGGGTGTCCCTGGCGATCTACCTCGGCGCGTGCCTGGTGGAGGCGACCCGCGAGCTGTTCACCGTGCCTGCTGGCTGGCTCTACGCGCGGTTCTTGGGGTGGATGAAGGCGCCCTTGCCTGCCCATTCGGAAGTCCGCGAGAGTAGTGACATGGTGTCCGACAAGCACGCAGCTTCGGCGTAAGTCGTGCGGGACCCTGTGGCCTCCTGCCCACAATCGAGACAAACCAGGAACCTGCGCTGCGCCGTGCCCCGGTGTGGATTCGACGCGGATTCCTTGTCTCGGGGCAGTGGAAGGCTGCGTCGATACTTCGCCGCTCTTTCGGTGTTCACTCCGCGCAACGTACCCCGTGTTTGAAACGGCGACAGCTGTCCTGCTCCCCGCGTTGAACACCGACATCGGCGTTGTTGCAGGGAGACCCTGGATCAGGCGCAAGCCCGAATGAAGCGTGGCGTGCCGTTCAAGGCGTGTGGGCGGTGATCCGGTTGCGGCCGGCGCGCTTGGCGGAGTAGAGCGCCTCGTCGGCCATCTTGATCAGCGTCTCGTGCAGCCCGGTACGGTCCGGGATGATCGCGGCGACGCCGATGCTCACAGTGACGATGCCGGCGTCGGCGAGTTCGTGGCGGTGGGCGAGCGCCGCCACTGCCGCACGCATCCGTTCGGCGACGACGACTGCGGTGTCGAGATCAGCGCCGGGAAGGACAGCGACGAACTCCTCACCGCCGAAGCGGGCGACGGTGTCGGTGTCTCGGACCGCCCGGAGCAGCGTGCGGGAGACCTGGCGGAGGCATTCGTCGCCGGCCGGGTGGCCGTAGAAGTCGTTGTAGAGCTTGAAGTGGTCGATGTCGGCGAGGGCGAGCGCGAGCGGCAGGCGCGGGCGGACCGCGCGGCGCCACGCCTCCTCAAGCACCTCGGTGAGGCGGCGGCGGTTGGCGAGGCCGGTGAGCGGGTCGGTGACGGCGAGCGTCTCCAGCTGTTCGTTTGCGGCGCGCAGCGCTTCGGTGCGTTCCGCGACCTTGCGTTCCAGGCTGGCGTAGAGCAGCGCGTTGTCGAGCGAGACGGAGAGCTGCCCGGCGATCAGCTGCACCGCGTCGATGCCGGTGACCGCGAACGCGTTACGGCCGTGGTGGCTCTCCAGCACGAGCATGCCGCGCGGTTCGCCGCGGCTCACGATCGGCACGATCAACAGCGATCCGGCGGGTACGGCCTGGAGGTACGCGTCGCCGCGGAACCTGTCGTCATCAGCGGTGTCACCGATCAGCAGCGGAACACCCGTGCGCTCGGCGTAGCGGAACGCGGTGATCGGCAGCCGGTCCGCGGCCTGGGCCAGCGGGATCACGTCGCCGGACGGGCTGAGCAGGAACCAGGCGCCGGTCTCCACGTCGCGAAGCACGAGCAGCACGCTTGTCGCGCCGGTAAGCGCCTGCAACACCTCCGCGACGAGCTCCTGGAGGCGGCCGACGCGGGTGGAGGAGCTGAGCGCCTGCGACGCGCGGAGCACGGCGAGCAGATCGACCGCGTCGGTGGTGATGCCGACGCTTGCGTCCGAGGCGGGCCGGACGGCGTCGCGCAGAAACGGGAACTCGCCGGACAGCTGCGCGCACTTGCCTGTCGCGCCCCAGGCCGCGTACCGCCGGGATGCGTCCTTGATCAGTCGCTCCCCGGCGAAGCGCATGCCCTCGCGCAGGTGGAAGCGGCCGGCGCGCTCCGCGATCAGCGCGCGGTGCCACGGGCGGCGGCGGCCGGCGAGTTGCAGCGCCTCGTCGTAGAAGCGGATCGCGCTTGGGAAGTCGCGGTCCGCGGCCGCGCGTTCGGCCTCGATGAACAGGTGCAGGTGGGCCACGTTCGCCGGGCCCTGCGCGGCGCGGGCGGCCAGCCAGAACCGGTACCGGTCCAGTTCGTCGCGCGCTGCCGCCGGGTCGGGCACGGTGCCGGCGCGCAGCCTCCCGGTCAGCGACAGGCAGCGCAGCACGCAGCCGGTCAGGCTGAGCGGGGTGGCGACGCCGACCCGGGTCGCGTCCTCCACCGAGGTGGCGCGGTCAAGCGCCTCCTCATCCCCGAAGACCGCCGCGACGAGCGCGGTCGTGAAGAGCAGATGAGCGGCGGCCACGGGTACGCGCCGGACCGCCTCCAGATGCGCGGCCGTGGAGAACCCGTCGTCGTCCATCGAGCCGGCCGCCACGGTCTCGCCCCGGAACGCGCGGACCAGCTGCCGCCAGCAGGTGAGCCCGCCCCCGACCAGGTCGTTCCCGGTGCGGCGGGTCAGTGCCAGGCCGTTGTCCACCTCGGTGGCGAGGTCGTCGAGCGTGCCGCAGTCCATCATGTTCGGCACTGTCGTCCAGTACGTGATGCCCGCGTTGCCCTGGTCACCGGCGCGCAGCAGACCCTCGCGCGCGCGGCGGGCCTGCCGGATCGCCTCCTCGATCGGCGCGAACCAGGGCAGCGCGCTCAGGCCGTAGAGGTACCGGACCTGGGAGGTGGCCGGCTCGTAGCCACGCGCCTCGCTCTCCGCGAGCACCTCAACCGCGGCCAGGTACCCGGTCCGGTAGTCGTCGCGGGCCGGGACGGTGAGGAACATGACGTACCCCATCGGGCCGGACAGTTCCCGGCACGGGCCGCCCCGCACGCGCATCCGGACGACCTCGGAGACCAGCCAGGGGACCACAGCGGGGTGCGCGAGATATGCGGTGAGGATCAGCTGGTTGATCAGCATGCCGGCCGCGGCGGTACCCGGATCGGTGTTCTCCGGTAGGTGGTCCGGCTCTCCGGCCCACCCGGCGAGCAGATCCGCGCCGTCGTGGATCGCGGCCTCCATGTCCGCGCCGCCGGGAACGGGGTGCCCGAGCGCGGCCAGCACGCCGATGCCGAGGTCGAACGCCTCCTGCGCCCGGCCCCGGATGGTCAGGCTTCCCACCTGAAGCGTCGCGGACGGCGCCAGCCTGAGCGGCGCCGCCCCGGCCGCGATCCGCGCGTAGCAGTCGTCCGCGGCGTCCAGCCGGGCCAGCGCGTAGAGCGCCGCGTGCCGTTCCATGTCGATGGTCAGGCGCAGCGCGTCGTCGTCGTCCGGGAGTAGCCCGGCCGCGGCGGCGAGCAGGTTCTCCATCGCCGCGTAGTTGGAGACCAGGCGGGCGTGCCCGGCGGCCGCGACAAGCATGCCGACCGCGTCCCGCCGCTCCCCCGGGTCGGTGACGTCCGCCGCGACCAGCTGGTACTGCTCGGCGGCGAGCCCCACGCCGACCGGATCCCGGGACAGCCTCCGGGCCAGTCGCAGGTGGCGGACGCGGCGGTCGACCACGTCCTGCGCGCCGTACGCGGCCTGCCGTACCCGGTCGTGGCGGAACCGGACGCCGTCGTCCTCGTGCGCGACAAGCAGCCCGTCCTCAAGCGCCGGCCCGAGCACCGCCTCCGCCTCGTCGCCGGCAAGCGCGTGCAGCACGCCGCCGGACAGGTGACCGCCGAGGCAGGCCAGGTCCGCGACCAGCTCCGCGCTTGCCGGTGGGAGCGCGGCGATCCGGGCGCCGAGCAGGTCGAGCACGTCGCCGTCGCCGATGTGACGGCGCAGCGCGTCCGGGTCCCAGCGCCAGCCGTCCGGGCCGGGCGTCAGCACACCGTCCCGGCGCAGTGCGTTGACGAGCACCACGACGTCGAACGGGTTCCCGCCGGTGCGCGCGTGCACGGCCGCGGCCAGCCCGGCGCTGTCCCGCGCGGGCAGCCGGAGCAGGTCGGCGAGCAGCCCGCCCACGTCTGTGTCCGCGAGGTTCGCGAGCGCCAGCCGCACCGGTGGCTGGGGCAGCTCCTGCCAGCGGCGCAGCAGCGTGGTGAGCGGGTGGACCGGGTCCAGCTCGGCGTCCCGGTACGCCGCGATCAGCAGCAGCCCGGTGATGTCGTCCGCGCCGGCCACCTCGTCGATCAGGCTCAGCGGCGCCGGGCCGGCCCACTGGACGTCGTCGAGCATCATCACCACCGGCCGGTCCGGGCGCGCCACCACCTGCAGCAGCTTGAGGCCCACCCGGGCCAGGCGGGGCGTTGCCGTGCGCGGGTCTCCGGTCGCGCCGCCGGCCGGGATGCCGAGCACGGTCTGGAAGTCAGGCACGATCGCGGCGAGCAGCCCCGCCTCCGGGCCGAGCACGTCAAGCAGCCGCCCGCGCGCCTCACGCAGCTCCGCCTCCGGCTCGGCGAGCAGCAGGCGGGCGATTGCCGCGACCGCGAGCCGGACCGGGCTGACGTCCGCGCCGCGTCGCAGCTGGTCGAACTTCGCGCTGACGAACCAGCCGCCGGCGCCGGTGACCATCGGCCGGAGCTGGTCGACCAGGCTGCTCTTACCGACGCCTGGTGCGCCGCTGATCAGCAGGCAGCGGGTGCGCCCGGACACCGCGTCCCGGAATGCGGCGCGCAGCGTCTCCAGCTCCGCGTCCCGCCCGATTAGCCGGGTCGGTGGCACCAGCCGCATCGGGAAGTCGTGCTCACCCGGCGGAAACCGCTGCTCCGGGTCCGCGGCCAGCCGGTCCAGGTCGTGCTGTAGCCCGTCCGCGCTCTGGTAGCGACGGCCCGGCTCCTTCTCCAGCAGGCGTGCGACGATCGCCTCGAACTGTGCGGGCACGGCCGGGTTCGCGTCGCGGATCGGCGCGGGCGTGGCGGACAGGTGCCGCCGGATGAGGTCGAGCGTGTCGCCGCCGGACCCGAACGGCGGCGAGCCGGTGGCCAGCTCGTAGAAGGTGGCGCCGAGCGCGTACAGGTCGGCGCGCTGGTCGACCGGCCACCCGGTGCGCCCGGTCTGCTCCGGCGCCAGATACGGAAGCGTTCCCGCGATCGCGGTGTGATGGGTGAACCCCGGCCGTTCCTCAGCGAACGTGGTGGACAGGTCGAAATCGATCAGGATCGGCCGACGCGGCTCACCCTCGGCCAGAATGTTCGCCGGATTGATGTCCTTGTGCACCACGCCCCGGCGGTGCATCTCGGCGACCAGCCCGGCCAGCTCCGCGGCGAAGCGCAGCAGCTCACCGGCGTCCATCGGCCGCTCGGCGCAGCTCCGGGCGAGCGTCGGCGCGTCATAGGCGACGAGTTCCAGCCGGTCGTCGCGCCCGTCGCTCTCCGCTGCCTGCTGCACCCGGTCCAGCCCGGCCAGCCGGCGCAGGATGCCCCGCTCGTGCCCGGTCCGGCGCCCACCCTGCGGCCCCCGGGGCGTCTTGAGCAGCACACCCGGCACGTCTGTCGCCCGGACGATGCGGGTGCGGTCGCTTTCGTAGACGACGCTCATCACCCGCCCGATCGGCGGGACCGGCCGGATTGTGAGGCTTCCGTCGCCCGTGGCTGACGAAGCCGCACTGAGCCTCGATGCGCGCCGTAGGCATGTCTGCCACCGGCGCGCATCCGAGGTGCGACTCAGTTGGTGACCGCGAACCCGCCGGTCCAGGTGATCTTCTCGGCCGCCGCGAGCGAGACCTGCAGGAAGCCGAGCGCCTCCAGCTCGCGGGCGCGCTTGAGGCCGCCCGCGTCGACCGCGTTCAGGCCGGCGCCCTGGACCAGCGCGGAGACTGCGGACTTGGCGTTCGCGTCGTCGCCGGCGATGAGGACCGTGGTGGTGGCGACGCCGCCGACGGAGCCGGAGACCAAGGTGCCGCCGAAGTTGGTGTTGAACGCCTTGACCACGTGGGACTGCGGCAGCGCGGCCGCGATCTCGGCGGCGGCGGAACCGTCGGCCGGAACGACCAGGCCGTCGAAGGTCTCGAAGTTGATCGGGTTGGTCAGGTCGACCACGACCTTGCCGGCGAGCTGCTCGCGGCGGGCCTCGACGATGCCGGCGACGGCCGCGTACGGCACGGCCAGCACCACGATGTCGCCGGTGACCTGCTTGTCCGCGTCGGAGCTGTTGAACAGCTCGACCGAGTTGCCGCCCTTGGCCGCGAGGCCGGAGACGGCCTGGCCCATGTTCCCGCTGCCGATGATGCTGACGTGCGCCATGGTGTTCTCCCTCAACTGTTTGGTTGTCGCTACAACCATTAGACCTGCCGCTGGTTGTCGATACAACCTTCCGTGGCAGAATGTGAGGGTGGACACGCAATGGCTCAACCGCGAGGAGCTCGCGACCTGGGTACGGCTGCTCGCCGTGGTCGAACTCCTGCCCGGCAAGCTCGACACCCAGTTACGGCGCGACGCGCAGCTCACCCACTTCGACTACTACGTGCTGGCGATGCTCTCCGAGGCGCCGGAGCACACGCTGCGGATGACCGCGCTCGCCGACCGCACCGCCGCCACGCTCGCCCGCCTCTCCCACGTGGTGCAGCGACTGGAGAGCCGCGGCCTTGTCGAACGCTTCCCCTGCCCGCAGGACAAGCGGGCCACGAACGCCCGGCTCACCGACGCCGGCTGGGCCAAGGTGCAGGAGGCCGCGCCCGGCCACGTCGCCACCGCGCGGCAGCTGGTGATCGACGCGCTCACCCCCGAGCAGATCGCCCAGCTCCACGAGATCGCGGACGCGCTCCTCGACCGCCTCGACCCGAACGGCGCGCGTGTCGCATTGCACAGGCGATACGACTGAACCCTTGTGCTGATCATGTTCGTCGATGAACCATCTGCAGACATGACGCTGTACGAGTCAATCGGGGGCGAGACCGCGGTCCGGGCCGCCGTCGACGAGTTCTACCGCCGGGTCGTCACCGACCCGGACCTCGCCGCATATTTCGCCGACGTCGACCTGGCCCGGCTCAAGGCGCACCAGCGCGCGTTCCTCACGGCCGCGGTCGGCGGGCCCACCGCCTACCAAGGCAGATCCATGGCGGAGGCGCACGCGGGCCTCGGCATCACCGGCGCCGCGTTCGACGCCGTGGTCGCCCACCTGGTCGCCACGCTGACCAGGCTCAACGTGCCCACCACGGAGATCGCCCAGATCGCCACCGCGCTCGGCCCGCTGCGCGACGACATTGTCGGCAGCCGGACGAGCACCGAGTGACCTGGCGGCCGGGCACCTCGCGGGGCACGCTAGGCCCATGATCGACTGGGCCGGTTTCATCCCCGCCGCGCTGCTCGTCTCGCTGATCCCGGGCGCCAACCAGCTGCTCGGCCTCAGCAACGCGGTCCGGCACGGCACGCTTCGCGCGCTCGCCGGCGTGGGCGGCCGCCTCGCCGCGTTCGTGGTCCTGATCGGGCTGGTCGTCGCCGGCCTCGGCGCGCTCCTCGCCGCGTCCGCCACCGCGCTCGAAGTGATCAAGTGGGTCGGCGTCGTCTACCTGGCCTGGCTCGGCCTCTCAAGCCTCCGCAGCGCGCTGCACACCCCGCCCGCACAGGCCGCCGCCGCGCCCACCTCCCGGCACGGCGTCTGGCCGATCGTGGCGCACGAGTTCGCGGTCGCCATCAGCAATCCGAAGGCGCTGCTGCTCTTCGCCGCACTCCTCCCCCAATTCACCGACACCGCCGCGCCGCACGCGGACCTCCGGCTGGCCGCGCTCGGCGCCGCCTACCTCCTGATCGAGCTGCTGGTCGGCCTCGCCTACATCGCCACCGGCCGCCGCATCGGCGCCACCGGCATCCCCGCCCGCACCCAGCGCCGCGTCTCGCTCGGCACCGGCGTCACCTTCCTCGGCCTGGCCACCCTCCTCGCCGTCGACGACCTCACCTGACCAGGCAGCCCGCTCGCGCGAACGAACCGGGCGACCTTTTCCGCTCCCACGGTGGTCCGGCCCGCTTGCTTCCGACTCTGCTGCCCATTCGCGTGTAGCGGTCCGGGGACCGACGATCGAGTGAGCTGGAGCGCGGCGAATGGTTTCGGCCGGTCGTTGTGGTCGCGGAGTGCGAGAGCAGCACGGCCGTCATCTCGGCGGCTGCGGGTCCAAGCGACTGCGGGTCGAAGCGGCTTTGGATCGGTGCGGCTGCGGGGCGAGGCGGCTGCGGATCCGCGCCGCCCACCTACTTCTCGGGACTGGCCGCGCCGCCCACCTACTTCTCGGGACTGGCCGCGCCGCCCACCTACTTCTCGGGACTGGCCGCGCCGCCCACCTACTTTCTCGGGACTGGCCGAGGCGGCTGCGTGCCGAGGCGGCTGCGGCTTGGGCGGGCGCAAGGACCGGCACCGAGGCCGCGAGTCCCGCAGGTGTGCGGGTCTGTCGCGGCACTTCGGCAGGCCTCGGGGCCGGGCACGAACGCGGAGCTACACCGGATCCGCATATGTCAGGACACAGCCCACGCTCACGACCCGCGTCAGGTAGAGATCCGCGATAAGTGCCCCGGCTCGAGCGCCACGCCGGACATTTCCTTATTTGAGTGCCTCCCTGTGCGTTCATACTGACGCCGAAGGCGCAGGAAGGCCCACGTCAAGATCCTTGCGGCTCTGGTGGCCCTTATTTGAGCGCGATAAGGGCCACCAGAGCCGCAAGGATCTTGCATCCCGCCAGATGGACGCGAGATCCCACACACGAACCCATCGCG
>NZ_JBITDX010000030.1:0-77830 GCF_044454585.1 Catenuloplanes sp. NPDC051500
CCACCCAGCCTGGCGGCCCTGCCGATGATCTGCTCGGCTCTGCCCGGGTCGATGGCAGACGGGGCAGACAGGCCACACGAAACCCGACCACCGACGAAGCTTTACCAGCGAAGCTGACCTGCGCTTGCGGTTGCCCCGGAGCCGGAGCGCTCCCCCCGGAGGGCCGCCGGAGGCGAAAGAACCGCAGCCAACCCGCCTTACAGCACCCCACGCCGAACCCATGACCACCGAACTCGGCACTGACCTTCCACTTTCAGGCACTGAGTGCCCGACTCGCACCCCGTCCGTGAAACCTCAGTAACGCCCGGCCCGCTCCTTGGCCAGGAACTCGGTGAGGCTCGGACCGCCGGTCATGATCTCGCGTTGCCCGGAGTACGACGCCGGGTACTCCGTGTAGTACTGGAACATGTTGCCCAGCTCCACCGCGCCCGGAAACCCAAGCCCCCGGTACGCGTCATGGCTGAGCGGCTGGTATCCAACCTGCTCACCAAACGCCTCGCTCAGTGCCTCCGCGATCTCCGCCCCGGTGAGCGTGGAGGTCGCCACCCCCAGCGTCGCCCCGATCGTCTCGGCCGGGCGCCGGAACACGTCCAACACCGCCCGCCCGATGTCGTCCGAGGTGATGCCGGCCATCGGGGTGTCGCCGATCGGCAGGTGCAGCGCCAGGCGGCCGTCCTCGCCGCGTACCGGCCCGGCAGCGCCGAGCAGGTTGTCCCAGTAGAACGACAGCCGCAGGTAGGTCACCGGCAGCCCGGACGCGGCGAACAGCGCGTCTCCCTCGCCGCCCTTCACGTCGAAGTGCGGCACCCGGTAGCCGTCGATGACGGGTATCCGCCGGTCTGTCTCCGGGATGGCCGCGCGGGTGTCCTCGAGCGTCGACCAGACCACGTGCCGCAGCCCGGCCGCCTGCGCGGCGCTGACCATGTTCGCCATCTCGGCCAGGTCCGCGGCCGGCGACATGTGCTCCCAGTAGGGCGTGACCAGGAACGCGCCGTCCGTCCCGGCGAACGCCGCACGCAGGCTCGCCTCGTCGCCGAGGTCCGCCGCGACCACCTCCGCGCCCAGTTCCGCAAGTGCCCGTGCCTTCGTGGACGCGGGATCGCGGGTGATCGCCCGCACCTCGAACCCGCCGTCCGTGAGTAGTGCCCGTACCACCGCGCCGCCCTGTAGGCCTGTCGCTCCCACCACCGAAATCTTCATGTCACGAACCATAGTAGTCACCAATATTGACTATCAAGTTTAGTGACTACCGCGACAGTCATGTGACAGGGAACGGCGGCATTCTCTGTGGCATAGGCTCGATCCTCTACCGAGGAGCTCGATCCTCTACCGAGGAGAACGATGAAGGCCGAAGATCAGCGCGCCCTGCGGCTCATGTTCGTCACCTGTCACCCCGTACTGCCCGTCACCGCCCGGGTCGCGCTGACGCTCTCGCTCGTCAGCGACCTCAGCACCACCCGGATCGCGCACGCCTGCCGGGTCCCCGAGCAGACCGTCGCGCGCCGCATCCGCTCCGGGAAGCGCACTCTTGCGGCCGCCGGTGTCCCGTTCGCGCTGCCGGCCGGCCCCGAGCGCGCGGACCGGCTGCGCGCGGTCCTCGAGGTCGTCCAGCTGATCGTCAACCAGGGTGGTCTGCGGGCGGAGGCGCTGCGCCTCGGCCGGATGCTGGCCCAGATGCTTCCGGACGAGCCCGACGTGCACGCGCTGCTCGCCCTGATGGAGGCCACCCCCGGCCTTCCGGCCGACAACCTTCGCGGGGGTACGCTCCGCGACAGCGCCCTCGACTTCCTGGCCCCACGCGATGCGGGCACCCGGCGCTCCTACGCACAGACGCTTGACCGCCTTCGCCGCACGCTCGGCGACGACACCCCACTCACCGAGCTCACCGCGGACCGGATCGCCCGCGTCTGCCGCACCGCCTGGGGTGACGCCGCCCCCGCCACCTGGAACCGGCATCGCGCCGCCCTCCGCTCGTTCGCCACCTGGGCCGGCGCGCCCGCGCTCGCCGCCGGCCTGGAGCGCCGGGACGACACGCGCCCGCCCGCCGCGCCGACGTCCCGCGACACGCTTCTCGCGCTCCGCGATCACCCGCTTCGCGACCGCACGCTGTGGTTGCTGCTGCACGAGTCCGGCGCGCCCGTCCACACCGTCCTCGGCCTCGACGTGCAGGATCTCGACCTCGACGACCGCCACGCGCCCGGCCGGCAGGTCACCTGGCGCTCCGCCACCGCCCGCCTGCTCCCGGACCTGATCGGCGCCCGCACCCGTGGCCCGCTCTTCCTCACCGACCGGCGCCCCGGCCCGTCCCGCACCCCGGCGGACCCGGCCGACCTGTGCCCGGACACCGGACGCCGCCGTCTCTCCTACGAGCGGGCCGAGTACCTGTGCAAACGCGCGACAGGCGTCACGCTGAGCCGGCTACGCGGGTGACGACCGCATAGGGGCCGGAGTCACTGTGAGCCGGCCCGAGTCGTACGCGGCGGCGAACACCTCGACGCCAAGCGCGGCCTCGCACCGGCGGGTGAGCGCGCGGACCTGCGGATCCGTGCGGTCGTGTGCGCCGCGCAACCGGGCCGCGACACCGAGCAGCACCGCCGACTCGTGCGCCAGACCGCGCGCGGCGGCGATCTCGGCCTCCGCCACCGTCACAAGCGCCAGCACCGGCAGCTCCCGGGTCTCCACCGCGGCCGCCCGCGCCTCACGCAGCGCCCGGTCCGCGCCGGGCAGATCGCCCCGGGCCAGGCGGAGCGCGGCTCGTGCGCCGGCGGCCAGCACCCGCGCCACCCCCGCTCCGGCCGGCAGGCCGTCGTGCAGTGCATCCGCCCGGTCCAAGTCGTCGAGCAGCGCGCCCGCCCGGTCCAGGTCGCCGAGCCGTACCTGCAGCGCGGCCTCCTGCGCGTCCACGAGCGCCAGCATCTCCGCCGACGACGCGCGCAGCGCCCGCTCCCGGGCCGCCTGGAGCAGCTCGGACGCCAGTACGGTGTCGCCGCCCCGGATGTGCAGATCGATCCAGCGCAGGTCACTGTAAAGCTGGTCGCCGAGGCTCAGCGCGCCGAACCCGGCCGCGAGCGTCCGCGCCTCCTCCAGGTCGGCACGCGCGCCGTCCAGGTCGTCGTACCGCCGTAGCCGCGCCCGCATCGGCAGCACGGCGGCCCGCCCCCAGCCGTCACCGGCACGCAGGAAGAACGCCAGCGACGCGTCCACATGCACGCGCGCCCGGTCGAGCGCGCCCGCGTTCTCCGCCATCTCGGCAAGGAACATGTGGGCGAGCCCGGCCGGCCAGACCTCGGAGCCGTCCGCCAGGCGCGCGAAGGCGTTGAGCGCGGCCGGTTCGTCCTGCAGGAAGAGCAGGATCGGCCCGAAGAGGCGGTAGTGGCTCGGCAGCTCCGTGTGCGCCAGCAGGCGGCCGGCCAGCACGCGCATCTCCGCGCTGTCGTCCGCGGCCTCGCCCGTGGTGATCCCGGAGAGGAGGTCGGCCCGGTTCAACAGGACGATCGCGCGGGCACAGTCCCGCCCCGGCGTCTCACCACCGGGCACCGCAAGCGCCGCACCGAGCCAGTGGCCGCCGTCCAGGTGCCGCCCTGCCATCTGCCAGTACCAGGTCAGGCTCAGCGCGAGCGAGACCGCCCCGGGGGAGTCGCGCACGTCGCACAGGTGGCGCAGGGCCGCGAGCGTGTTGTCGTACTCGTCGCCGACCACCCGCAGCGCGGTCAGCTGGCCGGGTCCGCGCAGCTCCGGGTCGTGGCGGGCGATCAGCGCGGTGACATGTGCCGCGGCCAGATCGCGGACCGTGCCGAGCGCGCCGGACGCGGTCAGCCGCTCCACGCCGTACTCGCGGATGGTTTCGAGCATGCGGTACCTGCCCGGTGCGAGCTGCAGCAGCGACCGGTCGACGAGCGCGGCCAGCAGGTGCGGAATGTCGTCGGCCGCCACGCCGGTGCCCGCACAGACCGCCGCGGCCGAGGCGGTCGTCACGCCGCCGGGCAGGACGGAGATCCGCTCCGCGACCGTGCGCTCGTCCGCGTCGAGCAGCCCCCAGCTCCATGCGATGACCCCGCGCAGCGTGCGATGCCGGGCCGGCGCGGTGCGGTGGCCGGTGGTGAGCAGCCGGAACCTGTCGGACAGCCCGCCGGCCAGCGCGCTCAGCGACATCGTGCGCAGCCGGGCCGCCGCCAGCTCAAGCGCGAGCGGCAGCCCGTCCAGCCCGCGCACCACGCGCACGACGTCATCCACAGTGGACTCGTCGACGCGGAAGCCCGGTTGCACGGCCGCGGCGCGCGCGGCGAACAGCCGTACCGACGCGGCCCTGTCGGCCTCTGTGGCATTGTCGCCCGCGGCGGGCAGCGGCAGCGGGCCGAGCGGCACCAGCGACTCGCCGTCGATCGCGAGCGGTTCCCGGCTGGTGGCGAGCACGCGCAGCCCGGGGAAATGGGCCAGCGCCGCGGCGACCAGATGCGCGACCGCGTCGATCAGGTGCTCGCAGTTGTCGACAAGCAGCAGGCACTCCCGGCCCGCGAGCACGTCGAGTTCGTCCCCGCCGGCCCGCGACCTGGCATCGAACAGCGCACCCCCACGCAGCCCGATCCCGGCGAGCACCGCCCCGGCCACCTTGTCCGCATCCGTCACCGGAGCAAGATCAATCAAAAAGACGCCATCGGGGTACGCCCGTCCGCGCGCGGCTTCAATCGCCAGCCGCGTCTTCCCCGCCCCGCCAGGCCCGACCACTGTCACGAGTCGGCCGGCCCCAAGCAGCATCCCGACCCGGGCAAGATCGTCATCCCGGCCGATGAAGCTGGTCAGCGGCGCGGGGAGGCGAGAGGGGGTGGTTCGGCGAAAATCGGCTGTCGAAGGCCGGTCGGCTGCCGGCTCGGCGGGCCCGCTCCCGGAGCGAGTGCCCGCGAGGCTTGTGTCTGTAGCGCTTGTGCCCGCAGCGGTTGTGCCCGCAGTGCTTGTGCCCGCAGCGGTTGCCCCTGCAGTGCTTGCGCCCGCAGTGCTTGCGCCCGCAGTGCTTGCGCCCGCAGTGCTTGCGCCCGCAGTGCTTGCGCCCGCAGTGCTTGCGCCCGCAGTGCTTGCGCCCGCAGCGGTTGCGCCCGCAGCGCCTGCCCCTGCAGCGCCTGCCCCTGCAGTGCTTGCGCCCGTTGGGGTGTCGACTGTGCCGTGGGGCGGCAGTCCGAACTCCGCGTCCGCCGCCGCAGGGAACGGGTGCAGGAGGCGCAGGTGACGGTCCCGTAGTGCGGTGCCGGGGTCGGCGCCGAGCGCGTCGGCGAGCGCCCCGCGGATGCGCTCGTAGGCGGCGAGCGCCTCCGCCTGCCGCCCCTGCGCGGCAAGCGCGTCCATCAGCAGGGCCGCCGCCCGCTCCTGCACGGGATGCTCGGCCAGCAGTCCGGTCAGGCGTTCCTCGGCCGTCTCGGCCCGGCCCAGCGACAACTCGGCGCTCGCGAGGTCCACGACAGCCTCGACCGACAGCCGCGCCAACCTGGTGGCGACTGTGGGCGCGACCGCCGCGATGACCGCCGGTTCCGTGCCGACCGGGTCGCCCCATAACGTCATCGCCTCGGTGAGGCCGGCCGCCGCGGGCCGCGCGTCGCCCGCCCGCAACCGTTCCCGGCCCGCGGCGATGAGCTGTTCGAAGCGGAGCGCGTCCACCCGGGCCGGGTCCACCGCCAGCCGGTAGCCGCCTGTGACCTGCGTGATCGCCTCGGCTTCACCAAGCGCGCGACGCAGCCGTGAGACGAGAGTCTGTAGCGCGGCCGCGGGCCCGGACGGCGGTTCCGCGCCCCAGATCGCGTCGACGAGCACGCCCGGTTCGACCGCGCGCCCACCGGCTAGCGCGAGCCGCACGAGCAGTCCCTGCAATCGCGCACCCGGGACGGTCAGGACGATCTCGCCTCGCGTGGCCCGGAACGCGCCGAGCAGCGCGATACGCACCCGTGCATCCCGGTCCATTCCCCGATCTTCGCGCAGACGCCCGAAGGACCGCACGCCAGGGCTTCCTCCGGCCGCCCGCGTCGCTTGCGCCCGCTGTTCCGGGCGGCGCCGATTCTGCGAGGTCTGTGCCCGCTGTTCCGGGCGGCGCCGATCCTGCGAGGTCTGTTCCCACTCTTCCGGGCCGCGCCGATCCTGCAAGGTCTGTGCCCGCCCCGCCACCGCTGCTGCGCTGCACGCGGTTCTGTACATCGCGGTCGAACTCCTGCTCAGCAACATCTGAAGCACCGGCTCACGATGGCCCGCGTTCGTGGAAAGCCACCGGCCGACGTCAGTGCGGTGTTTGGGCCGTGTCAGTGGGCTGCCGCAGTCTTCCCTCGCTGCAACGCGGAACACCGATACGGAGGCACCAGATGACCGAGACGAACAATGGCAGCCGCGCGGCGGGGGCGGCGCTGATCGCTGGGGGAGGGGTCTTCTTCGCCGCCGAGTTCATTGCGGCGGCGGCGTGGACGGATCCGCCCTACAGCTACACGCATCATTTCATCAGCAACCTCGGCGTGCACGGACCGGTGACCGCGTTCGATCAGTTCATGTACTCGCCGCTCGCGTGGGTGATGAATACCGGCTTCATTCTGTTCGGCGTTCTTACGCTTGGCGGTGTCCTGCTGCTGCGAGGGCTGCCGGGGCGGCGCCGGGTGGTGATGATCGGGACGGCGGTGCTGCTCGCGGCCGGGGGAGTGCTCGTGGGGCTGTTCCCCGGGTCCGGTGACGACGGGACTGCCGATTACCACGGGCTGGGAGCGTTGCTGGCGTTCGTCTTCGGCAATGTGCTCGCGGTGCTGATCGGGCGTGCGCACCGGTTCCTCGGCATCACCCGCGGGCTGGGCCGGACGCTCGTGGCGTGCGGGGTTCTGGGCCTGCTGTCGATCGGGGCGTTCGCGGGCACGCTGGCGTCGGGTGCCGGCATCCTCATCGGCCTGGCAGAACGCGGCATCATCTACCCGTTCCTGATCGGATTCATCGTTGTGGGAGCGGCTCTGCAACGGCGTGTTCGAACCTGATCATCGCGTGTCAATCACCCGAAGTAGTGCAAGCGATACTCACAGCAATCTTTCAGGGCGGCTCGCTACGCTCCGTGGCGGTACAAAGTACTCCACAAGGGACGTACCGGCAAAGGGTTTCATGTCTTCATCACCGATTACGGAGGATCAATGCCGATCACCGCTGACCTGGCCAAGACGGTCGACAAGGCTTACCACGACGCGTCGCTTGCCGAGCTTGTCGATGCGCCGGTCGCCGCGCTCGCCGGGGTGAGCGAGGGGGACGCTGAGCTGCTGAAGAAGGCGTTCAACATCCGTACCGTCGGGGATCTGGGCCGTAGCCCGTATTTCCGGACCGCGGCCGCGCTTGTCGCGCTCACCTCCGCGAGCTGAACGGCCTGCCGCCGTGTCGTCCTGAGCGGCACGGCGGCAGGGGCGGCTACTTGACCGTCGCGCGCAGTTCCACGATCATCAATGCCTGCCGTGTCGACATATTTCGTCACTCGCCGGGAGCGTGCTGCAGTGGTCAAGCGGGAACGTCGATCCACAGTCCTCCGAGCCCTGATCGCCTCCCTCGCCCTGGCGGCCGTCATTCCATCGACCCCCGCCGAAGCAGCCCGCACTGAAGCAGCGCCCGCCGAAGCAGCGCCCGACAGTGCAGCGCTCGCCGCCACCGGCCGCTCGGCCGTCTACGGCGGCGGCCCGTTCTACAGCGGCGGCCAGCCGGTCATGGACACGCTGCGCGCCTCCGGCTTCACCACGGTCGTCCTCTGGGCGATCCACGTCCGCGCGGACACCGGCGACCTGTGGCTCAACGACGAGCGGATCATCGCGGACGGCGCCTACGTCGGCAATGCGGCCTGGCCCGACCAGTTGCGCACGCTGAAGCAGTCACCGACGTCGGTCAACCGGATCGAGGTGTCGGTCGGGTCGGCCGGGCCGGACGACTGGGGCGCGATCGACGGCCTAATCGACCGGACCGGCACCGGCTCGGGCAGCGTCCTCTACCGCAACTTCCAGACGCTCAGGACGATCACCGGCGCGGACGCGATCAACGATGACGACGAGCAGCATTACGACGTGGACAGCACCACCGCGTTCGCCCGCATGGTGATCGCGATGGGCTACCGGTTCACGCTTGTTCCGTACACAAATATGGCGTTCTGGCGCACGATCAAGACCAACCTCGGCGACGCGGTGGACCGGGTGTACCTGCAGGGGTACGCGGGCGGCGCCGGCAACAACCCCGCGACCTGGGCGAGCAGTCTCGGCATGCCTGTGGATCCCGGACTGTGGAGTCGGCACGGCACGAACTGCGCGTCCGGCGACAGCCCGGCCACCGTGGAGAGCCGCATGCGCTCCTGGCAGACGTCGGCCGGCATCCAGGGCGGCTTCATGTGGCTCTACGACGACATGCAGGCGTGCGCGGCGCAGGGTTCGCCCGCGGCATACGCCGCCGCGATCAACAACGCCACCGGTACGACCACGCCACCGGCCGTGCCGCCGGGACAGAACGTGGCAGTGAACCGGCCGGCGACCGGGTCCGCGTCGTGCACCACCGCGGAGACGCCGGCGAAGGCGGTCAACGGCACAGTCAACGGCGGCACCGCCGACAAGTGGTGCTCGCTCGCGGCCACCAAGTCATTGCAGGTGGATCTGGGCTCGTCCCGCGCGCTGAACGGGTTCGTCGTCCGGCACGCGGCGGCCGGCGGGGAGCCGTCGACCTACAACACCCGTGACTACGACGTGCAGACCTCGCAGGACGGCGTCAGTTGGCAGACCGTCGCGCAGGCGCGCGGCAACACGGCCGCCGTCACGGTCCACACGCTCTCTGCCACCGCGCGCTATGCCCGCCTCAGCATCATCACCGCGGAGCAGTCCGGGAGCGCGGCGGCCCGCATCTACGAGTTCGAGGTGTACAGCGGTTAGGTGGCGAGCGAGTCGAGTCGGAGCCGGAAGGGGGCCGCGGTCTACCCGGGCGGGGCGGGCCGCGGCCAGCGCGGAATCGTCAGCCCGTCCGGCACGTCGTCCGCGGAGGCGCTGTACCTGGCCATCGGCCCGGTTGTCGCCCACGCGAAGTAGTTGTGAAGCACCTCGGACACCGGCGGCGTGAGGCCCACGTCGGACAGCGCGAGGTCGAACGCCGCGATCGCCCGGCGGTCCATCTCCTCGTGCACGCCGTTGCCGCTGTGCATCCGTACCACGGAGGTCTCGTCGCCGAAGGCGCCGGTGTAGAGGGCCGGACCGCCGAGCGCTTCCGACCAGTACGCGGCGAGGCGCGCGCTGTGGTCCGGGTGGTGTCCATGGCTGAACGCGTGGCTGACCACCTCGTCCGCGAGCGCGCGGGTGTGCCAGGCGTGGGCCAGCCGCAGCAGGCCCTCGTGTCCGCCCGCGGCGTCGTATACAGAGGTCATGCCCTGATGATGTCGCAGATCGTCACCGGAATCGTCGCAGACGGAGGCTGTTCGCCACCACGAAGACTGAGGAGAACGCCATCGCCGCGCCCGCGATCATCGGGTTCAGCATGCCCGCGGCCGCGAGCGGCAGCCCGGCCAGGTTGTAGGCGAACGCCCAGAACAGGTTCCCCCGGATGATCGCCAGAGTGCGCCGGGACAGCCGGATCGCATCCGCGGCCGCACCCAGGTCCGCGCGGACAAGCGTCAGGTCGGCCGCCTCGATCGCCACGTCAGTGCCGGTGCCCATCGCGAGCCCGAGGTCGGCCTGCGCGAGCGCCGCCGCATCGTTCACCCCGTCACCCACCATCGCCACGATCTTGCCCTCGGCCTGGAGTTTCTTGACCGCGTCGACCTTTCCGGCGGGCAGCACCCCGGCGATTACGTCCGCGGCGGGGATGCCGACCTCGGCCGCGACCGCGCGCGCCACGGCCTCGTTGTCGCCGGTCAGCAGCACCGGCCGCAACCCGAGCCGCTTCAGCCGCGCGATGCCGTCCGCGCTTGTCGCCCTGACCCGGTCCGCGACCGCGAAGAGCCCGCGCGCCTGGCCGTCCCACCCGGCCACGACCGCGGTCCTGCCCTGCGCCTCCGCACGCTCACAAGCCTCCACAAGCGCCGGGGGTACGGCGAAGCTGCGCTCCTCGAGCAGCCCGAGGCGCCCCACCACGATCTCCCGTCCGGCGACCTCTCCCCGTACCCCCAGGCCGGGAATGTTGTGGAAGTTCGTCACCTGGGGCAGATCGGCCTGGCCGGACGCGATCGCCGCCCCGATCGGGTGCTCCGACGCGGCCTCGACCGCCGCCGCGAGCCGCGTCAACTCCCCGGGATCCTGACCGTCGGCGGGTACTGTCGCGGCCAGCGTCATCCGCCCCTCGGTGACCGTGCCGGTCTTGTCGAGCACGATCGTGTCCACCCGCCGGGTCTGCTCCAGCACCTCCGCGCCCTTGATTAGGATGCCGAGCTGGGCGCCGCGACCGGTGCCGACAAGCAGCGCGGTCGGCGTGGCCAGGCCCAGCGCGCAGGGGCACGCGATGATCAGCACGGCGACCGCGGCGGTGAACGCGGCGGTCCAGCCCGCGCCGGTCCCGACCCACCAGCCGAGCGTGCCGGCCGCGAGCGCGATCACCACCGGGACGAACACGCCGGAGATCCGGTCCGCCAGCCGCTGCACACCGGCCTTGCCCGCCTGCGCCTCCTCGACCAGCCGGGCCATCTGCGCCAGCCTGGTGTCCGCGCCGACCCGGGTCGCCCGCACGGTCAGCCGGCCGCCCGCGTTCACCGTCGCGCCGGTCACCGCGTCACCGGGGCGCACCTCGACCGGCACCGACTCGCCTGTCAGCATGCTCGCGTCCACGGCGGAGGTGCCGTCCTCGATCACGCCGTCCGTGGCGATCTTCTCTCCGGGGCGTACCACGAAGAGGTCGCCGGTTGTCAGGTCCTGCACCGGGATCCGGGTCTCCGCGCCGTTGCGGAGCACCGCCACGTCCTTCGCGCCCAGGTCCAGCAGCGCGCGCAGCGCCGCCCCGGCCCGCCGCTTGGACCGCGACTCGAAGTACCGCCCGGTCAGCAGGAACGTGGTGACGCCCGCGGCCGCCTCGAGGTAGATGTTGCCCGCGCCGTCGGACGGCCCGATGTCCAGCCGGAACGGGTGCGTCATGCCAGGCTCGCCGGCCGTCCCGAGGAACAGCGCCCACAGCGACCAGCCGAACGCCGCGATCGTGCCGAGCGACACGAGCGTGTCCATCGTGGCGGCGCCGTGCCGCAGGTTGATCGCCGCCGCCCGGTGGAACGGCCACCCGCCGTAGACCACGACCGGCGCCGCAAGCGTCAGCGAGGCCCACTGCCAGTAGGTGAACTGCCAGGCCGGAACCATTGCCAACAGGATCACGGGTACGGACAGCACCGCCGAGATGATCAGCCGGGTCTTGAGCGGGTCACCTGGTGGCGTCTCCACGGTCTCCGCCGCGGGCAGTGCCGCCGTGTAGCCGGTCTTCTCCACGGTGGCGATCAGGTCGTCCGCGTGCACGCCGCGCGCCACGGTGGCCGTGGCCTTCTCGGTGGCGTAGTTGACCGTCGCGGTCACGCCGTCCATCCGGTTGAGCTTCTTCTCGATCCGGTTGGCGCAGGCGGCGCAGGTCATGCCGCCGATCGCCAGCTCGATCCGCTGTGTCTCGGCCCCGCGTGTGTCAGCCATGCGTGTGCCCCGGCTCCCCGTGCTCGGTGGTGAGGGTGAACTCCGCGGTCCGGACCGTGCCGCCGTGCTTGAACTCAAGGAACAGCCGGTACGTGCCCGGCGACGGGAACTCCACGGTGAACGCGAGCTTTCCCGCCTCCGGATGGACGTGCAGGTACGCGAGGTCGCCGTCCCGCAGCGCGACCAGATGCCCGAGCGCGCCCAGGTACGGCTCCAGGCCGGCGACCGGCGCACCGTCCCGGCTGACAGTGGCCGTGAGCTGCGACTCCTCGCCCGGCGTGACGTCGCCGTCAAGCGTGACCGTGTAGCCGTCCACGGTGCTGACGAAGCCCGGCCCCGGCAGTTGTCGCGGCTGGTAGTCGCCAGGTGCGGGCACGTCCACGCCAAGCGTCAGCGGCTCGTCCCGCCCGGCCGGCTGGAAGTCCGCGAACACGCGGTAGCCGCCCGGCGCGGCGACCGCGAGCCGAACCTCCCAGGTGCCGTTTGCCGCCCGCTGCGGGTGCAGGTGCTGGTAGCCGGTCAGGTCGCGGCGGACCACGATCAGGTGGAGCTCGCGCTCGTGCGTAGTCGTGAACGCCGTGACCGTCTCCTCCGCCGGCCCGATGATCCGGAACCGGAACGGCTGCGCGCCGGTGCTGCTCAGCGCGTCGGTGAGCGGCGCCAGCCGGTAACCGTCCTGCGCGACCTGCAGACCGCCCGGGATTTTCGTGGAGCCGGCCGGCTCAGCGCCGTGCTGGTCAGCGCCGTGCTGGTCGGCGCCGTGTGCCGCCGGGCTCGGGCGCGCGTCAGGCCCGGCCGCCCGCCCGAGCCCGAGTGCCGCGCCGAAGACCGCCACCAGGCCCAAGCCGAACCCGGCCAGCCGTACCGGTGTGTTCACCATGGTCGGCACTCTACCCCCATACCCCCGGGGGGTACGAGGTGAGCCGCGCCGCATGTCCTGTTGCCGCCGCGTCATACCCCCAGGGGGTTGTATCATCCGTTCTCATGAGCAAAACCGCGCCGACCAGGGGCTACACCGCATCCAAGGGAGACCTCCAAGCGCGCCTGCGCCGCATCGAGGGCCAGGTCCGCGGCATCGAGCGCATGGTCGACGAGGACCGCTACTGCATCGACGTCCTCACCCAGATATCGGCGATCCAGGCGGCGCTCGACAAGGTAGCGCTGGGCCTGCTCGACGGCCACGCCCGCCACTGCATGCAGGAGGGCGCCGCCGACGGCCGCGCCGACGACATGGCCACCGAGATGATGGCCGCCGTCGGGCGTCTCATGAAGCGCGGCTGACCGCTGCCGTCAGGCCGCCGGTGTCGGACATCTGCACGCCGTCGATCCGTTCCACGACAGTCCAGCCGGCGGGTGGGGTGATAACCGGCCCGGTCACCAGCACCTCCGCCCCGGCGCCGGCGAGTGCGGCCAGATCCGCCCACGACTCCTCATCGGACAGATCTGCGAGTGCGTGGAAAGGGCTTGCCTCGGCCACGTACCGCGCCGCGGCGCCCGTGCGCTCCGCAAGACGGGCGTGCGGGCCGTGGACCAGCGATGCCCACACCGGGTTCTCAAGCATGGGAGAATTCTCCCGCGTCCGCCGACCCCGGTCTAGATCAACTTCGGGGGACGGCCGTTATGATCGGGCCGTGACAGAGCCGTTCGGATTCCTTCTCGCCTTCAGCGGCGACGACGCCGGTGACATCCGGTTCGCCCTCTCCGAGGGCGCCGACGCGCTGCGGTGGCGAGTGCTGCGGGACAGCGTGCGGACCACTGACGTCACCACCGCGCCCGCCCGGTCGGCGCTTGTGCAGAGCTCGGACGTGACGCGGCTGCACGCGGCCGGCGCGGTGCACACGTTCCGCTCGGAGAACGGCGTGCTTGTGCAGGAGCGCGACGGTGCGCTTGTCAAGCACGGCATCGGCGACGGCGAGTCGGCGATCGTGTTCGCCGGACTCGGTGGCCGCACCTGGTACCTGCTGGCCGCCACCGCGGGCGGCCTGCGCCCCTACGTCACCCGCAACCTGGCCGGCGGCGCCTGGCAGCCGGCCAGCCCGGACGGCATGCCCGCGGGCGTCCGGCGCGGTGGCGTGGTGACAGTGACCGAGGACGAGTTCAAGGACCTCGAGTCGCACGCCTGACCGTAGCCGTTGACCATCGCAGGCGTACCCGCCATGGTTGATTCATGGCTGTGGATGAGGACTGGTATGAGTGGCACCGGCCGTACGACGACCCGGGCTCGCCGCTCGCGGCCCGGCTCCTCGTCGTGCAACGCCACATCTCCGACTGGCTGGACACCCGCCCCGGTGAGCTGCTCACCTGTGTAAGCGCCTGCGCCGGCCAGGGCCGCGACCTGCTCGGCGTGCTCGAGTCGAGGCCGGACGCGCGCCGGGTCCGTGCCCGCCTGATCGAGTCCGACGCGCGCAACGTGGCCGCGGCCGAGGCCCACATAGCCCGCGCCGGGCTGACCGGCGTCGAGGTCCTCCGCGCGGACGCCGGCGACCTGGGCAACTACTCCGGTGCGATCCCGGCCGACCTGGTCCTCTTCGCAGGCGTGCTCGGCAACGTGACTGACGCGGACGCCCGGCGGTCGGTGGCCGCGTTCCCCGCGCTCTGTGCTGCCGGCGGCACGGTGATCTGGACCCGCACCCGCGCGGACCCGGACCTCACGCCCGCGATCCGCGGCTGGCTGTCCGGGGAGGGCTTCGAGGAACTCGCCTTCGAGGCCCCGCCGAACGCCACCTTCTCCGTCGGCGTCCACCGGCTGACCGTGCCACCGTCCGCGCTCACGTCCGGCCGCATCTTCACGTTCGTGCGCTGAGCCGCGCTGAGGCGCACTGAGGTGCGCTGCGCGCAATCCCAGAAGCTTGTTTTCCCACTCTGTGGGTGGTGCTGCCCGCATGCTCCCGCGGGCTCACCACCCGCCGTGGCCGGGAAGAGCCGGGCGGCTCAGTGCCGGCACTAGCTCAGTGCCGGCACTCGCTCATGGCGTCCGCGACGGCCGGGTCGTTCTCCAGATCGTCGGAGGCGGTGAATTTCCCGTTTGTGAAGCCCCAGCCCGGCGTCTCGCTCATGGTGGCGTCGATGCGGTAGAGGTTGCGGCCGTCGACGCAGCGCATGTACTGCGGCGTGAGCACCCTGCCGTCGATGTCGTGGCAGGCGGTGGCCGCCTTCTTGGCGTCGATGTTCTTACCGGGCTTGAAGATCTCCGCGCATGAGATGAAAAGGTCCGCCCCGCGGATCTCCTCCGCGGGCTTGGCTGCGGACGCCACCGGCTTACCGCAGGCAGAGGCCAGCAGAGCGGTGGCTATGAAGATCGTCGATCTAGCGGGGCGGCGCACGCGGACAATGGTGAGGTCAGCCGGGAGGCAAATCAAACGGGGCCGGCGGGCGTCACCCGTTCGGGTGTATAGAGGCCGCGCCGGCGGGCGGCGAGCCGGGTCAGGCCGAGCAGCGCGTCGATGCTCGGCGTGGCGATCCCGGACCGGACGCCGATCTCCCGTACGGCCGTGACCAGTGCGTCCAGTTCGATGGCGCGGCCGGCCTCCGCGTCCTGGAGCATCGAGGTCTTGAACGCGCCGAGCCGCCGGGTCACCCCGATCCGCTCCTCGGTGCTCTGCGTGATCGGCGTGCCGATCACGGCCCCGATCGCCGCCGCCTCGGTCATCACGCGCGTGATGAACGCGTTGACGAGCGGGTCGTCCAGGATCAGGTCCGCGGTCGCGCCGGTCAGCGCGGAGATCGGGTTCATCGTCATGTTGCCCCAGAGCTTGAACCACACGTCGCGCTGGATCGCGTCACTCACCGTGACCGTGAACCCGCCGGAGCGGAGCAGGCCGGCCGCCTGGTCCGCGCGCGGGGAGGCCACGCCGGACGGTTCACCGATGATCAGCTCGTCGCCCGCGGTGAGCAGCGCGTGGCCCGGCGCGGCCTGCCGGGCGGCGAGATGCACCACGCAGCCGAGCACCCGGTTCGGCGGCAGCGCCGCGGTGATCACGCCACCCGGGTCGGTCGCGTCAAGCACCGTGCCGTCGAGCGTGCCGCCGAAGCCGTGGAAGAACCACCACGGCACGCCGTTCAGTGCTGGGATCAGCACCGTGTCCGGCGTCAGCAGCGGCGCGAGCGCGGGTGCGAGTCCGGGCAGGTGGTGCGCCTTGACCGCGATCACCACCACGTCCTGGGGGCCGAGGTCGGCCGGATCCGCGCTCGCGGACGCGACCGGCGCGGCGTCGTCGTTCAGTCGCCAGCCGTGGGTGCGCAGCGCGTCGAGCGTCGCGCCGCGGGCGAGGGCCGAGACCGGCACCCCGGCCAGCGCGAGCCGCCCGCCGATCACGCCGCCGACCGCGCCGGCGCCGACCACGCAGACGTTCAGCACTCGATCACGTTCACCGCGAGGCCGCCGCGCGCGGTCTCCTTGTACTTGACCTTCATGTCCGCGCCGGTCTCCTTCATCGTCTTGATGACCTTGTCCAGCGAGACGTGGTGGCGGCCGTCGCCGCGCATCGCCATCTTCGCCGCGGTCACCGCCTTCACCGCGGCCATGCCGTTGCGCTCGATGCACGGGATCTGCACCAGCCCGCCGACCGGATCGCAGGTCAGGCCCAGGTTGTGCTCCATGCCGATCTCGGCCGCGTTCTCCACCTGGGCGGGCGTGCCGCCGAGCACCTCGGTCAGCCCGCCGGCCGCCATCGCGCACGCGGAGCCGACCTCGCCCTGGCAGCCGACCTCCGCCCCGGAGATCGACGCGTTCTCCTTGAACAGCAGGCCGATCGCGCCGGCGGCAAGCATGAACCGCACGATCCCGTCGTCGTCCGCACCGGGCACGAAGTTCTCGTAGTAGTGAAGCACCGCGGGGATGATGCCGGCCGCGCCGTTCGTCGGCGCGGTCACCACCCGGCCGCCGGCCGCGTTCTCCTCGTTCACCGCCATCGCGTAGACGGTCAGCCACTCCATCGCGTGCTCAAGCGGTGCACCTGCCACCCGCAGCTGGCGGGCGGTGGTCGCGGCCCGGCGGCGCACCTTCAGCCCGCCCGGGAGCAGGCCCTCGTTGCTGGTGCCGTTGCTGACGCACTCGCGCATCACCTGCCAGATGCCCAGCAGACCCGCCCGGATCTCCGCCTCGGTCCGCCACGAGGTCTCGTTGCGCATCATCAACGCGGAGATCGACAGACCGGTCTCCCGGGTCAACCGCAACAACTCGTCGCCGGTACGGAACGGGTGCCGCACCACCGTGTCGTCAAGCTTGACCCGGTCCGCGCCGGCCGCCTCCTCGTCGACAACGAAACCGCCGCCGACCGAGTAGTAGGTCTTCTCCAGCAGCGTGCCGCCGGTCTCGTCGAACGCGTGGAGCGTCATGCCGTTCGCGTGGTACGGCAGCGACCGCCGCCGGTGCAGCACCAGGTCCGTCCCCGGATCGAAGCGGATCTCGTGCGCGCCGAGCAGCGACAGCGTGCCGGTCGCGTGCACGCGCTGCACCCGCTCGTCCGCGGTGGCGATGTCGACCGTGTCCGGCGCGTCGCCCTCCAGCCCGAGCAGCACCGCCTTGGGCGTGCCGTGCCCGTGCCCGGTCGCGCCGAGCGACCCGAACAACTCCGCCCGCACGCTTACGGTGTGTGCCAGCAGGCCCTCGTCCTTGAGCCGGCACACGAACATCCTGGCCGCCCGCATCGGGCCGACCGTGTGCGAGCTCGACGGGCCGATGCCGACCGAGAAGAGGTCAAAGACCGAGATGGCCACGTTGTTTGTCTCCGTCAGGGTATGCCGGGTTACGTTTCCGCGGAGCCCGGTTGTGCCGGGTGATCCGTAGACACGGTATCCCGGGCGCGTTGATAGGTTCCCGGCTGATGCGCAACGTTGTCGTAGGGGATTCCCGGTCTTCGCCCGGTGAACTCCCGTCTGGGGGAGTCCGATGAGCAGGCCGGCCGTGAGGGTGGTCTCACCCACCGAGGACCGCAACCCGGCGACCGCGGAGATCGACCGGCTGGACACGCTCGGCGTGTTACGCCTGGTCAACGCGCAGGACGCGACAGTTGCCGGCGCGGTGGCGGACGCGTTGCCGCAGCTCGCCCGCGCTGTCGACCTCGCGGTGACGGCGCTGCGCGGCGGCGGTCGGGTGCACTACGTCGGCGCGGGCTCGTCCGGGCGGCTCGGCGTGCTTGACGCGGCCGAGATCCCGCCCACCTACGGCTTTCCGCGCGACCGGTTCGTGGCGCACCTGGCCGGCGGGCCGGCGGCGATGACCGCGGCGGTGGAGGAGGTCGAGGACGATCCGGCCCGGGGACGCGCGGACCTCGCCGTGGTGACCCGGCCGGACCTGGTCGTAGGTTTGGCGGCCTCCGGGCGTACCCCCTATGTCGCAGGGGCTTTCGACGCCGCGCGGGCCGCCGGCGTGCCGACCGTGCTGATCACCGCGAACCCTGGCGCGCCCCTCGTGGTCGACGTGCTGGTCTGCGCGGACACCGGGCCCGAGGCGATCGCCGGCTCCACCCGGATGAAGGCCGGGACGGCACAGAAGATGCTGCTGCACACGTTCTCGACCGCGGTGATGGTCCGGCTGGGCCGCACCTTCTCCAATCTGATGGTCGACGTCCGCGCCACGAACGCGAAGCTGCGCGGCCGGATGCTCGCCACGCTCGCGGAGGCGACCGGCGCGGACGAGCCGGAATGCCGGGCCGCGCTGTCGGCCGCGGACGGCGACCTGAAGGTCGCGATTACCGCGCTCCTTGCGGACGTCGACCCACCGGCGGCGCGCACCGCCCTGACCGCGTGCGGCGGGGTGGTCCGGGACGCGCTCACCCGACTCGGCCGGGCCTGACACCGGTGTCCGCCGGATCGGTCGTCGGGATCGACGTCGGCGGGTCGGGGCTGCGCGGGCGGGCCGTGCGTGGTGACCTGGTGGTCGCGGAGCTGTCGGTGCCGGGCCCGGTGCGGATCTCGGGAGAGTCGCTGGCGCCGAGGGTCGGCGAGCTGGTACGGGCGCTTGCCGGCGATGCGAGGTCGGTGGCGATCGGGTGCGCGGGGGTGGCCACGTTCGGCGCCGCGCTGCGGGATCCGCTTGTCGCCGCCGTGCCACAGACGGCGCGGGTGCTTGTCTGTTCCGACCTGCTCATCGCCTACGTCGGCGGGCTCGGGCTGACCGCCGCCGAGGTGACGGGTGACGGCGGCGCGGGCGTGGTGCTGGCGGCCGGGACCGGGGCGGTGGCGTTCGGCGGATCGGCGGCCGCGGGGTGGCGCCGGGCGGACGGCTGGGGGCACCTGCTCGGCGACGACGGCGGTGGCGCGTGGATCGGGCGGGCCGGGATGCGGGCGGCGTTGCGGGCTCGGGACGGGCGGCCGGGCGGGTCCGCCGTGCTGCTGGAGCTGCTGCTGGCGGGCGTGGGGGAGCCGTCCGCGGTGGTGGCGGAGCTGACCGGGCGGGCGGATCGGGCGGGGATGATGGCGGCCTTCGCACCCGCGGTGATCTCGGCGGCGGTGCGGGATCCGGTGGCGGCGGCGATCCTTGACCGGGCGGCCGGGCATCTCGCGGACACGGCCCGCGCGGTCGTGCGGCAGGCGTCCGCGGACCCGGCCCGGGCGGCAGGTGATCGCCCTTCCGCGGACACGGCGGGGGCGGCCGGTCGCCTCGCGCCGACTCTCCCCTCGCCGGGCGTCGTTGTCGTCGGCAACCTGGTACGTCCCGGTGGTGGACTCGCCGCGCGCGTCGAGGAGGCGTTCCGCGCCCGCGGCCTGACGCCGGGGCCGGCCGCCGGATCACCCGTGGACGGCGCGGTCGTGCTCGCCGCCACCCACGGTGCCGTCCCGGGCGCGCTCGCTGCTGCCGGTGCCCTGACCGTGCACCGATAGCGGAGATTTTCCGGAAATATCACCCAGGGCGGAGTTCGGGTCGACACCTGGATTCGTCGCCGTACCCCCTGGTGGATGGGGGTTGTCGGGAAGCCAACACCGTCCCATCCAGGGCGGACCCGGGACCGAACCTGCCCGTGGGACCAGCCACGTTTCTCGATGTGCAGGGGGATTTTCATGTCCACGACACTGCGGAGGTCAGCGGCAGCCACCGCCGCCGCGCTGATAGCCGGCACCGGGCTGAACCTGCTGGCGCCGCCCGCTGCGGACGCGTCAAGCCCTCGCGAGGCGCCGCTGATCGCGTCCGACCCGGCCGTGGATACCACCGACCTGTACGCGTTCACCAGCCCGGACCGGCCCGGCTTCGTCACGTTCCTCCTCACCGTGATGCCGTTCGAGGCGCCGGACGGCGGGCCGGACTTCTTCCCGTTCGCGACTGACGCCACCTACAACATCAAGGTCGACAACGACGGCGACGCCGAGCCGGACGTGACCTTCAGGTGGACGTTCAGCACCGACGACCGGCGTGGGAACTCGACGTTCCTCTACAACGACGGGCCGGTCACCGCGCTCGACGACGAGAACCTGCTGGTCCGGCAGTCGTACAAGCTCGAGGCGACGTTCGACGGCGGTCCGTGGCAGACCGCGGCCGCGAGCGCGCCGGTCGCGCCGTCCCGGGTCGGGAACGCGTCGATGCCCGACTACGGAAAGCTCCGCGACGCGGCCTCGGTCACGCTCGACGGCGGCTGGCGCATTTTCGCGGGCCAGGCGGACGACCCGTCCTTCCTTGACCTGCGCGTGTTCGACCTGCTCTACGGCGGTGACCTGAGCGAGACCGGCAACGACTCGCTTCGCGGCTTCAACGTGAACACGATCGCGCTCGAGGTGCCGTACATGGACGTCGCGCTCGGTCACGACGGCACGCGCAACCCGGTGATCGGCGCCTGGGCCACCACCGAACGCCCGAAGGTGCGCATCACCGGCGAGAACCGCGGCGTGACAGGCGAGACCGTGCAGGTGTCCCGGCTCGGCAACCCGCTGATCAACGAGATGATCGTGCCGGCCGGCCTGAAGGACACGTTCAGCGCGTCCAGGCCGGACCAGGACGCCGGGAATCCCGCGCTGGCCGCCCGGTTCAACGACCCCGAGGTGCCGCGGCTGCTACAGAAGATCTACAACATCCCCGCGCCCGCCACACCCCGCGCCGACCTTGCCGAGCTCTTCCTGACCGGGCTCACCACCAAGGCCGGCGGCCCGATCAGGACGGACCTGAACTCTCAGCTCGCCAACCCCGACGCCGACCCGGATGCGTTCCGCCCGTCCGAGATGCTGCGCCTCAACCTGAGCACGCCTGTCACCGCGCGACCGTCCCGACTCGGCGTGCTCGGCGGCGACCCGCAGGGCTTCCCGAACGGCCGCCGGCTCACCGACGACGTCCTGGACATCTCGCTTCAGGCGCTGGCCGGCGCCGCACAGACCGGGAAGCTCGTGGACGCGCTCGGCACCGGCGACCGGGTCGACGCGAACGACCAGGGCTTCTCCGGCACGTTCCCCTACGTGGCGCTGCCGAACACCGCGACCGTGTCGAAGTCCGCCGCCGCCGCACCCGCCGCCGACCAGGGCGCCGGCGCCGCGCTTGCCCCGGACCTCGCGGCACAGTCGTCGCCGCTCCGCCAGACCGTGCTGACCACCGCCGCGGCCGGGCTCGCGGGTGCCGCCGGCGCCGCACTTGTCGTCTTCGGCCTGCTCTGGCACCGCCGGCAGACCGCCGCCGCCACACCGGCCGTGCCGTTCACCCCCGGACGCGTCACCGGACAGGCGCCGGCCGAGGAACCCACACTGCCGCCGGCAAGCGATCCCTACACCGACAACTGACCACGCGCCAAGACTCAACCCTGCCCCATACGTGCCGCCACCCCGTCCAGAAGCAACTCCAGCGCCGCCGGAAACGCGCTCGCCACCATTTGCGTCGCCAGCAACGGCGCCGCCTCCGCGATGTGTGGATGCGTGGCCGACGGCAGCCGGGAATACGTCGAGCGCCACACCTCCTCCTCCGCCAGCAGCGCCGCGTTCGGCAGGGCAAGCGACGCCGCATCCAGCGCCGCGAAGGCGAGCGTCTGATCGATGAACGCGTGATAGACCCCCACCGCCTGCGGCACCGGCAGCCCGGACGCGCGCAATACGGTCAGCACCGCCTCGTCCGCGGCCAGCTCGTTCGCCCGCCCGGTCACCCGGCTGGTCGTCAGGACCGCCGCCTGCGGGTGTGCCACGTATGCCGCGTGGATGCGCAGCCCGAGCATGCGCAGATCGTCCCGCCACGAGCCGGTCGGCCGCCACCCGTGCAGCGCCTGCCCGATGAGTGTGTCGCCGATCGCGAGCGTCAGCTCGTCCATGCCGCGGAAATACCGGTACAGGGTGCTCGGGTCGCAGTCGAGCGCCAGTCCGAGGCGCCGCGCCGTCAAGCCGGCCGCCCCGTGCTCTCTGAGCAGCCGTAATGCGGTATCCACGATGATCTGCTCGGACAGGACCTTGCCGCTGCGGGTCGGTCTGCGCCGCCGCCGCTTCTCCTCGGGGACTACCGCCTTGGGCACCGGAATCTCCCGCCCTCTTATGCCAACACAGTTGACCTTACGCGCGCGGCAAGCGTTTGATCAGCGACGGGGCCCCGCAACATTGACACCGGTTCGATTGGAGTCTCTCCCCCATGCGTGTCCTGCTGATGGGTGCAGGCGGTGTCGGCACGGCGATCACCCGGATCGCCGCCCGGCGAATGTTCTTCGATGAGATGGTGGTGGCCGACTACGACCTCGGCCGGGCGCAGGCGGCGGTGCACGCGGTCGGTGACGCGCGCTTCACTGCGGAGCGGGTCGACGCGGGTGACTCGGCGGCGATCGTCGCGCTCATCCGGCGTACCCGGGCGGATGTGCTTGTCAATGCCGTTGATCCTCGGTTTGTGATGCCGTTGTTCGAGGCGGCGCGGGTGGCCGGCGTGACCTATCTGGACATGGCGATGTCGCTGTCCCGGCCGGACCGTGACAGCCCCTACACGCGGTGCGGCGTCAAGCTCGGCGACGCGCAGTTCGCGCAGTCCGGCGCGTGGACGGAGAACCTGGCGCTTGTCGGCATGGGTGTCGAGCCGGGGCTGTCCGACGTGTTCGCACGGCATGCGGCGGACGAGCTGTTCGACGAGATCGACGAGATCGGCGTGCGCGACGGTGGGAATCTGACAGTCGACGGGCACGAATTCGCACCGTCGTTCAACATCTGGACCATGATCGAGGAGTGCCTGAACCCGCCTGTGGTCTGGGAGCGTGGCCGCGGCTGGTTCACCACCGCGCCGTTCAGCGAACCGGAGATCTTCGACTTCCCCGAGGGCATCGGGCCGGTGCAGTGCGTGAACGTGGAGCACGAGGAGGTGCTGCTGATCCCGCGCTGGGTGCCGGCCCGCCGGGTCACGTTCAAGTACGGCCTCGGCGAGGAGTTCATCCGCACGCTCAGGATGCTGCACCAGATCGGCCTGGACCGCACCGAGGGCATCATCGTCCCCGGCCCGCACGGCCCGGTCACCGTCTCCCCGCGCGACGTGGTCGCGGCAGCGCTTCCAGACCCGGCCACGCTCGGCGCCCGCATGCGCGGCAAGACCTGCGCCGGCACCTGGATCCGCGGCACGTTCCGCGGCGCGCCGCGCGAGGTCTACCTCTACCACGTGGTCGACAACGAGTGGTCGATGTCCGAATACGGCTGTCAGGCGGTCGTCTGGCAGACCGCGATCAACCCGGTCGTCGCGCTCGAGCTGATCGCGGCCGGCACCTGGACCGGCACCGGCGTGCTCGGCCCGGAGGCGTTCCCGGCCCGCCCGTTCCTCGACCTCCTCACCGCCTACGGCTCCCCGTGGCGGCTGCGCGAACTCCCGGCCGCGACGCCTCTCCCTGCGGCGGCCTGACAACCCACGATCAAGAGCCGGCTTTCCCGGTCCCGGCGTGGTGCGGCCCGTCGCTCCCGCGGGCACCGGTCGTCGCCAGGGCTCCTCCCTGCCGGCCCCGCGGCTGGTCCCGAAAAACCGTCGCGGGCTGGAGCCGGCGGGCCTGGAGACGAACGCCGGGTTCGCCGAAAAGTAGCGGGGGCGGTGCGGGAAAGGTTCAGTTACCCGTGCCGGAGGCCGATACGGCGGCCATGTCCAACTCCCCGGAAGGTGCTCGCCTCGCGCGCACCGTACACGTGGGCCGCCAGGCCATCCTCGACCGCGAGCGGGCGGTCATCGGCCACGAGCTGCTGTTCCGCCGCAACTCCACGGCCCTGGAGGCGACCCACCGTGACTCGGGCGCGACCAGTCAGGTGATCGTCACCTCGATGACCGACATCGGGCTGGAGTCGCTTGGCGGCGGCGGCAGGTGCTTCCTGAACATGACGCGTGAGTTCGTCACCGGCGCGCTGCCGCTGCCGTTCGGGCCGGAGAAGGTGGTGCTGGAGATCCTGGAGACGATCGACGTCGACGACGAGGTGGTCAACGGCGTCCGCCACCTGGTCAACGAGGGGTACGAGGTCGCGCTCGACGACTTCATCCCGGGCACCGGCGCCGACCGCCTGCTGCCGCTGGCCACCTACGTGAAGGTCGACGTGCTGGAGTCGTCCCGCGACCTCATCCTTGAGACGCTCGCGCTGTGCCGGGAGTACCCGCACGTCAAGGTGATCGCGGAGCGGGTGGAGAACGACGAGCACATGGAGTTCGCGCTTGATGCCGGGTTCGACGGCTTCCAGGGCTACGCGGCCGCCCGCCCGGAGGTCGTCTCCGCGGCCGCGCTCCCGGCGCCCCGGCTGCGCGGCATGGAACTGCTCGGCATGCTCGTCGACAACAACCTGCCGGCCTCCCAGGTCAACTCGCTGATCACCTCGGACGCCACGCTGTCGATGCGGGTCCTGGCCGCCGCGAACGCGGACCCGCTGGGCCTGCCCGTGCAGGTCAAGTCCGTGCAGGAGGCGATCCTGCTGCTCGGCGAGGAGCGGCTGCGGGACTGGACCACGCTGATGCTTGCCGGCGACACGGTCGGCGACGAGGACGTGCCGCGCCAGACGCCCGCCGGGCTGGGCCGGGCGCGGATGGCGCAGAACCTGGCCCGCCGGCTGAACCTGCCGGCGGACGAGGCGTTCGCGGTCGGGCTGGTGTCGTCCGCCGCGGAGGTGCTGGGGACGACCCCGGGCGAGCTGGCGCCGCGGCTGTCGCTGAACGCGGAGCTGACCGACGCGCTCACCGACGGCAGCGGCGCGCTCGGCAACCTCCTCGGCCTGATAACCGCCTACGAGGTGATAGATCCGCCTACGTCGTCATGACACGGGAGTGCAGCGCGGTCACGGCAGCACGGGCGGAGACGAGCGCGCCGTGCTGCCAGGCGACCGCGTGGCTGAGCCAGTCCCCGGCGAAGTAGACCCTCCCGGCCGGCCGGAGCAGCAGGTCGTAGCCGGGCGTGCCGTACGGCGGGCCGGTCCACGCGCCCTCCAGGTACGGCACCTTCTGCCACGCGACAGAGAACGACGACGCGAGATCCTGCCGGTACCGCTCGCCGTGGATCCTCGCGCCCTGGGTGAGCGCGCGTTCCAGCCGCTCCGGGTGGGTGAGCGCGCCGTACGACACCGCATTCGCCCCGGTGTTGTAGTAGCCGACGATCACGCCGCGCCGCCCGTGGTAGCCGTACGACGGGTACCAGACGTGCGCGAGGTCCAGGTCGGTCTCGGTGATGCCGCCGTAGATGCCGAGCTCGTTCTCCCACCACCTGCCGCGGTACTCGAGGCCGATCTTCCCGGACGCGGTCACACCGAACGTGCCCAGCGCCGCGGTGACGTCCGTGCCGAGGTTGTGCGGCACCCGGGCCATCAGGTGCGGCGGGAGCGTGGCCACGCAGAAGTCGGCGGTGATCTGCGCGGGCCGGCCCGCGCGCGTGTAGGCGACGGTGACGCCGCCCTCGGTCGTGGTGACAGAGGTGACGGCCGCGCCGAGCACCACCCGCCGGGCACCGATCGCACCCACGAGCGCGCGCGGGATCGCGTCCATGCCGCCGACCGGCTGGAACATGAGCATCGCCTGGTCGTAGCCGAACTCGAAGCTGAAGTAGCGGCCCGCGCCGGAGGCCAGCACGTCGGAGAGGGCGGGTGGCGCGCCGAGCGGCGTCCCGGCGTCGTTGCCCGCGCCGGGGTCGGAGGCATACCCCCGCCGGCTCGTGCCCTGGTAGGCGCCGCCGGTGAGCGCGCCGAAGCCGCTCAGGAAGGACACCAGGCGCGCCTTGTCCTCCGCGGTGAGCGTGGCGTCAAGCGCACCCTGGTTCGTGGCCTTGGTGAGCAGCTCCGCGACGTACCCGTAGAAATCCGCCTTTGCCGTGCGGTAGCGCACCGGCGCGCTCATGCCGGCGTTGTAGATCAGCGCGTCCGCGTTGCTGTTCGTGAAGACCTCGATCGGCACGCCCAGCTCGCGGCAGTAGTCGAGCGTCACCATCCACTGGGCGAGCCGGGCCGGGCCCGCGTTGAGGTACTGCCCGCCGGAGAACGTGGACCGCTGGGTGTGCCCGTCCAGGTCCGTCTCGGTGTCGCCGCCGCGGATCGTCCGGTTGCGGCCGCCGGCCACCTCCCGCGCCTCCAGGACCGTGCAGTCGTAGCCGGCCTTGCCCAGCTCGTAGGCGGTGGCCAGCCCGGCGACGCCGCCGCCGAGCACCACCACCCTCTTCGCGGCGCGCCCGGTAAGCGTGAAGTCGCCGGGGCTCGGCGCCCGGTAGGCAGGGGTGGCCGCGTGCGCCGCGTCCGGCGCCAGGCCGAGCGCCCCCATCGTGGCGAACATGGCGCCCGCCCCGCCGGAGACGCCGACGGCACGCAGGAAGTCTCGTCTCGTCGTCATTCCGGGAGTCTGCGAGCGCCGCATTGCGTGAACCAGATAACAGTCGTTAACGAGATATGTCGAAACCTCGATTCACTATCATGATCATGTGATCGAGGCGCTCGCCATCCTTGCCGCCGGCTTCTGGGCCGGCATGATCAACGTGGTGGTCGGGTCCGGGACCCTTGTCACGTTCCCCACGCTGCTGTTCTTCGGCTACCCGCCGCTCGTCGCGAACATCTCCAACAACATCGGCCTGGTCGGCGGCGGCATCACCGGCACCATCGGGTACCGCCGCGAGCTGGCCGCGCACGGTCCCGCACTGCGCCGCCTGCTGCCCGCGTCACTTGCCGGCGGCCTCACCGGCGCGGCGCTGCTGCTGGTGCTGCCCGACTCCGCGTTCCGCGCGATCGTCCCGGCGCTGATCGGCCTCGGCCTGGTCATGGTGATCTGGGGCCCCGCACTGCAGAGGTTCATCAAGAAACACCGGCCATCAGCGGGTACGCCGCACAGCCTCGCGCTGACCGCCGGCATCTACGTGCTGGGCATCTACGGCGGCTACTTCGGCGCGGCCCAGGGCGTGCTGATCATCGGCCTGATGAGCGTGCTGACCACCACCGCGCTGCAGTCGATCACCGCGCTGAAGAATCTGCTCACCACGGGCGTCAACGCGATCGCCGCGGTCACCTTTATGATCGTCGCCTGGGACTCGGTCGACTGGCAGGCAGTCGCCCTAATCGCGGCCGGTGCCACGCTCGGCGGTGTGGCCGGCGCGCGCTTCGGCCGCCGGCTGTCCCCGCTGGTGATGCGCACGATCATCGTCTCGGTCGGTCTGATCGCGATCGGCAAACTCGTCCTATTTCCATAGACGCGCTTGCATGCCCGTGATGTCATGACACGCGGGGGGTGGTCGTCATGACGACCGAAATCGAGTACGAAGGACGTGGCCAAGCGCTAGACGGACTGGTCAGGGTGGTCGCCGGGCGCGACGGCCGGATCCGGCACATCGCCATCGACCCGCGCCTGCACCGCCTGACCTACGACGAGATGGCAGACGCGGTCGTCCGCGCGGTGAACGCCGCTCTCGAGGACGCGGTCCGCGGCGCCCGCGACGAGCTCTTCACCGGCGCGTTCACCGACGCGCTCAACCACCTGGGGCGGCCGGCCCCATAGATATCCTTGCGGTCGCGTGATCGAATGACAACGATGCGTCGAATCATCGATCCGGGTGTGCGCATGGCGATCGAACGTGAGGCCGCGGAGCTGGAAGGCGCGCTGGCCGAGGCACGCCGCATGCTTGGCGCGGCACGGTCCGCCGCGCCCGATGCGGATCAGCCGCCGGTCGAGGGCCGGGGCGAGGCACAGGACGGGCTGGTGGTGGTGAGTGCCGGCGCCGGCGGCCGGATCGCCGGGGTCCGTCTCGACGCGCAGTTGCGGCGCCTGACGTTCGACGAGATCGCGGCCGCGGTGACGGTGGCCGTCAACGCCGCACTCGATGATGCCGCCGCGCAGGCCGGCGCCGCCGCTGGCGCGGCACCTGACCTGGTCGCGCTCACCGCCCAGGTCGAGCGCGTGCAGGACGAGGGCATGCGGCAGATGGCCCGCTTCACCGGCGCGCTCACCGACGTGATGAACCGTCTCGGATCGCGGCCGTGACCGGCTTCCAGGTGGAGCCGGAACAGCTCCGCACCGGCGGTGACGCGATGGGACTGACCCTGCCCGGCGAGACAGCCAGGGTCAGTGTGGCGACGGCCCGGCGCGCGGTGGGTGCCTATCTGTCGACCGGGGAGCGTCCCGGCGGCCTGGAGTGGGTGCCCGAGGCGGGGTGACGCTGGTCTCGGTTGACGTGAAGCGTGGTTGAGGTTTTACCGTTCTTCCCGGCACAGCACCGCGGCGAACGAGGAACCACGTGATCACCACCGACATCTCCGCCCGGTTCCGGGACGCCTTCCGCGGCTACCCGACCGGCGTGGCGCTGATCTCCGCCGCCGGGCCGGACGGGCCCGCGGGCCTGACCGCGTCAAGCGTCGCGTCGGTGTCGGTCGCGCCACCCGCGCTCTCGTTCTCGGTGATGGGCTCGCCGTCGGCCCGGGTGATCGTGGACGCGCCGTCGTTCGTGGTGCACCTGCTCGGGCCGTCGCACGCCGGGATCGCAGCCGCGTTCGCCACCGCGGGCGCGCCGCGCTTCACGCCGGAACAGGGCTGGGACACGCTGCCCACCGGCGAGCCGCTGCTGGCCGGCGCGCAGGCCGCGCTCAGGTGCCGGCCGCTGCACCTGCTGCCGGTCGGCACCTCGACAGTTGTCGTCGCCGAGGTGCTCTCCGTGGTGCTCGGCGACCTCGGAGACCGCCTGATCCACTTCGACCGTACCTTCACCACCGCGAAAGGACATTGAGTTGCGTCTCCCGCGCTTCCTCACCCCGACCCTGATCGCCAGCGCGCACTGCGACCTGCCGTGCGGCGTCTACGACCCGGCACAGGCCCGCATCGAGGCCCAGTCCGTCAAGGCGATCGCCGAGAAATACCAGGCCAGCTCCGACCCGGAGTTCCGTACCCGCGCGCTGATCATCAAGGAGCAGCGCGCCGAGCTGGTCAAGCACCACCTGTGGGTGCTCTGGACCGACTACTTCAAGCCCCCGCACTTCGAGAAGTACCCCCAGCTGCACGGCCCCTTCAACAAGGCCACCAAGCTGGCCGGCGCGGGCGGCGCCAAGGGTACGGCCGACCCGGCCGTTGCCGACCAGCTCCTCGCCACCATCGAGGAGATCTCCACGATCTTCTGGGAGACCAAGCAGGCCTGACCGGCACCGTGTCCGCCGCCGCCCCGGTGTCGGGCGCGGCGGCGGACACGGCATGCTGTCGGGGTGATCGTGGCTGTCGTCGTTGCGTGGGTCGGGGTGGGGGTGGCCGCGCTGGTGTGGACGCGGTCCTGGATGCGGTGGCTGAGGTTGCGCCGCCGGCCGGTGCTGCGGTGTGACCAGCTGGACTCGGTGAAGGACGGCAGCCCGGTGACCGTGGGCGGCAGCACCGCGCCGGACAGCGGTGCGGTGGGCCCCTGGTCGCGGACGCCGTGCGTGTGGCACGGGGAGACGGTGCGGCGCGGGCACCGGGACGGCAGCGGGTACGTGGACTGGCGCACCGACGTCGAGCGCGGCGAGGGCGACCGGGGGATCCGCCACGGTGGCGTGCGGGTCGAGGTCGCGGAGGATCTGGCGCGGCAAGGGCTGTTCGCATTGCGGGCACCGATGATCGCACGGTCCTATCAGGACAACGGCCGGGAGCGGGACGGGCTGAAGCGGCCCTACTCCGTGACCGAGGACGTGGTGCGCCCGGCGACCGCGATGATCGTCACCGGCACGTTGCTGATCGAGGCGGACGGCACGCGGCGGCTGGTCCGGGGCGGCTGGGCGGACGGCACCGCCGAGGGCGATCCGGCGGAGGTTCGAGGGCGCTTCTCGGCGTACCGTCGACGGGTCCTGATCGTGGGTCTGGTGCTGACAGGCGTGGCGGCGACGCTGACGGCGCTGCTCTTCTAGGAGACCCACATCGGGGCGATCGCGCCGTCGTCGTCGGTGAAGACCATTGGATCGGGGTACGCCCGGCCGCGACAAGCGGTTCGCCGCACGCGTCCTGGAACGGCCCGGCGGGGGGTCCGCGACCGCCACGCCGGGCCGTTCCGGGACGCGCAGAAGCACAGGTGGTAGCTGCCGTAGCGCGCGACCGATGCCTGTTGATCTATGACAACCCGGCAACAATGCGTGTTCAGCCCGTGACTCAGGGCGGCCGGATCGACGATGGTGATCCCTGGAGGACCGACCCGGGGAGCGGCTCATGATCGACGACCGGATCGGCGCGCTGCTGGACACTGTGCGAGCCGGCGTGCCCGAGGCGGCAGAACGACTCTGGAACACCGCACAGACGCGCGGTGGGCCGTTGATCTCGCCGGGGCCGCCCGGCACGTCCTGCGTGACGTTCTGCTGGCGCGGCGAGGCGGAGACCACCACGGTGCGCTGGGGCGCGGGGGCCACGCTCGTGCGCACGCCCGGCACCGACGTCTGGCACGCGACAGTGGCGCTCCCGTCCCGGCTGCGCACGCTCTACTACCTGGGTCACGGTGACGCGGCCGGATCGCCGCACGACGACACGGGTGTGGGGGAGACGCATGTCGACCCGCTCAATCCGCACCGGTTCCCCTTTCCGCGCGACCCGATCGATCCCACCGACCGCGACTGCTGGGCCTCGCTTCTCGAGCTGCCTGATGCGCCGCCGGAGCCCTGGCTGACCGGCCCGCGGGTGCCGCGCGGGGCGCTGTCCGCCGCCGAGGTCCACAGTGCCGCGCTCGGTGGCCCCCGCCATGTCACGGTCTACCGGCCCGCCGGCGTACCGGCGCGGGAGCTCGGCACGCTCGTCGTCTTCGACGGCCACCTCGCCCAGCGCGTGCTGAGAATGCCCACGCTGCTGGACCGGCTGATCGCGGCGGGCCGGATCCCGCCGATGATCTGCCTCTTCGTGCACGTCGTCGACGCCGGCCGGGACGACGAACTCGGCACCGATCCGGCCTACGCCGAGTTCGTCGCGCGCGAACTCATACCCTGGTCCCGGCGCGAGTGCGGCACCACGCCGGACCCCGCGCGCACCGGTCTGGCCGGCGTCTCGCTCGGTGGCCTGACCGCCGCCCACGTCGCTTTAGGCGCCCCGGACGTCTTCGGCCGGGTGCTCTCCCAGTCCGGCAGCTTCTGGCGTCCCGGACCGGACGGCGAGCCGGAGTGGCTGACCTCCCGGTTCGCCTCGCTGCCGCGCGCGGATCTCCGCTTCTACGCCGACGTGGGCGACCGCGAGACCATGCCCGGCCCGGCGGGCGCCCCACCCCAGCTCGACGTCAACAGGCGGTTCCGTGACGTGCTTGTGTCCCGGGGCTATCCGCTCGTCTACCGCGAATACCTGGGCGGCCACGACTACGTCAACTGGCGCCGTCTCCTCCCGGCCGCGCTCACCGCGCTGTTCACCTGAGGGCGGGAGCCAGGCTGAGGGCCCGGCCGTCCTCCGCCGGCGTCAGCAGCCCGCGCAACGACAGCGCGATGAGCGACGCGACCAGGCACCCGCCGACCGTCAGCCCGACCCACAGCGCGCCTCCGCCCGCGCCGATGAGCGGGCCGGCGGTGACCGGTCCCAGGATGCCGCTGATCCCCCAGTTGATCGACATGACCGCGTTGTAGCGGCCGCGCAGCGCGTCGGGGGCGAGCGCGTTCGTCACCGCGGGCAGCACCGGCGACAGGAACGTCTCACCGGAGGCGAAGACCATCGAGCAGAGGATCACACCGGCGGCGGCCAGCAGCGGCGCCTCCCGGCCGGCCACGCCTGCCGCGCCCAGGATCAGCCAGCTGGCCGCGAAGATGACGCCGACCGCGGCCAGGCTGCGGCTGCGGCTCCGGCCGTGCAGGAAGCGGAGCACGAGGAGCTGCGAGACGACGATCGTGACCGTGTTCGCGGCAAGCGCCCAGGCCACGATCCGCGGCGTGGTGTCGGCGACCCGGATCGCGTACGCCGCGAAACCGACCTCGATCTGGGCGTATCCACAGGTGGTGAGGATCAGCCCGAACAGCACGACGCGGCGGAACGTACGGTCGCGCAACACGGCCAGGTAGCTGCCACCGGAGCCGGTGGACGCCGGCCCGGTGAGACGGCGGCCGGCCGACGGCATGCCGAGCAGGATCAGCAGCGGCGCCAGGAACGTGATGCCGTCCACCAGGTAGATCACCTCGAACGTGCCGGGCCGCGCCGTGTCGACCACCGCGCCGGAGATCAGGCCGCCGATGCCGATGCCCAGGTTGAGAAGCGTGAACTGCAGGCCGAACGTGCTCTGCCGCTCGTCGTCAGCGGTGAGCGAGGACAGGATCACGGACTGGCCGGAGTAGACCGACGCGCCGCCCGCCGCGACCAGCGTGGCGACGCCGAACGCGGTCACGGGCCCGTCGACGAGCGCGAGGCAGGCGGTGCCGGCCGCCTCGACGGCCAGGCTGGGGAGCACCACGCGGCGGGCGCCGTAGCGGTCCATCAGCGTGCCGGCGAGCGGGGAGAGCGCCAGGACGACCGCGCCGTACCAGCCGATGGCCAGGCCGGCGAGCGCGTCGGAGAGCCCGCGCACGTCGGTCAGGTAGATGAACAGGAACGGTAGTGTCAGGCCGCGTCCGAGGGCGGAAATGAACACGCCGATCAGGACGCGCCGGGCTTCGGGGCGCGCGGGTAGCGCAGCTCGCAGTGCTTGCAACATACAAGGGATCTTGCGTGAAGCACAGTGGACCGTCAATGCGCAATAGCCTGCCGGCAACCAGGTTCTGCGCGTTTGCGCGATTGTGCCGGCACTGACCGGCGGTGTCGAATTGTTCCCTCTGAGTCACAAGGGGGAACCGTGCGCGTCAGACTGCTCGCCCTGCTCGCCTGCCTGCTTGTCGCGGTGCTGCTTCCGCTGCCCGTGCGGGCGGCGCCACCTGCCGACTTCCAGACGTCACTTGTGGTCGGCGCGGGGCTGGACGGGCCCACCGGATTCGAGATAGCGCCGGACGGGCGGATATTCGTCCTGGAACGGGCGGGCACGGTCAAGATAGTGAAGAACGGACTGCTGCTGCCGACGCCGTTCGCCGATCTGCCGTCCGAACCGAGTGGTGACCGGGGGCTGATCGGCATCGCCTTCGACCCGGAATTCGGCGTGACGAACCACTATGTCTACTTCTATTACACAGGCCTGGATCTGCGCAACCGGCTGGTGCGGTTCAACGCGTCAGGCGACGTCGGCACCGAGGGGCCGTTCACCATCTTCCACACCCAGTCGCTGTCCCAGCAGCTTCACGTGGGCGGCAGCATCCGGTTCGGGCCGGACGGGAAGATGTACTTCGCGGTCGGTGACAACGGATTCCCGTCCAACGCGCAGGATCTGACGAACCCGCACGGCAAGATCCTGCGGATCAACAAGGACGGCTCGATTCCGGCGGACAACCCGTTCTACGGGCAGGCCGGAAAGGAACAGGCGATCTGGGCGTACGGGTTCCGCAACCCGTGGCGGTTCCAGTTCGACACCGCGACCGGGTTCCTCTACGGCGGCGACGTCGGCAACTACACCTGGGAGGAGATCAACCGGATCGTCAAGGGCGCCAACTACGGGTGGCCGGTCCAGGAGGGCGTCTGCACGTCCGGCTGCGGCGGCTACACCGACCCGATCCACGCCTACCACCACTCCGGCGCGAGCGCGGCAGTCACCGGCGGGCCTGTCTACCGGGGTGGGAACTTCCCGGCGGCGTACCGGGGCAGCCTGTTCTTCGGCGACTACGCGAAGAACGTCATCCGCCGCGCGGTGCTCAGCGCGGCCGGGACCGTGACCGCGGTGCACGACTTCGACACGGCGGCCGGCCCGGTGGTCGACCTCAAGGAGGCGCCGGACGGATCGCTGTACTACCTGACCTACCTCCCCGGTCGGCTCTACCGGATCTCCTACGAGCTGGGCAACCACTCGCCGAGCGCCCAGGCCGTCTCGGACGTGACCAAGGGCCAGAACCCTCTCACGGTACGGTTCGACGGCTCCGGCAGCACCGACCCGGACGGCGACCCCCTCACCTACGCCTGGGACTTCGGCGACGGCACCACCGGCACCGGGGCGAAGCCGGTCAAGACCTACGACCGGGTCGGCGTGTACACGGTCTCGATGACCGTGAGCGACGGGCAGGGGCATACCTCATCGGCGGTCCCGATCGTGATCCAGGTGGGGATTCCGCCGACGGTGACCGTGGCGGTCCCGGCGGACGAGTCCAGCTACCGGGCCGGGGACACGATCACGTACAACGCGTTCGCGATCGACGGCGCCGGGTTCGACCTGGACGATAAGGACATCAGGACCACTGTGCTGCTTCATCACGGCACGCACACGCACCCGTTCGCCGGTCCGCTGATCGGCCGCGCCGGCTCGTTCACCATCCCGGTAACAGGCGAGACGGCCGCGGACACCTGGTACGGGATCACTGTCACCGCCACCGACTCCAGCGGGCTCAGCACGTCCAAGACGATCGAGATCCGGCCGATCACCGCGCCGATCACTGTCACCACCGACCCGCCAGGCCTCACCGCGCAGCTGGACGGCATCCCGGTGCGCACGCCCCACCAGGTGCAGGGCGTCTCCGGCTTCCACCGGGAGCTCTACGCCCCACCCACCGCGACCGGGCCGGACGGCCGGGTCCACCACTTCACCGGCTGGTCCGACGGCGGCGGGATCCGGCACACGATCACCACACCTGACACCGCCAGGACCTACACCGCCACCTATGCGCCGTCGCCGTCGTTCACCGCCACGTTCTTCAACAACACCACCCTCGCCGGTACGCCCGCGCTGACCCGGTCCGACCCGGCCGTGGACTTCGTGTGGGCGCTCGGCAGCCCCGGCGCGGGCGTACGCGCGGACGAGTTCTCCGCCCGGTGGACGAAACGGCAGTACTTCGCGGCCGGCCGCTACCGCTTCACCACCGTCTCGGACGACGGCGTGCGCCTCTACATCGACCGGAAACTCGTGATCGACAGCTGGGTGCCGCAGTCCGGAAGCGCGCACGAATGGATCGGCGACCTGAGCGCGGGCAACCACACGGTCACCATGGAGTACTACGAGGGCGGGGGCGACGCGCTCGCGAAACTCGCCTGGACCGCCACCACCGACCAGGCCCACGAGCAGTTCACCGCCGAGTACTGGAACACGCCCGGGGCGGGCAGCGCACCAGCGATCCCGCGCACACCGCCGAACGTGACCCGCCCGGAGCCGGCCGTCGACCACGACTGGGGCACCGGCTCACCCGACCCGACGATCACCGGGGAGCACTTCGCGGCCCGATGGACGCGGCGGATCAGCCTGGCGCCCGGCGAGTACGAATTCACCACGACCGCTGACGACGGGGTACGCCTGAGCGTCGACGGCCTGCGGGTGATCGACGCATGGGCGGACAGCGGCGCCACCACCCGCACCGCGCGGACCGTGCTCGGCGGCGGGCCGCACACGATCGTCATGGAATACTACGAGAACTGCTGCGATGCGGTGGCGAAGCTGTCCTGGCGGCAGACCGCTGACCCGGTGGACCCGCCGGCCTGGCACGCCGAGTACTGGAATTCGACGACTCCGGCCGTACCCGCGAGGGCTCCTGATCTTGTTCGTCAGGACCCCGCGCTGACCTTCGACTGGGGCACCGGCTCGCCCGCGCCGGCCATCACCGCGGACGACTTCGTAGCCCGGTGGACGCGCACTGACACGCTGCCCGCCGGCGTCTACCGGTTCAGCGGCCTCAGCGACGACGGCCTCCGGATCTTCGTCGACGGCGCGCCTGTGGTGGACCGCTGGTTCGATCAGCACGCCGCCTTCAGCACCGACCGGATCCTGCTCGCCGGCCCGCACGAGATCCGCATCGAATACTTCGAGAACGGCGGCGACGCGGTGGCACAGTTCGGCTACCAGCGGATCGCGGACGCCGGCCCGACCGAGATGTGGGCCGGCGAGTACTTCGGGAACGTTGGCCTGACAGGTGCGCCACTCGTCACCCGGGACACGGATGCGGTCGACTTCGACTGGGGCGCCGGCTCCCCGGACCCGCGCCTCCCGGCGGACAACTTCTCCGCCCGCTGGACCCGCACCTCCGACTACGCCGCCGGCACGTATCGGCTGTCCGCGACCGCGGACGACGGCGTACGCGTGCGGGTGGACGGCCGGCTTGTCATCGACGCCTGGCGTGACCAGGCGCCGACGACGTACACGGCCGATGTGGTGCTGACGGCGGGCGAGCACACGGTGGTGGTCGAGTACTACGAGCATGGAGTGGCGGCGCTTGTCCGCTTCCGGCAGACGCTCATCTAGCAGGGAGAACGGGCTCGCCGGCGTGTTCCGGCGAGCCCGACGAAAATGCGGTGCTCCGAGCCGGCCGGCCCGGCTATCCTGCCCGGGACATGGACATCAGACGTACCAGCAAACGCATCGCTCTGGTTCTGCGGCATCGGCCGGACAGCGCGGGCATCACGCTCACCCCGGCCGGCTGGGTGCCCGTCCCCACGCTGCTGAAAGCGCTCGACCTCACCCGTGAGCAGCTCGGCCGCGTCGTCGCCGAGAATGACAAGCAGCGGTTCACGATCGAGCAGACTCCGGACGGCGAGCGGATCCGCGCCAACCAGGGCCATTCCGTCACTGTCGACCTCGGCTACGCGCCGCAGGACCCGCCGGAGCTGCTCTACCACGGCACCGCGGACCGGAATCTCGCCTCGATCCGCGCCCAGGGCCTGGTCAGAGGCGATCGCCACCACGTGCACCTCTCCCCGGACCCGGTCACGGCCCGCACGGTCGGCGCGCGCCACGGCCGGCCCGTCGTGCTCACCGTCGACGCGGCCCGGATGGCGGCCGACGGGCACGCCTTTTTCCGCAGCGTGAACGGGGTCTGGCTGACCGACGCCGTGCCGCCGGGCTACCTCGGCGAAAACGGCTGAAAGACCGCTCAGCAGCGGCCGATCATCGCTGCCTAGACTGTGCCGATGAGCGCCATATCCGCGGAGTTCACGGATCCCCGGATCGTGGCGTTGCATGATGCGCGACACCCACAACCGCCCCAGCACCCGTTCTACGTCGACGTGGCCGCCCAGCTGCCGGCGGTGTCGGTCGCGGACGTCGGGTGCGGGACCGGGCGACTCGCGGCCGAGCTGGCCCGGCGCGGGCATCGCGTCACGGCTGTCGACCCGTCCCGGGCTATGCTCGACGTGGCCCGGCGTCACCCGATCGGGGCGTTGATCACCTGGATCCACGGGGACGCGCTCGCGCTGCCGACCTCCGCGTTCGAGCTGGTCGTGCTCTCCGGCGGGGTGGTCTCGGAGATCACCGACGACCGGGAGCTGATCGCCACCTTCGCGGCCGCGCGGCGTGCCCTGCGACCCGGTGGGCGGCTGGCGTTCGACGCCCGGCGGTTCACGGCCCGCGACTGGACGCGCTGGACGCGGGCCGCCTCCTACCAGGAGCTTCCCGCGGGGGCGGCTGCCTGGCGGGACGATCCACGCGTGTTCGGCGACCGGATCCGCTATCAGGCCGGCTACCGGTTCGCGGACGGCACCGAGATCGAGTTGGAGCGGGAGATCCGGCTGCGATCCGACGCCTGGTACCTGAGCGTGCTCGAGGAGACCGGCTTCCGCGTCGACCCGGCGGACGACGACGCGCCGGGCCTTGTCGTGATGGCCACGGCCGGTCCGCCGCGCCAGGCGTCCGCGCTGCGCTTCGACCCGCGCCCGGACCGGCTGTGGGCGGTCGTCGACGACGGCGCGGGGCGGCCGGCACGCGTGCCGATGCCCGACGACTCGCTGGAGAAGATCGCCCGGTTGCGGCGGATGGGCGTGGCGCTCGACCAGATCGTCACCGCGGCCCAGGCAGCGGGCCTGGACTGGGACCCGGCCGGCGAGGTGCGCGCCCGGTCCGAGGCAGACATGGACGAGTGGCGGCGCCGGGACCGGGAGGAACGCGAGCGCCGCAAGCAGGCGTTCCGCAACAGAATGGCCGGGTGACCGCGCCTTCGTGACCGATTGCGCAGGCGTCCTTCCGACCGGCCCCGATATCGGCCGCGGCGCTGCTAGCGTCCAAAACCATGCTTGACTCACTCTCCGTACCCCTTCCACCCGGCAAGCTCGTCACCGGTGAGGGCGACGACAAGCCCGCGATGTGGGTCAGCGACGGTCCCGCGCCCGCAGGCCTGTGGCCCACGCTCCGGGCCGCCCACGCCACGTCAGGTCTGTGGCCGCTGCTGCTCGACGCGCTCGGCGACGACGACGGCAGCACCCGTCCCTGGGACGACGGCGAGTTCAGCCCGTCCGACGCGTCCGATCCGGCCGCCTTCGACCCGGCCGCGCTGCTCGCCACCGGCTGGGACGACAACACCAGCCCCGACGGCGACAGCGACGATCTCGCGCCCTACGGCAGCGGCTGGCCCGGCCTCGCGCCGGCGATCCGGTTCGGCGATCCCGCCCGCACCGCCGACGACGCCGCGACCGAGTGGCTGCGGATGCGCCCCGCCCGCCGTCTCGGACTGATCCCGGCCGGCCGCCCCGCGGACGCGGTCACCACGATCGGCTGGACCGGCGCGATCAACTACGTGGCGGACAGTGCCCAGCTCTCCGCGGTGCTCCGCTCCTGGGAGGACCGCTTCGGCGCCGTCCTGATCGGCGCCGGCTTCGCCGAACTCCACCTCAGCGTCCCCACCCCGCCCACGTCCGCCGCCGCTGCCCGGCCGCTCGCCGCCGAACACTTCGCCTTCTGCCCCGACCAGGTCTACCAGGGCGCCGGCTCCCTCAAGACCTACGCCGGCCAGCTCGTCAACGCCCCGATCTGGTCCTTCTGGTGGGACTGAGAACCCAGCCCAAGATCCGGGGCCCGCGATCACCGGCGGCGATCACCAGCATGGGGTTGGGTTTGTGCGGCGGGGCCGGCTTCGAGCGACGTGCGGAGCGCCAGCGGAGCCCGGCGCTCCGGTTTGCCCGCGGGAGCGAGTTTGTTGCCCATTGGCTGCCTGGGGATCCAGCGTCGAAAGGGCTGGGGCGTGGTGAGTGGCTTCGCCTGGTCGTTGTGGTTGCGGAGGTCGAGAGCAGCACGGCTATCGTCTCGCGACTGCGGACCGAGGCGACTGCGGACCGAGGCGACTGCGGCGTGGGTGGGCGCAAGGGCCGGCATCGAGGCCGCGAGTTCCGCAGGTGTGCGGGTCTGTCGCGGCACTTCGGCAGGTCTCAGGGCCGGGCATGAACGCGGAGCTACACCGGGTCCGCATATGTCAGGACACAGCCGGCGCTCGCGACCCGCGTCAGGTGGAGATCCGCGATAAGTGCACAGGTTCGCGCGCTACGCGCCGGACATTTCCCTATTTGAGTGCCTCCCTGTGCGTTCTTCCTGACGTCGAAGGGTCAGGAAAGGCCCACGTCAAGATCCTTGCGGTTCTGGTGGTCCTTATCCGAGCGTAATAAGGGCCACCAGAGCCGCAAGGATCTTGCATCCCGCCAGATGGACGCGAGATCCCACATAACGAACCCATCGCGGCGCGGAGCGCCCGAGCTGCCGTGACCCTGGCGCGGCGACACGCGAGAGCCAAGATCGACTGATCCTTCGGCGGCTCCCGGCTTCGGTGCCGGCCTTTGCGACCGCCCTGGCCGAGCCCAACCGCCCTCCCGCAAGCCTCGGCACCGGTGCTGGCCTTTGCGACCACCCAGGTCGAGATCAACCGCCCTTCCCGGCCGCATCGTTCTCTCGGTGCCGGCCCTTGCGACCACCCAGGCCGAGATCAACCGCCCTTCCCGGCCACATCGCTCTCTCGGTGCCGGCCCTTGCGACCACCCAGGCCGAGATCAACCGCCCCTCCCGGCCACATCGCTCTCTCGGCGCCGGCCCTTGCGACCACCCAGGCCGCAGCCGCCGAGACCAGCCACCGCTTAGGCGATGCCCGTGCTGCCCCCGCGTGCCGCGAGACCGCCGACCAGCCGGAACGGCCCGCCAGGCTCCTGGCCTCGATGCCAGCCTTCGATCGTGAGGCCCCAGACCGCCGCATGCGAATGGGCAACAGAGTCGGGAGCGTGCGGGCCGCACCACCGTGGGTGCGGGAAGAGGAATTGGGCCTTGATCTGGTGGGGGCTATTTGGCCAGGCTGCGGGCGATGACGAGGCGTTGGATCTGGTTGGTGCCCTCGACGATCTGGAGGAGTTTGGCCTCGCGGAACCAGCGCTCGACCGGGTGGTCGGTGACGTAGCCGGCGCCGCCGAGGACCTGGACGGCGTCGGTGGTGACGCGCATGGCGGTGTCGGTGGCGAAGAGCTTGGCCTGGGCGGCCTCGATGCGGAACGGCAGGCCGGCGTCGCGGAGGCGGGCGGCGGTGTAGAGGAGCGCGCGGGCGGCGGCGATTCCGGTGGCGGCGTCGGCGAGCATGAAGCCGATGCCCTGGAAGTCGACGATCCGGGAGCCGAACTGCGTCCGTTCGCGAGCGTAGGCGACGGCGTAGTCGAGTGCGGCCTGGGCGAGTCCGACCGCGCAGGCGGCGATGCCGAGCCGGCCGGCGTCGAGCGCGGACATGGCGATGTGGAAGCCCTGGCCCTCGGCGCCGATCAAGCGGTCCGCGGGGACCCGGGCGTCGTCGAGCACGACCTGGGCGGGGGCGCCCGCGTGCAGGCCCATCAGGCGCTCGCGCGGCTGCGGGGTGAGGCCTGGTGTGGTGGCGTCGAGCAGCAGGCAGGAGATGCCGTCGCGGCCGGGGCCGCCGGTGCGGGCGAAGACTGTGTAGAAGTCGGCGCTGCCCGCGTGCGTGATCCATGCCTTGGTGCCGGTGACGGTGTAGGAGGTGTCGTCGCGGACGGCCCGTGTGGTGAGCGCGGCCGCGTCGGAGCCGCCGGCCGGCTCGGAGAGGCAGTATGCGCCGAGCCGTTCGCCGCCGATCAGGTCGGGGACCAGCTTGCGCACTGTGTCGTCGCCGAAGATCGCGGCCGGGTAGCAGGAGAGCGTGTGCACGCTTACCGCCTCGGCGACGGTAAGCCACCGGTAGGCGAGGCGTTCCAGCACGCGCAGGTACACCTCGTACGGCTGGCCGGCGCCGCCGAGTTCGGCGGGGTAGGGGAGTCCTAGCAGGCCGGCGCGGCCGAGCGTGCGGACGATGTCCCGGGGAAACTCGCCGCTCGCCTCGTGGGCGGCGGCGGTGGCCGGGGTGAGTTCACCGTCGGCGATCTCTTCGACGAGGCCGAGCAGGTCGCGGGCCTCGTCGGTGGGCGGGATCCACATGTCAGTCAGGTTAACGGACGTTAAGCCATACGGGCGAGTAACGTCTCCGGCCATGGATTACGTGCGGCTCGGCGCCACAGGTCTCAAGGTCTCCCGCATCTGCCTCGGCATGATGACCTACGGCTCGCCGTCCTGGCGGGAGTGGGTGCTCGACGGCGACGCCGCGAAGCCGATCGTCCGCCGCGCGGTCGAGCTGGGCGTGACGTTCTTCGACACCGCTGACATGTATTCGGTGGGTGGCAGCGAGGAGGTCACCGGCCGGCTGCTGCGCGCGTTCTTCCATGGCCGCGAGGACTACGTGCTGGCCACCAAGGTCTTCCACCCGATGGGCGACGGGCCGAACGACGGCGGCCTGTCCCGCAAGCACATCATGGCCTCGATCGACGACTCGCTGCGGCGCCTCGGCACCGACTACGTGGACCTGTACCAGATCCACCGCTGGGACTACGACACGCCGATCGAGGAGACCATGGAGGCGCTTCACGACGTGGTGCGCGCCGGCAAGGCCCGGTACCTCGGCGCGTCAAGCATGTTCGCCTGGCAGTTCGCGAAGGCGCAGCACGTGGCGGCCCGCAACGGGTGGACGCCGTTCGTGTCGATGCAGCCGCAGTACAACCTGGTCTACCGCGAGGAGGAGCGGGAGATGCTGCCGCTCTGCGCGGACTCCGGCGTCGGCGTGATCCCGTGGAGCCCGCTCGCCCGCGGGCTGCTGGCCGGGTCGCGAACCAGGGACGGCGAGCACACCACGCGGGCCCGGACGGACGCGATCGCCCGCGACCTGTACTCGGACGACGACCTCGAGGTGGCGTCCGAGGTGCGGCGGATCGCTGACGAGCGCGGGCTGCCGGCCGCACAGGTGGCGCTGGCCTGGGTGCTGTCCCGGCCGGTGGTGACCGCGCCGATCGTGGGCGCCTCGAAGCTCGCGCACATCGAGGACGCGGTGGCCGCGCTTGCGGTGACGCTGTCAGACGAGGAGGTCACAGCGCTTGAGGCGCCGTACCGGCCGCACCCGGTGACGGATCATTCGTAGGACTTCGGTGAAACACCCGGGAAAAGGCGAATAAAGCGACAAAATGAACCGGTGACCGGATCTCATCGCTCGCCGGGACGGCACCACAAGGTTCAACCCGCGGGGAACGCGCGCTGGCGCTGGCTCGTCGGCATGGGGGCGGTGATCGCGCTCGGCGCGCTCGGGGTCCACCAGGTCATGGCCGAGGAGACCACGCCGGTGCCACCGGTGGAGGAGTTCGTCAGCCGGATCGCCGGGATGAACGGGCTGGACGCGCTCCCGGCCGGGCTGCCGAGCTGGGAGCCGCAGCGGAAGATCGCGCCGAACGGGCTGAAGGTCGCCGCGCAGGTGATGGGCGAGCAGTTCCTGCTGCACACGAGGTCGGGGGACAAGACGTTCCTGCCGGGGGTGAACCTCGGCTCGACCACGCCTGGGCATCAGCCGGGGGAACTGGCGATCACCGCGGAGGACTACCGGGCGTGGTTCGCCGCGATGGACCGGCTGGGGATCCGGGTGGTGCGGGTGTACACCATCCACCCGCCCGCGTTCTACCAGGAGCTGGCCGCCCATAACCGGAAATATCCGGAAAAATCCCTTTACCTCGTGCAAGGGGTGTACCTGCCTGACGAGTCTTATGCGGATAAAGGCGATATCTACGACAACGCGGTCACCACCTCGTTCATCCGCGAACTCAAGGACGCGTCCGCCGCGGTCTCCGGCACGCTGGACCGCGAGACGACGCCCGGCCGCGCGTCGGGGGAGTGGACCGCGGACGTCAGCCCCTGGCTGGCCGCCTGGATCATCGGCGTGGAGTGGGACCCGAGCGGCACCCACGAGTCCGACCTGAAGAACGCGACCCGGCCCGCCTTCGACGGCACCTACTTCCAGAGCACGCCGGACGCGTCGCCGACCGAGCGCTGGCTGGCGACCCGGATGGACAACCTCGCGTCGGCCGAGGCAGCCCGGGGCCGCAGCGCGCCAGTCGCGTTCGTCAACTGGCCGACCACCGATCCGCTGCGCCACCCCGAGGAGCCGCTGCCGCAGGAGGACCTGGCCGGCGTGGACGCGAACCACATCAAAGCCACGGAGAGCTGGCCCGGCGGTACGTTCGCCAGCTACCACGCGTACCCGTACTACCCGGACTTCCAGCGACATGACCCGTCGCTGCAGAAGGCCATCTTCAACGGGCGCCCGGACCCGTACGCCGGCTACCTGACCGCGCTGCGCCGGCACCACGCGGGCATGCCCGTCATGATCACCGAGTTCGGCGTGCCGTCAAGCCTCGGCACCGCCCACGCCGGCCCGCTCGGCCGCGGCCAGGGCGACCACAGCGAGCGCGAGGCGATGACCATGGACGCGGACCTGCTGCGCGTCATCCGCGGCACCGGGATGGCCGGCGGGTTCGTGTTCGGCTGGACCGACGAGTGGTTCAAGTTCACCTGGAACACGATCGCCCACCAGCTCCCCGCGGACCGGCGGCAACTGTGGCACGACCCGCTCACCAACGAGCAGTACTTCGGCATCATCGCCACCGACGCGAGCGGGCCGCCGGAGGGCTGGCCGCAGCAGGTGCTCGACGCGCCGGAGTCGGCGATCGCCACGCACGCGGTCGCGGCCGTCAACGAGTCGTACCTGGAGCTGGGCCTGAAGTTGGCGAAGCCCGCCCCGAAGGCGCTCACGCTCGGGCTCGACGTGCTCCCGGACATCGCGGGCAGCCCGCCGCCCGGCTCCACCGACGAGGGCGCGGACCTGGCCGTCCAGCTCGACCTGGAGAAGCAGACCGGGCAGGTGTGGGTCCGCGAACAGCTCGACCCGATGCCGCTCGACTACCAGCTGCCGGCCGGGCTGCGCGCCGCGCCCGTCAACGGCTGGCAGAAGTACCAACTGATCATCAACCGGGACCTGACCGTACCGTCGAGTGGTCGTGCACTGAAGGCTGAGCTGTTCGACGTCGGCGCGATCGACCAGGGCGTCTGGGACCCGGCAGCCCGCAACGCCGACGACCGCAACCTGTGGCGGCTCACCGACGACGGCACCCTGACCATGCGCATCCCGTGGGCGTTCGCCGGCTTCGCCGACCCGTCCTCGCTGCAGGTCCTGGTCCCGGACGGCAACGTGGCCACGACCAGAACCGCCACCGGGGTGCGGGTACGCCTGGCCGCGGACGGCAGACTCGAACCGCTAGACGAGGTCGCCTGGGAGCCGTGGACCCGCGTCTACTACACCGAACGCCTCAAGGCCGGCGCGGAGGTGCTGCGCGCCGCACTTCTCGAAACCGGCGGCGGCGCGATGCCCGCCCCGTCGTCCTCCCCGGTGCCGTCAGTGACCGCCGCACCCGTCGACGACAGTGTCGGGTAAGTTTTCCGATGTGGAAGAGATCGACCGGGCGATCGTGACGGCACTTACCGCTGACGGGCGGCTGTCGTACACCGACCTCGCGGAACGCGTCGGGCTGTCAGTGTCGGCCGTGCACCAGCGGGTGCGCCGCCTCGAGCAGCGCGGCGTCATCAAGGGCTACACCGCGCGCGTCTCCTTCGAGGCGATAGACCTGCAGCTCACGGCGTTCGTGGCGATCCGCCCGTTCGACCCGTCCCAGCCCGACGACGCGCCGGACAAGCTCGCCCACCTCTCCGAGATCGAGTCCTGCTACTCGGTCGCCGGCGAGGACTTCTACATGCTGCTCGTCCGGGTGGCCAGCCCCGGTGAACTGGAACGGCTCCTCCAGCAGATCCGCACCGCCGCGAACGTCACGACCCGTACGACTGTGGTGCTGTCCACGCCGTACGAGGGACGCCCGCCCGTGATCAGCGCGAGTTCCACTCCAGAATGACCGGCCGGCCGTGCTCGAACCCGAGCCGGCACATCGTCGCGGTGTCCAGCCGCAGCCGCCCGCCGACGCGTACCGGCTCCTCGATCCACCGCGCCCCGACCACCCGCAGCGCATGCCCGTGCGCGACAAGCGCGACGTCACCGCGCTCAAGGTGCGTTCTCGCCTTCGCAATCACCCGGTCGATGCGCGCGCCGATCTGCTCCGGCGACTCCCCGCCCGGCACGCCGTCGTCCCACAGGAACCAGTCCGGACTCGTCTCGTGGATCTCCTTCGTGGTGATCCCCTCGTAGTCGCCGTAATCCCACTCGGCCAGATCCTCGTCGACAGCGGTCACCTCGAGGCCGGCCAACCGTGCCGTGTGCTGCGCCCGCTCCCGGGGACTGCACAGCACCGCAGCGAACGCCCGGCCCGCAAGCTTCGCGCCGATCTCGCGCGCCTGCTGCTCCCCCTCCTCGGTCAGCCCGATATCGGTCCGGCCGGTGTGCCGCCCCGCCTTGCTCCACTCAGTCTGCCCATGCCGTACCAGCACGATCTCCGCCATGATCCCCAGTCAACCAGACCCCGCGGCGGTGACGGCCCGCCCGCTCCCGACTCTGTTGCGGGACGGGGGGTCGGTGTTGATCCGGGGAGCGGCGGCTAACTGCGCAGCCGGGTCGGCTCCGCAGCGGTAGGCGCGCGGATCCTCGTCGTGGTCCGCCCCGGCGGCGCGGGACATCGAGGACGAACGGGCCAGCCAGGGCATCGCGGCCCTGACGCTGAGGGCGACCTGCCTACCCACGACACCTAGCCTCCTAGGATGCCCTAAGCGGTGTGCGCCACCTGGCAGAGTCGCCGGCATGTCGAGGAACCGGGAAACCGTGGAGCGATACCTGGACGGCTTTCGCCGTAACGATCACGGGCAGATTCTGGCCTGCCTGACCGAGGACATCGAGTGGACCGTCTTCGGCCACTTCCATCTGCGGGGGAAGGAGGCCTACGACGAGGCGATCGAGGGTCCCGGCTGGGTGGGCCCGCCGCAGCTCGAGGTGGTCCGCATGGTCGAGCAGGACGACACAGTCATGGCCGAGCTGCGCGGCGTCGTCCCCCTGCAGGCCGGCGGTGGCACGGTCACCCTGTCCATGGCCGAGGTCTTCGTGATGCGCGACGGCCTGATCGCCGAGCGCCGCGCCTGGGTCATTCCATTGAACTAGCTTCCTAGGAAGCCCTTGCAGGTGGTGCTCCGCACCACAACCACAAATAAGGTGCCTACGGCACCAATCCCAAAGAACTTTGTTTGGCTTTCCGGGGGAGTGGAGATCTGTTGAGTGCACGTTCGACAGCGCATAACCGGAGGTTGAGACATGAGCATCACCGACAAGATTCGTAACAAGGTCGACGAGCTCAAGGGCGAGACCAAGGAGCACGTCGGCGACGCCACGAACAACGAGCGTCTGCAGGCCGAAGGTGCCGTCGAGTCGACCGAGGCCCGCGCCCGCCAGGCCGGCGAGCACGTGAAGGACGCGGCCCACGAGGTCGGCGAGGCATTCGGACACCGCTGACCGGAGACGCCACATAAAGCGCGATGGAAAGGCCCGGGACAACCAGCCCCGGGCCTTTCGTCGTAGCTGGAGCGTCGTATCCCCGGCGCTATTTCCGGACCGTGACTCGTGCTGCACGCGGGCCTGATGCGGCGATCACCCGCCGGCGCGCAGCACGTCGCTGAGGATGCGGCCCGCGATGTCGTCGCCGGTCCAGAGGTCGTCCAGCCAGGGTCCGGCGAAGAGCCCGACCAGGGTGGGGGTGCCGTCCGCCTCGGTGGCGTCGAGCCATTCGCTGATCGAGCCGGACGCCGGTCCGTGGATGCGGAAGTAGGGTGCGGTCCAGAATCGCCTGTCGAGGCGCATGATGATCTTCTCGACCCGTCCGGCGCCGAGGTGCGTAAGAGCCGTCCGGTGCTGTTCCGGGAGCGCGGGTGTGAACGTGATGTCGCGCAGCGGTCCGAGCGGCACGGTCACGATCACCGCGTCGGCCCGGACGTCTTCGTTGATCACTGCGCCGTCCGCGTCGATCCGGATGTCGCGGACCGGCGTGTCGAGTGAGATGGGCAGCCCTTGCCGCCAGGCGGTCGACGAGTAGCCGGTAGCTGCCGATAATCCAGCGGTCGCCGTCGCCGACGCCGGGTTCGAAGCCGTGCCGGGCGCTGAGCCAGTCGAGTGGCGCGCCGGAGTCGATGGTGATGGCCGCGTCGATGAGCCGGTGGATGTCGGCCGCCGGTGCGCCGGGTGAAGCCAGGCGTCGCGCACGTCGGCGACCGAGGCGTGCTCGGGCGCGGCAGCGAGCCGTTCCCGCAGTTCACCTTCACAATCTTCAGACCCGAAATCAGTGGGTACGACTCGGAGCTCCCATTGTTCGGCGAGGCGGGCGAGCAGGTTGTCGTCGTACTGCTGCAGCCAGTTCGCGCCGAGGTCGAAGGTGAACCCACCGACGTCGATGCCTGTGGTGCGCCCGCCGGTCCGTTCGCGGGCTTCGTGGATTTCTGTGGTCACGCCGTGGGCGAGGAGTTGCCGGGCCGCGCCGAGTCCGGCCATGCCGGCTCCGACGATGATCACGTGCTGGTGTCCTGCCGTGATCGCCCAGTTCGCGGCGTGGAGGCCGGTCTCGTAGGCGCCGTGGGTCATGCCGGCGCGGGTGGTGGGCGGGGACGTTAGCAGCGTGCTGCCCAGTAGGCGCGGCCTTTGTCGGGCAGGGTGTCGATCGGGTCGTAGTAGGGGTGGAGGGTGTCGAGGTCGTTGTCGAGTGGGGTGCGGTAGTTCTTGCTCCAGAGGGTGATGCCGCGTTCGCGGTCGTAGTCGGCGGCCATGTGGACCCAGCGTTTGCCGACGTAGGGGACGTCGCAGACGATGCGTGGCGTGGCGTACCCCGGGAGGTAGCCCATGATGTCGTGTTGGAGTTCCTGTGCGCGGTGGACGGGGAGCCGCCAGTGTTCGGTGCCGGGGATCATGTCGCACATGTAGAAGTAGTAGGGCAGGATGCCGGCTTCGCCTTGGAGGGCGAAGCAGAGGTCGAGCAGGTCGCCTGTGGTGTCGTTGACGCCGCGGAGGAGGACGCCCTGGTTGCGGACGTCCCGGACGCCGACTGCGAGTGCGGTGTGGGCGGCGCGTGCGACGAGTGGTGTGAGGGTCTGTGCGTGGTTGACGTGGGTGTGGAGTGCGAGGTTGACGCCGCGGCGGGCGGCGGTGCGGGCGACGCGTTCGAGTCCTTCGACGACGTCGGGTTGGAGCCAGTGCTGGGGTAGTGCGGCGAGTGCTTTGGTGGCGAGGCGTACGTCGCGGATGGTGTCGAGGTCGAGGAGTCGCATGAGGTACGACTCGAGTTGGCGCCAGGGCACGTTGGCGACGTCTCCGCCGGAGACGACGATGTCGCGGACTTCGGGGTGTTCGCGGAGGTAGTCGAGGTGTGCTTGGTGGCGGTCGGCGGGTTTGAGGGCGAGTTTGAGTTTGGTGACGGCGGGGGTGTTGTTGCCGACGAGGTCCATGCGGGTGCAGTGTCCGCAGTATTGCGGGCAGGTGGGGATGAGTTCGGCGAGGACTTTGGTGGGGTAGCGGTGGGTGAGTCCGTCGGCGACCCACATGTCGTGTTCGTGGAGTGAGTCGCGGCTGGCCATCGGGTGTGAGGGGTGGTCGGTGCGCCGGTCGCTGTGGATGGGGATCATGTAGCGGCGGATCGGGTCGGCGCGGAACGTGTCGGTGGTGTCGGCCGCCATCGTGTTGATCATTTGTGGTGGGACCAGCATGGACATGGTGGCGCCGGTGGTCTGGTCGGTGGCGAGGTCGTCGTAGAAGGTGTCGTCGACGAGGGTGCCGAGGACGTCGCGGAGTTGGCGGATGTTCTTGATGCAGTGGGCGCGTTGCCATTGGGCGGATTCCCATTGGTCGCGGGTGATGTGGCGCCAGCCGGGGAAGCGGGTCCAGTCGGGTTCGGTGAGGGTGTGGCGGCCGTAGGTGTACGGCTGCCGGGTGAGGGTCTGCGTCACGTTGGCCTCCCGCAAAGATTCTTCTTCCAATGGCCGCAGATTACTGGAAATCCTCCTGCAAAGTTAATATTCTGCCGTAAGTTTTACGTCAGGGAGGGCGGTCATGGACATCGGTCTGCACCGGGTGGTGTCGCCGCCCGGCGTGCTGCCTCAGGCGGCCTGGCGCCTGGACCCGCACCCCGAGATCAACTCCGCCGAGACGCGGGTACGCGTGGAGCGGCTCAACCTGGACGCGGCGAGTTTCCGGCAGCTGCGGGCGGCGCACGGTGACGGCATCCGCGACGAGGTGCTGCGGATCGTGGCCGAGCGCGGCAAGATGCAGAACCCGGTGACGGGTTCCGGCGGCATGCTGATCGGCGTGGTCGACGAGGCCGGCCCGGACGCCACGCACGGCCTGCGGCCCGGTGACCGGATCGCGACGCTTGTCAGTCTGACGCTGACCCCGCTGGTGATCACGGATGGGCTGCGCCGGTGGGACGGCCGTTCCGAGCAGGTCCCGTGTGCGGGTCATGCGATCCTGCACGGCCGGACGATCGCCGCCGCACTCCCGGACGATCTGGACCCGGCGCTGGCCCTGGCGGTGCTGGACGTGTGCGGTGCGCCCGCGCTGACGGCCCGCCTGGTGCGGCAGCGGCCCGGCTGCACGGTGGCGGTGATCGGCGGTTCCGGGAAGTCGGGGTCGTTGTCGCTTGTGGCGGCGAGGAACGCGGGCGCCGGCCGTACCCTCGGCGTCTGTCCTGATGCTTCTCAGGCGGCGCTGTTGAGGGAGGCGGTCCTGGCCGATGAGGTGATCGTCGCGGACGCGCGGGACCCGGTGGCGCTCGCGGCGGTGGTGCGGGCGGACGTGACTGTCGTCTGTGTGGACGTGCCCGGTTGTGAGCACGGCGCGATTCTCGCGACCGCGCCCGGCGGGACAGTGGTGTTCTTCTCGATGGCGACGGATTTCGCGGTCGCCGCGCTGGGTGCGGAGGGCTTGGCCGCGGACGTGACGCTGCTGATCGGGAACGGTTTCGTGCCGGGCCACGCGGAGTCGGCGCTCGGTCTGGTGCGCACCACGCCGGGCCTGCGGGAACTTCTGTCGGCCCGGGTCGGGGCAGACTGATGTCCATGACTGACGATGTGCTCTATCGGGGCGGGACCGTCCATTCCGCCGCCGTGCCGGGGGCGACCGCGCTGCTGGTCTCCGGCGGCCTGGTGACCTGGCTCGGCGACGCCGCGGACGCGCCCGTGGCGGACAGGGTGGTCGATCTGGACGGTGGTCTGGTCACGCCCGCGTTCGTGGATGCGCATGTGCACGCCACGTCGACGGGCCTCAATCTGGGCGGCCTGGATCTGACCGGGGTGCGGTCGGCGGGTGATGTTCTCGTGGCGGTCGCGGAGGCGGCGCGGAAGCTGCCGGCCGATGCGGTGTTGCTCGGGCACGGCTGGGACGAGTCGACCTGGCCGTCACCGCGGTTGCCGACCGCGGCTGAGATCGGTGTTGCAGCAGGCGGCCGGCGCGTCTACCTGTCGCAGGTGTCGGTGCATTCCGCGCTGGTCTCGGACGCGTTGCTGGCGGCGTCGCCGACGATAGCGGCGGCGTCTGGTTTCGATTCGTCCGGCTGGTTGCGGGTCGACGCGCATCACGTGGTGCGGGATCTCGCGCTCGGTTCCGTCACTGCGGTGCAGCGGCGGCAGGCGCAGCGGACCGCGCTTGTGCATGCGGCGTCGCTCGGGATCGGTTCGGTGCACGAGTGCGGCGGCCCGCGGATCTCCAGTGAGGACGATTTCGCCGAGGTGCTTGCGGCGGGTGGCCCGGCGCACGGCCATCCGGAGGTGTTCGGGTACTGGGGTGAGTTGGGGGCGGCCGGCAAGGCGCGGGAGTTGGGTGCGGTCGGTGCGGGTGGTGACCTGTTCGCGGACGGTGCGCTCGGTTCCCGGACGGCGTTTCTGGGCGAGGATTATGCGGACGAGCCGGGCAGCCGTGGTCATGGTTATCTGACCGTCGCGCAGGTCCGTGATCATCTGCTCGACTGTCATGCGCATGGGATGCAGGGCGGGTTCCATGCGATCGGGGACGCCGCGGTGGGCACGGTCCTGACCGGGATCGGGGAGGTCGCGGCGCGGGTGGGTGTGGAGGCGGTCCGGGCGGCGCGGCATCGGATCGAGCATGCGGAGCTGCTGGACCGGGTGTTGATCGCCCGGATGGTGGAGCACGGTGTGGTCGCGTCGGTGCAGCCGGCGTTCGACCGGCTGTGGGGTGGTGAGGCGTTGATGTATGCGGCGCGGCTGGGTGTGGAGCGGGCGGTGGCGTCGAATCCGTTCGCGGCGATGCACCACGTGGGTGTGCCGATGGCGTTCGGTTCTGATGCGCCGGTGACCGCGCTTGATCCGTGGGGCACGGTCCGGGCTGCGGTGCGTCATCACACGCCGTCGAGCCGGATGGGTGTGCGGGCCGCGTTCGCCGCGCACACGCGGGGCGGCTGGCGGGCGCTGCCCGGTGCGGTCGCCGCGGGTGCGCTGGAGCCGGGTGCGCCTGCGACGTTCGCGGTGTGGGATGCGGTGGGCAGTGTGGCCGAGGCGGTGGAGCGGACGCCGGTGTGCCGGCGGACTGTGGTGCACGGCACGACGATCCACGAATCCTGACTCGTCACGGGAGGGTGCGATGGCCGGGAAACTCAACCTCGATCCGGTGCTTGTGGCGCGGGCCCGGGAGCTGGCTTCGGAGGCCGGGCGGCCGGTTGTCGATCTGGCGCGTACGCATACGACGGTGTCGGTGGAGCGGGCGATGTTGCGCCTGTTCGGCCTGACGGGTGCGGATCCGGACGGGACGCCGTGGGTGAACCGTCTGGTCGACGAGATCGTCGCGCAGACCGGCTTGCGGCATGGTGTGGTGTTGCCGGCGATGCACGCGCTGCGGGGGTTCGGGAGTCTGCGGGGTGCGTCGTTCGGTGACGGGTTGCGGATGCTCGCGCAGAAGGCGGCGGGGTCTGTCACGTTCAGCCTGCCGTCCGGCCGGGCGTCGGGCACGGCGCGGCTCGCGGCGGAACGGGCGGCGCGGCGGGCTGTCGGACACCTCGACGCTACGCGTCTGACCAGGGAGAAGCTTATCCGGCGGTACGGTGACGCGCCGCGCCGGCCGTGGATATATCTGATCGTGGCGACAGGTGACATCTTCGAGGACGTTCCGCAGGCCGTTGCCGCCGCGCGGGCCGGGGCGGACGTGATCGCGGTGATCCGGTCGACAGGTCAGTCGCTGCTCGACTATGTGCCGGAGGGTGCGACCCGGGAGGGTTTCGCGGGTACGTATGCGACGCAGGAGAACTTCCGGCTGATGCGGGCCGCGCTCGACGGCGTGTCGAGGGAGTTGGGCCGGTACGTGCGGCTGACGAATTACGCGTCCGGGTTGTGCATGCCGGAGATGGCGGTGCTCGCCGGCCTGGAGCGGCTGGACATGATGCTCAACGACAGCATGTACGGGATCCTGTTCCGGGACATCAACCCGCTCCGTACCTTTGTCGACCAGCGGTTCTCCCGGCAGGTCCACGCGCGCGCCGGGATCATCATCAACACCGGTGAGGACAACTACCTGACCACTGCGGACGCGGTGGCGGACGCGCACACCGTGACGGTGTCGCAGCTGCTCAACGAGTACTTCGCGCACGAGGCGGGGCTTGCCGACTCTCAGCTCGGGCTCGGGCACGCGTTCGAGATCGATCCGGATCTGCCGGATTCGTTGCGGCTGGAGACCGCGCATGCGCTGCTGGCCCGGGAGTTGTTCCCGGACGCGCCGCTGAAGTGGATGCCGCCGACGAGGCACATGACCGGCGACGTGTTCCGCGGCAATCTTCTGGACGGGATGTTCAACCTGGTCGGTGCGCTGACCGGGCAGAGCATTCTGCTTGTCGGGATGATGACCGAGGCGGTGGTGACGCCGTGGCTGTCCGACCGGGACGTCGCGTTGCGCAACGTGCGGTACGTGTTGTCGGCGGCGGGGAGCATGGCCGAGGATTTCGTGCCCGCGCCTGGTGGTTTCGTTCAGCGGCGTGCGCATCTGGTGTTGTCCGAGGCGGTGGGCCTGCTGGAGCGGATCGCCGGCGGGTCGTTGCTGGGGGCGATCGCGGACGGCACGTTCGGGATTATGAAGCGGCCGCCCGATCGGGGTCGCGGCCTGGACGGGGTGGCGCTGATGGCCGACGACTATTTCAGCCCGTTCGCGGAGCTGCTGCCGTGACGGCCGTGACGCCGTACGGGGACACGGCCGGGGACGGCATGGTGCAGACGTCGTTCACGCTGCCGGTGCCGGCCGGGCGGCGGGCGGACGGGGCCGCGCTGCAGCTTGCCGCCGCGATGGGGCTGGCGCCGGCGATGCTCGTGCATTCGCGGCCGATCGGGGACGGGCACACGTTCTTCGTCGTCTACGGCCGGGTGTCGCACGTGGTCGACCTGGACACGGTGGCGGTGGTCGAGCGGGACTTCCCGCTGCTGTCCACGACCGAGATCAACACGGCGGTGCGGCGGGGTCTGCGGCGCAAGCTCGCGATCGTGGGTGCGTGCATCGGCACGGATGCGCACACGGTCGGCATCGACGCGATCCTGAACGTCAAGGGCATCGCGGGGGAGAAGGGCCTTGAGTACTACCGGGAGTTGGCCGTGACGAATCTCGGCGCGCAGGTGTCCGTCCCCGACCTCGTCGATGCGGCGGTGACCGCCGGTGCGGATGCGGTGCTGGTGTCCCAGGTCGTCACCCAGCGGGACGCGCACCTGCACAACACGCGGGAGATGTCCGCGGCGTTCCGGGAGGCGCTGCCGGCTGCCCGGCGTCCGCTGTTGATCGTCGGTGGTCCGCGGTTCGACGAGGGGATGGCCGGGGACCTCGGCGTCGACCGGATCTTCGGCCGGGGGACGACACCGCGTGAGGTCGCGTCCTACCTGGTGCACCGCCTGGCCGGCCGGTCATGATCGGGCTGACGGTCAGCCACCGGCGGTATGTGCCGTACGCGCACGCCCACTACGGCGGGAATCTCGTCGACGGGGCGTATGCGCTGGGCCTGTTCGGGGACGTGGCCACCGAGGTGTGTATCCGTACCGACGGGGACGAGGGCCTGTTCGCCGGGTACGCGGACGTGCGTTTCCTGGCGCCGGTCCGGGCCGGGGACGTCGTCGAGGCGACGGCTGTGGTGACCCGGGTCGGCACCCGCTCCCGTACCCTCGATCTCCGGCTGACAGTCGTCTGTCGCGGCCGGCCCGATCTGCGCCCGTCCGCGGCCGAGGTCCTCGACCCCCCGCTGCTGGCCGTCACCGCGTCCGGCACCGTCGTCGTCCCGTGATCGTCTGCGTGGACGTCGGTTCCACCTGGACAAAGGCCGCGCTGGTACGGGTGCCGGACGGTGAGCTGGTGGCGACGTCCGCGGTTCCGACGACGGCCGGCAGCGACGTGCTCCACGGACTCGGCCAGGCGGTCGCGCTCCTCGGGCCGGCGGCCGTGCGGGCGCCGGTGCGGGCCTGCTCGTCGGCCGGGGGTGGGCTGCGCATCGCGGTGCTCGGGCAGGAGCGGCTGATCACCGCGGACGCGGGGCGGCGGGTCGCGCTCACCGCAGGCGGGCACATCGTGCACGTCGCCTGGGGGCCGCTCGACACCGCCGGGATCGCCGCACTACGGCGGTCGCGGCCGGATGTGCTGCTGTTCGCCGGGGGCACCGACGGCGGGGACGAGGACGTGGTGCGGCACAACGCGGCCCGGCTCGCCGCCGCCCGCTTTCGCGTCCCGACCGTGTTCGCGGGGAACGCCGCGTGTGCCGGATTCGTCCGGGAGGTGCTGCCGGCCGCGGTCGTCTGCGGGAACATCGTGCCCCGGCTCGGCGTGCTCGACCCCGCACCCGCGCGGGACGCGCTGCGTGCCATGTTCCTGCGCCATGTGATCGGCGGCCGTGGCCTGTCCCGCGGCCGCCGCTTCGGGCGGCTGGTCCGGGCCGCCACGCCCGACGCGGTCCTCACCGCCGTCATCCTGCTCGCGGAGACTCCCCTCGCGCCGACGTCACACACCCCGTCCAGGGATCTCATCGTCATCGACGTCGGTGGGGCGACCACTGACGTCTACTCCGCTGTCAGCCCCGATCCCGCGCGGGCGCGCCCGGCGGCCGGTGTGCTCTGGTGCGCGCGCACCGTCGAGGGGGATCTCGGCCTGCGCGCCGGGGCGCCCGGCGTCATCGCCGCCGCCCGCACCGAGCGGCTGCTGGCCGAGGACGGCGCCACGGCCGTGGAGGAGTGGGAGCGCGCCGCTGCGGCGCGTTCCGCGACCCCCGCCTATCTGCCCGCCACCGCCGCGGAACGTGCCGTAGACGAGCGCCTGGCCGCTCTCGCACTCACCGTGGCGCTGCGCCGGCACGCCCGTCATGCCGATGCAGGGGTGCCACGTAATCTGCGGGCGGTCACGCTCGTGGTCGGCTCCGGCGGGGTGCTGCGCCACCACGGTCCCGCCGCCCTGCACACCGCCCTCACCGATCACGCCGGCGGCTGGGCGCTGCCCGCGCACCCGCACGTGAGCGTGGACGCCGCCTACGTCCTCGCCGCGGCCGGCCTGCTCGCCCCCGATCATCCGGAGGCCGCCCGGCGCCTTCTGGCCCGCGCCCTCGCGCCGGCCTGAACCGGGTCTACCTGCTGCCGTGCCGGGCGTACCGCGCCACCATGGTGTGGACGGCGTCGTCCACCACCGCGATCGCCCGCTCCGGGGTGACGGTCCATCCCGGGACGACCAGGCGCGGCCAGAACAGGTAGTTGGAGATCATCCCGAGGAACTGGGTGGCGGCCGTCTGCGGGTCCGCGATGTCCGCGGTGCCGGCGTCGCGCTCGGCCACGAGGTAGGCGCGCACCGTCTCGAAGTACGGCAGTTTGCCCTCGGCGAAGTGGGCCTTGGCCAGCTCGGGGAAGCGGGGCAACTCGGCGATGACGATGCGGAACAGGTCGACCATCCCCGGCCGGCCGAGCAGTGCCGCGTAGTGCCGTCCGAGCACGGTCAGGCCGGCTGTCAGGTCACCCGCGGGCGGCACCTCGGCGTCGGCGTCGCCGGCCCAGGAGTCGATGACTATGGCGTCGAACAGGGCGGCCTTCGTCGGGAACTGCTTGAACAGCGTCGCCTTCGACACCCCGGCGTCCTCGGCGATGCGCGCGAGTGATGCCCGGTCGTAGCCCAGTTCGAGGAAGAGCTGCGTGGCGGCCTGCACGATCAGCGCGCGTTTCTGCTGCGCCACGCGCTGGTGGTAGGTCGTCATCAGGCCATCATAGCGAGGTGAGTTGGTTGACTCACCATTCGAGGTGACGTACCGTCGCCGAGGTGAGTCACTCGACTCACCATTAGGAGGATCGCATGTCCCGCTTCACCGCGCACACAGTTCTCGTCACCGGCGGTACCGGCGGGCAGGGCGCCAGCCACGTACGCGCCTTCCACGCCGAGGGCGCCTCCGTCGTCATCGGCGGCATCGACCCCGTACGAGGCGCCGCCCTCGCCGCCGAACTCGGTGACAGAGCGCTCTTCGTCCACCACGACGTCGCCGACGAGTCGTCCTGGGCCGCCGCCGTCGCTGCGGCCGAGAAAACGTTCGGTGCGCTCACCATCCTGGTCAACAACGCCGGGGTGCAGAACCCGCCGGCCCTCATCGAGTCCACCGACCAGGCCACCTGGGCCCGCATCCTCGACATCAACCTCACCGGCACGTTCCTCGGCATCAAGACGGCCGCGCCGGCACTGCGGCGGGCGGGCGGCGGGTCCATCGTCAACATCGCCTCCACCATGGGCACCGGCGGCACCGCCTTCTACGCGCCCTACGTCGCCGGCAAGTGGGCGGTCCGCGGGCTCACCCGGACCGCCGCCCTCGAACTGGGCCGCGACAACATCCGCGTCAACACCATCCTCCCCGGCGTCGTCGCCACCCCGTTCATCACCGAACCCGCCGCCGGCGCCGACGCACCGATCGCCGACTTCTACAGCCCCGAGCCGTTCGCCGTCCCCCGGCTCGGCCAGCCCGCCGACATCACCGCGACGCTGCTGTTCCTCGCCTCGCCGCAGGCCGCCTTCATCACCGGCGCCGAACACGTCGTCGACGGCGGACTGCTCCTCGGGCCCGCCCTGCAGAACGAGGCCGCATGACCTCGCTGTCGCACCTGCCACCGGAGATCAGGCGGGCCATCGAGATCACGCCCGCCGCCGGCACCCGCGAACGGATCGTGGACATCACCACCACCGGCCGGCGCACCGGACGACCCCGCCGCATCGAGATCTTCTTCTACCGCGCCCACGGCGCCACCTACCTCTGCAGCGGCGCCGGCGCGGGCCCGACCGGCTGGCACGCGAACCTGCGCGCGCACCCCGCCTTCACCGTCCACCTGAAGAACGGCGTCCGCGCGGACCTGCCCGCCCACGCCACCCCGGTCACCGACCCGGCCGAACGCGCGGCGGTCCTCTCCGCGATCGTCGACGACCTTAACCAGCCCCACGACCCCGGCACCATACGGCCGACCCGCCTGGCGGACTGGGCTAACAGCAGACTGATGCGCGTCGATTTCGACTGAGGTCGCCGCCCACCAGGATGCCGGTGCGGCAGATGAGGCCCGCGACCGGCGGCTGACCGGATCCGCAACCAAAGAGTAAGCAAACCCCGGTTGACGCCCAACCGTCCCCCACGCGTAAAGTTCTTCAGTCCAAGCGCGGGCAGATGAAACCACGTTCGCTCTAGCCCCTTCGTCAGCTGGCCGAGCCAGGCCACGCAGGCGGGGGTCGGCGGGGCGGCGCGAACCGGGATCGTCGCCGGCGGAACGAACGGTGAGGAACGCGAGGCCAGTAGACAACGGCCGTACGCCGGCAACCAGCCGTCGTGAGGTCGGTCCGAAGGTCTCGTCACCCCACCCGACGCGCCGGACCGCACTGGGCCAGGGAGCAGCGGGGCGCGGCTGACACCGGCCGTGCCCCGCTTACGACAACCGTCGGAGGCGGTGGCCGGGAACCGGCCCGCCTCGTTGTGCCTCATACGACCGTGCGCCGCACCGAACCGGTACCCTTGGGCGCCGCGACGACGAGGGTGAGGCACGGGTGACGATGGTCGACACAGCCGGCGCTCCGGGCGACACGCCCGACGCAGGCCCGAAACCAACCCTCACCAGGGACAATGCGATCCGGCCGCTGTGGGGATCGGTGCTTGCCGCGGTCGCCGCCGGTGTCGCGCTGCTGTTCTCGTTCCCGCCGTACGGGCTGTGGTGGCTCGCCCCGATCGGTGTCGCGCTGCTCGCCGTCGCGATCCACGGCCGCCGCCTGCGGGCCGGTGCCGGGCTCGGCTTCCTCACCGGCGTCGTGCTGTTCATGCCGATGCTGTCCTGGACCAACCTGCACACCGGCTACCTGCCGTGGACGCTGCTGTCCCTCGCCGAGGCCGGCTACCTGGCCGCGATGGGCCTCGCCTACGCCTGGGCCGCCCCGCTGGCCACCCGCCGCCGGTGGCTCACCCCGGTGCTTGTCGCGGTCCTGTGGGTGGCGCAGGAGGCGGCCCGGTCCCGGACGCCGTTCGGCGGGTTCCCGTGGGCGAAGCTCGCCTTCGGGCAGGGCGAGGTGCCGTTGCTGCGCTGGGCCGTCCTCGGCGGCGCGCCGCTCGTCACGTTCATGGTCGCGCTCGTCGGCGGCCTGCTCGCCACCGCGGCGCTGACCCTGCTCACGCGCAAGGACCACGGCACCCGGACGGTGGGCGCGGAGGAGGCCGGCAGCGGCGTCCCGAAGCTCCCGGCCGTACCCGTGATGGCCGTGGGCTGGGTTGTCGGTGCTGTCGTGGTGGCGATGTCCGGGATGCTGGTGCCGGTGGCCGCACCGGCGGGGGACAGCGTGACCGTCGCGATCGTGCAGGGCAACGTGCCGCGACTCGGGCTGGACTTCAACGCGCAGCGGCGCGCGGTCCTCAACAACCACGTGCAGGGCACGCTGGACCTCGCCGGCCGGGTCGCGGCCGGGCAGGAGAAACAGCCGGACCTGGTCGTCTGGCCGGAGAACGCCAGCGACGTCGACCCGCTCAAGAACACGCTGGCGATCGAGGCGATCACCCGGGCGACCGAGGCGATCGGCGTGCCGATCCTGGTCGGCGGCGTCACCGACGGCTCCACCCCGCAGAACGTCCGCAACATCGGCGTGCTGTGGTGGCCGGCCGGGACCGGGAACGGCGGGGGAGCCGACCTCGGCCAGCTGTACGCGAAACGACGGCCCGTCCCGTTCGCCGAGTACATCCCGATGCGGAAGATCGCGCGGATGGTGAGCACCGAGGTCGACCGCGTCGCCCGCGACTTCGAACCCGGCGACACCCCCGGCGTGGTGGACAGCGGCGCGACGGTCATCGGCGACGTGATCTGCTTCGAGATCGCACTCGACGGGATCGTCCGTGACGTGGTCACCGGCGGCGCGGAAATCCTCGCCGTGCAGACGAACAACGCCACGTTCAACACCGCAGAGGCCGAGCAGCAGCTGGCCATGGTGCAGCTGCGCGCGGTCGAACACGGCCGGGACTCGCTGATGGTGTCGACCGTCGGCGTGTCCGCGTTCGTCGGCGCGGACGGCCGCGTCCACGACCAGACCGCGTTCAACACCGCGGCGGTCGTGGTCCGCGACATGGTGAAGAGCACCGAGCTGACCGTCGCCACCCGGGTCGGCGCGTGGCCGGAGCTGGCACTGACCGCGCTCGCGCTCGGACTGCTCATCGCGGCCGGATTCGTGCGCCGCACCGCATAGAAACCCCTCACAGCGCGGCATCAGGATTGCGTGGCATGCTGTCAAGGGTTACCCCGTTCCCCTCGCTCACAGGGAGCCACCCATGCAAGCCACCCCGGTGACCAGCCCGCGGCGAAGTCGTCTGCGCACCTGGGCGCCGCTCGGGATCGCCGCGCTCGTCATCGCCGAGGTCGCCGCGTTCATCCTCATCGCCCAGCAGATCGGCTACTTCTTCACCATCCTCGCCGGGCTGATCCTGTCGATGGCCGGCGCCGCAGTGCTGCGCCGCGAGGGACTGCGCGGCTGGCGGCGCTTCCGGGACGCGTCCCGGGCCGGCCGGCACCCCGGCCCCGAGGGCGTCGACGGCATCGTCGGCATCACCGCCGGCGTGCTGCTGTCAGTTCCCGGGTTCATCACCGACACGATCGGCCTGCTGCTGATCCTGCCGCCGGTCCGGGCCCTCGCCCGCACAGCCGTCATCCGCCGGCTGGAGAAGCGCCTGCCGTCCGCGCAGGCCGGCGACCTGTTCGGGCCACGGCGGGTGCGCCCCGCAAACGACTACGCGCACGCCGGGCCGCAGCAGCCGAGCCGGTCCACGGCCGCCGCACCGTCGACAGGCGACCCGGTCATCGAAGGCGAGATCGTCTAAGCGCACACAGAAAAGCCCTCCACCGTACGGTGGAGGGCTTTTTCCGACTGTAAGGTCAGGCGACCTGACCGCGGCGGGCCCGGACCTCCTGCAGACGCTCCTGCAGGATGTCCTCCAGCTCGGCGATCGACCGGCGCTCCAGGAGCATGTCCCAGTGCGTGCGCGGCGGCTTCACCTTCTTCTGCTCCGGCTCGGAGCCGTCGACCAGCCGGGCGACGCTCCCGTCGAACTTGCACTCCCAGGTCATCGGCACCTCGGCGTCGACGGCGAACGGGACCTCGAAGCGGTGCCCCTTCCCGGCGCAGAGGTACTCGCGCGTCTGCCGCGGGGCCAGCTCCGTGTTACGGTCCGACTCGTAGCTGACTGCGCCCAGACGGCTGCCGCGCAACATGCGCTCGCCCATGAAGCTTCCCCTCGCTCGGTGCTGTTGGTGCTAGACAGTGCTGTTCATGCTGAAAAGCCTGTACTGCAAGGTATCGATGGCGTGCCACCCGTGCCCGGGGTGTGCAACGATCCGGCCGCCCCGACGATTCCCCCGGATCGGCCAGTGTGTCCGCAGTGTTAACAGTATTCAGGGTAACCGGCCGGTAGACGGTTCGTCGATCTAGGGCAAACCACCCGTGAAGGCCGTTGCGGGCATCTCTACCCCGAATTCGGCCCGCCATTCACCGGCCGGGTGCCGAGGTTGGCCAGCGCGGACGCCAGATTCGACACCTGACCCGCCAACTGTCCCGCCTGCGCGACCGCGGCGTCACGCTCCGTACGGGCCGCTGTCATCTGGGCCGTGAGCTGCACAATCTCCCGGTCCCGGGCGGCCACGGTGTCGGCCAGGGCACGGGCCTCGGCGAGCGCGCTGGTGAGATGCGCCACCTGCGCGCCCAGGCGGGTGAGTTCGGCGTCCTGCGCGACGGCCTTCCCGGCCGCGTCGGTGACCTCGCGCCGGGCCGCCGCGGTCTCCTCGCGGGAGGTGGCCAGCTCGCCGAGGACGGCCGCGAGCGACGCGGTCGCGCCGGTCAGCTCCGCCTTGACCGCGGTGAGCGCGTCCGCGGCCTGCGCCAGCTCGACGGTGAGTGCGGCCTTCGCGGCCCGGGTCGTGTCCAGATCACGGGAGAGTTCGTCCTGGTAGCGGCGCTCCGACTCCAGCTCGCGGCGCAGCGCGGTCACCTCGGCGCGCGCGGTGTCCCGGTCCTCCTCGGCCTGGCGTCGCAGCGCCTCGGCACCTGTCGCCTTCTCCTCGGCGGCGGCCTGCGCCTTCCTGGCCGCCTTCGCGGCGCTGTCGGACGCCGCGGACAGTGCGCCGGCGGCCTCGGCGCGCCGCTGCGCCTGCGCCGCCTCCTCCTGCGCGGCCGCGGCCGCCGCCTCGGCAAGCGTCATCGCGGACCGGGCCGCCTCCGCATCCTCACGCGCCTCGTCCCGGGACGTATGCGCGGCCGCGACCTCGGCCGCCGTCTCCGCGCGCACCTGCGCCAGCTGCCGCTCCACCCCGGCCGGCGACAACTCCGCGTGCAACGCGTCGCTCAGCGTCTCCACCAGCTGATCGAGGCGGTCGACCGTCTCCCAGGTGCGCGCGACCTGACCGGCCAGGCCAGGTGCGCTGCGCTGCCGCATCCGCGAGGTGCGGGAGGCGCGCTGGCACTCGCCGTCGTTGTCCCGGCAGTAGCGGAACGGGCGCCCCGCGCTCGCCCGCTGCGTCACCGGCCGCCCGCAGTGCGCGCACGGGCGCGTGATCTCTTCCGCCTGCGTGTCGTCCATCGCGGCCGCAGTCTAGCGGCACGCCGTCGCGCACCCGGACGAGGCACACCGTGTCCATTCCGCTTGACCTCCACCGCGGATGAGGTCCTACGGTCTCGGCATGAGCATGGAGATGACCGCCTGGAACTCGCTGTACCACGCGATGAACGCCCAGGAGCAGAAGCGGCCGTTCAGCAAGGCCACGTTGCGGCGCATCCTCGCGTTCGCCAGGCCGCACAGACGCAAACTCACCGCGTTCCTCGGCGTCGGCGTGATCACCGCGCTGCTCGCCGTCGCCGCGCCGGTGCTGGCCGGGCGGATCGTCAACGCGATCGTCGACGGCGACCCGTTCGCCACAGTGCTCACGCTCGCCGCCTGGATCGGCGTGATCGCGGTCGCCGAGGCCGGGCTCGGCATCGTCAACAGGTGGCTGTCCTCCGGGATCGGCGAAGGACTCATCCTCGACCTGCGGACCGCCGTCTTCGACCACGTGCAGCGGCAGCCGATCGCGTTCTTCACCCGGACCCGGACCGGCGCGCTCGTCAGCCGCCTCAACAACGACGTGATCGGGGCGCAGCGGGCGTTCTCCGACACGCTGTCCGGCGTCGTCGGCAACACCGTCACGCTGATCCTCACGCTGATCGTCATGATCGGCATCTCGTGGCAGATCACGCTGCTCGCGCTGCTGCTCCTGCCGGTGTTCATGCTTCCCGCCCGGCGGATGGGCGGGCGCATCGCCCGGCTCCAGCGCGAGGCGGCCGGGCACAACTCCGCGATGAGCACCCAGATGACCGAACGGTTCTCCGCGCCCGGCGCCACGCTGATCAAACTGTTCGGGCGGCCGGCCACCGAGTCCGCCGAGTTCGCCGCGCGCGCCCGCCGGGTCCGCGACATCGGCGTGCGTACCGCGATGGTGCAGTGGCTGTTCATCACCGCGCTCACGCTCGTGTCCACGCTCGCGCTCGCGGTCGTCTACGGCGTCGGCGGGTTCTACTCGCTTCGCGGGCAGCTCGACCCCGGCGCGGTCGTCTCGCTCGCCCTGCTGATCACCCGGCTGTACGCGCCGCTTACCGCGCTCGCGTCCGCCCGGGTCGAGGTGATGAGCGCGCTTGTCAGCTTCGAGCGGGTCTTCGAGATCCTGGACCTGCGGCCGCTGATCGAGGAGCGCGAAGGAGCCCGGGAGACGCCGGAGGGGGCGCTCACCATCGAGTTCGACAAGGTCAGGTTCGCGTACCCGGCCGCGGACAAGGTGTCACTCGCCTCGCTTGAGGAGGTCGCGGTGCTCGACACCCGGGGTGGGACGGAGGTGCTGCACGAGATCTCGTTCACCGCGGCCGCCGGGCAGATGGTCGCGCTTGTCGGCTCGTCCGGCGCCGGGAAGTCCACGATCGCGCAACTGCTGCCCCGGCTGTACGACGTCGACTCCGGTGCGGTCCGGCTCGGCGGCGTCGACGTACGCGACCTGACGTTCGCGTCGCTGCGGGACAGCCTCGGCCTGGTCACCCAGGACGGGCACCTGTTCCACGAGTCCGTCCGGGCGAACCTGCTGCTCGCCCAGCCGGCCGCCGACGAAGCAGAGCTGTGGGACGTGCTGCGGCGGGCGCGCCTGGAAGAGCTTGTCGCCTCGCTTCCGGACGGGCTGGACACGATCGTCGGCGAGCGCGGGTACCGGCTGTCCGGCGGGGAACGGCAGCGACTCACCATCGCCCGGCTGCTGCTCGCCCGGCCGCAGGTGGTCGTGCTCGACGAGGCCACCGCGCACCTGGACAACACGTCTGAGGCCGCCGTGCAGGCCGCGCTCGCGGAGGCGCTCGCCGGGCGGACCGCGATCGTCATCGCCCACCGGCTGTCCACCGTCCGGGCCGCCGACCAGATCCTCGTCATCGAGGCGGGGCACATCGTCGAACGCGGCCGGCACGAGGAACTGCTCGCCGCCGGCGGCCGGTACGCCGAGCTGTACCGCACCCAATTCGCGGCCGGTGAGACACCAGTTCCCGCCGGACAGTAACCAGCGTCACCATGTCTGCCGTTACCTGTGCGTATGCGTAAGAGTAGGTGCGCAGTCACAGGACACGACGGATCACCTGGAGGCGCTCGTGGGCGACGGGCCGACACCCGCCAAGGCACTCGACGACCTGATCGCCGGCAATGAGCGGTTCATTGCCGGCGTCAGCGTCCATCCGAACCAGGATGCCGCCTACCGCGCCTCCCTCGCCGAGGCGCAGGCGCCCAAGGCCGTGCTGTTCGGCTGCTCCGACTCCCGCCTCGCCGCCGAGATCATCTTCGATCAGGGGCTCGGTGACCTGTTCGTCGTCCGGACCGCCGGGCACGTCATCGGCCGCGAGGTCCTGGGCAGCATCGAGTACGCCGTGTCAGTCCTGCACACCCCGCTGATCGTGGTCCTCGGCCACAACTCCTGCGGTGCCGTCCAGGCCGCGCTGCAGGCCGAGGAGACGCACACCGCCCCGACCGGCCACCTGCGCGCGATCGTCGACGGACTGCTGCCGAGCGTGCAACTGTCCGCCGCCCGCGGCGTCACAGACGTCGACGGGATAGTGGACGTCCACATCCAGAGCACCGTCGACCAGCTCCGGGCGAACTCGGCCACGCTCGCCGGCGCCGTCTATGCCGGGACCTGCGCGATCGTCGGCATGTCCTACCAGCTCGACGCGGGCCGCGCCCGACTGATCACTCCCGACCCGCGGTAGCCGATAGCTTGCGCGTACCCCCGTGGTCGCTGTCTGTGGGTTATTGTTAGACCGACGGTCGGTCTAACAATAGAAGCGCGGATGGATCGAGGCGCGGATGGCTCGCACGGTGGATCAGGTGGCGCATGCAGTGCGGCGCGACGCATTTCTCGACGCGGCGCAGCAGATCATCGCGACCCGGGGGTACGAAGCGCTCAGCATCCAGGACGTGCTGGGCGCGACCGGGGCGTCGAAAGGCGCGTTCTACCACTACTTCAACGGCAAGGGTGCGCTGCTCGACGCGATCGTGGCACGCATGGTCGACACGGCCACGGCGCAGCTCGCGACGACCGGCGGCACCGCGCTCGAACGGCTTGAGGGCGTGTTCGGCGGGCTGGCCGCGTTCAAGGCGGGGCAGCGGGACCTGATCATCGCCATGATGACCGTCTGGATGTCGGACGAGAACGCGGTGCTGCGCGAGCACTTCCGGCGCAGGTCCATCGCGGCGCTCACCCCGCTGCTCGCCGACATCCTCCGGCAGGGGGCCCGCGAGCGGACCTTCGCGATCACCGACCCGGACGCGACCGCGGCCGTGTTCGCCGCCATGGTGCTCGGCGCCAACGAGGCCGCCTCCGCCATGATCGGGCACAACCTCACCGCCGAGCAGGTCAGTGACCGGCTCCGTGCGTTCGGGGAGGCGTTCGAGCGGGTGCTCGGCGTCGCGCCCGGCGCGCTGCGATTCGACCGGCGGCTCGACACCGTCCGGGAATGGTTCGATGCCATCGCCTGAGAAGGGCAAAGAAATGATCATCGAAACCGAAAGGCTCACCAAGCGGTACGGCGCGCACCGGGGCATCGACGACGTCACGCTCGACGTCGCACCCGGCGAGATCTACGGGTTCCTCGGGCCGAACGGCGCCGGGAAGACCACCACCATCCGCACGCTCGTCGGCCACCTGCGCCCCACGGCCGGCCGGGCCCGGATCTTCGGCCTGGACGTGGGTACGGACCCGGTCGCGATCCACCGCCGGCTCGGCTACCTCCCCGGTGAGTTCGGCCTCTACGACCGGCTCACCGGCGCTCAGACCGCGGACTACTTCGCCCACCTGCACGGCGGCGTCGACCGCGACTACCGGGCCCGGCTCGTGGAGCGGCTCGGCATCGACCCCGGCCGCCGTTACCGGGAGCTGTCCAAGGGGAACAAGCAGAAGATCGGGCTGCTCGTCGTGTTCCAGCACCGGCCCGAGCTGCTGATCCTCGACGAGCCGACGTCCGGGCTGGACCCGCTCGTGCAGCAGGAGTTCCAGGCGCTGCTGCGCGAGGCCCGCGACGAGGGGCGGACCGTGTTCCTGTCAAGTCACGTGCTGTCCGAGGTGGAGGCGGTCTGCGACCGGGTCGCGTTGATTCGCGACGGGCGGATCGTACGGACCGGGCGGGTGGCGGAACTGCGCGACCTGGCCCACCACCAGGTCGTGCTGAGGTTCGCCGGCACCGTGCCGGACGCCGCCTTCCGGAGCCTGCCGGGCGTGTCCGACGTGGAGGTCACGGACCACACGCTGCGGCTGCGGGTCAGCGGGCCGATGACGCCGGTGCTGCGGGCCGCGGCCGCGTACGAGGTGCTTGACTTCGAGTCCCGGGAGCCGGGCCTGGAGGAGACGTTCCTGCGGTCGTACGAGGTGGCGTCATGACCGTGGTCCTCGGCAGAACGCTCCGGGACGCCCGGCGCGGGCTGGTCACGCTGCTGATCCTGCTCGCCGGTCTGGTGTTCGCGGTGCTCGGCGGCGTCGCGTCCGCCTACCCGACCACCGAGGCCCGCACCGAGATCAGCCGCCTCGCGGAGTCGCTCGGGCCCGCCGCCACCGGGATGACCGGACCGCCGGTCGCGGTCGGCACCATCGGCGGATACGTGCAGTGGAAGTACGGCACCGTCCTGGTCATCATCGCGGCGGTCTGGGCGATTCTGGCGCTCACCGGCACGCTCGCCGGGGAGGCGCGCCGCGGGAGCCTCGACCTGCTCGCGGCCGTGCCGGTCTCCCGGCGCCGCCTCGCCCTCGGCAAGATCATCGGCCTGCTTGTGGTCCTCACCGTCGCGTGCGCGGCCGCGACCGGCGGCGCCTGGCTGGGCGGGCAGGCGTTCGCGCGGCTGCCCGGCGACTCGATCGGACCGGCGGAGGCGGCCGGGCTGGGCGCGTGGCTGTGGGTGATGGCCGTGGCGTTCGGCGGGCTCGCGTTCGCGCTCGCCCAGTGGATCGGCCGTGCGCCCGCCGCGTGGCTCACCGGCGTGCTCCTGGTCGGCGGGCTGATCGCGGCCGGGTACCGCAGCCTCAGCCCGGCGCTGGACGCGGTGGCGCCGCTGTCCCCCTGGGGCTGGACCGCCGCCCACCTGCCGCTCGCCGGGCGCCTCGACTGGGCCTCGCTGTGGTGGCCGCTGCTGGCCGGCGCGGTGCTGCTGGCGCTCGGGACCGAGGCGTTCGCGCGGCGGGATCTCGGCGCCGTGACGCGGCTGCCCCGGCTGCGCGTTCCCGCGTTCGGGCTCGGCGGCGTGGCCGGCCGGACGTTCGCGGAGCGGCTGCCGACCGCGCTCGGCTGGGGGAGCGGGCTGGGCGTGCTCGGCTTCGTGCTCGCCACAGTCAGCGGGAACCTGGCGTCGCAGTTCGCCGCCTCACCCGCGCTCCGGGACACCTTCACCACGATATTTCCGGACTTCGACGTGAGTACGCCGGGCGGGTTCCTCCAACTGCTCGTGCAACTGCTGTTCGTGCTGGCCGGGTTCGCCGCGGTCGGGCTGGTCTCCGGCTGGGCAGCGGACTCCCGGCCGATGGAGCTGGTCCTCGCCGCGCCGGTCAGCCGAAGCGGATACGTGCTGCGCAGCGGCCTCGGCCTGCTCGGTGCGCTCACGGTGCTCACCGGCCTGGCCGCGGCCGGCGTCGGGCTCGGTGCGCTCGCGGCCGGCGGCACGGACGTCCTGCGGCCCGCCACCGGCACGCTCGTGCTCGGGCTGTTCGCGGCCGCGTGCGCCGGCATCGGCGTCGCCGCGGGCGGCCTCACCCGCACCTCCGCGGCCGGCACCGTCGCCGGCGTGGTCGTCGTGTTCACGTACCTGATCGACCTGGTCGCTCCGGCGCTGAAGATGCCGGCCTGGGTGCACGACCTTGCGCTCACCGCGCACCTGGGCAGGCCCATGGTCGGCGACTGGGACCTCGCCGGCGTGGCGGTCTGCGTGGTGCTCGCGGTCGGCGGCGTGCTCGCTGGCGCGGCCGGAATGGCCCGGCGTGATCTCACAGTGTGAGACGATGGGCGCCGCGATTCGGACACGGCGCCCATCCGTACCCCCTGGTCAGGGCGGTTTTGGGTGGTGGTTTCCGCAGGCCGCACCAGCGAGCCGGCGGCGCACCGGAATCGGGTAGTCTTGGCGACCGGGCCGAGAGGCGCTGCGACGGGACCAACCCCGCCACGCTCGACCTGGATCGACTTGTGACAAGGGCGCCTCCGAAGACAGCCTTTCGGAGGAGGTCGACAGTGAGTGACACCACGCGCATCGATGCGCTGAAGCAACTGCTGAGCGAGCGGATCGGGGTCCTCGACGGCGCCTGGGGAACCATGCTCCAGGGGGCCAAGCTGGCGCCAGCGGACTATCGCGGCCCGATGATCCCGGCAGACCATCCCAAGGACGTCACCGGCGACCCGGACCTGCTCAACCTGACCCGCCCGGACGTCATCCTCGACGTCCACCGGCAGTACCTGGCCGCGGGTGCGGACATCACCACCACGAACACGTTCACCGCCACCGCCATCGCGCAGGCCGACTACGGGCTGGAACACCTGGTCCGGGACATGAACGTGCAGGCCGCCCGGCTGGCCCGGCAGGCCGCGGACGAGGCCGGCGGCAAGTGGGTGGCCGGCTCGGTCGGGCCGCTCAACGTCACGCTGTCACTGTCACCGCGCGTCGACGACCCCTCCTACCGTACGGTCACGTTCGACCAGGTCAAGGCGACCTACGAGGAGCAGATGCTGGCCCTGGTCGAGGGCGGCGTGGACCTGTTCCTGATCGAGACGACCTTCGACACGCTCAACGTGAAGGCCGCGGTCGCCGCCGCCCGCGCGGTCGCGCCGCAGATCCCGCTCTGGATCTCCGTCACCATCGTCGACCTGTCCGGCCGCACGCTGTCCGGGCAGACGGTCGAGGCGTTCTGGCGGTCCGTCGAGCGCGCCGAGCCGTTCGCGGTCGGCGTGAACTGCTCGCTCGGCGCCAAGGAGATGCGCCCGCACGTCGCGGAACTCGCCAAGATCGCCAACGTGTTCGTCACCGCGCACCCGAACGCCGGCCTGCCGAACGCGTTCGGCGGCTACGACGAGACGCCGGAGCAGACCGGCGCGCTCGTCGGCGAGTTCGCCCACGCCGGCCTGGTCAACATCGTCGGCGGCTGCTGCGGCACGTCACCCGCGCACATCGCGCAGGTCGCCGCCGCCGCGCGCGCCGAGAAGCCCCGCGTGATCAACCCGCCGAAGCCGACCACCCGCTTCTCCGGGCTGGAGCCGTTCGAGATCGGACCGGACACCGGCTTCGTCATGATCGGCGAGCGGACCAACGTCACCGGCTCCGCGAAGTTCCGCCGGCTGATCGAGTCGAACAATTACCAGGGCGCGGTCGACGTGGCCCTGGAGCAGGTCCGCGGCGGTGCGAACCTGCTCGACGTGAACATGGACGCGGACCTGCTCGACTCCGAGACCGCGATGACCACATTCCTGAACCTGATCGCGACCGAGCCGGAGGTCGCCCGCATCCCGGTCATGATCGACAGCTCGAAGTTCAGCGTGCTCGAAGCGGGCATGAAGTGCGTGCAGGGCAAGGGCGTCGTCAACTCGATCTCGCTGAAGGAGGGCCCTTCGCCCTTCCTCGAGCAGGCTCGTGTGATCAAGTCCTACGGGCTCGGCGCCGTGGTGATGGCGTTCGACGAGCAGGGGCAGGCGGACACCACCGCGCGCAAGGTGGAGATCTGCGGACGCGCCTACGACCTGCTGGTGGGCATCGGCTTCGCACCGGACGACATCATCTTCGACCCGAACGTGCTCGCCGTCGCGACCGGGATCTCGGAGCACAACGGCTACGCGAAGGCGTTCATCGACGCGCTGCCGCTGATCAAGGAGCGGTGCCCGGGCGCGCGCACCTCCGGCGGCATCTCCAACCTGTCGTTCTCGTTCCGCGGCAACGACGTGGTCCGCGAGGCCATGCACTCCGCGTTCCTCTTCCACGCGGTCCAGGCCGGCCTGGACATGGGCATCGTCAACGCCGGTCAGCTCGCCGTCTACAGCGACCTCCCCGCCGACCTGCTCGAAATGGTCGAGGACGTCATCTTCGACCGCCGCGAGGACGCCACCGACCGGCTCGTCACGTTCGCGTCCACTGTCACCGGCTCCGGCACCAAGCGCACCGTCGACCTCTCCTGGCGGGAGGGCACGGTCGGCGAGCGGCTGTCCTACGCGCTCGTGCACGGCATCGTCGACTTCGTCGAGGCCGACACCGAGGAGGCCCGGCAGGCGCTGCCCCGGCCGCTCGACGTGATCGAGGGCCCGCTGATGGACGGCATGAAGGTCGTCGGCGACCTGTTCGGCTCCGGCAAGATGTTCCTCCCCCAGGTGGTCAAGAGCGCCCGCGTGATGAAGCGCTCGGTGGCCTACCTGGAGCCGTACATGGAGAAGGAGAAGGCCGGCAGCCGCGGGCAGGGCAAGATCGTGCTCGCCACCGTCAAGGGCGACGTCCACGACATCGGCAAGAACATCGTCGGCGTCGTGCTCGGCTGCAACAACTACGAGGTCATCGACCTCGGCGTGATGGTCCCGGCCGCCAAGATCCTGGAGACCGCGCTCGCCGAGGGTGCGGACGCGATCGGCCTGTCCGGCCTGATCACCCCGTCGCTCGACGAGATGGTCGCGGTCGGCGCCGAGATGCAGGCCCGCGGCATGACGCTCCCGCTGCTCGTCGGCGGCGCCACCACGTCCAAGCAGCACACCGCGGTCCGGATCGCGCCCGCCTACACCGGCGACACCGTGCACGTGCTCGACGCGTCCCGGGTCGTCGGCGTCGTCTCCGACCTGCTCGACTCCGACCGTAAGGTCACGCTGCGGACCGCGAACCTGGCCGAGCAGGAGCGGCTGCGGATCGCCCACGAGAACCGGCACTCCCAGCCGCTGCTCACGCTCGCGCAGGCGCGGGAGAACCACGAGCGGGTGCCGTTCGACGAGATCCCGACGCCCGTGTTCACCGGAGTCCGCCGTGTCACGCCGTCGATCGCGGAACTCCGTACCATGATCGACTGGCAGTTCCTGTTCCTGGCCTGGGAACTCAAGGGCAAGTACCCGGCGATCCTGGACCAGCCGGTCGCCCGCGAACTGTTCGACGACGCGAACGCCATGCTCGACACGATCATCGCGGACGGGACGCTACGCGCATCCGGCGCGTACGGCTTCTGGCCCGCCCACGCGGACGGCGACGACATCGTGCTGTCCACCGAGGGCGTCACGTTCCCGATGCTGCGCCAGCAGACGCAGAAGCCGGAGGGCCGCGCGAACCGCTGCCTCGCCGACTACATCGCACCCGCCGGTGCGGGCGACCACCTGGGCGGCTTCGCGGTCGCGATCCACGGCGCCGAGGAACTCGCGGCCGGCTTCGAGGCCGAGCAGGACGACTACAAGGCCATCATGGTCAAGGCCATCGCGGACCGGCTCGCCGAGGCGTTCGCCGAACACCTGCACCTGCAGGCCCGCCGCGAATGGTTCGAGCCCGACGCCGACCCGATCCTCGCCGACCTGCACGCGGAGCGGTTCCGCGGCATCCGGCCCGCGCTCGGCTACCCCGCCAGCCCCGACCACAGCGAGAAGCGCGACCTCTTCACGCTCCTCGGCGCGGAGGAGATCGGCATCAACCTGACCGAATCGTTCGCGATGACCCCGGCCGCCGCCGTCTCCGGCCTCATCTTCGCCCACCCCGACTCCCGCTACTTCACCGTCGGACGCCTCGGCCGCGACCAGGTCACCGACTACGCCACCCGCCGCGGCCTCCCGCTCGACGAGATCGAACGCTGGCTGCGCCCCAACCTCGCCTACGACCCCAGCTGACCGCGCCTGCGGCGCCCGGCCACCACGAAGCAGCACATTTTCCCGCTTCCGCCGTGGCCGGGTGCCGCATGCTCCCGCGGGCCGCGGGCCCGTGGGTGGCTTCGTGCGTACCGGCATTGCGCGCGCTGGCAGAATGATCATCTGTGACAGGTCCACGCGAGACGATGCTCAGTGAACTCGGTGACGTGCTGCGGCGCCGGAGGGAGTCGTTGTCGCCGGAGGCGATCGGCATCGTCCCCCATGGGCGCCGGCGCACCCCCGGGCTCCGGCGCGACGAGGTGGCAGCGCAGGCCAACATGTCGACCGTGTACTACGAACGGCTGGAGCAGGGCCGGGGCCCCGCCCCCTCCGCGTCGATGCTCGCCTCGCTGGCGCGCACCCTGCGGCTGACCGGGCACGAACGCGACCACCTCTACCTGCTGGCCGGCCACGCGGCCCCACGGCCGTGGGAACCCGCCGGCGTGACAGATCCCGGGCTCCTGGCGACGATGGACCTGCTCACCGCGAACGTGCCCGCCGCGATCTGCGACGACATGAGCACTGTCCTGGTCCACAACGACATGTTCGCGGCCCTGTTCGGCACGATGGCCGGCAGCGTCTGGCCGGCGTCGAACATCGTCTGGCGGTGGTTCACCGAGCCCGACTGGCGTTCCCGGACCGAGGCCACCTGGCAGCACGGCAAGACCAGCCTGTCGTACGTCGCCGGGCTGCGCGCGATCCTCGACCCGCACGACCGCGACGAACGGGCCCAGAACTTCGCGACGATGCTCTGCACGGCCAGCCCCGAATTCGCCGAACTGTGGGCCGCACACCCGGTCGCGCCGATGCGATGCACCCACAAGGAACTGGTCAACGAGACGGTCGGCCGGCTCGACATGGAACCCGTCGTGACGCTGAGCCAGGACTCCAGCCAGCGACTCCTCCTGCTGCGCCCGGCCGATCCGACCGCGGCCGCCCGCCTGGATCGGCTCCGCGCGACGCTGCCGTCCTGACCCATACCTTTTGTGCGTGGTTGACGTGAGCGGTGGCTCCTAACCTTTCGCCATGGAACGCGGCGCGGCCAGCAGAGGCCCGTCCCCTGACATCGCGGGTGCACACCTATGCAGAATTCTGTTTCCTGGCCCGAGCGCTACCTCCCCGGCACCGGGGACAACTTCGTGTCGAACGAGGTCATCGTGAGCGGCTTGAGTGCCCGCACGGTGTGGCGTCACCTGGTCGACACCTCCACCTGGGAATCGTATTACGACGGTGTCTCCGACATCTCGTTCCCCGACAGCGACGGGCCGCAGCTGCGCGACGGAACGCGGTTCAGCTTCAGCTCATTGGGATTCCCGCCGATCGACGCGCGCATCGTCGAACTGAAGGCGCCCACGCCTGACGTCCCGGGACGACTTTCCTGGACCGGACTGTTGGAGGGCGGCCCCGCAGAGCGTGCGGAAGCTCTCCACGCGTGGCTGGTCGAGGATCTGCCCGGCGGGCGAGTCCGCATCCTCACCCAGGAGTCGCAGATCGGCAAGCCTGCCGCGGCTCTCGCCGCGATGCGGCCCGACCCGGTGCTGAACGGCCATCAGGCCTGGCTGGACGGCTTGGTCGAGGCTGCTCGACGGTAATCAGGGAGAACCCGAGCGCCCGCACCGTCCGGCCCTGGCCCGACGGTGCGGGCGGTTTTCGCTCCAGGCATGACCAGCGGCGGAACCGCGGCCCTGTTCGTGACCGATCGGGCGCGCGTACACACCGGGTGTATAAACCGGGTGTACAGTGGCGGGCATGTCGGTGGGATTCGCCTTGCTTGGGCTGCTGGAGAGCGGCCCGGCTCATGGATACGACCTCAAGCGGAACTACGACGAGCGTTTCGGGGCCGGGCGCGCGCCGCTGCACTACGGGCAGGTCTACTCCACGCTCGCGCGGCTGCTCAAGCACGGGCTGGTCGAGGTGGAGTCCGAGCCCGGCGACGGGCCGGACCGGAAACGCTATGCGATCACCGACGCCGGCGTCACCGATGTGGCGGGCTGGCTGGCCCGGCCGGAGAAACCCGAGCCGTACCTGCAGAGCACGCTCTTCACCAAGATCGTCCTCGCGCTGATGACCGGCCGCGACGCGAACGATCTGCTCGACACCCAGCGACACGAACACCTGCGGCTGATGCGGGAGCTGACCCGGCGCAAATCCGACGGCGACCTGGCCGACGCGCTGATCTGCGACCACGCGCTGTTCCACCTGGAGGCCGACCTCCGGTGGCTGGAGCTGACCGCCGCCCGGCTCGACCAGCTCGCCGAGAGGATCGCCCGATGACGCTGCTGACCGCTCACGACCTGCACCTGAGCTTCGGGCCGACCACCGCGCTGGACGGCGCGTCACTGACCGTGCGCGCGGGCGAGGTGCTGGCGCTGATGGGGCCGTCCGGGTCCGGCAAGTCCACGCTTCTGCACTGCCTGGCCGGCATCCTCACGCCGGAGTCCGGGCGGGTGCTGTTCGACGGCGACGACCTGGCCGCCATGTCCGACACGGCCCGCAGCGAGCTGCGGCGGACCCGGTTCGGGTTCGTGTTCCAGTTCGGGCAGCTCGTGCCGGAGCTGACCTGCCTGGAAAACGTGGCGCTGCCGCTCCGGCTGTGCGGCGTCCGGCGGCGGGAGGCCCGGGTCGCGGCCGCGAGCTGGCTTGAGCGGCTGGAGGTCGACGATGTGGCGGGCAAACGGCCCGGCCAGGTCTCCGGCGGGCAGGGCCAGCGGGTCGCGGTCGCCCGTGCGCTCGTCACCCGGCCCCGGGTGATCTTCGCGGACGAGCCGACCGGCGCGCTCGATTCGCTCAACGGCGAGCGCGTGATGACGCTGTTCACCGGCGCGGCGCGGGAGACCGGCGCGGCAGTGGTGCTGGTGACGCACGAGGCCCGCGTCGCGGCCTACTCCGACCGGGAGGCAGTGGTCCGCGACGGGCGCGTCCGCGAGCAGGAGTTCGCACAGTGAGCGATCTGAGGATCAGGCCGCGGTCCGCGTCCCGGCGCTGGGCCGGTGACCTCGCGCTCGGCGTGCGGCTGAGCGTGGCCGGCGGCCGGGCCGGGTGGGCGCGACTCGCCATGATCGCGGCCGGTGTCGGCCTCGGCGTGGCGATGCTGCTGATCACCGCAAGCATTCCCACGCTCGTCGCCGCGCGCAGCGCCCGGCTGGCCGACCGTACCGAGCCGATCCCCTCCGAGCACACCGTGGCCCGCGGTGACACCACCGTACTGCTCGCGGTCGCGAACACCGACTTCCGTGAGCAGCGCATCCTCGGCCGCATGCTCCAGGCCGAGGGCACCCGCCCGGCGCTCCCCGCCGGCCTGACCGCACTCCCGCGACCGGGCGAGATCATGGTCTCCCCGGCGCTCGCCGCACTGCTGAACTCCGCCGACGGCGCGCTGCTGCGCGACCGGTGGCACGCGCGGGTGGCCGGCGAGATCGGCCCGGCCGGCCTGGGCGGCCCCGGCGAGCTTGTCGTCTACATCGGCACGGACCGGCTCACCGAGGACACCGCACAACGCGTCGGCGAGTTCGGCCGGCCCGAGATCGACGAGGGCCTGGACCCGGTCCTGCTGCTGCTCGGCGCGATGGGCCTGGCCGCGCTCCTGGTCCCGGTCGGCGTGTTCGTCGCCACCGCGGTCCGGTTCGGCAGCGAAACCCGCGACCGGCGGCTCGCCGCGGTCCGGCTGGTCGGCGCGGACGCGGGCATGACCCGGCGGATCGCGGCCGGCGAGACGCTCACCGCCGCGCTGCTCGGCCTGCTCCTCGGCGGCCTGCTGTTCGCCCTCGCGGTCGTCACCGCGGGCCGGTTCGTGCCGGCCGGCATGAGCTTCTACCCGGCCGACGCCCGCCCGGTCCCGGCGCTCGCGATCCTGGCCGTGGTGCTGGTCCCGGTCTCGGCCGTGCTCGTCACGCTGTCCGCACTGCGCCAGGTCGTCGTCGAGCCGCTCGGTGTCGTCCGGCTCAGCACAGACCGCCCCCGGCGGCTGTGGTGGCGGCTGATCCTGCCGGTGCTCGGACTCGCGCTGCTCTGGCCGCTCTACGACGGGCTCGGCGAGGAGGACACCGGCGCCCAGGTCCAGATCCTCGCCGGACTGATCGCGCTGCTCGTCGGCGTGGCGCTGCTGCTGCCCTGGTGGGTCGACGCGACCGTGCGCCGGCTCGGCGGCGGCAGCGTCGCCTGGGAACTGGCCGTCCGGCGGCTGCAGCTCGACAGCGGCACGGCCGTGCGCGCGGTCTCCGGCATCGCGGTCTCCGTCGCCGGCGCCATCGCCCTGCAAGGGCTGCTCGTCGCGGTTCAGGCGCAGTACACGCACGAGACCGGCCGCAGCGCCGACGACTTCCAGGTCACGGTCTGGCCGATGGACATGGACACCGCCCGGTGGGAGGCCGCGCTGCGTACCGCGCCCGGCGTCACCGCGGTCTCCACCGAGACCGCGGTCTGGGCCACCGCATCCGGCGCATCCGGCGGGGGCGCGGAAACGCTTATGCAGATCGGCGACTGCACGCTGCTGCGCCAGTTCGCCCACATCGGCACCTGCGCGGACGGCGACACGTTCCTCACCACCGGCGCCCCGGTCACCGCCGGTGGCCGCTACGACCTCGGCAGCCCAGGAGCGCAGTGGACGCTGCCCGCCGACGCGACCACGGTGCCGCCGATCCCCGGTGCGATGGGCGCGGTGCCGGCCGCCGTCCTGATCACGCCGGGCGCGCTCGGTGGCGTGCGGCCCGAGGCGTCCACCGTCGAGTACTACGTGGCCCTCACCGACGACCCAGCCGCGATCGACCGGCTCCGCAACACTGTCGCCGGCGTCGACCCGACCGCCGGCGTCAGCCTCATCCAGGACCGGGTGTTCGAGTCGATCCTGATCGGCATCCGGCAGGCGCTGCTTGTGCTCGCCACCGCGCTGCTGCTGCTGATCGGCGCCAGCATGGTCGTCAACGTCGCCGAGCAGCTCAACGAGCGCCGCCGGCTGCTCGCGGTCCTTGTCGCGTTCGGCACCCGCCGCGCCACGCTCACCGGCTCCGTGCTCTACCAGGTCGCCATCCCGGTCCTGCTCGGCATGGTGCTGGCCGTCATCACCGGCGCCGGCCTAGGTCTGATCCTGCAGACCGCCGCCGATGCCCCGATCAGCCTCGACTGGACCGGAATGGGCCTTACCACCGCTGCCGCCGTCCTGGTCATCCTGCTCGCGACGCTGGCCAGCCTGCCGCTCCTGTGGCGCCTCACCCGGCCCACCGGCCTCCGTACCGAGTGACGGAATCGCTCAAGCGGCGGCGTCTGTCGACCGGCTCGGGCTGTGGGCGACGTGGCCCGTACCCCCAAGATCAAGAGCTTGATTTCCCGCTCTGTGGGTGGTCGCGGCCCGGATGCTCCCGGCTCTGTTGCTTATCCGATGGGCGGCGGTCTGGGGCCTGACGATCGAAGGCTGGCATCGAGGCCGGGAGTGTGGCGGTTTGTTTCGGCTGGTCGGCGGTCTCGCGGCACGCGGGGGCAGCACGGTCATCGTCTACTGGGGTTTCGTGGTCGGGGTGCGGGTCGAGCACTCCGCGCCCGAAATTTCGTTATATAGAAGCCTCTGAGGCGCGCTCACCCTGACCGCAGAGGTCAGTAAGCGGCGGCCGGTCTGGGCGGCTGCGGTCTGGGCGGTCGCGGTCAGGACGGCTGCGGTCCGGCGGTTACGGTCAGGCGGCTGCGGTCAGGGCGGTTGCGGTCTGGGTGGTCGCAAGGGCCTGCGCCGAGGGAGCGATGTGGCCGGGAGGGCCGGTTGATCTTGGCCTGGGTGGTTGCAAGGGCTGGCACCGAAGCCGAGAGCTTGCCAAAGAGCAAGCCGATCTTGGCTCTCGCGTGTCGCCGCGCCAGAGCCACAGCAGTTCGGGCGCTCCGCGCCGCGATGGGTTCGTTGTGCGGGATCTCGCGTCCATCTGGCGGGATGCAAGATCCTTGCGGCTCTGGTGGCCCTTATCGCGCTCGAATAAGGGCCACCA
>NZ_JBITDX010000031.1:0-66680 GCF_044454585.1 Catenuloplanes sp. NPDC051500
AAGCCCACGCCGAATCGGCAACATCGTCGCCGCCGCACTCCACCTGACCCACCATGAATACAAATACCTACCCAAACCCTGCTGAGATCACCTCAGTACACGCCGTTATGCAGAGCACCCGCGCCCCACACCCCGCTATGCACAGCACCCGCGCCCCACACCCCGCTATGCACAGCACCCGCGCCCCACACCCGTTATGTACTGCACCCGTGCTCCACACTCCAGCGGGTGCAGCACTTCGGAGCAGATCAACCCGCTCTTCAGGTCCCAGTGTGTGCGAAGCACACAGAGGTGACCGCCTGGCTGCCCCGTCTGCCGTCGACCCGCCCAACGGGGAGCAGATCATCGGCAGGGCCGCCACCGACGGACAGATAACAACACTGCGAAGCGCAACCAACGGCACGCGCCCACCCATGGGCCGGAACCCGGCGAACCCAGCGTGACCAGCGGACTCGTGAGCACCGATCAAGGCAGCGCCAACACCACCCAGGCTGGCGGCCCTGCCGATGATCTGCTCGGCTCTGCCCGGGTCGACGGCAGACGGGGTAGACAGGCCGCGCGAAACCCGACCACAGACAAAGCCTTAACAGCGAAGCTGAAAGTGCTTTCGGTTGACCCGGAGCCAGAGTGCTCCCCCCGGAGGGCCGCCGGAGGCCACCCACTAGAGCCGCCGGACCCAAAAACAGAAAGCCGCTGGAAGCCACGAGCCCCGGAGGGACGCTGGAGAACAGCCAGAGCAGACCAACCTACTGACCTGTCCCGGTCAGGGTGAGCGCGCCTCAGAGACTTCTATATAATGAAATTTCGGGCGCGGGGTGCTCGACCCGCATCCCGACCGCAAAACCCCAGTAAGCGGGCCAGCCGAAGCAGACCGACCAGAGCAGGCCGGCCAGAGCAGGACCGCCGCCGCCAACTCAGCCCAAACCGGCCGCTACCGCTCCCAATCGAGCAGGCGCAACAGGTACTCCCCGTATCCGCTGCGAAGCAACGGCTGTGCCAGCTCTCTCAGCTGCTCGTCGTCGATGTGTCCGGTGCGCCATGCGGCTTCCTCCACGCATCCGATCTTGAAGCCTTGGCGCGCCTCTATCACGCGCACGTACTCCGCGGCGTGCACCAGATCCGCGAACGTGCCGGTGTCGAGCCAGGCGGTGCCCCGGTCGAGCACGGTCACCGTCAGTTCACCGCGGCGGAGGTAGGCATCGTTAATCCCGGTGATTTCCAGCTCGCCCCGACCGGACGGCCGCAGTTCCTTCGCGATCTTCACCACGTCGGCGTCGTAGAAGTACAAACCCGGCACGGCGTACCGCGACTTCGGCTTTGTCGGCTTTTCCTCGATCGAGATGACCTTGCCGGACTCGTCGAACTCGACCACGCCGTAGGCGGTGGGATCCGCCACCGGATAGGCGAACACCCGGCCGCCGGCGTGCGCGGCGTTCTCCTTCAGCCGGTTCGGCAGGTCGCCGCCGTGGAAGATGTTGTCGCCCAGGATCAGCGCGACGTCGTCCCCGGCCAGGAAGTCCTCGCCGATCAGGAAGGCCTGGGCGATCCCCTCCGGGCGTGGCTGCATCGCGTACGTCAGCGACAGCCCCCACTGCGACCCGTCCCCGAGCAGCCTGCGGAACTGCTCCTGGTCGTCCGGAGTCGTGATGATCAGGATCTCACGCACACCCGCGGTGACGAGCGTGGTGAGCGGGTAGTAGATCATCGGCTTGTCGAAGACAGGCATCAGCTGCTTGGACACCGCCTGGGTGATCGGCCAGAGCCGAGAACCGGTGCCACCTGCCAAAAGGATCCCACGCACCGGCGAATAGTACTCATGTCAGGCCACTACCGGCAGTGACTTCGCAATCAAGCTGTGATCGACGCGCGCGGTAGACGGACGGGGTGTTCCTCGCACCCTGGTACCGTGGCGAGCGCTCCTTGGCCGGGAGCATGTCATCGCACTCCTGGGGGGCCGACACAATGACCCGTTGGCTGATCACCGGCGCGGGCGGGATGCTCGGCCGCGACCTCGTCGCCGCCCTGACCGAGCCCACCGCGCCGTACGGCCGGCACGCCCGGCGCAGCGAGACCTCGGTGGAGATCACTGCGGCGACGCGCGACAACCTGGACGTGACGGACGCGGCCGCGGTCGCCTCGCTGGTCTCCGGGCACGACATAGTGATCAACGCGGCGGCGTGGACCGACGTCGACGCGGCCGAGGACCACGAGGACGTGGCGACCGACATCAACGGCCGTGCGGTCAACAACATCGCGGCGGCGTGCACTGTCAACGGCACCAAGCTGATCCAGATCTCCACGGACTACGTCTTCGACGGCACCCGCACCTCGCCGTACCCGGAGACGCACCCGACCTCCCCGATCAACGCCTACGGCCGCGGCAAGCTCCTCGGCGAGCAGCTCGCACTCCGGACCGGCGGCTACGTCGTGCGCACCGCCTGGACCTACGGCGACCACGGCCCCAACTTCGTGGCCACAATGCTGAAGCTGGCCGCTACCCGCCCCACCGTCGACGTGGTCACGGACCAGATCGGCCAGCCCACCTGGACCGCCGCACTCGCCGAACAGCTGGTCCGCCTGGGCACGGCCGCGCTCGCCGGCACCGCCCCGCCCGGCGTCTACCACGGCACCGCCTCCGGCCAGGCCAGCTGGCACGACCTGGCCCGCACCATCTACGACATGGCCGGCCTCGACCCGGACCGGATCAAGCCCACCACGGCGGAGGCCTTCGCCCGCCCGGCAAAGCGCCCCGCCTACAGCGTCCTAGGCCACGACGCCTGGGCCGCCGCCGGCATCCCACCCCAGCCCGACTGGCGGGTACAACTCGACCACGCCCTCAGCGAGCCCGGCATGGCCGACCTCGCCAAAGCCGCAAGATCCTAAAACCTCTCTTCCCGCTTCCGCCGGCCTCCGGTTCCGCACGCTCCCGCGGCACCGATCACAATGCCGCTTTTGATCGTGAAATGGACCCGGTCGAGCCGCGGGTCTCTGGCCAGTGCGGATGCTCTCCTGCCCGGTCCGGCGGGTAGGACGCAGACGCAGGTGGGCGTTTACTGAACTTTCGGGCTCAGGGTCCAAGTCCGGCGCGACCGTCCAGCCCGCCGACCGGAAACGGATCTTCCACTATGCGGGAATCAAGATCCTTGTTTTGCTCACGGTCCTTTGCACCGCCAGGAAAGGACCGTGAGCAAAACAAGGATCTTGACCATCCTCGGCCGCTCCACCCGCAGGTGCTTATGAGACGACATTTCCGGTGCCGGGGCGGGCTTCGTGCCTGGGTACAGAGCATGCCGCTCCTGATCTGCCCCGCGAGACAGACTGACCTGCCGGATTTCACAGTGTGAATCGCCGAGCCAGGCGGGCCCCTGCTGACCTTCGTGGTCGAGGTGGTCGAGGTGGTCGAGGTGGTCAAGGTGGTCAAGGGCCGGTTCCACGGACCGGCCCGGTGCGTCGCGCCCGAACGTTCCGTGATCCAGCGGGCTGCGGCGGCACTCACCCTGCCCCCGAAGGTCGGCAGCAAATGGCCAGGTCAGAAACCATGATCAAAATAGGCTGAGTGGCATAGGCACCGGTCGTCGCCAGAGCTCCTCCCTGTCAGACCGTTGGCGTCAGGGCCAACCACAAGCACCGGCCACCGCTGTTCACGCCCCCACACCCCACCTCAACTTCGCGCCACGGTGAAGACCGCCACCGCTCTACCCGGGCCAGGCCGAGCCGAGCCAGGCCGAGCCGAGCCAGGCCGAGCCGGCTTTGAGCAGGGTGAAAAGCGCAGCGATCTCCCTGTGCCTTTATCCCGGCGGCGATTCAGAGATAAGACGCGCCTACTGAGGTTCGCGACCAGGGGCTATTCGGCACTTCGCGCCCGAAATTTCGCTATATATGCCTCCGATGCATGCGCATGCTGACCCTGCAAGCTCTGTCAAGAAACCTCAGGCTGCGTAGCGTTCCATGAATTGAACAATCTCCTTCTTAACGCGGCCTTCTTGGTGCGTTTCTGCACGTCGGCGCGCGAGTGGGCGTCATAAGCCGTCCAGACACGCGGCGGTGCCCCACAATGCCTGGCGCGCGCCATTCACGCCCAGAGTGTGGGAGCGAGCTACCCATTTAGTGAGATTGAAGATCCTTGCGGCTCTGGTGGCCCTTATAACGGCGCAATAAGGGCCACCACAGCCGCAAGGATCTTGAGCACAGAAAGCCGACGGCGATATCGGGGTAGAGGCGCGATGGCGCTTGCGCACCGGCCTCAGACCGACGAAAGCGAAAGCGGAAAGCGGAAGGCGAAAGCGGAAAGCGAAAGTCAGGCGAAACATCGCGGCATCCACGGCACCGGTGCCCGGTTTCTCGACTCGCCACCGGTCACCGCGCTGATCATCCGCCACTGCCGCGGCACCGGCCGCGCCCTGACCCGGCCTGCCCCGGACGCACGCCGCCGACATCAACCCGACCACCACGAGCCTCCGCCTTCGCCGCCGGCCCTTTGCGAGCGACTACCGGACCTAAGCCGTGCCACCGAACCAGCGCTGATACGACCCCGCGCACCCATCACGAGCCGCAACGACCCGAACCCACCCTCGCCACTGCCGGACCTCAACCGCGCCACCCAATCAGCGCTGACACGACCCCGCGCCACCCATCACAGGCAGCAACAGCCCAAACCATCGCCAGTGACCTTTGCATCCGACCCAACCGCACCACGTGCCAGCACTGACGCGACACCCGCACAGCCCGTTGCAGGGAGACCCACCGCCTTCGGCCAACGAGGAGGCCTCGACCGCTGACACTACCCCGGCGCGCACGTCAAGAACCGGACGCGCCGCGCGCCACGCGAGGCCGTGCGGCGGTGATCGCGTGCACTTTCCCGGCCCGTGCGGGACCGGCTCCGAGCCGCCCGGCAAGCGGAGCGTAAGCGGAGTCTTGGTGGGCGGCGAGGTTTGCCCGCGGGAGCATGCGGGCTGCACCATCCGCAGAGCGGGAAAACGATTTAGATCTTGAACTGCCGGCTTGAAAGGCCTGGCACGGTGGTAGCCGCCGGCGTCGTGCTGGCCGGCGGCTACCACTGTGGAGGGGGACTACTTGTCGGCGGGGCCTTCGCCGTCGACGGCGGCCGACTCGCCGGCGGTCTCCAGGTCGGCGGAGGCCGCGGAGACGGTCGGGGTGTCGGGGCCGGGGGCGGGGGTGCCGGGCTTCTCGGTGGAGTCGGCCGGGAGGTCGCCGCCGTCGAGGAGGGTGCTGAGGGCGTCGGTGGCGAAGCGGCGGAACGTGCGGCCCTTGCGGGTACGGTCGAGGACCGCGACCTCGAGCTGCTTGGCGGTGATGGTGCGCGGGTTGCCGTTCTCGCCGCCGACGCTGGCCAGGGACTTGACGGCGAGCTTCAGCGCGTCGGACAGGGACAGGCCGTGGTCGTGGCCGTCCTTGAGCGTGCTGGAGATGCCCTCGGCCTGGCCGCCCATCGCCATGAAGCCGGGCTCGTCCTGGACGGAGCCGTCGTACATGATGCGGTAGATCTCGTCGAGTTCCGGCGTCGCGCCGACCTGGGCCACGCACAGCTCGACCTCGAACGGCTTCTGCTGCTCGGTGAAGATGGCGCCGAGGACCTGCGTGTACGTGCTGGCGAGCGCGCGGCCGGTGACGTCACGGCGGTCGTAGCTGTAGCCGTCGATGTCGGCCTTGCGCACGCCGGCACGGCGCAGGTTCTCGAACTCGTTGTAGCGGCCGACGGCGGCGAAGCCGATCCGGTCGTAGATTTCGCTTACCTTGCGCAGCGACGTCACGTTCTCCGCGACGAGGAGGACCCCACCGGCGTAGCTGAGGACCACCGCGCTACGGCCCCGGGCGATGCCCTTGCGGGCGAGCTCGGAGCGGTCGCGCATGATCTGCTCGGGTGAGGCGTAGAACTGCATAGCCACGGCGGCTCTCCAATCAGGATTAGGGCTGGGGTCGGAGCGCGGCGCAGGCGCCCTCGCACCGGTGTTGCAGGTGGGCGGTTGCGACGTGCGGCCGGACGGCGGCTAAGCCTTGCCGCAGCCCGGCCGCCACATCGGCACAAGCCCTCGGGCTGGGGGCGACGGAGAGCCGCTCAGCCGCCGGGGTTCTCGCGGCGGGCGTCGACGACGGTCTCGGCGATCGCGGAGACCTCCGCCTCGCTGAGCCGGTTGGTGCCCTCGGCGGTCGCGGTCATGACGACCGGGAAGATCCGGCGGATCAGGTCCGGCCCGCCGGTGGCGGTGTCGTCGTCGGCGGCGTCGTAGAGCGCCTCGACGGCGAGCCGGGTGGCCTCCTCGGCGGAGATGCCGGGCCGGTACCGCTTCTTGAGGGCGGACTTCGCGAAGATCGAGCCGGAGCCGATCGCGTCGTAGCCGGTCTCCTCGTAGAGGCCGCCGGCGATGTCGAAGCTGAAGATCCGCCCGACGCGCGCGGGGTCGGCCGCGGCCTGGTCGTACCCGGCGAAGAGCGGGATGACAGCGAGGCCCTGGAGTGCGGCGCCGAGGTTCTGCCGGATCATCGCGGCGAGGCGGTTGGCCTTACCGTCGACGGAGAGCATGACGCCCTCGATCTTCTCGTAGTGCTCCAGCTCGACCTGGAACAGGCGCATCAGCTCGATGCCGACCCCGGCCGTGCCGGCGATGCCGATAAGCGAGAACGCGTCCGCGGGGTGCACCTTCTCGATGTCCCGGCTGGCGATCATGTTGCCCATGGTCGCCCGCCGGTCACCGGCCAGCACGACGCCACCAGCGAACGAGATCGCCACGATCGTGGTGCCGTGCGGCGCGACGTCTCCGGCGGAAAGGCCGGGCGGCAGCGGCCGGCGGCCGGGCAGCAGATCGGGCGCGGCGACACTCAGGAACTGGGTGAAGGAGGAAGTGCCCAGATCGGTGAACGCACCTGGTAGACGCCCGGATGGATCAAAACCCGTTGCCACGTGTGTCCTCTCAGGTATGTGATCGCCCTGTCCAGATGCGCGATGTTGTCACGAAACTGGCCGAGGCCGCCGTTGCAGTTGAAGCACAATATCCCGCGCACGGCTCCGGTGCGATGGTCATGATCGACGTGTTCGGGACACCACGTCATCCCTGCCGACCGGGACGGGCGGCTTGATGCCACGACGGCGACGGCTCGCCTCCGACCGCTCAGCGGCACACCGCTTGCAATAGAAGGCCAACCGTCGTTGCGGTGGAACTTTGCGACCGAGAGCAGCTGCTCACACCGTTATGTCCAAAACGAACATAAGCCTCATTGGCCCCCTTTTTGCACATAGCCCCTGACGAATTCCTCGGCGTTCTCTTCCAGGACGGAGTCGATCTCGTCGAGCAGATCGTCGACGTCCTCGGTGATCTCGGCGTGCCGCTCGGCGACCTCCGGGTTGGCCTCGACCGTGGCCTCGTCAACCTCGTCCTGCTGGCTGCTCTTGCTGGATTGCGACTGTCCGCCGGTGTCCTTGGTAGCCATGGCCGGTCCCTCCCTCGCCTCGTGCCGGGCGGTGACCGAGCCCGGCAACATCAGGTACGTAAAACCTACCCCGGAGTTATGACGAAAAGGCTCGCCCAAGCGCGTGTTTCGCGCTCAGCCGAGCCCTTCCGTGCACGGTCGGGATCCTAGGTGGCCGGCTTGGTACCTCCGGTCAGCGCCTCGAGCAGGTCCTTGGCGCTCTCACAGCGGTCGAACAGCGCGCCCACGTGCTTCTTCGTGCCGCGCTCCGGCTCCATCATCGGCACCCGGACAAGCGATTCCCGCCCGATGTCGAAGATGACCGAGTCCCAGCTGGCGGCGACCACCTCGGACGCGTACTGCGCGAGGCACCGGCCGCGGAAGAACGCCCGGGTGTCCTCCGGCGGGTTGACCATGGCGTCCCAGGTGTCGCGCTCGTCGAGAAGCGTCTTCATCGAGCCACGGGCCACCAGGCGGTGGTAGAGGCCCTTCTCCGGGCGTACGTCCGAGTACTGCAGATCGACGAGCTGGAGCTTGTGCGAGGCCCAGCCGAGCTTCTCCCGCTCCCGGTAGCCTTCCAGCAGCCGGAGTTTCGCCACCCAGTCCAGCTCGTCCGCACAGGACATCGGGTCGCGGCCGAGCTTGTCCAGGATGTTCTCCCAGCGGTTGAGCACGTCGGCGGTCTGGTCGTCGGCGTCGGAGCCGAGCCGGTCGTCGACGAAGAGCTTGGCGCGCTCGAAGAACGCCCACTGCAGGTCCAGCGCGGTGAGCTTGCGGCCGTCGCGGAGCCGGACCATGTGCTGAAGCGTGGGGTCGTGACTGATGTTCTTCAGCTCGGAGACCGGGTCGGCGATGCTGAGGTCGCCGGTGAGCGCCTTCTCCTCGATCATGGCGAGGATCAGCGCGGTGGTGCCGACCTTGAGGTAGGTCGAGGTCTCGGAGAGGTTCGCATCGCCGATGATGACGTGCAGGCGGCGGTACTTGTCCGCGTCCGCGTGGGGCTCGTCGCGGGTGTTGATGATCGGCCGCTTGAGCGTGGTCTCCAGGCCGACCTCGACCTCGAAGAAGTCGGCGCGCTGGGAGATCTGGAAGCCGGTGCCGGAGCCGTCCTGCCCGATGCCGACCCGGCCGGCGCCGGTGACGATCTGCCGGGTGACGAAGAACGGCGTCAGGTACGCCACGATGTCCGCGAACGGCGTCTGGCGGCGCATCAGGTAGTTCTCATGGGCGCCGTACGACGCGCCCTTGTTGTCGGTGTTGTTCTTGTAGAGGTGGATCTGGTGCGCGCCCGGAATGGTGGCCGCGCGCCGGGCCGCCTCCGCCATCACCCGCTCGCCGGCCTTGTCCCATTTGACGATGTCCATCGGACTTGTCACTTCGGGCGTGGAGTATTCGGGGTGGGCGTGGTCGACGTAGAGACGTGCGCCGTTGGTGAGGATGACGTTGGCGAGGCCCAGGTCCTCGTCCGCGAGCGCCTCGGCGGGGTCGTAGGCGGCGCCGGAGTAGGTGAAGCCGCGCGCGTCCCGCAGCGGCGACTCCTCTTCGTAGTCCCAGCGGGTGCGGCCGCCGCGGTTGAGCTCCGGGCGTGCACCGTAGGCGTTGACCACCTGCGAGGAGGTCACCATCGGGTTCGCTCCGGGCTGGCCGGGCACGGAGATGCCGTACTCGACCTCGGTGCCCATGATCCGACGCACGCTCACCCGCGGCCTCCGATTCGCTCCGGCCGCGCGTTCGCAGCAGACACTGAGCTTCCTGATTTGCTCGCAAGCTCGCTCATGAGACCTCACTCCTAAAGCCCGATGAGAGAAGCCTAGCCCGCGGCACCGTCACAAAGCGTGTCAGCACGATGGTAAATATGCCGGCCGGACACACGAAAGGGCGGCACCCTCCACGGTGCCGCCCTTTCGATGACACGACCTACAGGTACTGCCCCGTGTTCGAGGCGGTTTCGATGGCACGGCCGGCGTCGGTGCCCTTGCCGCCGGAGACGAGCGTGCGGATGTAGACGATCCGCTCGCCCTTCTTGCCGGAGATGCGGGCCCAGTCGTCCGGGTTCGTGGTGTTCGGCAGGTCCTCGTTCTCGCGGAACTCGTCGACGCAGGCGTCGAGGAGGTGCTGCAGGCGCAGGCCCTTGCGTCCGGAGGAGAGGAACTCCTTGATCGCCATCTTCTTGCCGCGGTCCACGATGTTCTGGATCATGGCGCCGGAGTTGAAGTCCTTGAAGTACAGGACCTCCTTGTCACCGTTGGCGTAGGTGACCTCCAGGAACCGGTTCTCCTCCGACTCGGAGTACATCCGCAGGACCACCGACTCGATCATGGCGGCGACCGTGGCGTCCCGGTCCTTGCCGTGCTCGTTCAGGTCGTCGTCGTTGAGCGGCAGGCCGCTGAGGATGTACTTCGAGAAGATGTCCTTGGCCGCCTCGGCGTCCGGACGCTCGATCTTGATCTTCACGTCCAACCGGCCCGGGCGCAGGATGGCCGGGTCGATCATGTCCTCACGGTTGGAGGCGCCGATGACGATGACGTTCTCCAAGCCCTCCACGCCGTCGATCTCCGACAGCAGCTGGGGGACGATGGTGTTCTCCACGTCGGAGGAGACGCCGGTGCCGCGGGTGCGGAACACCGAGTCCATCTCGTCGAAGAACACGATGACCGGGGTGCCCTCGCCGGCCTTCTCCCGCGCACGCTGGAAGATCAGCCGGATGTGCCGCTCGGTCTCGCCGACGTACTTGTTGAGCAGCTCAGGGCCCTTGATGTTCAGGAAGAAGCTGGTGTGCTTCTCCTTGCCCTGGCGCTCGGCGATCTTCTTCGCCAGCGAGTTCGCGACGGCCTTCGCGATGAGGGTCTTGCCGCAGCCGGGCGGGCCGTAGAGCAGGATGCCCTTCGGCGGGCGCAGCTGGTGCTCCCGGAACAGGTCGGCGTGCAGGAACGGAAGCTCCACCGCGTCACGGATCTGCTCGATCTGGGAGTGGAGACCGCCGATGTCGGTGTAACCGACGTCCGGCACCTCCTCCAGAACCAGCTCCTCGACCTCACTCTTCGGGATCCGCTCGTAGGCGTACGCCGAGCGGGGCTCGATCATGAGCGAGTCACCGGCACGCAGTGCGGTGCCGATGAGCGTGTCCGCGAGATGGACGATGCGCTCCTCGTCGGCGTGCGAGATGACGAGCGCGCGGTCACCCGGGGTGCCTTCCGGCGACTCCAGGATCTCCTTGAGCATCACCACCTCGCCCACGCGCTCGAAACCGAACGCGTCGACGACGTTCAGCGCATCGTTGAGCAGGACTTCCTGCCCGCGCTGAAGCTCATCCACCTCGAGCGACGGGGAGACCGCCACGCGCAACTTGCGCCCACCGGTGAAGACGTCGACAGTGCCGTCCTCATGGCGGGTCAGGAAGACACCGTAACCACTCGGCGGCTGCGCCAGGCGGTCGATCTCCTCCTTGAGCGTGACGATCTGGCTCCGCGCTTCCTTCAGCGTGGACACCAGTCGCTCATTGTTCTCGGACAGCCGGGAGAGCTGCGCCTGCGTTGCCGCCAGCCGCTCCTCGAGCTGCCTCACGTGACGGGGGCTTTCGGTCAGCTTGCGCCGCACCAGGGCGAGTTCCTCTTGAAGAAACGCGACCTGCGTGGAGAGATCGTGGGCCTCTTTCTCCCACCGTGCGGCGCGCTGGTCGGCGTCGTCGCTACGTGCCACGTCCCACCTCCCCGGGGGCTCGAACGTCTTGCCATAACACTAGCCGTAAAAGCCGGGATTCCAACCCACGCAACACCCTCGTCACCGAAGCTTGATCAGATGTGTCCATCCGATCACAACCGGTCACCGTGGCCGAAACACGCCTCCTGAGTGCGAAAACATCCTGCGCATGGCGCGAAAACCCCCGAAGAACACCAACCCACATCAGGGGTACGGAGTGAGTCCGCCCTGCGCGTAATTCACGTGATTCACGCGGAGGGGGCCACGGCGGCTACAGCGTCGGACGCCCGACGAGCGACGCGATGACCCTTGCGAACTCCTCCAGACGCGCGATCTGACCGGCTCCGCCGTCGTCTATCGTCTTGCCGAACCGCAGCGCGTCGTGCCGTACCGGCGGGCGCTCGCCCTCCTCAAGCGTTCCACCGCTCGGCGCCGCCTCGTCCATGGTGCTGAGCAGCAGATAGACGTCGACGCTGCCGACCTGGGCCTGCCCGCTGGGCGTCCGGGTGAGCTGCCGCCGGCAGCCGACCTCGGTGACCGTGGAGAGCGGGACCACCCGCAGCGACGACGTCATGGAGCCGGGCGGGCCCTCGCCGAGCGGCACGTCCTCGCCGTGCCAGAGGATCAGCCGGTTGCCGTCGCAGACGACGACCTCCTGCCAGACGCCGTTGACCTCGTTGACGAAGCGCTCAAGCGTGAAACAGAGCACGTCGGCGCCGCGGAGCACGCCGCCGAGCGACTCCAGCGCCACGTCCGGATCGCGGAGGTAGGCGCGGGCCGCCGAGTCGAGGTCGTGGTAGGGGGACCAGTCCGGGAACACCGCGGGCAGATCCCCTCCCCCACCGAGGCTGTGACTCACTCGTCGGTCTCCGGTGACTGCGGCTCGACCGGCTCGGCCTGCTCCGGCACAACTGCGGCCGCGGCGGCCGTCTGCAGGGTCGCCTTACGTGCCGCATACGCCTCAGCACCCTTGGAGGGCTTCCGCCGGCGCGGCGGGGCCTGGACGCCGGGCGCGAGCTTGCGGGCCGACACCAGGAACGCAGTGTGCGCGATCATCCGGTGGTCGGGCCGGACCGCGAGACCCTCCGCGTGCCAGTCCCGCACAAGCGACTCCCAGGCGCGCGGCTCGGTCCAGCCGCCGCGCTCGCGCAGCGCCTCGACCAGCTCGGACAGCTGCGGCGTAGTGGCCACGTAGCCGATGAACACGCCGCCGGGGACCAGAGCCCGTTCGACCATGTCCAGAGCCTCCCACGGCGTGAGCATGTCCAGGATGATCCGGTCGAATCCGGTCTCCTGGCAGTCCGCCACGTCGCCCTGGTGCAGCGTCCAGGCGGGCGGCGGCGCGCCGAAGAACGCCTCGACGTTCTTCCGGGCGATGACCGCGAAGTCCTCGCGCAGCTCGAACGAGTGCAGCTCGCCGGTGTCGCCGACCGCGCGCAGCAGCGAGCAGCTCAGCGCGCCGGAGCCGGCGCCGGCCTCAAGCACCTTGGCGCCGGGGAAGATGTCGCCCATCTGGACGATCTGCGCCGCGTCCTTCGGGTAGATGACCTGCGCGCCGCGCGGCATGGAGAGCACGTAGTCGGCGAGCAGCGGGCGCAGCGCCAGGTAGGCGGTGCCGTTCGCCGAGGTGATCACGCTGCCCTCGGGCAGGCCGATCAGGTCGTCGTGTTCCAGCGCGCCGCGGTGCGTGTGGAATGACTTGCCGGACTCCAGGACAACCGTGTGCATCCGTCCCTTCGGGTCGGTGAGCTGGACCCGGTCACCCGCCCGGAACGGCCCGCGGCGCGCAGGCACCGGCTCGGCGGTCGGGACGACGGCGGTGGACGGTACGGTCACGGTGTTCCTCTTCCTCGGACGTGCTACTTCTCATTGATACGGGCGCGAACACCGTATCGGGGGTCAAACGGCCGGGTTGCCCCGGCCACGTCGTGGTTCGAGCACCTCGGCCAGATCGATCAGGTGCAGCACGCCCACGACGTCCTCGCCCGCGGTCACCAGGTACTGCGCGCCCGGGTGAGTCTGCACTACGCGCACGACCTGCTCGCCGGTGAGGTCCACCGACATGGCCGGGATGCCCTCGACGCCGCGCGCGACCGTGTCGACCGACACCCACGGGCGCCGGTCGGCCGGCACCGCGGCCGCGCGGGCGCCGTCGACGAGCGCCATCACCCGGCCGGACGCGTCCGCCACGACGAGCGACGCGTTGCCCGGGGCGGACTCGCGACCGCGTCGCTGCGCCTCGGCCAGCGGCGTGCCGGTCGGCACCGCGAAGATCGGCCGGGCCAGGTGCGACAGGTTGACCATCGGGAAGCGGCGGCTCATCCGGGCCAGCCGGATCGACTGCCCGGCGCCCTGCCACAGGGTAAGCGTGACCAGGAGCATGAACACCAGGCCGAACACGCTGAGCCAGCCCAGCAGGTAGGTGACAAGCACGCCGGCCGCGGTCAGCCCGGCCAGCGCGCGGCCGGACCAGCCGGCGACCTCGGTGGCCAGGTGGCGATCGCCGTTGACGGCCCAGACCGCGGCCCGCAGCGCGCGACCGCCGTCCAGCGGCAGGCCGGGCAGCGAGTTGAAGACCGCGACGACCACGTTGCTCACCGCGAGCTGGAAGGTGAGCTGGCCGGCGAGCGTGTCGTCCGGCAACAGCAGCGTGGCGATGGTGGCGAGCACGCCGAGCACAAGCGACACGGCCGGGCCGGCAAGCGAGACGAGCAGGTCCACCCGGGGGCGGGGGGCGTCGCGGTCCATCTCGGTGTAGCCGCCGAGCAGCTCGAGGGTGATGCCGCGCACGCCGATGCCGAACCGGCGGGCGGTCAGCGCATGCCCGAGCTCGTGCAGCAGCACCGAGCCGAGCAGGCAGACCACGAAGCCGGCGCCGACCGCGTAGCCGGCGACACGGGAGAGGCCCAGCTGACCGCGGACGAACTCGCCGTAGATGACCGTGACCGCGACCGCGAGCAGCAGCATCGAGGCATTGAGGTAGACGGGAACGCCGAAGAGCCGCCCCACCGTGACGCCGGCGCGGCGGCCCGGGTCGGGCGCCTCGTTGTCCACCGGGCCGATGCTATCGGGGAAGACGGTGACTGTGGTGTGCACGTGTCTTCGTGACCGCTTGTACATGCTCAGTCTGAAACCGTCATACGTAGCCCTTAGCCTTGTGGCATGACCATCGAGACGGAGGCAGCGCTCTTGTCGGGAGCAGCACAATTGTCGGGAGCAGCACAGCCGTCGGGAGCAGCGCACGTGCAGACAGGCCCCTCGCCCGCGGAGCTCGCCCAGCCGGACTGGACCGGCCCGTCGCTCTCCCCCTCCCGGGCCGGCGACTTCAAGACCTGCCCGCTGCTGTTCCGCTTCCGCACGATCGACCGCATCCCCGAGCAGCCGACCGCGGACCAGACGCGGGGCACGCTTGTGCACGCGGTGCTGGAGCGTCTCTACGATCTGCCGGCCGCGGAGCGTACCCCCGCCGCCGCGGTTGATCTGGTCGCCCCGTCCTGGGAGCGCCTGCTCGCGGAGAACCCCGACCTCACCTCGATCTTCGAAACCCCCACAGGCGACGACGGGGGTACGCCTGCGGAGGTGCTCGTGGAGGTCCAGCCCGGCGAGCGGCCGGTGGCAGGTGTGGACGACTTCCTCGCGTCCGCGAAGGCGCTGCTGGAGGGCTACTTCACGCTTGAGGACCCGCAGCGGCTAGAGCCGGCCGAGCGCGAGCAGCTGATCTCCACGGTGGTGGACGACCGGCTGCGGCTGCGCGGCTTCGTCGACCGGCTGGACGTCTCACCGGACGGGCAGATCCGCGTCGTCGACTACAAGACCGGCGGCGCGCCGCGCGAGGCGTTCGAGGCTAAGGCGCTGTTCCAGCTCAAGTTCTACGCGCTGGTGCTGTGGCGGACCCGGGGCGTGGTGCCGCGCGTGCTCCGCCTGATCTACCTCAAGGACGTCGAGGTCTGCGACTACTCGCCGGACGTGGAGGAGCTGCAGCGATTCGAGCGCACGGTGCTTGCGCTGGCCAAGGCGATCGAGGCGGCCACGGCCGCGCGTGACTTCCGGCCGCAGCCGAGCAAGCTGTGCGGCTGGTGCAGCCACAAGGCGCTGTGCCCGGCGTTCGGCGGCACCCCGCCGCCGTACCCGGAGGTGGTTCCCGCGCAGCGCGCCGCCGCACCCGTTCTCGTGGAGGCCGATCAGAACCTGGCGTAGGCGCGACGGCGCTCCTGGGCAGCGACGTAATCGGCGATCAGGTCCTCGGCCTGCGTGGTCAGTCCCACGAAGAGAAGCCGGTGCATGTTGACCGGGTCCAGGCCGGGCAGCACCTTCGCGCTCACCGTGACGAACTGGCCGGGCAGGTCCAGGCGGCCGGGGAACGACTCCCCCGCGTCCGGGCCCCGGCCGAAGGCGAGCGCGCCGCCGAGCGAGATGTTCCGCGTGGTCAGCGGGAAGTTCGCGCCCTCGGGGCCGTTGAGCGTGAGCGGCACCGTGGCCGGCACGCGCAGGCTTGAGCGGCGCTGGATGCCGGTCTCCACCCGGGTCGGGCGCAGGCCCACTGTCGCCTCCGTCGCGCGCACCACCTGCGCGCTGCCCACGCCGCCACGCCCGTCCGCGGTCCAGATCAACTCGACGGTCTGGCCCTCCTTCAGACCGCCGGCGATCCGGAAGTTCAACACCCGGTCCGGGGTACGGATGACGCTCAGATCGTGGTAGGTCTTCTCACCGGCGACCACTGTCACAAGCGTGGCGTCCTCCGGGAAGTCGGCGTACTCGACCGGTTCCGGCACCCGTTTCCACGGCAGTCGCAGTCCCATCGTCCGTACCCCTCCGCGCCTCGTCACTGTGTTGCAGACCGGTGATCGGCAGGTGCGGGCCCCGGCTGACCTAATATCGGCGTGCTGTGCCCCAGCTCATAGCCACGTTCTCCTCCCCACGCCCCCACCACCTCGTGCCTGAGGAGGAGAGGAGGGTCGCCGCCGGGGGCGATTCAGCGGTCCGGCACGGCCGATAGGTTCACCGGACAGGCCCGTCCAGCACCGGAGCACCGACATGAAGAGCTTGCGCGCATGGGCCTCCGCCGGGCGCAGCCGCGACCCGCGCCACGCGTTCACCGCCGACTGCCGGCTCGCGCTCGTGGTGCTGACCGTCGACGCGGTCGCCACCTGGGCCTCGCCGGAACAGCGCGCCGGAAACCTGCTGCTCCTGGCCCTGACCGCGGTCTACAGCGCGCTCCCGGTCACGCTGCGCCGGGTCGCGCCGTGGCCGGCCCTGCTGCTGTTGCTGCCCACGCTGGCCGTGCCGCTGCTCGGCGCGCCACAGCCGGTGACGCTTCCGGCCGCGTTCGCGATCCTGACCTACACGGTCGCCGCCCGGCTGTCGCTGCGCGCCGCGACCGCCGCCGCGCTGCTGCTCTGGACGCCCGCGCTGGCCGGCGTGCTGATGCTGCCCGAGCGGCTGATCGGCGAGCACGGCGTACCCCCCGTGTTCCTGGCCTTGAACAACGGGCTGATCGGGCTGGTCGTGTTCCTGGTCGGGCGCGCGGTCCATGGGCGCCGGGTGACCGCACGGGCGCTTGAGGAACGCGCGATCGCTGCCGAGTCCAACCAGCGCGCCCTGGCCGAACAGGCGGTCGCGGACGAACGGCGGCGCATCGCCCGCGAACTGCACGACGTGGTCGCCCACAACGTCAGCGTGATGGGCGTGCTGGCCACCGGCGCCCGGCGGGTGCTGCGCGCAAACCCGGACACCGCTGACGAGGCGCTGACCACGATCGAGGAGACGTCCCGGTCCGCGATGCGCGAGCTGCGCCGCATGCTCGGCGTGCTGCGCACCGAGACCGAGACCGACACGGAGATGGCCCCGCAGCCCGGGATAGCCGGACTGGAGGAGCTGGCCGACCAGGTACGCGACGCCGGGCTGCCGACCACACTCCGGATCGACGGCACGCCCGCGACCCTTGAGCCCGGCGTGGCGCTGACCGTCTACCGGATCGTGCAGGAGGCGCTGACGAACGCGCTCAAGCACGCGGGCCCGGCGACCGCTCAGGTCCGCTTGAGCTTCGGCATCTACTGGCTGATCGTCGAGGTCTTCGACACCGGCCGCGGCCCGGCCCCCGGCTCCGAACACGGCGCCGGACACGGACTGGTCGGCATGCGCGAACGGGTGGCGCTCTACGGCGGCACACTCCGCGTCGGACCCCGGCCTGGTGGCGGCTTCCGGGTCTACGCGAAGATTCCGGTGGACTGAGGGGGTTCCCGTTGACAGACGCACGTCCGGTGCGCATTCTGCTCGCCGACGACCAGCCGCTGCTGCGGACCGGTTTCCGCATGGTGCTGAGCGCCGAGGCGGACCTGCACGTGGTGGGCGAGGCCGGCGACGGCAGCGAGGCCGTCGACCTGGCCCGCCGCCTGCTGCCCGACGTCGTCCTGATGGACATCCGCATGCCACGCCTCGACGGCGTGGCCGCCACCAAGGCGATCGTCGACGCCCGCCTGCCGGTCCGAGTGCTGATCCTGACCACGTTCGACCTGGACGAATACGTGGTGGGCGCGCTCCGCGCCGGCGCCAGCGGCTTCCTCGCCAAGGATGTCCCCGCCGAAGACCTGGTCACCGCGATCCGCACGGTCGCCGCGGGCGAGGCCGTCGTCGCCCCCCGCATCCTCAAACGCCTCCTCGACCGCTTCGCCGACGCCCTCCCCGACCCGAACGCCACCCCACCCCGCTCCCTCAGCACCCTCACCGAACGCGAACGTGAGGTCCTCATCCACGTCGCCAAGGGCCTCTCCAACGCCGAGATCGCCCGCGCCCTCTCCGTAAGCGAAACCACCATCAAGACCCACGTCGGCCACGTCCTCACCAAACTCGGCCTCCGCGACCGCGTCCAGGCCGTCGTCCTCGCCTACGAGTCCGGCCTCGTCCGGCCCGGCGCCTGACCCGGGTGACGGCGGCGGTTCTCGGCTCGGGCTCCTGGTCAGCAACGGCGGGTCGGGGCGGCCACAGGTTCGGAGCACCGCGAGGGCCGGCACCGACGCCAGGGTCCGCCAGCGGCACCGGCTTGGTCGGGCAGTCGCGGCTCGCCGAGCGGGCGTAGCCTCGCGTCAGCGGCAGTCGGGCGGCATGGCTGCGACTCAGGTGATCACAAGGACCGGCACCGAAGCCAGGACTCACCAGCGGCACCGGCTTGGTCGGGGCAGTTGCGGCTCACCGGGCAGACCTAGCCTCGCGCCAGCGACAGTCAGGCGGCATGGCTGCCACTCAGGCGATCACAAGGACCGGCACCGAAGCCAGAACTCGCCAGCAGCACCGGCCTGGTCGGGGCAGTCCCGGCTCGCCGGGCGAACCTACCCTCGCGCCAGCGACAGTCAGGCGGCATGGCTGCCACTCAGGCGATCACAAGGACCGGCACCGAAGCCGGAGCACCGAAGACATGCGGTCAGTCTTGGCTCTCACGGTTCCCGGACAGAAAGTGCGAGAGCTTACGTCCGAAAAATTACTCTTTGTTTGGACAAATCATGGAGGCGGAGGAGGCGCGGGCTGTCGCGCCTTCGGCACCGACGGCACGCGAGGTGACAAACGCGGCGATGCGCGGCCCCTCTGCGGCTTGCCGGCCTTACCGCCTCACCGAAAAAGCCTGTTTCGCGTCTGACATTCGCCTTCACAAGGCGTCGATCTTGCTGCGGGCTCGACCATGTATGCGTAATCAACGTTATAGCGACCTCATAGCGTTGATTACGCATACATAGTCGAAATCCGCGCTCTGGCTAGGTATGTATAACGTGAAATTTCGGGCGCAGAGCGCCCGGGATGGTGGCGACGCGTGCCGCTGGTCAGGATGTGGGAGCGGAGGTCTGCCCGGCGAGCCCGGAATGTCGGCCAGGATCGTGCGACCAGCTGGCAGCACCGGCGCCGACCAGCCGCCGCTGACGCGACACCGGCCGTGCCTTGGACCGTAGCCGCCCCGAACGCGCGCGGCCGGCATAAACCCGAGCGCCGGAACCCCCTGCCTTCGACGCCGGCCCTTGCGACCGCCCAACCGCAGCCGCACCCCATCGACCTGCGCCGACGCGGCCCCACGCAGCCCGAAACGGACCGCCACGGCCCCGAATCAACGGAACCACCGCGAGTCTCCGGGGTCGGTGCCGGAACGTGGAAAGCGGGACCGGCAGCCGCATCGCCCGACAACCACTGAAGCGACACCGGTGCGAACGACCGACGGAACCACCACGAGCCTCCAGGGCCGCTGCCGGAACGTGGAAGGCGGGAACTGCGGCCGCATCGCCCGACCACCACTCAAGCGACGCCGATGTGTGCCGCGGGTGGTAGCGGTGAGCGGCGGGAATTGCGTGGGGTGGGTCTGGGACGGCGGGACCGGCTCCGATGCGGAGGGGAAAGCGGAGCGCCAGCGGAGTCTTTGCCCGCAGCGAGGTTGGCCCGCGGGAGCATGCGGGCTGAACTCCGGCGGAAGCGGGAAGATCGAGGTCTTGGGTTGTCCCCCCGGCGAACACAGGCACCCGGGGAAGCGTGCGGGCCGGACACGGCGTGAGCGGGGAAATCGGGTTCCCGGGCGAGCTCAGGCGACCGCGGGGAACAAGCGGGCCGCACCGGGAGGATCGGCTCGCGGGCTGGCAGGGGTGTCCTCCTTGAGGAGGAGGGGTGGACCGTCCTGGGGGCGAGCGGGGAACCAGCCCGGTGACGGACGACGGGAGCCGGATCGGCACGTAGCGTGAGGTTCGCAGGTCGTCGTGGTCGGCGGCCCGGGAAGCGGACGGACGGGGAGTTGTGGGATGACGGAGAGCATTGCGGCGGTGTCGGCGGTGGACGTCTGGAAGGTGTACGGCGCCGGGGAGGCACAGGTCACCGCGCTCGCCGGCATCACCACCCGGTTCGCGAAGGGGCGATTCACGGCGATCATGGGGCCGTCGGGCAGTGGGAAGTCGACGTTGATGCATTGTCTGGCGGGGTTGGACACGACCTCCCGCGGGATGATCCACATCGGTGAGACGCCGCTGACCGGGATGAACGACACGCAGCTGACGAAGCTGCGGCGTGACAAGATCGGGTTCATTTTTCAGCAGTTCAACCTGCTGCCGACGTTGACGGCGGAGGAGAACATTCTGCTGCCGCTGTCGATCGCGGGGCGCAAGCCGGACCGGGAGTGGTTCGACACGATCGTGTCGACGGTGGGGTTGACGGATCGGCTCCATCACCGGCCGACGCAGCTGTCCGGTGGTCAGCAGCAGCGGGTGGCGTGTGCGCGGGCGCTGCTGGCCCGGCCGGATGTGGTCTTCGCGGACGAGCCGACCGGGAACCTGGACAGCAGGGCGGGCGCGGATGTGCTGTCGTTCCTGCGTAACAGCGTGCACGAGCACGGCCAGACGATCATCATGGTGACGCACGATCCGGTCGCGGCCTCCTACGCGGACCACGTGATCTTCCTGGCCGACGGGCGGATGGTGGACGAGCTTTCCGCGCCGACCGCGGAGGCGGTGCTTGACAAGCTCAAGCACCTGGACCTGCCGGAGGAGCCCCCGGTCGTCGCGGAGCCGGTGCACTGATGCTGCGCGCGACGATCAAGAGTCTGCTGGCCCGGAAGCTGCGACTGGTCCTGTCCGGGCTGGCGATCGTGCTGGGCGTGATGTTCGTGTCGAGCGCGTTCGTGCTTACCGACTCGCTCGGCGGCCGGTTCGAGCGGCTGTTCCAGACGATCAACGCGGACACCGCGGTGCAGGTGCGCGCGGACCCGGACGCTGACGCCGGCACGCCTTCGCTGCTCACCGACGCGGACCTGGCGCGGATCAGGGAGGTGCCGGGCGTGGCGCGGGCGGACGGCGACGTGTCCGCGGAGGGTGTGGTGCCGTTCCGGGCGCGGGACGGGAAGGCGGTGCCGTCCGTGGGCGCGCCGCAACTCGGCGTCGGCTACACGGGCGGCGGTGACCTGTTGCAGGTCGCGGACGGCCGCGCGCCGGCGGAGGGCAGCGAGGTGGCGCTGACCCGGTTCACTGCCGAGCAGGCCGGCGTCGGGGTCGGGGACACGGTCCGGGTCTACATCGGACCACGGTACGAGACCGGCGAGTACACGGTGACCGGCGTGCTCGAGTACTCCGGCGGCCGGCCGTCGCTGTCCGGCGAGACCATGGTGGCGTTCACCGTGCCTGAGGCGCAGCGGCTGTTCTTCGGGCAGGCCGGCGTCTACGGGGGCGCGCAGCTGACCGCCGCCGAGGGTGTCTCGGACGAGGCGCTGCGGGACCGGGTGCGGGAGGTCGCGCCGGCCGGGTTCGAGGCGGTCACCGGTGCGGAGATCGCTGAGGAGCAGGCCAGCTCGTTCACCCAGCTGCTGACCTTCGTGAACTGGTTCTTCCTCGGGTTCGCGCTCGTGGCGTTGCTTGTCGGGATGTTCCTGATCTTCAACACGTTCAACATCATCATCGCTCAGCGGGCCCGGGAGCTGGCACTCTTCCGGGCGCTCGGCGCGAGCTGGGGGCAGCTGACCGGCTCTGTGCTGATCGAGGCGCTGGTGGTCGGATTCGTCGCGTCCACGCTGGGCCTGCTCGCCGGCATCGGCGTCGCCTACGGGCTGCAGGCGGCGGCCACTGCGGCCGGTTTCCCGCTGCCCGAGGGCGGCCTGGTGGTCGGCGTGACAGCGGTCGTTGTCTCCTACCTGCTCGGCATCCTGATGACTGTCGCGGCCGCGCTGATCCCGGCGGTCCGGGCCGCGTCGGTGCCGCCGGTCGCCGCGATGCGCGAGGTAGTCCGGCCGGACAAGCCACTGCTGGCGCTGACGGTCAGCGGCGGCGTGGTCACCGGGCTGGGCGTGGCCGCGCTCGGCGCCGCACTGCTCGGCGCGCCGCTGGCCGCGCTCCTCATCGGCGTGGGCGTGCTGTTCTCAATCGTCGGCGTGGCGCTGCTGTCACCGGCGCTGACCCGGCCGGTGGCGGGCCTGATCGGCCGGCTCGTCGCCTGGGGTGCGGCGGGTGACCTCGGCCGCCGCAACGCGCTGCGGAACCCGCGGCGCACCGCAGTCACCGCGGCCGCGCTGATGATCGGCGTCGCGCTGGTCAGCACCGTGGCCGTGATCGGCTCGTCGTTGCGCTCCACAGTGCGGGACCTGGTGGAGAACGACATCGGCGCCGAGGTGATGATCATGACCAACTCACAGCAGCTGCCGGACGGCCGGGAGGGCTTCGATCCGGCGCGGCTGGCGCAGGTCGACGCGCTGCCGGGCGTGCGCGACTCCATCGCGTACCACTTCAGCGTGGCCACGGTGAACGGGCGGCCGCAGCAGTTCGTCTCCGCGACCGATCTGACCCGGGCCGGGCCGGCGTTCGCGCTGGAGCAGGAGTCCGGCACGCTCACGCCGGGCGGCGCGGCCGACGCGCTCATCGACACGAACACCGCTACGGCGCTGGGCGTGACGACCGGGAGCCGGGTCACTGTCGAGGCGGCCAGGGGCGGGCCGGTCACGTACACGATCGCGGGTGTCTACAAGAGCCAGCTCACGTCCGGCGTGCTGCTGCCGGAGTCCGCGGCCGCGACGTTCGCCGGGCCGCTTGCCGCGCAGGGGTACGTGTCGGTGGACGAGGGCGCCGACGTCGACGCCGTGGTGGCCGGCGTCGAGCAGATCATGGCGGACTACCCCCTGGTGACGGTCGGGGACCAGGAGTCGTTCATCGCGCAGCAGAACGCGGTGGTCGACGGCGTGCTCGCGATCTTCTACGTGCTGCTGGCGCTCGCCGTGATCGTGGCGTTCCTCGGCATCGTGAACACGCTTGTGCTGAGCATCTACGAACGGACTCGCGAGCTGGGCCTGCTGCGGGCGATCGGCACCACGCGGCGCCAGGTGCGCAGCATGGTGCGGGTCGAGTCGCTGCTGATAGCGGTCTACGGCTGCCTGCTCGGCATCCTGCTCGGCGTGGGACTGGGCGGGACGGCCTCGATGGCGATGCGGCAGCAGGACCTGCTGTCCGTGGTCACCGTCCCCTACGGCCAGCTCGCCGGCCTGTTGGTTGCGGCCGCGCTGGCAGGTGTGCTCGCCGCGATCCTGCCGGCGCGCCGGGCGTCCCGGCTCAACGTCCTGGACGCGATCGCGTACGAGTAAACGCTGATGGTCGGCTGAGTTAATACCGCCCCGGGAGAACCTCCCGGGGCGGTCACCTACCTGGGACGCCGGTTGTTGTTTCGGCCGCGACCGGGCCGGGTTGAGCCAAACCGCTCACACTCCGTGGCAGACGGCCGCACTGATCCGGACAATGGTCCGGGTGACCAGCGACGTGCAGATCAAGTCCCCCGCCGCCGTGCTCTTCGACATGGACGGCACGCTGATCGACAGCGAGAAGGTCTGGGAGATCGCGCTCCAGGAACTGGCCCGCTCGTACGGCGGTGAGCTCTCCGAGGCGGCCCGCGCGGCCATGGTGGGTGCGAGCATGGACCAGTCGATGCGCATCCTGCACGAGGACCTGGGCCAGACCTGGCGCGACCACGGCGCCGGTGCCACGGCGCTCGAGGACCGGGTCGCGGGCCTGTTCGCCTCCGGCCTGATCTGGCGGCCCGGCGCGATGGCGCTGCTGGCCGCGGTGCGCGCCGCGGGCATCCCCACCGCGCTTGTCACGTCCACCCGCCGCCGCCTGGTCGAGGTCGCGCTCGACACGCTCGGCCGCGACTCGTTCGACGTGGTGGTCTGCGGCGACGAGGTGACCGCAAACAAGCCGGACCCGGCGCCGTACCGGATCGCCGCGGACGCGCTCGGCGTGGACATCGCGGCGTGCGTGGCGATCGAGGACTCCCTGGCCGGCATCGCGTCCGCGCGGGCGGCGGGCGCGGCAGTGCTTGCGGTCCCGTGCGAGCTGGACCTGAGCCACCTGGACGGCGAGACCGGCATCCACGTCCGCGCCACGCTCGAGGCCGTCGAGGTCCCGCACCTGGCGCAGTTCCTGGGCCATTAACAGCAAAAGCCGCATTGTACGCAATCCGCCCGGCTATCCTCCGGCGGCGCGGCCAGCAAGCCAGTTCGCGCGGCGGCACGTAGGCTGGCGGAGGTGAGCATGGAAAGGGTGATGGCGTGACGGAGTTCGACGGGCTGCCCATGCTGCGATCCCCGATCGCGGTCGTTGCGTTCGAGGGGTGGAACGACGCGGCCGACGCCTCGACGGCCGCCGTCGAGCACCTGGAACAGGTGTGGGACGCACGCAAGGTCAGCGAGCTTGATCCGGAGGACTTCTACGACTTCCAGGTCAGCCGGCCGACGGTGACGATGTCCGAGGGCGAGACGCGAAGCATCGAGTGGCCGAGCACCAAATTCATGGTGGCCAGCCCGCCCGGCGCGGAGCGCGACGTGGTGCTGATCCGCGGCATCGAGCCGAGCATGCGCTGGCGTACGTTCTGCGAGCAGATCCTCGAGGTCTGCCACAGCATGGAGATCAACAAGATCGTGCTGCTCGGTGCGCTGCTCGCCGACGTGCCGTACTCGAGGCCGCTCCCGATCAGCGGGGGCGCGACCGAGTCGGGTGCCGCCGAGCGCTACAAGCTGGTTCCGACGCGGTACGACGGCCCGACCGGCATCGTCGGGGTGCTGCACGACGCGGCCACCCGGGCGGACCTTGAGGCGGTGTCGTTCTGGGTGCACGTTCCCCACTACGCGAACAATCCGCCCTGCCCGAAGGCGACGCTTGCGCTGCTGCACCACATCGAGGACGTGCTTGACATCCCGGTCCCCACCGCAGATCTCGAAGAGGAGACCGCGGAGTGGGAGGAGCGGGTCCGCGCCGCCGCCGAGCAGGACGCCGAACTCGGCGAGTACGTGCGTGAGCTGGAGGAACGGGCTCAGGACGCGGGCATCCAGCCGCTGTCCGGCGACGAGATCGCCAAGGAGTTCGAGAAGTACCTGCGCCGCCGGGGCGGCTCCCCGGGGCCGACCGCCGGCAGTTGGTGACCGTGTCGCCGCACGGGATCCTCACCCCTCGATGATCCCGTGCCGCGACATGATCGCCGCCCGGCGCACCGCGTTCACGGCCCTGACCCGGCGGGCGATCAGGAATGCGTCCGCGAGGGTCCAGAGCCCGAGCCCGCCGAGCGTGAACAGCATCGCGATCGACCGCGCGGTGTCGCCGAGATAGAACCGGTGACCACCGAAGACCCCGGAGACCAGCCACAGTCCGTACGCGACCCGGACGCTCTTGCGCACCGACGCGAACTCGTCCTCGGCGCGCCGCAGACGCAGGCGCTCCCACTCCGGCAGCGGCGACATGGACATCAGGTCAACGATAGCCTGTTGATCTACTTGTCTACGGTTATCCCATGTGGACCCCCTCGGTGCTGCGCGCGCTCGGCGTATTCGCCACCGCCGCACTGCTCTCGCTGACCGCCGCGTCCGCCTGGGTGCCGGCGCCGGCCGCGGCCCTCATCGTCATCGGGCTCGGCGTGGCCGCAGGGGTGACTCTTCACCTGCTCGACCCCTGGCGGCCGGACGTGCGCGGCGCCTGCCTGGCCGTCGCGGTGGTGGCGACGATGGGCGCCGGCGGGCTCGGCGCCTCCTACGCCCGTCAGCTGAGCCTCACCTACCGGGGAGAGCCGGTGATCGCGACAGTGACCGCGGTGTCCGGCGACAGCTACACGCTCGGCTACGACGGTGAGCGGATCCCCGGGCGGCTCTCCTCGTGGCCGGACGGCGACGAGGCCTTCGGCGAGAGCGACCACGGCCGGCTGGGCGACACGGTGATCGTGCTGCGCGACCCGCTCGGTCTCGTCCCACCGGGTCTCCCCATCGACGATCGCGCCGGCCCCACCGAGGCGGTCCTGATCCTCACCGGGCTGCTGGCAGTGATCACCGTCCTGTGCGTCGTGGCCGACCGGGACCGGCGCTCTGGCAGTTCCTGATCGGCGGCCGCGAGTCAACATCGGCGGCCGCGAGTCGACAACACGGCGAAACGCGGTGCGGCGGGTGGCGCGCGCACGCCGCCTGGTGCATCCTAGGAACCTAGTCGCGTAGGAGGGCACCGCATGGCCCAGATCAATCCCGGCGCCGCCGAGTTCCCGCACCGGCAGATCGCCGAACAGCTCAGAGCGCAGATCCGGCGCGGTGACTGGCAGCCCGGTGAGCGCCTGCCGTCGATCCCGGGGATCGCCGAGCAGTACGGCGTGGCGAAGCAGACCGTGCAGCGCGCCATCGACCAGCTGCGCGTGGAAGGGCTGCTGATCACGAAGCCGGGCTCCGGGACCTACGTCCGCGGCACCCGGCGGCGGCTCAACCGGCTCTCCCGCGGCCGCTACGGCGGGCACCGCGGCTACCACGCCGATCTCGCGGCCCGCTACCGGCAGCAGCTCATCGAGGTCACCCGCGCGCCCGCGCCGGCCGAGGTCGCCGACGCGTTCGGCGTCAAGGACGGCACCGACCTGATCGTCCGCCGTCACCTGGTACGTGTGGACGACGCACCGGTCGAGGTCGGTGCGGCCTGGTTCCGGGTGCAGGACGCGGCCGGCACCAGCCTGGAGCGGATGGAGGCGTTCGGCCGCCCGCTCTACCAGGAGGCGGAGGAGGTCATCGGCCGGCGGTACGCGTCCGCGAGCGACGTGATCAGCGCGCGCCAGCCGTCCCGGGAGGAGGCGATGATCCTGCAGATCCGGCCGGACACGCCTGTGCTCCACCTGCTGCACGTGGCGTTCGACCCGGCGCGCAAGCCGGTCGAGGTGTCCCAGGCGACCTGGCCGGGGCCGCAGACCACGCTTACCGAGGAGTACACGATCCCGGCGCCCGCTCCGGACCCGGACCCCGACCCGGGGATGGCACTGGCCTGATGAGGAAGGGCCGCACCCGTACCCACGGATGCGGCCCTTGATCGTTAAAGACGCACGCCGAGCAGTGCGTCCACGGTCAGCGCCACCAGGCGAGGGGCGTCGGTGTCAGGCGTGTCCCCGCCGAGCGCGGCCGCCGCCCACTCGTCCACCACGGCCAGCGCGCCGGCGGTGTCCAGGTCGTCGGACAGCCGCTCCCGCACCGCCGCGAGCACGGCCTCGCCGGACGGACCGCCACCGAGCAGAGAAGCCTCCCGCCACCGGGCCAGCCGCTGCTGCGCGGTCTTGAGCACGTCGTCCGTCCACTGCCGGTCCGCGCGGTAGTGGTCGGCGATCAGCGCGAGCCGGATCGCCATCGGGTCCACGTGGTCGGCGCGCAGGCGGGAGACGAAGACCAGGTTGCCCCGGGACTTCGACATCTTCTCGCCGTTCAGGCCGATCATGCCGGCGTGCGTGTAGTGCCCGGCGAAGGGCGAGACGCCGGTCAGCCGCTCCGCGTGCGCGGCGGAACACTCGTGGTGCGGGAAGATCAGGTCGTTGCCGCCGCCCTGCACGTCGATCCGGTCGCCGAGCAGGCCGAGCGCGATCACCGCGCACTCGATGTGCCAGCCGGGGCGGCCGGGGCCGAGCACACCGCCGTCCCAGGCCGGCTCGCCGTCGCGGGTGCCGCGCCAGAGCAGCGGGTCGAGCGGGTCCTTCTTGCCGGCGCGCTCCGGGTCGCCGCCCCGGTCCGCGAAGAGCGGCAGCATCTCCTCCCGGGTCAGGTTCGACTCGTAGCCGAAGCGGGGGGCCGCGACCGCGAGGTCGAAGTACACGTCGCCGGTGCCGTCGTCGAGCCGGTAGGCCGCCCCCTCACCGAGGAGCCCGGCCACCTTCGCCGCGATCGTCGGGATGGACTCGACCGCGCCCACGTAGTGCTCCGGCGGGATGATCCGCAGCGCCTCCATGTCCTCGCGGAACAGCGCGGTCTCCCGCATCGCGAGCACCACCCAGTCCTCGCCGTCCCGCGCCGCGCGCTCAAGCAGCGGGTCGTCGATGTCCGTCACGTTCTGCACGTAACTGACCTCGCGACCGGCATCCCGCCAGAGGCGGTTGACCAGGTCGAACGCGATCATCGTGGCCGCGTGACCCAGGTGGGTGGCGTCGTAGGGGGTGATGCCGCAGACGTACATCGACGCGGGCGCCGGCGTGGGCGTCACCGGGAAGACGCCCTGCCGGGACGCGTCGTACAAGCTCAGCGGCCGCCCGTCGCCCGGCAGCCCCGGCACCTCGTGCCCGGTCCATGGATCCATGGCGCAAGCCTAACGACCGCTGCCCGCCTCCGGTCCGTACCTCCGGGTGATCCAACGCTCACCCGCTCAGCGGAGAAGCTGATCTTCCCACTCACGTGGTGGTCCGGCCCGCGGTCACACCTCGCGGCGGTCCCGCGCGGATCGGCCACACTGCGGTCAGATCGGCGGCCACGGTACGGCCGGCCAGCCCTCCGGCGGGTCGGGGAACGTGCGGCGGGCGATCAGCCGGGCGACGCGGCGCCGGGTGGCGTTGACTTCGGCGCCGGTGAGGTGCTCGTCGAGCGACTCGCCGAGATCACCGCGGAGGCCGGTGCGCAGCTCCTCAAGCACGGCGAGCGCCCAGGCCGGAAGGCGTTTGCCGGCCCAGCCCCACAGCACCGTGCGCAGCTTCTCCTCCTGGTGGAAGCAGATGCCGTGGTCGACGCCGAAGATCCGGCCGGACGGGCCGAGCAGCACGTGCCCGCCCTTGCGGTCCGCGTTGTTGAGCACCGCGTCCAGCACGGCCAGCCGGGCCAGGCGTTCGTCGTCCGCGTGGGCAAGCGCGTAGCGCTCGCCGTCGTCGTCCTCAGCGGAGGCGATCCGGAACCAGCCGGGCGGCAGCTCCCAGGCCGGGATGAAGCCGACGACCTGCTCCGCCTCCTCCGGCTCGTCGATCCAGAGCTGGCAGGCGCCGGGGCCGAGCGGGCCGTCCCTGAGTATGGTCGGCGGGATCAGGCCGAAGCCCGCGTCCCGCTCCGCCATCCAGGACGAGACCAGGTAGGCCGAGACCTCGCGGCCGGCAAGCGTGCCGTCCGGGAAGTCCCAGAGCGGCCGTTCACCACGGACCGGCTTGTAGACGCAGCGGCGGGTGACCCCGTCGAGCGTCACGAAGGCCCGCAGCGTGGTGTTCGACGCGTCGACGAGCCGGCCTTCCAGCTCCAGCTCACCGCGGCGCAGCAGCCGGAGCGCGTCCGGCTCGTCGAGCAGGCGGTCAGCCTCGGTGGACGTCACGCGTCACCCGGTACGCAGATCATGGTCAGCGATGGTAACCGTTGTGGCGCGGGCAGAGGTGACCCTTGGGGTCGAGCGGCTGGCCGCAGAGCGGGCACGGCGGCCGCCCGGCGGAGAGCACCCGCTTGGCCCGGTCGATGAACTCGCGGGTCGCCTCCGGCGTGAGCCGCACGCGCAGCCGGTCGAGGTCCTCGTCGGGCTCCTCCGGCTCGTCGTCCGCGTCGTCCTCGTCCTCGGCGATCAGCTCCTGCTCGCCCTCGCCTGCCGCGATCGCCTCGATGATGACAGTGGCAGTGTCCACGTCGAAGGCGAGGCCGAGCGTGCCGACCCGGAACTCCTCGTCGACGGGGGTGTCGAGCGGGTCGTTGTCCGGATCGTTGACTGTGGCGAGCACGGGCAGGTCGACGCCGAAGCGACGGTGGGCCTCGGCGAGCAGCTCCTCGAGCTTCTCCGCGAGCAGGGACACCTGGACCTTCTCCAGCGCCACGCTTACCACTCGGCCACCGCCCCGGGCCTGGAGGAAGAACGTCCGGTCACCCGGCGTCCCCACGGTCCCGGCGACGAACCGATCCGGCGGCTCGAACGCATGCACCTGGTGGGTCATAGGGTGAACCCTATCCGCCCGAACGGCCACGCGCGTAGCGCACAGGGCCGAATAAGACCGAACCGATCGGCGGATTCCGGACGCAACGGACGGTTTAGGTGGGCATGATCACTTGATGGTGCAGGCCGGTCACGACGGCCGGGCCGGACAGGCATGCCAGCGCGGACGCCCGGAACGCACCCACGAGCGGACTCCGCTCCCCGGAGCGGGTCAGCACCACCACCCGGCACGGCTCCGCGTCCGTGATCGGCACGGTGACGAGATCCGGGTGAAGCGACACCCGCCGGTCGCCGGCCGGCAGCGCCAGCACGGCCCGCTCCTCCGCCACCAGGTCGAGCTTCTCCTCGAAGTCGTACCCGGCCGCCACCGGCACGTCCGCCAACACCGGCCCGAGCCGCCAGAACTCACCCCAGGCCGGCTCCGCGTGCGGGCAGTCGAGTGCGGCCTCGCCCGCCAACTCCCGCAGCGTGACCGAGACCCGGCCGGCCAGGTGGTGGGTCCGCGGCAGCACCAGCACCCGCGGCTCCCGGTAGAGCACTGTCGTGTGCAGACCGTCGTCCGGGAACGGCAGCGGCGCGCGGGTGACAAGCGCGTCCACCCGGCGTTCCGCAAGCACGCCGGGATCGTTCCAGCCGACGTGCCGGGTGTGGACCACCGCGGCGGGACGGCGGCGGCGCAGATCCCGGATCGCGGGCGTGATCACCAGGTCGTCCGCGTACCCGATGGTGACGGACTCGCCCGGCGCTGCCTCCCGCGCGGCGAGAACCGCCTGGTCCGCGGTCCGCAGCAGCCGCCGCGCCTCGGGCAGGAACGCGTGCCCCGCCTCGGTCAGCCGGCTGCCCTGCGGCGTCCGGTCGAAGAGCCGCACGCCGATCCGGTCCTCGAGGCGCTGGATCTGGCGGCTGAGCGCGGGCTGCGCGACGTGCAGGGCGGCCGCGGCCCGGCCGAAGTTCTGGTGCTCGGCGACGGCCGTGAAGTACCCGACCAGCCGTAAATCAAGATCCGCTCCGGGTACGCGCACCGGTCCAGCGTACCCACACGCCCGTCATGCGATGACTGCATGACGGGGTGCGGAACGGGTCTTGGACCGCGCCGCCCGCCCGGCCGTTGACTTGATCCGTCCGGTTCGGCAATGACGGAAAGGCACCCCCCATGGGCAGGTACGACGGCAAGCGGGCCCTCATCACCGGCGGCGGCAGCGGGCTCGGTCTCGCCACCGCGCGGCTGCTGGCCGGCGAGGGCGCCCACGTGATCATCACGGGCCGTACCCAGGACACGCTCGACAAGGCGCGCGCCGAGATCGGCGGCGACGTGACGGCGGTCCGCAGCGACAGCGCGTCCAGGTCCGACATCGAGGCGCTCGCGGCGTTCGTCGACGCGGACGGCGGCCCGCTCGACGGGCTCTTCGTCAACGCGGGAATCAACGGCTTCGCATCGTTCGAGGAGACGCCGGAGGAGATGTACGACAGGCTGTTCGCGATCAACGCGAAGGGCCCCTACTTCACAGTGCAGCGACTCGTCCCGGCCCTCGCCCCGGGCAGCGGCGTCGTATTCACCACCTCGGTGATCAACAGGATGGGCTACCCGCTGACAAGCGTCTACTCCGCGACGAAGGCGGCGCTGCGCTCGATGACCCGGACGATGGCCCGCGAACTGCTCCCGCGCGGCGTGCGGGTCAACGCGGTCAGCCCCGGCCCGATCGACACCGGCATCCTCGACCGGTCGCTGCCGGCCGAGGTGGCGGCGCAGACAAAGGCGCAGATGACCGCCGAGGTCCCGATGCTGCGCTTCGGCGAGCCGGCCGAGGTGGCCCGGGCGGCCGCGTTCCTCGCGTTCGACGCCACCTTCACCACCGGCTCCGAACTGGCCGTCGACGGCGGCGGCTCACAGCTCTAGGCGCTGTGCCGACGTGGGGGTCGGAGCGAGGCGCGGTCCAGGGGGCGCCTGGGCCTCGCCGCAGCCCGGCATCCCACGTCGACACAGCGCCTAGCCCCAATCGAAGATCAAAAACCGGTCTTCCCACTCCGCGGGTGGTCGCGGCCCGCACGCTCCCGCGGGCCGCGGTCCCGCCGGGGACCGGCCCAGAGCAGCCCTAAGACGCCGGACCTCTCGGGGCAGCACGGGAATCACGCGCTCCACCCGGACTGCGCCTCCTCAAGGCTCGTTCCAGCCCGATGTGCTGCCTCGCGGTCACTCGCGGTCAGATGCGGCACATCGTCGCCCGATGCGGCACGTGGCGGCCGGGTGTGTTCAGTCGTCGCGCTCGGGATACGCGTAGCCGATGGCGGACACGTCGTCGAGTGCGCGGACTATCTCGCCCGGGAGCTCCACATACTCCACCTGCAGCGCGCCGAGCAGCTGGCCCACCGTGCGCGCGCCGAGGATCGGCGCCACCACGCCGGGCTGGTCGCGGATCCAGGCCAGCGCCACCTCGAGCGGTGAGACGCCGAGCCCGCCGGCCGCGATGACCACCGCCTCCACGATGCTCGAGCTGCGCGGGTCGAGGTAGCTCTCCACGAACGCGGCGAAGTGCGGCGACACCGCGCGCGAGTCGGCCGGCCGGCCGTTGCGGTACTTCCCGGTGAGCACGCCGCGGCCGAGCGGTGACCAGGGCAGCAGGCCCAGCCCGAGCGCCGCGCAGGCCGGCAGCACCTCGCGCTCGACACCGCGTTCAAGCAGCGAATATTCCATCTGGGTGGCGACCACCGGCGCGCGGCCGGGGTAGGCGGCCTGCCAGGTGGCGGCGCGCGCGGTCTGCCAGCCGGAGTAGTTGGACAGTCCCACGTAGCGCACCCGGCCGCTGGTGACGGCCGCGTCGAGCGCGGACATGGTCTCCTCGAGCGGCGTGGCCGGGTCGTAGCCGTGCACCTGGAACAGGTCGACGTAGTCGGTGCCGAGCCGGCGCAGCGACGCGTCCAGGCTGCGCAGCAGGTGCCCGCGCGAGCAGTCCCGCCGGCGGCCCGCACCCGGCCGCACGCCGGCCTTGGTGGCGATCAGCAGGTCCTCGCGGGGGACCAGGCCGCCCAGCAGCGAGCCGATCACCGCCTCGGCGTCACCGTCGCCGTAGACATCAGCGGTGTCGACCAGATTGCCGCCCGCGTCGAGGTAGCTCTTCAACTGCGCGGCCGCGTCGTCGGCGTCGGTGTCCCGGCCCCAGGTCATGGTGCCGAGCGCGAGCCGCGAAACCGCCAGCCCGCTTCGGCCGAGCGGTCGCTGTTGCATGGGTGAACCTTATTAAGAACTGTGCCGTACGGATATCCTCGTCGGCACCTTGACGTTACTCGTGGGTATTCACAAACGGTTAAAGGGGTTGAATGCGGTGAAACTCGGACTGAGCCTGGGCTATCAGACCGCCTGGAGCACGCCCGCCGACCATCTCGCGATCGCACAGGAGGCGGACCGGCTCGGCTACTCGGTCGTCTGGGCGGCCGAGGCGTACGGGTCGGACGTGGTCAGCATGCTCTCCTGGATCGCGGGCCAGACCAGCCGCATCCACGTCGGCTCCGGGATCATGCAGATCCCCGCGCGCACACCGGCGATGACCGCGATGACCGCGGCCACCATCGACACGTTCTCCGGCGGCCGGTTCCGGCTCGGGCTCGGCGTCTCCGGCCCGCAGGTCTCCGAGGGCTGGCACGGCGTGCGGTTCGGCGCGCCGCTCGCCCGTACCCGCGAATATGTGGAGATCGTCAAGGCCGCCCTGCGCCGCGAGCGGGTCGAGTTTCAGGGCGAGCATTACACGCTGCCACTTCCGGACGGCCCCGGCAAGGCGCTCAAGCTCGGCTTCCGCCCGCTGCGCGGCGACATCCCGATCTACCTGGCCGCGGTCGGCCCGAAGAACCTTGAGCTGGCCGGCGAGATCGCGGACGGCTGGCTCGGCATCTTCTTCGCGCCCGACCTGGCCGACGGCTACCTCGCCTCGGTCGCCGCCGGCCGCGCCAAGGCCGGACTCGACCTCAAGGGCTTCGACGTGGCACCCGCAGTCCCGGTCGCGATCGGCGACGACCTGGCCGCCTGCGCCGACCTGATCCGCCCGCACGCCGCGCTCTACGTCGGCGGCATGGGCAGCCGCAAGCAGAACTTCTACAACCAGATCGCCGTCCGGATGGGCTACGAGCAGGCCGCCGCCGAGGTCCAGGACCTCTACCTGACCGGCCGCCAGCGCGACGCGGCCGCCGCCGTCCCACAGGACTTCATCGACCGCACCTCCCTCATCGGTCCCAAGGACAAGATCAAGGAAGAGATCCGGCGGTACGCCGAGAGCGGCGTCACCACCCTGTCGGTCAACCTGTTCACCGGCGACCGGGAGTCCTCGATCTCCACGCTGCGCTCCCTCGCCGAGGCCTTCGAGGCGTCCGGGGTCGCGTAGGGTTGCATCTCGTGGCAACCGTCCTTCTCCTCCGTCATGGGCGGACCACCGCCAACGCCTCCGGCGCGCTCGCCGGCCGCCAGCCCGTCGAGCTCGACGACGCCGGCCGTGGCCAGGCCGCCGCGGTCGGCGTCCGCCTCGCCGGGCTCCCCCTGGCCGCGGTGGTCTCCAGCCCGCTCCTGCGCTGCCGCCAGACGCTCTCCCTCGCGCTGCCGGACACGCCGCCGCAGCTCGAGGACGGCATCGTCGAGTGCGACTACGGCGCCTGGGAGGGCCAACCCCTGTCCAAGCTGGCCAAGGACCCCCTGTGGCCCGTCGTCCAGCAGCACCCCAGCGCCGTCGTCTTCCCGAACGGCGAGGCGATGGCCGCCATGGCCACCCGCGCCGTCGCCGCGATCCGCGCCTGGGACGCAAAGATCACCGCCTCGCACGGCCCGGAGGCCGTCTGGATCGCCTGCAGCCACGGCGACGTCATCAAGGCCATCGCCGCCGACGCCCTCGGCCTGCACCTCGACCAGTTCCAGCGCATCGTCGCCGACCCCGCCTCCGTCACCGCGATCAGGTACACCGCGACCCGGCCGTTCGTGCTGCGCTCCAACGACACAGGTGGCGACCTGGCCGCGCTGGTGCCACCCCCGGCCAAGAAGCGCCGCGGCCGCCGCGCCCCCGCCCTCGCCGAGTCGGACGCAGCCGTCGGCGGCGGCGCCGGTGGCGGCCAACTCCCCTGACCCACGGCGAAACGGCTCCAGCCCCACGGCGGAGCCGGCCCCTGACCCACGACGGAACCGCCCCCTGACCCACGGCGAAACCGGCCCCTGACCCACGGCGAAGCCGGCTCCGAGCGACGAGCGGAGCGCCAGCGGAGCCCGGCGAGGTCTGCCCGCGGGAGCGACTCTGTTGCCCATCCGCATGCGGCGGTCTGGGGCCTCACGATCGAAGGGCTGGCATCGAGGAAGGGGGGGTGGCGGGTCAGTCTGGCTGGCCGACGGTTTCGCGGCATGCGGGGGCAGCACGGCCATCGTCTACTGAGGTTTCGCGGTCGGGGTGCGAGTCGGGCACTCCGCGCCCGAAATTTCGTAATAAAGAAGCCCCTGACGGGCCTTACCCAGACCGCGGAAGGTCAGTAGGCGGCGGCTGGTCAGCGCGGCTGCGGCCGGGGCGGTCGCAAGGGCCGGCACCGAAGCCGAGAGCTTGCCGAAGGGGCAGTCGATCTTGGCTCTCACGTATCGCCGCGCCAGAGACAAAGGCAGCTCGGCCGCTCAACGCCGAGATGGGTTCGCTGTTCGGGATCTCGCGTCCATCTGACGGGATGCAAGATCCTTGCGGCTCTGGTGGCCCTTATCCGAGTGAGATAAGGGCCACCAGAGCCGCAAGGATCTTGACGCGGGCCTTACTGATCTTTCGGCGTCAGGATGAACGAGCCAGGAGGCACCTATATAACGAAATATCGGGCGCGCTGCGCTCGAAGCTGAGCCACTACCGCGGACCTGCATGAAGCAGGTCATGAGCGTCGGCTGTGTCCTGACACATATCGGGCGCGCTGCGCTCGAAGCTGGGCCACTACCGCGGACCTGCATGAAGCAGGTCATGAGCGTCGGCTGTGTCCTGACATATGCGGATCCGGGGTTGCTTTGCGTTCATGCCCAGCCCTGAGACCTGCCGAAGCGCCACGACCGACCCGCACACCCGCGGAACTCGCGGCCTCGATGCCGGCCCTTGCACCCACCCACGCCCCAGCCGCCTCGACCCAAAGCCACCTCAACGCGCGCCACATCAACGCACGCCACCTCAACCCGCGCCACCTCAACCCGCGGCGCCTCAACCCGCAGCTGCCGAGACGACGGCAGCGCTGCTCTCGCCCTCCGCAACCACAACGAACAGCCGAAACCACTCGCCACGCCCAGCTCTTTCAATCCTGGGTCCCCGGGCGGCCGGACGCGAATGGGAAACAGAGTCGGGAGCGAACGGGGCCGGACCACCGCGGGAGAGGGAAGACGATCTTCTGCCGTTACCCGCCCCTCAGTTCGGGACAGGTTCTGGCGTGCACCCCGATCCCCGGCGCAGGATAGAGGTCATGGACTACGAATACGCGCCGCTGCGGTTGCCGCCACACGTCGATCGGACGACCGCCACGGCGCAGCTCGCCATCCAGGCCGAGTTCTCCGGCTGGGAGCTGGCCCGGGTGCGGCTGTACCGGGACGGGACGCGGCAGGTGGTGCTGCGCCGCCGGGTCCGGGAACAGCCGCAACCGGGCCTCTCCATCTGAGGGCTAGCGGTCCTCGTCCGGCAGCTCGATGAACGGGTGCTCGTCGAGGCGGCCGAGCAGCCGGTCCTCGGGGCCGGGGGCGAACGGGCCGTCGCCGTCCTCCTCCTCGAACGCGTCGAGGTCGAGAGGCGCGACGACCTCGGTCACCGTGACGAGGCCGTCGAGCGGCTCCAGCTCGGGGATGTCGAGTTCGCCGAGCGAGCCGTCGCCGCTCTGCAGCAGCTCGAGCACGGCCTCGCCGACGGACGTGATCGGCTCGCCGAGGTCGGCGTCGTCGGCGTCGGGGCCGGCGGCGGCGCGGCGGGCGGACTCGGCGACCCGGATGAGCGCGGAGACGCTCGGCACCCGGTAGTCGCGGCGCTGACGGACCGCGATCGAGTTCGGGTACGCGTCACCGGGGCCGTCGTGGTCGTGATCGTGGTCGTGGTCGGCCTCGTCCTCGTCGATCGGCTTCACGTCCCACGGCGTGACCTCGTTGTACGCGTCGAGCAGCAGCTCGTCGTAGTCGAAGGAGGCGTTGTTCAGCACGACGTAGGCCTTGCCGACGTTGTCGTCCTCGACCGCGCCGCCGCTCGCCTTGACGGCCGCGAGGTGGGCCCGGGCTGCCTCGAAGACGCGCTCCAGCGCCGCGTCGAGGTCGGCCGGCTTCAGGTCAGTCATGAAATTTCCTCAGTTCTAGGGGTTTTACTCAGCAGCCGCGCAGGAATCGGTCCAGCACTCGCGTGCCGAACTCTAGACCCTCGACCGGAACGCGCTCGTCGATGCCGTGGAACAGTGCGGAGAAGTTCAGATCCGCAGGCAGCTTCAGCGGCGCGAAGCCGAAACAGCGGATGCCCAGGTCGTGGAAGTGTTTGGCGTCGGTGCCGGCGGAGAGCATGTACGGCACGGCGAGCGCGCCCGGGTCCTCCGCCTTGAGCGCGGCCGACATCGCGTCCACCAGGTCGCCGTCGAAGGTGGTCTCCAGCGCCGGCTGCGGGTCCCGCGACTCGATCTCGATGTCCGGCCCGATCAGCTCGCGCAGCTGCTCGTAGAAGAGCTCGTGCTGGCCCGGCAGCGTCCGGCAGTCGATGGTGGCGGACGCGCGGCCCGGGATCACGTTGTCCTTGTAGCCCGCGTCCAGCCGGGTCGGGTTCGCGGTGTTGCGGACCGTCGCGCCGATGATGTTCGCGATCGGGCCGAGCTTGGCGATCGCCTTCTCCGGGTCGTCCAGGTCCAGTTCGATCCCGAGCAGTTCGGTGGTCTGCTCAAGGAACGTGCGCACCGTGGGAGTCACGGTCAGCGGGAACTTGTGGTTGCCGATCCGGGCCACCGCCTCCGCAAGCGCGGTCACCGCGTTGTCGTCGTGCACCATCGAGCCGTGGCCGGGGCGGCCCTTCGCGTGGATGCGAAGCCAGTCCATCCCCTTCTGCGCGGTCTCGATCAGGTACAGCCGCAGGTCGTTGCTCACCGTGAACGAGTAGCCGCCGACCTCGCCGATCGCCTCGGTCACGCCCTCGAACAGGTCGGCGCGCTCGGCGACGAGCGACTTGGCGCCGTACCTGCCGCCGGCCTCCTCGTCCGCGGTGAACGCGAGCACGATGTCGCGCGGCGGGACGTACCCCTCGCGGTGCCACTGCGACACCACTGTCAGCACCATCGCGTCGAAGTCCTTCATGTCCACCGCGCCACGGCCCCACAGGTAGCCGTCGCGCAGCTCACCGGCGAACGGGTCCACCGACCACTCGGCCGGGTCGGCGGGCACCACGTCCAGATGGCCGTGGACCAGCAGGCCGCCACGGGAGGAGTCCGCGCCCGGGATGCGCGCGACGAGCGAGGTCCGGCCGGGCAGCGTCTCGTGCATCACCGGCTCGATCCCGGCGGCGGACAGCTTCTCCGCGACGTACTCCGCGGCGGCGCGTTCCCCCTTGCTGGTGTCCGGGTCCCCGGTGTTGCTCGTGTCGATCCGGAGCAGGTCGCGGCAGATCCCGACAACCTCGGCTGAGTCGTTCATCCGCCTTTCTTACCACCGCACGGCGTTTGCCGGTCAGGCGCGCCGGGAATCAGGGCGTCGCCCGCCGCAGCAGTCCCGAGGAGGACCCCGTGTCGATCCCCCTTCCCCCGCTCCCCTCCGTCCCCGGCGACGCCGACTGGAAGCCGGCCGGCGAGGAGGTCGTCAAGGTTCTCTCCGAGGAGCACCGGCGGATCACCTCGCTCTGCGGCCGCCTGACCGACTCCGACGTCGACGCCGTCGAGCGTGCCCGCACCGCCGAGGTCGTGATCGCGACGGTGACCCGGCACCTCTCCGCCGAGGAGCAGTACGTCTACCCGGCCGTCGCCGGCACGCTCGAGGACGGCCGCTCGATCGCGGACCGGGAGATCGCCGAGGACCGCGAGATCCTGCTGACGCTGCAGTCGTTCTCCTCGACGAAGCCCGGCGACGCCGACTTCGACAGGCTGGCGACCGCGCTCTGCGGCCAGCTCCAGCGCCACACCGAGGCGGCCACCGGCGAGCTGCTCCCGGGCCTTCGGGAAATCGCCTCCGAGGCCGAGCTGATCCGCCTGGGCAACCGGGTGCAGGTCGCGGAGGAGGCGGCGCCGACCCGGCCGCACCCGGGCACGCCCGCGACGCCGCCGTGGAACAAGGTGGTGGACCCGGCGGTCGCGGTGGTGGACAAGGTGCTCGACGTGGTGACGCGCCGGCCCACCTACCCCTCAGACCTTTAAATCCATCGTCCCGCTTCCGCGATGGTCCGGCCCGCATGCTCCCGCGGGCACCGGCCCCGCCGTGGTCCTGGCGAACGAGGACCCCACCGGCTTCAATGAGGATCATGACCACGCGCCGTGCCCTGATCGTCCGAGGTGGCTGGGACGGGCACGTCCCGGTCGAGGCCACCGACGTCGTCATCCCGTTCCTCGGGTCCCAGGGCTTCGAGATCGAGATCAGCGACACGCTCGACGCCTACCTGGACGCGGAACGGCTGCGGCACACGGATCTGATCGTGCAGTGCTGGTCGATTGGGACCGTCACGGATGCTCAGGTCGCCGGCCTGGCGACAGCGGTCCGCGCCGGCACCGGGCTCGCCGGGTGGCACGGCGGGATCATCGGCGCATTCCACCACAACACGTACCAAAGGCTCACCGGCGGGCAGTTCGTCTGGCACCCGGACGGCTTCGTGGATCACACGCTCACGGTGGCGCCCCGCCGTACTCAGCATGAGATTGTTACAGGCATTGACTCAGTCGAATTGCACACCGAAAAATACTGGGTGATCTCGGATGCGCTGAACGACGTACTCGCAACGGTGACCTTCGATCACGAAGAGGACGGCGAGTGGCACGAGTCGATCACGATGCCGGCGGTCTGGACACGGCATTGGGGCGCGGGTCGCGTGTTCGTCAGCACGGTCGGCCACAGGGTGGATGACCTGCTGGTACCGGAGATCAGAACGATCACGGAGCGCGGTCTGATGTGGGCCGCGCGATCCCACGGCGACGACTGAGCACATCGGACCGATCCGTGGTTCAGCCGGACCCGACAGTGTTCGACTCGTATTTTCGGTCAACCTTCACTGTCTGAAACTCTTTCGCTTACTCCCCCATAGGTCCTACCGTCACGCTATGAACCTGGAGCTGCGGCATCTCAAGGTGGTCTGCACGATTGCGGAAACGGGGAGTGTCACAAAGGCGGCCTCGACCTTGGGGCTCGCCCAGCCGGCGCTGACGGCGCAGCTGCAGCGCATCGAGCGGGCGCTCGGCGGCCCGCTCTTCGACCGGGACCGGCGCGGCGCCCGGCCCACAGCGCTCGGCGAGCTGGTGCTGGCCCGGGCGCGGGTACTGCTGCCCGCGATGAAGGGCCTGCAGGACGAGGCGGCGCGGCTCGCGGGCAATGGCAGCGCGCTGACCCGATATCGAATCGGTTCGACTATGGGCCCGATCGTGGGCGGGCTGCTGCGCCGGCTCGCGGAGGACCAGCCACAGGCGCAGATCACCACCTACTCCACCTGGCTGCGCGACGAGCTCTACGAGAAGCTTGCCGGTGGGCGCCTGGATTTCGGGCTGATCGGCATGTGCGGTGACTCCTCGCCGTCCGCCGAGTTCGGGCTCTCCTGGGAGGCGGTCGCGGTCGACGGCGTGTGCGTGATGCTTCCGGAGAACCACCGCGCCGCGAAGGCGGACGAGGTGGCGCTCGCCGATCTCGCGGACGACAACTGGGTGGCCGCGCCCGGCGACGGCTGTTTCGCGGACTGCTTCGCGGCCGCGTGCGCCCGGGCCGGGTTCACGCCGCGTCAGGTGTTCGAGATCGACGTGCGGGCCGCGATCGACATGGTCGAGTCCGGCGCCGCAATCGGCATCTGCCAGCCCACCTTCCGGCCGACGCCGGGGCTGGTGACGGTCCCGCTGGCCGGCACGCCGCTGCGCTGGCGGCACCTGGTCGGCTGGCACCCGGAGAGCACCGCGGCCGGGGTCGCCCACCGCGTGGTCGAGCACGCCACCGAGTCCTACCGGGAGTCGGTGGGACGCAACACGCGCTATCTGGAATGGGTGGCCGGCAAGCCCCGGCTCGGCGTGCAACGCTCGGGCGAGCGCCTGCTGGCTATCTAATGGACGCATGACACTGCTTGTCGTCGACGGGGCGAACGTGGTCGGTTCGGTGCCGGACGGGTGGTGGCGGGACCGCGCCGGCGCGGCCGTACGGCTGCGCGAACGACTGCGCCCGCTGGCCGCCGATGGACTGCCCGGCCTGCCGCCGCCGCTTGACGTGGTGCTTGTCGTGGAGGGGAAGGCGAAGGGCATCGGCGCCGCGCCAGAGGTGTCAGTTGTGGATGCGCCTGGTTCCGGCGACGATGCCGTCGTGGACGTGGTCCGGGAGGCCGCGGGCCGGTCCGTCGTGGTGGTGACCGCCGACCGTGGCCTGCGGGAACGGGTCATCGCGCTTGGCGCGCGGGTGCTGGGCCCCCGTGCGGTGCGATGAGTGAAATCTCCACGAGTGGCTATTCCTGATGACTAGTGGTTACTGTGAAGTGGACGCAGAGTCGCGTCCATCATCAGACCTAAATGTCCGTCCCAATGAGACCCGCCGGGACCCTTCGCGGACGATCTCCGTTAGGATCTTCCTCAGTGGGTGTGAGAGGGGTCGTCGAGTGGCCAGTGTCGCTGAGGTTCGCGCCGCCATCGACGCCGCGGTCCAGCAGGTGACCGAGTCGCAGGTGGCGATCAGCGCGGCGAACGAGAAGCTCTCCGAGGCGCAGATGAGTCTCGCCGCCGCCTGGGACGGTTCCGGGCACCAGGCCACGCAGGCGGCGTACGCGTCGTTGCAGCAGGCCACGGTGGACCTGGAGAACTGTTATACCGCCACGCTCGCCGCGGTGGAACAGGCGCAGACCTACACCGCGACTCTGTAGAGCGACGCCATGTCGCTTCTGGAGGAGCTGGGCGCGCGCATCCGCGCCACACATGACGAACTTCCGGTCGGGCTGGTCCTCGCCGCGCTCGAGCGCCTGCGGGTCGCGTCCGAGCTGCTGGTCTGGGTCCGCCAGGCGTCATCCCAGCCGATGGGCGTGCCGCAGCTGGCCAACGCCACCGAGCACGCGGAGCACGCCGCGTTCGCGCTGCGCAGCGCGCAGGACGCCATCGCCGAATATCTGACCGCGATCGGCATGAGCCACGACGCCACCCGCGGCGCGGACGGCAGCTGGCGGGACGCGGTCGCGTTCGAGGAGCGCGACCGGCCCGGCGAGCAGCCGAAGACGCCGGATGCCGCACCGCTCGGCCGCTGGTGGAAGGCGCGCGTCACGGTCCTCACCGGCGGCGAGGCGGACGCGGACGAGTCGGCCGGCGCGGCCGGCGGCCCCGGCAGGGCCACGCCCGGCGAGCGCGACAAGCACGACCGGGACGCGGCAGTGGACAGCGCCGACCTGATGCGCCGCGTCGCCGCGTCCGTCGGCTCGGGCAGCCCCGGCCGCATGCGCCGCGAGCTGGGCGAGGTGGAACCGCCGGTCGGGCTGGGCCTGGCCGCGCTCACGCCCGCGCTGCTGCACCGGCTCACCGCCGACCTGCTGGGCCACGAGCCACGACCCGAAGACCTGCCGCGGGTACGCAAGGAGACCGAACAGCTGCGTGAGCTGCTGCCCGGCCTGCCCGCCGCCACGCTTGACACGCTCGCGGAGCGCGTCTGCCGGGTCCCCCCGGAGCAGCGCAAGGCGGCCCGGGAGAAGAAGGACGAGGACGAGAACCGGTCCGACGACGGCCGCCGTGCCAACGAGGCCGAGCGCGACCATCCCGCGGACTCGGCGGTGGCCGGCGCGGTGCTCACCGGCGTGCTGCTGAAGCGGCTCGGCCGGGACCCCGGGTCGCTGAACGCGGCCGCGCCGGAGACCGTGCCGACGTACCGGGACGCCGATGCCTGACTCGCGGGCCACCTTCGCCGACCAGGTCCGCCGGACGCTGTCCTACGCGCTCGGGCGCGCCCGCGGCGAACTCGCCGACGCGGAGCACGAGCTGGACCAGGCCGAGTCCCGGCTGGACCGGCTGGACCGGGTGGCGGACGAGGTGCCGGTCCGGGCCGCCCGGCAGCGCGACGCCCGGCTCGCCGAGATCGACGAGCTCTACGCCGCGAAGCTTGCCGCGCTGACCCGGGCCGCCGCGGACGCGGGCGAGTCCGAGGCACCGGGCGCGGCCGGCCTGCCGTGGGACGAGTGGAAGCCGACGCCGTCCGAGCGCCGGCAGACCGCACCGGAGCTGCGGATCGGCGCGGTGCGGATCGCGCGCACCCGGCCCGCACCCGCGCTGGTGCCGCTTCTGGATCGTGCGCACGTGCACCTGGGGACGCTGCCCGCGGCGGAGGACGCCGACACCGGGCGGCAGATAGGCCGGGGCGAGACCGGTTCCGGCGCGGGCACCGCCTACGCGGAGACCGGCGACCGGGTGGTCACCACGCTGCTGCTGCGCGCGCTCGGCAGCGCCGCCCCGGGGCAGGTGCACATCACCGGGTACGACCCGGAGCAGCTCGGCGGCGGCCTGGCCGGCTTCGCGCCGCTCGCCAATGCGGGCCTGCTCACCTTCGTCGGCCCCGGCGGCCTGTCGCAGCTGCTTGACGGCCTTGTCGACCACATCCGGCGGATCAACGAGAAGGTGCTGGCCGGCGCGCACACGTCGCTGCGCGAGCTGGCCGAGGCCGAGGGCCGGCGCCCGGAACCGTGGCGGATCGCGGTGCTGCTCGGCGCCGGCCGCAAGGACGAATTGACGCCGCACGAACGCGACCAGCTGGACCGCATCGCCCGGACCGGCGTGGCCTGCAACGTGCACCTGATCGTGCGCGGCCTGCCGATGCCGTCCGGCCCGTCCGTGGAGACGATCAGGACCGGCGCGAGCGGCCGGGTCCGGGTCGGCGGCCTCGGCGGGCTGCCTGTGGTGCTGGACCCGCCGCCACCGGCCCGGCTGGTCACCGAGACGTCCGCCGCGCTGGCCCGGCGCGCCGCCGAGGGCCCGGCCCCGGTCCGGTTCGCGGACCTGCTGCCGGCCGAGTTCTGGCGGGAGTCGTCCGCCGACGGTCTGGTCGCGCCGGTCGGTGAGGATTCGCAGGGCCGCCCGGTCGAGGTGACGCTCGCCGACTACCCGCCGCACGCGCTGATCGCCGGCCCGTCCGGCACCGGCAAGACGAACCTGATCTACGCCTGGATGGGCGCGCTCGCCGCCCGCTACTCCCCCGCCGAGCTGGAGTTCTACCTGCTCGACTTCAAGGAGGGCGTGTCCTTCGCCAGGTTCGCGCCCGGCCGCCGGGACCCGAGCTGGCTGCCGCACGTACGCCTGGTCGGCGTGAACGTGAACACCGACCGCGAGTTCGGCCTGGCGCTGCTGCGGTTCCTCGGTGAGGAGCTGCGCCGCCGGGCGGACGCGGCGAAGGCGTTCGACGCGACCAAGCTGCCGGAGCTGCGCGCGGAGAACCCGGACGGCCACTGGCCGCGCATCGTCGCGGTGATCGACGAGTTCCAGGTGCTGCTCAACGGCCGCGACGCGGTGGTCACCGAGTCGGTCAACCTGCTCGACGACCTGGCCCGGCGCGGCCGCTCGCAGGGCATCCACCTGATCCTGGCCAGCCAGGACGTATCAGGCATCGAGGCGCTGTGGGGCCGGCCGTCGCTTGTCGCCCAGTTCTCGCTGCGGATCGCGCTTCCCAAGGCGCGCAAGGTCCTCCCGGAGCAGAACACGGCCGCGGACACGCTCCCCCGGCACCACGCGATCGTGAACCCGGACTCGGGCGCACCTGAGGCGAACCAGATCATCCGGGTGCCGCCGGCCGGCGACCGGGACGCCTGGGGGTCGCTCCAGCAGCAGCTCTGGCGGCGGCGTACCGAGCTGCACTCCGAGCCGCGGCTCTTCGACGGCGACGCGATCCCCCGGCTGGACGCCGCGCCGGACTTCGTGGCGCTGGCCCCCGGCGCGGACGCGGCCGGACGTCGCTGGGCCGACGGCGGGCCGGTCGCGCTGCTCGGCGAGGCGATCGACGTACAGGCCAGGTCCGCCCGGCTGACGCTCACCCGCTCACCCGGCCGGAACCTGGCAGTGGTCGGCACCCGCCCGGACGAGGCCTGCGCGGTGCTCAACGCTGCCGCCCGCTCGCTCGCGGCGCAATATCCGGACGGCGGCGCGCGGTTCTCCGTCGCCTGCCTGGACGCGTCCGCCGCGCTTGCCGTGGACGCGCTGCACGGCGTGCTCCCACCGGACCGGACCACCGTCTACCACGCGGACAACGTGGCGGCGCTGCTCCGCGCGACCGCGGCCGGCCTTGAGGACCAGGGCGACGAGCCACACTTCCTCCTGCTGTACGCGGTGGACGCGGTCACCCCCCGGCTCGGCGCGCGCACCGGAGCCGCCCCCGCGCAACAGCGGCGCAGCGTGATCCCGCCGGTCAACGCGACCGCGGGCGCGGCCAGGCCCGCTCCCGGGAGTGAGCTGCCGGCGCCGCCGACCGGGCTCGAGGACCTGCGCCGCATCCTGACCGCCGGGCCGGAGCACCACACGCACGTGCTCGGCTGGTGGCGGCAGCCCGGACGGCTGCGGGACGACCTCGGCGGCGTCGGCTCCCGGACGGACGCGATCGGCTCCTGGGTCGCGCTTGACGTGCACGGCAGCGAGCTGGCCCAGTTCTACCCGGACGGGCGCGGGCCGGGCTGGTATCCCCGCCCGTGGCGCGGCCTGTTCTTCGACCGGGCGGTCCACCGCGTCGCCGAGGCGATCATCCCGTACGGGTGGACCTGATGACCTCGTACCGCGAGCTGATCCGCAGCCTGGCCGGCATCGACGCGGAGGTCGACGCGCACCGGGCCGAGGCGCACGAGTGGTACGCCCGCACGGTCGGCAACGCGGAGGCCAAACACCGCGAGGCCGAGGCCCGGGTCACCGCCTGCGCCCAGCGCCTGCGCGACGCGAACCGGCGCGCCGACGACATCGACATGCGCGTCTACGGCCTGTGGGAGGACGTCAAGGCACGGGCCGGCCGGCTGTCGTCCGCGCCCACGCCGCTGCTGCCCCCGGACGAGGATCAGCGCGACGCCGACGAGTGGCTGATGGAGGCGCGTGTCCAGCTGGCCCGCTCCGGCCGTCTGCCCGGCCTGCCCGAGCAGACCCGCCGCCTGCTCGCGCTCTTCGGCGTGCTCGGCGGTCTGCTGGCCGGCCTGGCCGGTTTCGGCGTGCGGGCGGCCGGACGCTCGGTCGGCGGCGACCTCGCGGTGGTCCTCCCGGTGCTTGCGCTGCTGCTCACGCTCGCGCTCGGCCCGATCGTCGCGCTGCTTGCCGCGAAGGTCTACGCGGACCGCCGCGGCGCGGTCCTGGAGGCGGGCTCGGTCTCCGTGCTGATCATCTCGTCCCTGATCACGGCCGGCCTGGCGATCGTCGTCCAGAACGTCTGATCACGGCCGCGCGGCCCGGGGCGTACCGTCGCGGTCATGACGGGTTTCGCTCAGGCGCTCTCGGACGGGCCGCTCGTCCTGGACGGCGGCCTCGCCACACAGCTGGAGGCGGCCGGCGCGGACCTGTCCGGCGCGCTGTGGTCCGCGCGGCTGCTGCGCGACGATCCGGACGCGGTCCGGGCCGCCCACCGGGCCTACCTGCGGGCCGGTGCACAGGTGGTGACGAGCGCGAGCTACCAGGCCACCCTGCCCGGGTTCGCGCGGAACGGGATCGGAAGCGCCGAGGCCGCCGTCCTGCTGCGACGAAGCGTGCGGCTGGCCCGGGACGCGATCGACGCGGAGGGCGGCACCGGCTGGGTCGCCGGGTCGATCGGTCCCTACGGCGCGATGCTCGCGGACGGCTCGGAGTACCGCGGAGACTACGGCGTGAGCGTGCGCGAGCTGGCCGCGTTCCACCGCCCGCGGATGGAGATCCTCGCCGGGACCGACGTGGACGTGCTCGCGCTGGAGACCGTGCCGGACGTCCGCGAGGCCGAGGCGCTGCTCAGCGTGCTGGAGACCCCCGCCTGGCTCTCCTACACGGTCGCCGGCGGCCGTACTCGCGCCGGCCAGTCCCTCGAAGAGGCGTTCGGCCTGGTCAAAGGCGTCGACTCGATCGTTGCGGTAGGCGTGAACTGCTGCGACCCGGCCGACGCCGCCGCCGCGGTCCCGGTCGCCCACGCGGCCAGCGGCGGAAAGCCTGTGGTGGTCTACCCGAACAGCGGTGAGTCGTGGGACGCGTCCGCCCGCCGCTGGACCGGGCCGGTCACCGTGGACGACCTCGGCTTCGCCAGGGGTGCCGCGCTTGTCGGCGGCTGCTGCCGCGTCGGCCCGGACCGGATCCGCGTGATCGCCGAGTCGTACCGCACCTGAGCCCTGCTCCCGAACGGGAGCAGGGCCCTGGACGCGATCAGCGGGCGGCCAGCTCGTCCCGGAGCCAGCGGAAGCTGTCCTTGGGGGTGCGGGTGCCGGTCGGGTAGTCGATGTGGACGAGGCCGAAGCGGGGGCCGTAGCCGCGCGCCCACTCGAAGTTGTCGATCAAGGACCAGTAGAAGTAGCCGCGCACGTCGACGCCCGCGTCCATCGCCTCGCGGATCGCGGCGAGGTGACCGGCGACGAACTCGATGCGCTCCGGGTCCGGAACGGGGCCCGGGTCCAGCTCCGCCCGGCCGTTCTCGGTGACGTAGATCGGCGGCAGCGTGGGAAAGCGGCCGGCCAGCCCGGTAAGCGTGAAACGGAGGCCCTCCGGCTCGATCGGCCAGCCGAGGTCGGTGACCGGAACGCCCTCGGGCTTGAAGGTCCGGACCCCGATGTCGTACGCCGAGCGCCGCGCCGGGTCCGGCTCCGCGAACGGCGCGTCCGCGACATGGATGCGGTAGTAGTAGTTGACGCCGAGGAAGTCGAGCGGCGCGGAGATGACCTCCAGGTCGCCGTCCTGCCGGAAGCCGAAGTCGGTGACGCCCGCGTAGAGGCCGGTGAGCCCGGCCGGGTACTCGCCGGCCAGCACCGGGTCGGTGAACTGGCGGTTGACGAGCAGGTCCTGCCGGTCCGCGGCGGCCCGGTCGGCCTCGCTTCCGCTTGCGGGCACGGCCGGGGAGAGGTTGAGCGTGATGCCGACCCGCGCGTCCGGGCGGCGTTCGCGCAGTACCCGGGTGGCCAGGCCGTGGCCGAGCAGCAGGTGGTGCACGGCCGCGAGCGCGCCGTGGCCTTCGCGGGTGCCGGGCGCGTGGCGGCCCTCCGCGTACCCGGTGATGCTTGAGCAGTAGGGCTCGTTGAGGGTGATCCAGTCCTGCACCCGGTCGCCGAGCGCGTCGGCCACCACACCGGCGTAGTCAGCGAAGCGCTCGGCGGTGTCCCGGGAGCGCCAGCCGCCGAGATCCTCGAGTGCCTGCGGCAGATCCCAGTGGTAGAGCGTCACGAACGGGCGGATGCCGCGCCCGGCCAGCCCGTCGACAAGCCGCCGGTAGAAGTCGAGCCCGGCCTGGTTGACCCGCCCGGCGCCGTCCGGGAAGATCCGGGACCAGGAGATCGAGAAACGGTACGCGTCCGCGCCCAGATCGCCGAGCAGGTCCACGTCCTCGGCCCAGCGGTGGTAATGGTCGCAGGCCACGTCGCCGCTGCTGCCGTCCGCGATCGCGCCCGGGACCCGGCTGAACGTGTCCCAGATCGACGGACCACGGCCGTCCTCGGCGGCGCCGCCCTCGATCTGGTAGGCGGCCGTGGCCGTCCCCCACACGAAGCCGGCCGGAACGTCCGGCAGCCTCGGCTTTTCACGCTCGTCTATCCCGATCAGACTCATGGCCACGATGGTACGCTGCCTGAAACCGGTTACAGACTCCCGTGTGGTTAGGTGTCCGTCATGGCGACGATCCGCGAACTTGCCCGGCACTGCGGCGTCTCGGTGGCCACCGTCTCCCGCGTCTTCAACACACCAGAGGTGGTCAGCCAGGCCACCAGGCAGAAGGTCGAGGCCGCGGCCGCCGAGATCGGCTACCTGCCGAACGAGTCCGCCCGCACGCTCGCCACCAAGAAGTCGAACATGATCGGCCTGGTCTGGGACACCGACCACCGCAGCACCGGCTGGCGGCACCCGTTCCTGCAGGAGATCCTTGTCGCGCTGAAGTCCGCGCTCTCCGCCCACGGCCTGCACCTGCTGCTGCTCGCCTCCGGGCCGGACGGCCCGGAACGGCATCTGCGCTCGGTACGGCGGCACAACCTGGACGGCGTGGTGCTGATCGACAACGGCAGCCGCGACCCGGCGGTGCTCGGCCTGGCCGACGCGGACATACCCTGCGTGGCGCTTGACCTGCCGCTGACCGGCCCGCGCTGCACGCACGTGACCTCCGACAATCGTGGCGGCGCCGCTCAGGCCGTCGCCTACCTGCACAAACGCGGGCACCGGCGGATCGCCACGATCGCCGGGCCGGCGCGCACCGGCCCGGGCGCGGACCGGCTGTCCGGTTTCCGGGACGCGCTTGCCGCACACAACGTGCCACTGCCGCCGGAGTACGTCACGCACGGCGACTTCTACCTGGCCAGCGGCCGGGCCGCCATGCGTGAGCTGCTGCTGCTCGACACGCCGCCGACCGCGGTCTTCGTGGCCGGCGACGAGATGGCGGTCGGCGCGCTTCAGGCCGTGACCGAGGCGGGCCTCCGCATACCGGCGCACGTGTCCATCGTCGGCTTCGACGACATCGAGCTGGCCGCGCTCATCCCGCCCGGCCTCACCACGATCGCGCAGGACCGGGCCGGCTTCGGGACCGCCGCTGCCGAGGCACTGATCGCCATGATCCAGTCCCCCGCCGACGCTCCCGCCCCGCCGCCGATCATCCTGCCCACAAGCCTGGTCCGCCGCGGCACCGCCTGACCGCAACGATGCCAGGTTTGCATAACTCGACTTATGATAAGTGGAGTTATGACAAGCCGAGCTATGTGGGCGGGGGCCGATGACTGTCACGAAGCCAGCGGGGATGTTCGACCGGGAGCGGGAGTGGCAGGCACTCGCGTCGTTCGTCACCGATCCGGCCGCCGGCGCCACCCTCGGAATCGTCTCGGGACGGCGACGGCAGGGCAAGACCTACCTGTTGCGCGCGCTCTGCGCCGCGACCGGAGGGTTCTATTTCGGTGCCGACGAGGCCGCCGACCGTGAGTCGCTGAACCGGCTCGGCAGCACGCTCGCCGAGCACGTCGGCGCGCCCGCACCGTTCACCTTCGACAGCTGGCACGCGGCGATCGACGCGCTGCTCGCGCTGGGCCGGGAGCGTCGCGTCCCGGTCGTCATCGACGAGTTCCCCTACCTGGTCAGAGCCAACCCGCAGCTACCCTCGATCATCCAGAACGCGTTCGCGCCGCTACGCCCGGAGCGGGACGACAGCCGGACCGCACTCCTGCTCTGCGGCTCCGCGATGTCGTTCATGGGCCGGCTGCTGAGCGGCAACGCGCCGCTGCGTGGCCGCGCCGGGCTGGAGCTTGTCGTGCACACGCTCGACCACCGGCTCGCGGCCGAGTTCTGGGGCGTGGACGACCCGGTGACCGCGCTGAAGGTCAACGCGATCGTCGGCGGCACACCCGCGTACCGGCGGGAATTTGCCCGCGACGACACCCCGGCCGGGCCGGACGACTTCGACGGCTGGGTGCTGCGCACCGTGCTCTCCCCCACCAGCGCGCTGTTCCGCGAGGCGCGGTATCTGCTTGCCGACGAGCCGGACATGCAGAACATCTCGCTCTACCACTCGGTGCTCGCGGCGATCGCGGCCGGGAACGCGCACCGCGGGGGTATCGCGTCCTACCTCGGCCGCAAGTCCGGGGACCTCGCCCACCCGCTCTCGATACTCGAGGACAGCGGGCTGATCACCAGGGAGCCAGACGCGTTCCGGGACAACCGCACCACGTTCCGCATCGCGGAGCCGCTGATGACCTTCTACCACGCGGTGATGCGCCCGCTCTGGTCCGATCTCGAACACACCCGCGACGCCACCCGGCTGTGGCAGCGCAGCCAGCGCCGGTTCGTGAGCAACGTGCTCGGACCGCACTTCGAGCACGTCTGCCGCGGCTGGGTCCGGCACATGGCCCCGCCCGAGCTGTTCGGCGACTACCCGAACGCAGTCGGTGGAGGCGTGGTCCACGACCCGGCCGCGAAGACCTCGCACGAGGTCGATCTGGTGACGTTCGGTCTCGACGACGACGACCGGAAGCCGCTGCTCGCGATCGGCGAGGCCAAGTGGGGTGAGCGGATGGGGGCCGGGCACGTCGACCGGCTGCGCCGAATCCGCACTCTGCTCGACGCCCAGGGGCGGCCGGGTGCCGCCCAGGCCAAGCTGGCCTGCTTCGGCGCGGTGGGTTTCAGCGACGAACTGATCGAGGCGGCCACCCACGACGACAGCATCGTCCTGGTGAGCGCCGCCGACCTCTATCAGCACTGACCGGGGTGGGCCGGACGACCAGGTGACCGCGGTTCGCGGGAGCGCGCGGGCAGCCCGGAAAGACCGCTGAAAGGTCGCAGAACCGCTCAGGAGGCGCGGGAACGGGCCGATGGGACGCGTGGTGAATACTGCGGCGGCCCGGAGGCGACCCACGTGAAGCATCGGCTGGTGACCCGGAGCGACTTCGACGGGCTGGTCTGCGCGGTGCTGCTGCGCCGGCTCGACATGATCGACGATGTGCTCTTCGTGCACCCGAAGGACGTGCAGGACGGCGTCGTCGACATCCGGCCGACGGACATCCTGACCAACCTGCCGTACGCGCCCGAGGCACACCTGGTCTTCGACCACCACCACTCCGAGACGATCCGGGTCGGCGGCAAACCGGAGAACCACGTGATCGACGCGAGCGCACCCTCGGCCGCGCGCGTGGTCTACGACTACTACGGCGGCGTGGCGCAGTTCCCGGACCTGTCGTTCGACCTGATGGACGCGGTCGACAAGGCGGACTCGGCCGCGTACAGCATCGAGGAGATCCTCCGGCCGACCGGGTGGACGCTTCTCAACTACCTGATGGACAGCCGCACCGGGCTGGGCCGCTTCCAGAACTTCCGGATCTCCAACTACCAGCTGATGATGCAGCTGATCGACGCCTGCCTGCACCACCAGGACGTGGAGCAGATCCTGGCGCTGCCGGACGTGGCCGAGCGCGTGCTGCTCTACCGCGACCAGTCCGAGCTGTTCGTGGCACAGCTGAAGCGGGTCTGCACGATCACCAACGACGTGGTCGTGGTGGACCTGCGGGACGAGGAGACCATCCACGCGGGCAACCGGTTCATGGTCTACGCGCTGTACCCGGAGGCGCGCGTCTCCGTGCACGTGATCTGGGGCCGGCAGAAGCTGAATACCGTGTTCGCGGTCGGCAAGTCGATCGTGGACCGCAGCTCGCCTGTGGACGTGGGCGCGATCTGCCTCGGCTACGGCGGCGGCGGGCACCTCGCGGCCGGGACCTGCCAGGTGCCGCACGAGGAGTCGGAGCGGGTGCTCAAGGAGATCGTCACCGCGTGCAGTGCGCCGCGGCACGTCAGCGCCTGACGCCAATTTTTTAAGGCCCCGGGGAATGTCCCCCGGGGCCTTACGCATGCTTGTGGAGATCAGAGCGCGCGACGCTCCCGGTTGCTCTTGCAGGCGACGCAGGTGGTGGCGGACGGGAAGATCGCCAGCCGCTCCACCGGGATCGGCTTGGTGCAGGAGTCGCAGTAGCCGTAGGTGCCGGCGTCAAGCGACTCCATCGCGCGGGCGAACTGGTCACGGCGGTCCAGCACGGTGCGGAGAAGCGCCGAGGCGGCCTCGCGCTCCGCGACCTTGGTGCCGCTGTCCGCGCTGTCGTCGCCGGCCGCGTCGTCGATCTCGCTCTGGCGCAGCGCCTGGCTGTCCGCGAGCGCGGACTCGTACTCCGCGGTGAGCTCCTCGAACCGCTGCTGGAGACTGGTCCGGATCTGGTCGGTCTCGTGATCCGGGCGCGCGGTCTTGGTGCCACCGGTCATGACGCTGTTGACGAGCATGGTCCCCCCTCTTCCTCTGCAAAGCCGTCTGTGTGAATCCTCGGCCGTCGTCCCCCGCACGAGGAGCCCGTATGCCGTCGCTGTCGTGAGGTCGGCCAGGTACCCCGCGTAATCGTCCTCCAAACCGGAACTCCCGGTAAAAGATCACGCATATTCGACCAGAGCCGGGTGCCGGGGATCGTCCATCCGGACAACGACGTCGGCGAACGTGGCGGGCGCGACCTCGTCGTCATAACGAGCGAAGGCCGGGACCGTCCACAGCTCACTCTCCGGGGTACGCCGCGCGAGTGCGGCCGCCGACTGCGTCAGATGCACGGCCACGTCGAACGTCAGCGTCCCGCCGAGCAGGAACTGGCCGCTGACCAGCACGATCCCGTCGACGGGAAGCTCCTGGTAGGGCGCGCGGGTGGCCCGGTCGGCCACCGGGTCCCACAGCGAGGGCAGCACGCGCCCGGGCTCGGCCGGGTGCAGCACCTCGCGGAGCAGCCCGGCCTCGTCCAGCCAGCCCTCGTAGAACGAATCCGCGTTGTGCCTGCCGAACTCGTACCGCAACGATGCTGGCCGCAGGAAACCACCGGCCGGCACGTGAAGTGCCGCCCGGCCCCGGGCCCGCAGCGGATCGACGAGCGCGGCCGCCAGCTCCTCCACCCCGGCCGACGCCGCACCGTCCACGGCGACCCGCAGGCGTGCGCCCGCCTGGTCTGCCGCCAGGCGGTCGGCGAGCTCCTCCACCAGTTTCGGCGGGGAGATGGGCCGGATCATCATGCGGCTCATCGTGCCAACCGAACCTGATGATTACCTGTGCCGCAGCCCTGGCATTTCCCTGGGAGCGTCGCCCCTAGGGGCACCCGCTCCGGGGTTAGGCTGCGACGGTCAGACATCGATGTCCGTCGTGGCTCGCCGCGGCGGGGAACAGGGAGGTTCCGATGTCCGGTCTGCCGATCATCAGCCGTCACCCCGGCGGGCGTTCCCCGGCTTCACTACGCTCGAGGCGATGACCGTCGCGCAGGTCGAGGTGGCGATGGCGGCGCACGGCATGTCGGTGGTGGAGATCGAGCGGGCCGGGCGCACCGGGCGGTGGCGTCCCGTACGCGGCCCGCGTCTGCCCTACAACCGCCGGTTCACGATGCTGTCCACGCCGTTCCGGTTCGACGGGCCGGTGGCCGGTTCGTCCTGGCTGCGCACGGCCGCGGACCCGGCCGGGCGGACCGCGATCGGCACGCTCAACAACTGTGCGGGCGGCGTCACGCCGTGGGGCACGGTGCTGTCCGGTGAGGAGAACGTCAACCAGTACTTCGTCGGCGGTGATCAGGCACCGGAGCAGCTCAAACCCCGGCTGGCCCGGTACGGCGTGACGGTGAGCACCCGCTACCCGGCCGACTCCCGCCGGTGGGAGCGGGCGCAGGAGCGTTTCGACCTGGCCCGCCATCCGAACGAGGCGCACCGGTTCGGGTGGATCGTCGAGGTCGACCCGCACGAGCCGGGCAGTGTGCCGCGCAAGCACACCGCGATGGGCCGGCTCAAGCACGAGGGGGCGAACGTGATCGTCTCCCGGCGGGGCAACGTGGCCGCGTACATGGGGGACGACGAGCGCTTCGAGTACCTCTACAAGTTCGTCTCGGACGGGCGGTACCGGCCCGGCGACCGGCGGCACAACCTGACGCTGCTCTCCTCCGGCACGCTCTACGTCGCGCAGCTCACCGGGGACAGCCCGCCCGCCGAGATCGACGGCACCGGCACGCTGCCCTCGGACGGCGCGTTCGACGGGACCGGGCGGTGGATCCGGCTCGCGTCCGGCGACCGCTCGCACGTGCCGGGGATGACTGTCGAGGAGGTGCTTACCTTCACCCGCCAGGCCGGCGACGCGGTCGGCGCGACCCGGATGGACCGGCCGGAGGACGTGCAGCCGAGCCCGCGTACCGGGAAGATCTACGCGGCGCTCACCAACAACATCAACCGGGCGGTCGGTGCGTACCCGGGCGTGGACGAGGCGAACCCGCGGCGGCAGAACCGGCACGGCCAGATCCTGGAGATCACCGAGGACGGCGGCGACCACACCGGCGAGACGTTCGCCTGGTCGCTGCCGATCGTCTGCGGTGATCCGGACGACCCGGCCACCTACTTCGCCGGGTACGACAAGTCTGCGGTGTCGCCGATCTCCTGCCCGGACAACGTCGCGTTCGACGGCGCCGGGAACCTTTGGATCGCCACCGACGGCAACGCTCTGGGCAGCAACGACGGGCTCTTCGCCACAGCGATCGAGGGCCCGGAGCGCGGCCACCTCAAGCAGTTCCTGACCGTACCCCCGGGGGCCGAGACCTGTGGTCCGTTCCTCACCTCGGACGGCAGGTCGGTGTTCGTGGCGGTCCAGCACCCGGGCGAGATCGACGGCGCGACGCTTGACGAGCCCGCGTCGCGCTGGCCGGACGGCGACTTCGCGAAGCCGGCGGTCACGGTGACCTGGCGCCCGGACGGAGGCCGGGTGGGCAGCTGAGTCACAGCGCCCGGACGCCGGTGATCAGCAGCGCGAGGCCGACCGCGAGCAGGCCGAGCGCGAGGACTGCCGCACCGGCCCAGAGCAGCGCGATCAGCCGGCCGGGACGCTGCGGGTCCCGGCCGAGCACGCTGAGGAAGAAGCCGGCCGGGATCAGGATCGCGGCGGCCAGCACGCCGAGGTAGGCGTACTGCCACGGGCCACGGACGTCGCCCGCGCTGAGCAGCAGCGCGCAGACCAGGCCGAGCGTGACTAGCACGCCGGCGTGCGCGTGGCCGGCCCGGAAGAACGACTTCTGCAGCTCGTTTGCGGGCTGGCCGCCGGTGACCACGCGCAGCACGAACGTGCCGCCGAACGCGATCGAGACCACTGTGAGCACTGTGGCGCCGGTGACGATGAGCGTGATCGGTTCCATGACGGCCTCTCGGATAGTTGGACTATCCGAGTATGGATAGTCCGGCTATCCGAAGTCAAGCGGCGATCTCACCCGTCGGCGCGCACCGTCACCCTGGCGTCGTCGGCGAGGCGGTAGCCCACGCCGTAGACCGTGGTGATCAGCGGGACCTCGACGCCGAGCTTCATCCGCAGGCGGCGCACGTGCACGTCGACAGTGCGCACGCCGGCGTGCTCGTAGCCCCAGACCGCGGAGAGCAGCTGCATGCGGCTGAAGACACGGCGTGGGTTGTTCGCGAAGAAGTGCAGCAGGTCGAACTCCAGCCGGGTGAGGCTGAGCGGCTCGCGGCCGATGAAGACGGTCCGGGAGCCGGCGTAGACGGTGAGGCCGGCGAGGTCCGGCACGACACGCAGCTCCGACTCGGCACGCAGCTCCGACTCGGCGCGCGGCTCCGGCTCCGGCACGGGGACGCCGGTGTCGGCCACCGACACCTGGCCCCCGCCCAGCGCGGCCAGCTCCCGGATCACCTCGAGCAGGCGGGTGTTGTCGCCGAGGCCGAGCGGGATGGAGAGCGTGACGGTCACGGCCGGACGGCGGGCGCCGGGGGTGGTGGCGCGGCCGGGACCGGCGGCGGGCCGCTGGTGACGGGGGGCGAGAGCGATGACCGACATGTCTCCTCCTGGGGAAACGACCTGCGAGAACGTCAGGCAGGCTGGTAGCTGGGCTGCAATCGGGGCGCGTTTGCGGGCGGGTAGGCGGGGAGCCCGGCCATCCGCCAGGCGCGGAATCCGCCGGTGAGGTCGGTGGCGAGGTAGAGGCCGAGCTCCTTGAGCGCGGCCGCGGCGAGCGAGGAGGTGTAGCCCTCCTGACAGAAGACGATCACCGGCAGGTCGTACCTGTCGGCGAACGGCAGCCGGGCGTCGGAGCGCGGGTCGAGGCGCCACTCAAGCACGTTGCGCTCGATGACCAGCGCGCCGGGGATCTCGCCGGTGGCCGCGCGCTGGGCGGCGGGCCGGATGTCGACGAGCATCGCACCGGCGTGGACGGCCAGGTGCGCCGCCTCCGGCTCCAGCCGGTCGAGCGTGCGGCGCGCGGTCTCCAGCACGTCGGCGATGCCGCGCGATCCCTGCGGCGGGGTGTGGTGGGCCGGACAGGAGTCGAGCACGGAGCTGTTCCAGGGCGTGATCACCAGGCCACCCCCGCGCGGTCGATCTCCAGCACGCGCAGCGCGCCGTCCTGCAGCCGGTAGCGCGTCATCTGGGTGAGCGCCGGGCCGTAGACGTGCAGGCTGACCGCGGGCGCGGCCGAGGTGTTGACGATGCGGTGCACGTGCTGGGCGCTGAACGGCCGAGCGTCGCCGGCGACGTAGGCATCGCTGCGGAGGACGGCACCGGACACACCCGCGTGCACGGTCTCCTCGGTGAGCGAACCCGAGACGATCACGAACGTGCCGGCCGACCCGCCGTGGTCGTGCAGGTCGGTGGACTGGCCGGGCAGCCAGGTGAGCAGCCACGCCTCGTGGTCGGCGGCCGCGAACAGCCGCGAGTACCACCGCGAGGCGGCGTCGAAGCGCGGCTCCACACCCCAGGACGCGGGGTCCGCGGCGGTGCGCCGGGCGACATCGCGCAGCCGGCTGACGCGGCCGGGCGCTTCAAGATCAAGTGCGCTCATCGTTGAGGTCCTCAGAACTCGTCGGAACTACTGAAGCAATAGGAGTCTAGCCGATAAACCCTATAGGTTTGATAGGGATACGGGCAGAAAGAAAAAGAGGCGCCCGGCACAGTCGCCGGGCGCCCCTCACGTCGGGTGAATCAGGCGCCACCCTCCGAGAGCGTGACAGTGGCCGGCGTGAAACCGGAGCCCACCACGTCAGTGCCGGACGAACTCAGCGAGTCGAGCGCCCGCTGCACAAAGTCGTTTGTGAATGCGGTGCCCTCCGGCTGCGCGGTGAGCACGGTCTGGCCGTCCTGGTTCTTCGTGCTCATCGCCAGCGCGACGGTGGCCTTCCAGGCGGCCTCGTCGATGAGACCCACGCGTGACGTGGACGGCCAGATCAGCTTGTTGACCTCGTTCATCTGCCACAGCTGGTGACCGGCGCCGAGCTTCGACCCCTTCGCAACCACGAGGTCCCGGCAGGCCGAAGCGTTGTCCCGGCAGAACGCCCAGCCCTTCAGCGTACCGGCGAGGAATTTGACTGTGGTGTCCTGATAGGCGGGGTCGGCGAGCTTCTCCGCGTTCGCCCAGACCGCGTCCTGAAGCATCGCGGTCCCGGCCGTGTTCCAGTCGAGCACCGTGAAGTCGGACGGCTGGTACAACTGGCCGGTGGCGGGGTTGCGAGCCTCAAGCAGCTGCGCGTACTCGTTGTAGCTCATCGCCTGGGCCGCGTCGATGTCGCCGGAGAGCAGCGCCTGCATGTCGAACTGCTGCTGCACGAGCGTCACGTCCCTCCCCGGGTCCAGCCCGGCCTTGGTCATGGCCGCGAACAGCTCGAACTCGTTGCCGAACCCCCAGTTGCCGACCTTCTTGCCGCGCAGGTCCGCCGGGGTCCTGATGTTCGATGTCGCGAACGAGACCTGGTACGTCCCGGACTTCTGGAAGATCTGCGCCACCTGGGTGATCCCGGCGCCCTGCTCGCGGGAGGCCAGCGCCTTCGGCACCCAGGCGACCGCGTAGTCGGCCTGCCCCTGCGCGAGCACTGTCTGCGGCACGATGTCCACGCCGCCCTCGAGGATCGTCACGTCGAGGCCCTGCTCGCGGTAGAAGCCCTTGTCGACAGCGGCCAGGAACCCGCCGAACTGGGCCTGCACGAACCATTGCAACTGCAGCTTGACCGGAATCAGGCCGCCACCGGCACCCGGCGAGGCGGCCTGGTCGGCGGTCCCGCAACCGGCAAGCGCGACGCCGGCGGCCAGGAGTGTGGTCAGGAGTATTCGAATCTTCACAGCGTCCTCCGAAGCAGGGGGGTCAACGTGAGCGCCACGGCGTCGCCAGACGCTCCAGCAGCAGCGCGATGAGGTAGAAGACGAGTCCGAGCACGCACGCCCCGAGGACGAAGGCCCACGCTCTGGGATATGCGGTGTTGGCCGCCGCCGAGGTGATCCGCGAGCCCAGGCCGTCCTGCAGACCGCCGAAGTACTCGCTTACCACCGCCGCGATCACCGCCAGGGAGGACGCCTGGCGGATCCCGGTGAAGACGAACGGCAGCGCGCCCGGCAACCGCACCAGCCGGGTGAACGACCAGCCGCTCGCGGCATAGCTGTCCATCAGCTCCCGGTGGATGGGGTCGACCTCGCGCAGCCCGCGCAGCGTGTTGATGTAGACGGGAAAGAACACCACTATCGCGACCACCAGCCGGCGCGGGATGTTGCTGGTGGCCGAGAACATGGTGTTCAGGATCGGGGCCAGCGCGATGATCGGCAGCGCGTTGACCGCGGCCGCGATCGGCACCGACACCTCGGCGAGGAACCGGAACCGGGCGGCGGCCATCGCGGCAAGCAGCGCGACCGTCACGCCGAGCACCAGCCCGGCCAGCGCGTTCGTACCGCTGGCCAGCCCGGTCTTGATGATCGTGTCCAAACTCCTGGTGAACTGCTCCCAGATGGCGGACGGCGCGGGCAGCACGAACGGCGCCACCCGCCCCAGCGTGACGACCGCCTCCCAGGCCGACAGCCCCGCCACCCCCACAAGCAACGGCGGAAGAACCTGAAGAACAACACCTTTCACGCCCTCAGCGGTACGGTGGCGTCCGCGCGACGGCCCGGCCGGGTCCACCGCCACCGCACGGTCGACGAGCACGCTCACCGGTCCGCCCCCACCGTCTCGCCGTCGGCGGAGGCGGCAGTGGCGGAGGCGGCGGTCCCGCGCAGCGCCGCGCGGACCGTCGTGATGCCGGTGAAGAAGCCCGGCGACTGCCGCGTGGTCTCGGTGCGTGTGCCCAGGTCGATCGGCACCACGTCGGTGATCCGGCCGGGACGCGGGCTCATCACCACCACCCGGTCCGCCAGGTAGACCGCCTCCGGGATCGAGTGCGTGACGAAGACCGTGCTGGTGCCGGTGGACGCGCAGATCCGCAGCAGCTCGTCCTGGAGGCGCTCCCGGGTCATCTCGTCCAGCGCGCCGAACGGCTCGTCCATCAGCAGCAGCGGCGGGTGCACCGCGAGCGCACGGGCGATCGCCACCCGCTGCTGCATGCCGCCGGACAGCTGCGCCGGATAGTGGCCCGCGAAGTCGGCCAGGCCGACCAGCTCGAGCATCTCCTCCGCGCGCGCCCGGCGTTCCTTCCGGCCGTGGCCGCGCAGTTCGAGCGGCAGCTCCACGTTGCGGCGCACGGTCCGCCACTCGAAGAGTCCGGCCTGCTGGAACGCGATGCCGTACTCCTGGTCCAGCCGCGCCTGCCGGGCCGGTTTACCCGCGACAGTGACCGTGCCGGCGCTGCCCGGTATCAGGTCCGCGACCAGGCGCAGCAGCGTGGACTTGCCGCAGCCGGACGGGCCGATCAGCGCGATGAACTCACCACGCGCGATGGTCAGGTCGACGCCGGTCAGCGCGGCCACCTCGCCGGCCCGGCCCTCGTTGAAGATCTTGCTGACGCCGCGCAGCTCCACGGCCGTCTCGGGTGCGGTCATTGGCAACGCCTTCCGTGGCGAGGGGGAACTCACGGCGTACCCGCGAAGGGGTGTGATCGGGGGTCAGCGTGTGAGCGCTGTGCGGCGGGTCAGGAGGAGTTCGGCGAGCGCGACAGTGCCCGCCACCGCGAGACCGAGCAGCGCCGCGCCGATCATTGCGGTGTAGACCTTTGCGGGGTCGCTTGTGGCCTCGCGGGAGTACTCGATGATCAGGCGGCCGATGCCGCCGCGGGTGCCCGTGGAGATCTCCCCGACCACGGCGCCGACCACCGCGGACGCGCCCGCCAGCCGCAGCGCCGGGAACAGGTAGGGGGTCGACGCGGGCAGCCGGAGCTTCCACAGCGTGCGCCACCAGCCGGCCGCGTAGCTGCGCATCAGCTCCTCCGCGATCGGCGCGGGGCTCTGCAGACCGCGCAGCGCGCCGACCGCGACCGGGAAGAACGCGAGATAGGCGGCGATCACCGAGACTGACATCCAGGGCTGCCACGGGTACGCGCCGAGCTGCAGCCGCCCGCCCCAGCCCGCGATGACCGGTGCGAGCGCGATGAGCGGAACGGTCTGGGACAGGATCACATAGGGCAGCAGGCCGCGCTCGGCGATCCGGAACCGCTGCATCAACACCGCAAGCAGCAGGCCGATCACACCGCCGGCGACCAGCCCGACCGCCACGTTGCGCAGCGTGAACAGGCAGGCGGCGAGCACCACGAGCCAGATCGGGTCGCCGCCGGTCAGCTCCGCGCGGCCGAAGCGCTCAAGGATGTCGAGCACGTGCGGCATCGCGGCGTCGCTCGCGCGGGGCAGCAGCCGGACGCCGAGAATCTCGGTGCCCTGCGGGTCGCCGACCGCCTTGTAGCCCTCCCAGAGCGCCACGCCGGCGGCCAGACCCAGGACGGCCGCCAGCGGGGTCCTGAGCCTCACGACGCGAAGGCCGGGATGACGTGCTTGCCGTACTCGGCGAGCGTGTGCTCCTGGTCGTCGTGCTGAAGGTAGACAGCGAACTGGTCGACGCCGAGGTCGCGGAGCGCGTGCAGCTTCTCCAGGTGCGCCTCGACCGGTCCGAGGATGCAGAAGCGGTCGACGATCTCGTCCGGGACGAACGAGGTGTGGGTGTTGCCGGCGCGCCCGTGCTCGCTGTAGTCGTACCCCTGGCGGCCCTTGATGTAGTCGGTGAGCGCCTGCGGGACCGCGCCGTCCGCGCCGTAGCGCGCCACGATGTCGGCCACGTGGTTGCCGACCATGCCGCCGAACCAGCGCGTCTGCTCCCGCTGATGCGCGATGTCGTCACCGATGTAGGCGGGCGCGGCCACGCAGAACGTGATCGCGTCGGGGTCCCTGCCCGCCTTCGACGCCGCGTCCCGGACCGAGGTGATCATCCAGGCCGCGATGTCCGGGTCGGCGAGCTGGAGGATGTAACCGTCCGCGACCTCACCTGTCAGCGCGAGCGCCTTCGGGCCGTAGGCGGCGACCCACACCTCCAGGTTCGCGTCCGCCGACACCCACGGGAAGTGCACGTCGTTGCCGTTGTAGGTGGCGTGCCGGCCGCTGCCCAGGTCCCGGATGACCTGGACGGACTCGCGCAGCTCGCGCAGCGACGTCGGCTTCAGCCCGAGCGTGCGGACCGCGGAGTCGCCACGGCCGATGCCGCAGATCGTCCGGTTGCCGTACATCTCGTTGAGCGTGGCGAACGTGCTTGCCGTGACAGTCACGTCCCGGGTGCCCGGGTTGGTGACCATCGGGCCGACGATCACCCGCTCGGTGGTGGCGAGAATCTGCGAGTGGATGACGTACGGCTCCTGCCAGAGCAGGTGCGAGTCGAACGTCCAGACATGGCTGAAGCCGGCGGCCTCGGCCTGCTGGGCCAGCTCCACCACGCGGCGGGCGGGCGGATCGCATTGGAAGACGACTCCGATGTCCATCTGTCGCCCTTTCAGACCAGGTAGGAGGAGAGGCCGCGCTTGACGAACTGCCCGTGGCCCTTCCGGCCGTGGTAGGCGCCGTCACTCACGATCTTCTGCCCGCGCGAGAACACGGTGTCGACCTTGCCGGCGATCTCGTAGCCCTCCCAGGCCGAGTAGTCCATGTTCATGTGGTGGGTGTCCACGCCGATCCGGGTCCGGCCGTTCGGGTCGTAGAGCACGATGTCCGCGTCCGAGCCGGGCGCGATGATCCCCTTCTGCGGGTACAGGCCGAACATCCGCGCGGGCGTGGTCGCGATCGTCTCCACCCAGCGGGCCAGCGACAACTTCTTGTCCACGACGCCCTGGTAGAGCAGGTCCACGCGGTGCTCGACGCTGCCGATGCCGTTCGGGATCTTCGAGAAGTCCCCGATGCCCAGATCCTTCTGGTCCTTGAAGCAGAACGGGCAGTGGTCGGTCGACACGATCGACAGGTCGTTGCTGCGCAGGCCCTTCCACAGGTCGCGGCGGTGGTGCTCGTGCTTGGACCGCAGCGGCGTGGAGCAGACCCACTTCGCGCCCTCGAATCCGGGCGCCCCCAGCTGGTCCTCGAGCGTCAGGTAGAGGTACTGCGGGCAGGTCTCGGCGAACACGTTCCGCCCGGCGTCGCGCGCCTCGGCCACCGCCTCAAGCGCCTTGCTCGCGGACAGGTGCACGATGTAGAGCGGGCAGTCCGCGGCCACGCTGGCCAGCTGGATCGCCCGGTGCGTCGCCTCCGCCTCAAGCGCCTCCGGCCGGGTCAGGCCGTGGAAGACCGGGTCGGTCTCGCCGCGCGCAAGGGCCTGCTGGACCAGCACGTCGATCGCCGGGCCGTTCTCCGCGTGCATCATGATCATGGCGCCGTTATCCCGCGCCTTCTGCATCGCGCGCAGGATCTGGCCGTCGTCGCTGTAGAACACGCCGGGGTACGCCATGAACAGCTTGAAGCTGCTCACGCCCTCGTCCGCGACAAGCTGGTCCATCGCCTTCAGCGCGTCGTCGGTGACCCCGCCGAGGATCATGTGGAACGCGTAGTCGATGTGGCACTCGCCCGCCGTCTTCGCGTGCCAGGCGGCCAGCCCGTCCTGCACGACCTCGCCGGTGCGCTGGATCGCGAAGTCGATGATCGTGGTGGTGCCGCCGAACGCGGCCGCGCGGGTGCCGGTGTCGAACGTGTCAGACGCCTCGGTGCCGCCGAACGGCATCTGCATGTGCGTGTGCGCGTCGATGCCGCCGGGGATGACGTACCTGCCGGTGGCGTCGATTGTTGTTGCGGTCTCCGGCCCTTTGCCCCGCGCGAACAGCGCGACGATCTTCTCGCCGTCGATCAGGACATCGTTCTCGTGCACGCCGGTCGGCGAGACGACGGTGCCGTTGGTGATCAGCGTCGTCATCAGGGCTTCACCAGCGTCTCGTAGGAGTCCGGGCGGCGGTCCCGGTAGAACTGCCAGCGGTCGCGGACCGTCTCCAGCAGACCCAGGTCCAGGTCGCGGACGATCAGCTCCGGGCTGTGCGCGTCGCCGACCTCGCCGACGAACTTGCCCTCCGGGTCGACGAAGTACGACGTCCCGTAGAAATCGTTGTCCCCGAGTTCTTCGATTCCGGTGCGGTTGATCGCACCGATGAAGAACTCGTTCGCCACCGCGCTGGCCGGCTGTTCCAGCTGCCAGAGATAGGCGGAGAGGCCGCGACTTGTGGCGGACGGGTTGAATACGATCTTGGCACCGGCCAGGCCGAGCGCGCGCCAGCCCTCGGGGAAGTGCCTGTCGTAGCAGATGTACACGCCGATCCGGCCGACCGCGGTGTCGAACACCGGATAACCAAGGTTTCCGGGGCGGAAGTAGAACTTCTCCCAGAACCCCTTGACCTGCGGAATGTGGTTCTTTCGGTATTTACCCAGATAACTGCCGTCCGCGTCGACCACGGCGGCGGTGTTGTAGAGGACGCCGGGCTGCTCCTGCTCGTACATCGGCAGCACCATCACCATGCCCAACTCCCTGGCCAGGGCCTGGAACCGCTCGGTGGTGGGGCCGGGGACCGACTCCGCGTACGCGTAGAACCCGGCGTCCTGGACCTGGCAGAAATACGGCCCGTAGAACAGCTCCTGGAAACAGATGACCTGAGCTCCCTGCGCGGCCGCCTGCCGGGCATACTCCTCATGGGCCTTGATCATGCTTTCTTTGTCGCCGGTCCAGTTCGTCTGGACGATGGCGGCACGAACGACGTCTGCCATGGTTCCCCTCCAAGGGTCGCCGGTTTTCCGCAGTCTTGTCTTCGAGCTTGTGCCGGATAAGGCCGATGGCGTAGGACTTTAACGACACAGGTACGGGCGGACAATGGCCAATCTGTTACAGCCTATTGCGGAGAAGTAACATGCTGCAGCTCATCGCCGGAGCGGTCAATGACCGCAGCGCGCGTGGAATAGCGGCCGCGGTCAGCCGACTCGTCCACACCGGAGAACTTCCCGCGGGGGCCAGGCTGCCGACGGTACGATCGGTGGCACGCGAACTCGGCATCAGCCCGACCACCGTCAGCGAGGCCTGGCGCAGCCTCGCCACCGCCGGGGCGATCCAGACCCGCGGCCGGTCCGGCACGTTCGTGCTGACGCCCGGCCGCCCCCGGCAGAAGCTGCGGTACGCGCGAGTCACCGCCGGCCCGGCCGCACTCCCCCACGACTTCTCCACAGGCGTACCCGACCACGACCTGCTGCCCGACCTCGGGTCCGCGCTGCGCCGGATCGGCGACACCAGATTCACCACCTCCTACCTGGAGGAGCCGGTGCTGCCCCGACTCGAATCGGTGCTGCGCGAACGCTGGCCGTTCCCGCCGCACCAGCTCACCGTGGTCGACGGCGCGCTAGACGCGATCGACCGGCTCACCTCGGCGGTGGTCCGGTTCGGCGACCACGTGCTTGTGGAGAACCCCGCGTTCCCGCCGGTGCTCGACCTGCTCGAGTCGGTGGGCGCGGTGGCCGTACCCGTGGCGATGGACGCGGACGGCCTGCTGCCCGCGTCGCTGCGTACCGCGCTCGACGTCGGGCCTACCGCGCTCTACCTGCAGCCACGCGCGCACAACCCGACCGGCGTGTCGATGACGCCGGCCCGCGCCGAGCAGCTCGCGGCCGTGCTCGCCGCGCACCCGCTCGGCGGCGGCGTGATGGTGGTGGAGGACGACCACGCGGGCGACATCGCCACCGCGACCCCGGTAAGCATCGGCGCCTGGCTTCCGGAGCAGACCGCGCACGTGCGCAGCTTCTCCAAGTCACACGGCCCGGACCTGCGGCTGGCCGCGGTCGGCGGCCCGAGCGCGCTGATCGCCGCCGTCGCCGACCGGCGGCTGCTCGGCCCCGGCTGGTCCAGCCGCATCCTCCAGGCCGTGCTGCTCGACCTGCTCACCGACTCGGCAGTGGTCAAACAGATCACCGCCGCACGGCGCGAGTACGCGGCCCGGCGCGACGCGCTGCTGACCGCGCTCGCGGCCCGGGACGTGCGCGCCACGGCCGCGGACGGGATCAACATGTGGGTAAGCGTCCGGGACCAGCAGGTGGCGATGCTCAGCCTGGCCGCGCACGGGATCGGCGTGGCGCCGGGCGCGCCGTTCGAGGTGGAGCCGCTGGACGGCGACCACATCCGGGTCACGGTCGGGCTGATCCGGGACGGATTCGACGACCTGGCGGACATCCTGGCATCGGCCGCGGGCGCCCGGCACCAGACAAGCGGGCGCCGGACCCGATCCCTGCGCCGCGGCACACGGTGACGCACTGGCGGGTACACCGTCGCCGGATAGTCGTTCTAACTGCGCTTTCTTCGGCAAGGCCAGCGCCGGACTAGGATGCGCATCCATGGTTCAGCGACCGGACGTGCCCGGCTATCCCGGCCTCCCGGAGCTCTCCGGCGGCCATCTCGTCATCCCGCGGCCCCGCCCCGCCGACTCGCCGCTCGCCTTCCCGCCGCTCGCCGCCCACCCACCGCTCGGCGTCTCGCTGCCCGGCAGTCTGGGCGAGCGGCTGCGGGCGGCCCGCGACCGGGCATTCGTCGGCCGGGACCGCGAGTTGGCCGCGTTCCGCGCGGTGCTGCGCGACGGCGGCGTGCTCCACCTGCACGGGCCCGGCGGCATCGGCAAGTCCACGCTGCTGCGCCGGCTCGCGGACGAGGCCCGGGACGCCGGACGCACTGTCGTCGAGGTGGACGGCCGGGCCGTCGGCGTCCCGCCGGCTGGATTCACACCGGCCGGGTCGGCATCGGCCGGGTCGGCATCGGCCGGATTCGCGCCGTCGGGATCCGCGCCAGCCGGGTCGGCGCCGTCAGGATTCACGCCAGCCGGGTCGGCGCCGTCAGGATTCACGCCAGCCGGGTCGGCGCCGTCAGGATTCACGCCAGCCGGGTCGGCGCCGTCAGGATTCACGCCAGC
>NZ_JBITDX010000031.1:66777-73530 GCF_044454585.1 Catenuloplanes sp. NPDC051500
AGCCGGGTCGGCGCCGTCAGGATTCACGCCGTCGGGACTCGCGCCGTCGGGATTCGTACCGGCCGGGCGGTTCGACGTGCTACTCGTCGACGCGTTCGAGCACTGCCGACCGCTGGAGGCCTGGCTGCGGGACGTGTTCCTGCCCGCGCTGCCGCCCGGCGCCGCCGTGGTGATCGCCGGACGCGAACCGGTCTCCCCCTCGTCGTACGAACTCGGTGATCTCAGCCCGGCCGAGGCCGCGCGGCTGCTCCGGTTACGCGGCGTCGCACCGGAACACCACCAGGCCGTGCTCTCCTTCACCGGCGGGCACCCGCTCGCGCTGAGCCTCGCGGCCACGCTGCCCGCGGACGCGCTGCCACCGGCCGGTGCGCCCTGGCAGCCGGCGCCCGAGGTGCTGGCGTCGCTTCTCGGCGCGCTGATCGGCGACGTGCCGACCCCTGCGCACCGGCAGGCGCTTGAGGTCTGCGCGCACGCGCCGTACACCACGACTGACCTTCTGCTCGAGGTCGTCGGCGCCGATCTGCTGGACTGGCTGCGGCGGCTGCCGTTCGCGGACGCCGGCCCGGACGGCGTGGCGCTGCACGAGATGGTGGGCGAGGCCGTCGACGCGGACCTGCGCTGGCGCGACCCCGCCGGGTACGAGCGGATGCACCGGGCGATCGGCGCGCACCTGCTGGACCGGGCTCGGGCGGCGGAAGGCCCGACGGACTCGCTGGCCGCCACCCGCGGGGTCGCCCACCTGCAGCGCTACGGCCCGATGTCCGAGTGGCTGACCCTGATGCCCCAGCACGGCGACGGGTACGAGGACGGCCTGTTCCACGGCGACCACGACGCGATCGTGGCGATGACCCGCACGGCCGAGGGCCCGGAGTCGGCCGCGACCGTGGCGCACTGGCTGCGCGCACAGCCGGAGTCGTTCCGCGTCTACCGGCGGTCCTCGGACGACACGCCGGCCGGCTTCCTGCTCTGGCTGCGGCTGCCGGTCGGCGACCCGGACGCGGCCGCGGCCGACCCGCTCGCGGCCGCCGCCTGGGCGCACGCGGAACGCACCCGGCCGCTCGGGGCGGGCGAACACCTGGGCCTGGCCCGCTTCATCGTCACACGTGACGGGTTCTCGCACGCGCTGCACCTGCTGCAGCTGCGCATCTACTCGAACTGGATCCGGTCCGACCGGCTCGCCTGGTCCTACGTGCCGACAATCGCACCCGAGGAGTGGGCGCACCGGCTCGGCATGCTCGGCCACCGCCCGACCGGCGCGGCCCCGCTTGTCGACGGCCGCCGGTACGCGCTGTTCGGCTGCGACTGGCGGGTGACGCCGCCGGACACCTGGTTCGGGCTGGTGCCACCGGCCATCGCCGCGCCCACCGGGCCCGCGCCGTCCGTGCTGGCCCGCCCGGACTTCGACACCGCAGTTCGCGAGGCGCTTCGCGACTTCCACCGGCCGGGCGCGCTGGCCGCCAGCCCGCTGCTGCGGACCCGGATGGTGACCGGCACGGCCGGCAGCCCGGTGGACGCGCTGCGCGAGCTGCTGACGGACGCGGTCGACGGGCTGCGTGAGGACCCGGGCGAGGCCCGCCTGCACCGGGTGGTGGCGACCACGTTCTTCCACCGGCTGCCCACGCAGGTCGCAGCCGCGGAACGGCTCGGCCTGTCGTTCAGCACCTACCGCCGCCACCTGAACCGCGGCCTGGACCGCGTCGGCGAACTCCTCTGGCAACGCGAGTCCGGCAACTGACGTAACCGGTTACACCTGAACCGCGGTTGCCTACGCAAGGCATCATCATCAGGTGACCGGTCGACGCCCATCGCTCATTGCCACCATCACTGTCTGGGCACTACTCGTCTTCGCTCTTGCCGGCTTCGCTGTGTTCCTCGCGAATGCAGGACTCGGCAAGGCCGACCAGTGGTCGAGCGTCGTCTCCGGCATGATCGCGATTGTCGGGCTGATAGGGCTGATCGCCAGATTCGCCGTGCCCAGGGCTGCGCGGCTTCTGTCGAGACGGGGCAGCACTCCGGCCGCCGAGGCCTCAATCCGCTTGCAGTTTCTTGGCGACAGCGGAAGGCCACCGTTGGTATCCGACGTCGATCCGGTCTTGCTGGGCGTAAAACAGTCGATTCGTCTCGCACCCGACGGCGACACCGATCTGCCGCCATACGTCAGTCGCGACATCGACCAAGAGATCCAGTGGCTGATACCCGAAGGCGGCTTGATCCTTCTGCACGGCCGGGCGGCAGCCGGCAAGACCCGAACGGCGTTCGAAATGGTCCGAAGACTCTGCCCGAACCACGACATGCTCATACCCGTCGACGCTCACGCCGTGCAGGACATCATGCGATTGGAGCCCTCTCCGGTCGGCGCTGTCATCTGGCTCGACGACCTTGAGCGCTACCTGACGCCCGGCGGCCTCGACACGGTGTTCGTCGAGCTGCTGCCGACGATGAACGCCGTCATAGTCGCAACGATTCGAAACGACGAACTGTCGAAGATCGATCAGGTGGCCTTCGGCACCCACGACGATCCCGGCATCAGCGCCAAAAGATTCGCGGGAGACCTGCTGCGCCGCTTCGCTCGGCGGATCGCGGTCCCCAACCAGTTGTCCGAGGACGAGGAAGCCCGCGCCGCCGGCTCGACGGACGACCGGATCACTCAAGCCTCGACGCAGCACGAGTATGGATTCGCGGAGTTCCTCGCCGCCGGACCATCGCTGATGGCGAGATGGACGATCGGCGACGGATGGGATTTCCTTGTCCGGCAAGCGATCATCTCCGCGGCGGTGGATTGCCGACGGGCCGGATACACCCGGCCGGTGCCCTCCGAAGCCCTGTCGCGCCTGTTCCGTGGCTACCTGCCTCAAGGCATGAGAAAACGTGACGATCTACCGGACTTTGCCGCAGTGTTGCCTGACGCGGCCCGGCCCGTCCTCGGCGCGAGCTCGTGCATCATCCCGAGAGAAGGCGGATTTCAGGCACACGACTACCTGATGGACCGGACCGACGACGCCAGCTCGCCGATTGCAGCCCGTCCGATTCCCGATCAGGTCTGGGCGGAGATGATCGAGATTGCCACAACCGACGAGAACGCGGAGATCGGAGAGGCGGCCTACAGCGCAGGCCGGAACGACATCGCCGGTACGGCATACCTCTGCGCCGTCCCCGGTGACAGTCATAAGGCGATGTTCGGGCTTGGCGTGCTCGCCACGGATCGCGGCGATCCCAGCGAAGCCGAGGCATGGTACCGACGATCGATCGAGGGCGGAGATCCTTCACCGATGTTGAATCTCGCCGTCCTCCTCGAAGATCAGGGAAGGCACGATGAGTCCGAAGAGTGGACCTTGAAGGCGGCGAGGACCGGGCACTCCCTCGCCGTCTACCGACTCGCCCTGATCTCGCAGAAGCAGGGCGACAGCGACACCGCCCAGGCGCTGTATCGGCTCGCGGCCAACGCAGGTCTTCGGTTCGCCATGACGAACCTGGCGAACATCCTCGTCGAGCAAGGCGAGCCCGAGGAAGCCAGATCCCTGTGGCAACGGGCGGCGGAGCGCGGCGACATCATGGCGATGGCCAACCTGGGGATCGTCGCCGAGGAGGAAGGACGCCTGCCCGATGCAGAGGCCCTTCTCCGTCGGGCCGCGACTGGTGATGAGTCGCTGGACGACGAGCAGCACGATTGCAAAGTCCTTTACAGCGCTTTCCTCACCCGGCGGGGACGCGATGACGAAGCTGTCAGGTGGTTGGAGCGCGCCGCGTTCGCCGGGCACGTTCCGGCCATGATGCTCCTACTCACCAGGGCGATAAGTGCGCGAGACCCGGACAGTGCGACCGTCTGGGCAATCATGGCCGCAGAGAAGGGCGAGACCTCCGCGCTGTACTACCTTGGTGAACGATCCGCTGGCAGCAGCGGCGCTCAGGAAGCCCGTTCTCTACTGGAGGAGCTGTCGAACTCGGGAGAGACCGCAGCTCGCGCCAGTCTGGGATTTCTGCTGACGATGACCGGGGAAACGGAGAGAGGAATCCGGCTCTTGCAAGAACCCGCTCAACGGGGGGACTTTCGCGCGCAGCATTGCCTGGCGGAAATCCGGGAGGCGGAGGGCGCGACGGCTGAGGCGGAATTCTGGTACCGGAAGGCACTCGAGCACGGTCCGGCGGAGATCAAGAGCAATCTGGGCCACCTCCTCATGAGGTCCGGCAGGTCGGAAGAGGCCGAGGTCCTCTTCCGGCAGGCAGCCGACGCCGAGGTGACCGATGGGATGTACAACCTGGGTCTTCTGCTCGACGGCAGAGGACATACCGACGAAGCCATGATCTACCTTCAGCGCGCCTCTGATGCGGGCGATCGGATAGCAGCTAATAAAATCGGCCGCATGAAACGCAGCGCCGGCCAATCCGACGCCGCAGCGCGGTATTTCGCGCTCTCCCTTGAGCAGGAGGGTGCCATCGGAGAAATCATGCCGCTGCACCCTACGGAGGCGTTGCTCGTCCTGAGGATGCGGATCGCCCCACCGCCGGAAAAGCAGAGTCGAACGGTACCGAACGACACCACAGGGCGGGAGCCGGGAGTCGGGGATGATAGTCCGCTGCTTTCCACACTCGCGGAGCTTTTCGAGGCCACACACGAACCGCGAAGTCCGATGGAACTGTACGCGTTCGGCTACAGACTACTCGGCCTCGAGAGCCGCGAAGCGGACCCACCGCGCTGGATCGATCGGATAGACCCACTCGACCTGATCTTTCTCGGATTGGTCGGCTCACCTGCATTGTCAGAGCCATACAATTTCGCCCAACACCGCGAAGTATGGGTTGATGCCGTACGGAGAAGTAGTCACTGGAAGGCTCTCATCAGATTCACGGAGTTGTCGGTCGGGGTCAGCGCCGAGACTGGGCTGGCCATTGACCATCCTGATGTCCTGCTCCGGATCGTTCAGGCAGCCGCAGACGACTATCTCTGCAAGAAGAGACTTCCCAGATCCTTGACGGATGGCTGGGCCAACCGTGGGCGCAGCGCCTATCGACAGAGCCTCGCGCTGACCGACTTCCTGCTGGCGCCGCCGGAAGATGGTGTCCAGCGCCTCGCTGGGCTTCCCCGGACCGATGGAACCGACGGCATGGTCACTCCACAGGTGGCCGTGGTGGAAGGCTTACATGCCATAAGCGCGATGGGGATCGCGCATGCGGACGGGCCGGAGTTCCTCCTTACCTGTCTTTACCTCGGGCTCGTCCAGATCGACGACGAACAGGCGCTGGCAGAGATGCCGGGCTGCGTCTTCGGTTGGGCATATGCGTTGCCGAGCACATCAACTGTCGCCCGAGTGGTGGACACCGTCCTCGCAGCGACCGATCTGGACATCGATGTTGACTCGACCGCCATGAAGCTCATGACCATGCCGGAGTTCACCAGGCCGGTCGAGACACAGGACCGCTATCCGGTGCGATTGATCGGACGGCTGCCGGACCTGGCACGTGAATTGGGCCTTCCTCCCGTCCACGCCACATACACGGGCGAGGACGTGGACGACTATTACCACACCGACGACGTGGATGGGGATGAAATGGCACCGGACGCCGTCTTCGACAGGATCGTCGAGGCGGTGCGCGCGTCCGGCATTGATCCTGCCTTCGCCGAGGCGATTCGTGAGGTCGGATACATCGTCACCGATCAGAATTTCGACGGATTCAGTAGGGAGGAGATCGAGGCATGGACCGAAGCCGTTGAGCGCTCCCGAAGGCTAGGCGGGGACCCGGATTGATGCTGTCTCACCAGCTGTAGCCGGCGAGCATGACGCGGAGGCGGGCCGCGACCATGTCCGGGTTGGCCTGGACGCCCATGTGGTCCAGGGCGGGCAGCTCAAGCACCGTGAAGCCGGCCGCCTCCAGGTCGTCGCGGGTGGCACGGACCCGCCGGGCCAGCCGCGCGCCGGGCCGACTTTCGTGGAGCAGGCAGCCGGGCTCGCCGTCCTCCGCGCCGAACCAGAAGATCTTTGGGCCGGGAAGCGCGGTCAGTGCAGCGCGGTCGTCCCGCTCGTCCCACGCGCGGTACATCAGCCCGGTCGCGAACGCATTGTCGGCAAGCGGCCGCATCCCGGAGGTCAGGTAGGCCAGGCGCGCGCCCTCGGACGAGCCCATCCAGTACTCCTTGGAGCCGAGGATCGGGAAGCCGCCGATCAGCAGCCCGGCCACCCGGGGGCTCAGCGGCGCCAAGAAGCCGCATAGCGCGGCCATCCCCGAGTAGCCGGCCAGCACGAACCGGTCCGCACCCGCCTCGTCCGCGACCCGGTGCAGGTCCGCCACCTCCAGCTCGACCGGGAACGCCTCGATCGGCTTGCCGCCCCAGAACGAGGGCCCGTCCTCCTGCTCCTCCCAGGACACCCAGTCCCCGGCGTCGCCCTCCGGCGCGTCGATGCCTGTCACATGCCGGGGCATGTACCGGACCACCCGGTACCGGTCGGCCAGCCGTTCGGCCAGATCCGCGTGCTCACGCCGTGTCCGGCACGGAAAGATGATCACTGGTCCGGCGCCGCGCGCCTCGTACCACACCGGCAGGCTCATACGAGCCAATCTAGGCGCCCCCGCACGGATCCACAGTGGCTTCTGCTCTCAGCATGATCCCGCACCGGTACGGTCTTCCGGCACACGGCGTAACCGGCTCCGAGCGGAGCCCGGCGGAGCCCGGCGGAGCCCGGCGGAGCCCGGCGGAGCCCGGCGGAGCCCGGCGGAGCCCGGCGGAGCCCGGCGGAGCCCGGCGGAGCCCGGCGGAGC
>NZ_JBITDX010000031.1:73626-75280 GCF_044454585.1 Catenuloplanes sp. NPDC051500
GTGCCCGGCGCGAGGTTTGCCTGCGGGAGCGACTCTGTTGCCCATTCGCGTCCGGCCGTCTCGGACCCCCGGTCGAAGGGGCTGGGTCGTGGTGGGTCGTTTCGCTGGACGTTGTGCTTGCGGAGCGGGAGAGCAGCACGGCTGTCGTCTCAGCGGCGGCGGGTCGAGGCGGCTGCGGCCTGGGTGGGTGCAAGGACCGGCACCGAGGCCGCGGGTCGCGCAGGTGTGCGGGCTGGTCGTGGCACTTCGGCAGGTCTCAGGGCCGGGCAGCAAGGCGGAGCCCCACCTGATCCGAAGATGTCAGGACACAGCTCACGCTCACGACCCGCCTCATGGAGGTTCTCGGACAGTTTCCAGGTTCGGGCGCTGCGCGCCCGACATTTCGTCTTATAGATACCGCCTGGGCTTTCATCCTGACGCACCGAAAGATCAGTAAGGCCCGCGTCAAGATCCTTGCGGCTCTGGTGGCCCTTAGGGAGCGCAGGTGATTAACCCCGTGTCTTGCCGTATTGCGCTGCGTTGATCTGTTATGGGTATATCGGTCGAGGTTCAAGAGCAACTGGGATCGAAATTCGCGGCGATTTTTCCGCATCTTGATGAGCGGCAGCGCCGCCTGCTCATGGGTGCCGAAGCGCGGGCGCTGGGTCATGGCGGGATACGTGCGGTGGCGCGGGCGTGCGGGGCCGCAGAGTCGACCGTGGCGCTGGGTGTGCGGGAACTGAACGCCGGCGCGGGCGTCTCAGGTCGGGTCCGCAGGCCGGGCGGGGGCCGCAAAAAGTTGGCGGACGTCGATTCCGGGCTGCGGCCGGCGCTACTGGCGCTGGTCGAACCCGATGAACGCGGGGATCCGATGTCACCATTGCGATGGACGACGAAATCCACCCGGAACCTCGCCGCGGCACTGACCGCCACAGGGCATCGGGTCTCCGCGGACACCGTCGGGAACCTGTTGCGTGAGGCCGGTTTCAGCCTGCAAGCCAACACGAAAACGTTGGAAGGCAACCAGCACCCGGACCGCGACGCCCAATTTTGTTATATCAACGAACAGGCCCGCGCTCACCGCGCCACAGGCCAGCCGGTCATCAGCGTCGATGCAAAGAAGAAAGAGCTCGTCGGCGACTACAAAAACAACGGCCGGCAATGGCGGCCGAAAGGACAACCGGCCGAGGTCAACAGCCACGACTTCGTCACCGTCTCCGTCCCCCGCGCAGTGCCCTACGGCATCTACGACACCAGCACCAACACCGGCTGGGTCAACGTCGGCACCGACCACGAAACCGCCGCGTTCGCCGTCGAGTCCATACGCCGCTGGTGGCACCACCAAGGCCACCACCACTACCCCCACGCGACCCGGCTACTGATCACCGCCGACTCCGGCGGCGCCAACAGCCACCGCAACCGGGCCTGGAAAACCGGGATCGCCGCTCTCGCCACCGAAACAGGCCTGGCCATCACCGTCTGCCACCTACCACCCGGCACCTCCAAATGGAACAAGATCGAACACCGCCTCTTCTCCCAAATCACCCTCAACTGGCGCGGCCGCCCCCTGACCAGCCACGGAGGCTTATTCAGCGGCCATCCGGTGAAAGTGGAGCCCAATTACGCAATCGATGGTTTCTTTGAACGTGCTCAGCGGCCTTCGATAGTCGGTGTG
>NZ_JBITDX010000032.1:0-25242 GCF_044454585.1 Catenuloplanes sp. NPDC051500
GTTGTTGTGTGGTAACTCCATCCTACTGAAGAGCGGACCGTCTTTATATCTTGGGGTTCTACTGTGGACTAAAGCGGCTTGCTGAATAAGCCTCACGAAGTCATCGTCGAATCCATCGCCGCCACCACCACCCACACCGGCCTGACCGTCCACGCCGCACTCGACACCGGCGAATACCACACCGGCACCCAAATCCCCGACGCTCTCATGGCCGCCCTCCCGATCGCCCGCCACACATTCCACAGCGAATGGAACTACACCCTCGACCCCATCAACGCACCCCCACCCACACCCGACAACCTCACCAACCCCGCCTACACCGGCATGACCACCAACGAACTCACCACACTCACCAACACCCTCCAACCCGCCTGGAACCGCCACCACCTACGCGGCGGCCGACCACACAAACTCCTCTTCCCCCAACGACTCCTCGCCACCATCCTCCACAAAAGACTCCACATACCCGCCGACATCCTCGGACACCTCTTCCACACCGGCGCCGAAACCATCCAACGCGCCATCACAGAAGCACTACCAATACTCGAAAACCACGGCACCGAAATCACACCAGCACCCCAAGCCCACCTATAGCGATCAAACAAGCATGTTATATATCTGCATGCCCTTATCGCGCTCGGATAAGGGCCACCAGAGCCGCAAGGATCTTGCATCCCATCAGATGGACGCGAGATCCCGAACAACGAACCAATCTCGGTGCGGAGCACCCAACCTGCCGTGGCGACACACGAGAGCCAAGATCGACCGGCCCGTCGGGCAAGCTCCCGGCTTCGGTGCCGGTTCTGGCGACCGCCCAGGCCGAGGCCAACCGCCCTCCCAGCTTCGGCGCTGGCTCTTGCGACCGCCCAAGCCGAGGCCAACCGCCCTCCCAGCTTCGGCGCTGGCTCTTGCGACCACCCAAGCCGAGATCAACCGCCCTCCCAGCTTCGGCGCTCGCTCTTGCGACCACCCAAGCCGAGATCAACCGCCCTCCCAGCTTCGGCGCTCGCCCTGCGGCCACCCGGGCGGAGATCAACCAGCCTCCCGCTACACCCGCTGCCGAAGTGCCGGCCCGTGTGACGGCCCAGAACGCAGCCGGCCCTGACCAGCCGCCGCTCAGACGGCGGCCGACTGCCCCCTACGTGCCGCGAGACCGCATCAGCCGGAACCAACCCGCCACACTCCTGGCCGCGATGTCAGCCCTTCGATCGTCAGGCCCCAGACCACCGCACGCGAATGGCCAGCAGAGTCGGGAGCATGCGGGCCGCACCACGGCGTGAGCGGGACGAGGTCCTACGGCAGTTTCCAGCCGGGGAGGGACGGCCAGCGGACGGTGAGGACTACCGCGTCCGTGGGGGCGTGCCAGGTGTGGTCCTCGCCGGGGCCCCAGACGACGTAGTCGCCCTGCACGGCGAGCGGGACGGTACGGTCGCGGAACTCGAGCGTGAAGGCGCCGCTGATCAGGACCAGCATGGCGGTACGGGTCTCGCCGATCGCCCAGGCGGCGCGGCGGTCGCCGGCCGGGTGGACGCCCCACTTCACCTCGACGTCGGTGCTGTGCAGCGGGGTGCCGGGCGGCTGGAAGTGGCCGAGCAGCCAGCCGCGTTCGGCGGGGGCGTCACGGTGGGCGTTTCCGACGTGGACCGGCATGGCGGCCGACACTAACAGGGGCGTGTGCGCGAATCAGGCTCGACGCGCCCGGGGCGCCGCTAGTCTGCTTGCGATACGAATCCGCGCTGCTCAGGAGGGCTTCGCATGGTCGCGCGCCTCAATCCGTACCTCAATTTTCAGGGCCAGGCCCGGGAGGCGCTTGAGTTCTACCAGGGCGTGCTCGGCGGCGAGACGCGGGTGAGCACGTTCGGCGAGTTCGGCATGTCGGAGACGCCGCTCGCGGACCAGGTCATGCACGGGCAGCTGGAGACGCCGGCCGGGATGACGCTGATGGTGTCGGACCTGCCGCCGGACATGGAGTACAAGCCGGGCACGAACGTGACGGTCAGCCTGAGCGGCGACGAGGCCGAGCTGCTGCGCGGTTACTGGGAAGGGCTGTCGGACGGCGCGACGGTGCACACACCGCTGGCGATGCAGATGTGGGGCGACGAGTTCGGGCAGCTCACCGACAGGTTCGGCATCGGCTGGCTGGTGAACATCGGGGTGCCGCAGTAGGAGCGGCACCCCGGCGGAGGCTCAGCGCCGTCGCGGTGCCGGCTTCGGTTTGCCGCCGCGGTCGGCGCTTCCGCCCCGCTCGTTGCCGCCCTTGTCCAGGTGCAGCGCGAGCGCGGGGCAGACCAGGATCGCCTTCTTCGCGGCCGCCTCGAGCCAGATCGGCACCGGCGCGTCCGGGAACGCGGGGTAGCCGTTGCCGTCCAGCTTGATCAGCTCGGGGAAGACCTCGGCGCAGAGGCCGTGGCCGTCGCAGCGTGCCCAGTCCAGCTTCAGCTTGCCGATGTTCGGGCCGCCGGGCAGCTCGTTCGGGATCGGCAGCAGCTTCTTGACCGGCTTGCCGCAGCCCTCGCCGAGCCGGTGACGCTTGATGTCCTCGGCGAAGACCTCGAGCGCGGTGAGCGCGAACCGGGAGGTGCCGTCCGGGTGGCTGCACGCGCCGCGGCCGCGGACCATGCCGGCCGCGTTCCGCACCGCCTGCTCGGCCGCTGCCGAACCGGACGCGGTGAGCAGCTGGAACTGGTTCGCCACGTCGGGCAGGCCGAGCCGGCACGGGCCGCACTGGCCGGCGGACTCCCCGGCCAGGTAGCGGACGATGCGGCTGGCCTCGCCGAGCGGGCAGGTGTCGTTGCCCAGCGGGATGATCATGCCGGCGCCGAGCGTGCCACCGATCGCGGCGAAGCTCTCCCGGGAGACCTCGGCCTTCTGCGCGTTCTCCCAGGTGATCCACTTGCCGTGGTAGCCGCCGACCAGGATGCCGGGGCCCTCGGTGGCGCCGCAGATGTCGAGCACCTCGCGCAGCGGCACGCCGGTCGGGCACTCAAGCACCATGTGCTGCGCCGCGGAGCCGCCGATCGTGAGCAGGACCGTGCCCGGCTCCTTCTTCGTACCGACTGACGTGTAGTCCTCCGGGCCGAGCCGGGCCGCGACCGCGATCTGCGAGTACGTCTCCGCGTTGGAGAGGAGCGTCGGCTGGCCGTTGACGCCGCTCTCCGAGGAGCGCTGCTTGATGCCCGGCGGGATGTGCGCCTCGCCGTTGATGCCGCGGACCAGCGCGCCACCCTCACCGGCGATGAACCGGTGCGGGACCGTCACGATCCGCGTCGGGGCCGGCATGCGGCGCTCCGCGAGCGCCTCCTCAAGCGAACTCTGGCCGACGCCGTCGTCGGCCACGCCGATGACGATCTCCTCGGCCTCGAGCGCCCAGGCGGCGAGCGCGGCGCCGTCCAGGATCAGATGCGGCGCCCGGGTGAGCAGCATCTTGTCCTTCCACGAGGGCGGCTCGCCCTCGGTGGCGTTGACCACGATGACGGGCGCGCGGTCCTGCCGGTCCGCGGACTCGACCACGGCCTTCACCTTGCGGTGGAACGGGAAGCCCGCGCCGCCCCGGCCGGTGAGCTTGATCTTCTCGGCCAGGTCGATCAGATCGTCGGCTGACAGCGGACGCAGGTCACCGTGAACCTCCAGGTGCGCCCAGAGGTCCAGGCGGCCGAAGTCCTCGAAACCCGCAGTCAACCGGGCCGGGCCGATGCACCCCACCGGGGGCACGACGCCGTTGCTCACCGCTTCTCCTTCATATGTTGCTTCGGGTATTCGGAAGAGAAAGCGACTCTACTTGGCCTCGCCACGCATGCGCGCCCAGAACTCGTCGTCCGACACCTCGTCCGCGGAGGCACGACCCGGACGGCGGGTACGGGCATCCTTCGAAGGTTTGGCCGTCCGGGCCGCCCTTCTGGCCGTCAGGTCGACGAGCGTGGGCGTGTCGTCACCGTTGAACTCCGGACGGGTGGGGCGGGACTCCTCCTCCTCGTACCGGGCGACCGGGTTGGCCGGCGGGCGCCAGTACTCGTCGACGGCGGCCGGCTCGTCCTCCTCGATCTCGACGGGCGCGGCCCGGCGGGTACGGCGACGGCCGGTGTCTGCCACCTCCGGCTCCACTTCCGCGGTGGCCCGGTGCGAGCGGCGCGGCCGGGCCTCGTCCTCGGAGTCCTCCTCGACCTCGACGGCACGGCGGGCGCGGCGGGAGGTGGCGATCGCGACCTCGTCCTCGGAGTCCTCGACCTCGACCTCAGCGGCGCGACGAGCACGGCGCGGCGCGGTGACGGCGGCGACCTCGTCGTCCTCTTCCTCGGCCGCACGGCGGGCGCGGCGGGAGACCGTCTCGTACTCGCCTGTCACGTAGGCCTCGTCCTCGGCGGCACGGCGGGCGCGACGCGGCGCCGCCGTCTCCTCCGGCTCCTCCACGACCCGGCGGGTACGGCGCGGCGGCGTGGCCGCGGCGGTGATCTCCGCCTCGCCGAACTCGTCCTCGTCCTCGGTGCGGCGGGAGCGGCGCGGCGCGGGCTTGGCGGGCGCCTCGGCCGCGGGCCGGCGGGTGCGACGCGGCGCGGGGGCCTCGTCCTCGAAGTCGTCCTCGGGCTCGGGCTCCGGCGCGCGGCCGGACCGGCGCACCGGAACCTCGTCGAAGTCGTCCTCGATCGGCGGCTCGGGGCGGCGCGGGCGGCGGGCGACCGGCGCGGTCTCCTCCTCCACAAGCTCCGGGACGAGCGGGCGGCGGGAGGTGCGGCGCGGCGCCTCCTCCTCGTAGTCGTCGATCAGCTCCGGCTCCCGGCGGACCGGGCGGGTCTCCTCGACAAGTGCGGTGGTCGGCGGCGCGGACGGGCGGCGGGCGGCGGCCTCGACAAGCTCCTCCGCCTCCTGCACGACGTCGCGGGAGATCTTCGACATCAGCTGGGTCTCTTCGAGCGCGTTCGCCGGCAGCGGCGACTGGCGTCCGCGGCGCTGCTCAGCGTCCTCGGCGGAGAAGCCGCCCCAGGCCGCGCCGCGCGGGGCGGCCAGCGACTCGTCGGACGACGGCTGGTTGCGGACCGCGCCGCGGTACATCGGGCGGGCGGCGCCGCCGCGGGCACCGGTGGCGGCCTCGAGCGGGCCGGACTGGGCCTTGCCGGCGGCCTTGGCGGCGGACGGCACCGCCTTCGGCTGGGTGAGGCGCTTGTTGTAGACGCCGACGAACCGGACCAGCATGGCGATGATCACGCCGACCAGGCAGAGGATGTAGGAGACGACGACCCAGGTGGCGGCCGCGCGGCCGGCCATCAGGCCGTGGCCGAGCGCGGCCGGCCAGGCGAGGTAGCCGACCGAGTGCATGGCCCGCCACATCCACGGCTTGCCCTTGCCGGCGAAGGCGACCCGGGCGATGCCGGTCCAGAACGCGGCGACCAGGCCCCAGGCGGCGAGCGTGCCCATGCCGACGTAGAGCGCGTTCGGGTTCATGAACGGGACCACGATGTCGATGACCGAGGCGTGCGCCTCAAGGATCTTCACCGTGACGTGCAGCAGCAGGAACGACACGGCGATGGTGCCGGTGGTGCGGTGCACGCCCTGGACGAGCACCCGGTGCTTGGGCGTCAGGATGAGCCGGTCGGTGGCCGCCAGGCCCACCATCACGGTGATCGACAACGAGACCAGCACCACCACGCCGGCATAGAAGTCCAGGTACGCGAAGATGAACACGGCCGGGACGACGCCGGCGGTGGTCAGCGCGCCGATCGCCCACAGCGACACCACGACGCCGCCGATGATGATCAGCCAGGGCAGCTTGCCTGCTGCGCCGCCCTTCTTCTTCTCCTCGGCACCCGCGACGGCGGGTGCTCCGCCGGAGTTGCGCTCGGGCCGTTCGAACTTCTTGCGTTTCGCCATCGCTCCTCGATCTTCTGCATTCGCGCCACTACCGCTGCCGCGCGGCCGGATCCCGGCCGGTCCGCGCGTTCCTTGCACGGCCTCAGCTATGAAGTCGTCTCGCGTGATCCACGGTCATTCCCTATGTCCCCATCGCCCGGAGTGAAGCTCGTAACTGTGTGGCCCAGTCGGCGCCCGGGGCTCATCCGGCCGCCTGCTGTCTCCGCCACGATGTACGGCTCAGTAGCAACGAAAGGATTAAAGAGATCTGAGAAATTTCCTGAGGTGGGGGCCACATCACTCACGGCGGATCAGGGCGCTGCGGTGGGTGATGAGCGAGACAGCATGAAGCCCGCCTAACCGGCCGAAAACCGGATAAGGCGGGCTTCACTCGTGCGCGGTATGTCGTTTATTTCGCGCCGGTGACGAGCCTGCGTCCGACCGCCGCGATGAGACGGTCCAATTCGGAGCCGAACGGGTTGTCGTGCACCAGGTACGTCCACGTGGCGCTGGGCCGCACCAGGTTCGCCTCGGCGGGCTCCCAGGTGTCGGTCACCTCGTCGATCTCGGCGAACGTGTCGACCGTCCGGTCCTCGATCTCCGGCATGATCTTCCCGAACGCCGGCACCGCGGACCTGTGGAACTCGTCGAGCGGGTCCAGCTTGCCGAGCGCGCGCAGGTGCACGCCCTCCCGCACCTCCGACAGGTACGCCAGGTGCTCGGCCCAGAGCCGGTCCAGGTGGAACAGCGCGATCGACCGGGACACCTTGTTCAGCACCTCGTCGTCGATCTCCGCGGTCTCGTCCGGGAACTTCGACTTCAGCATGTCCGACGCGACCTCGGTGGTGAGCAGGCGCTCGCGACGCTCGGAGAGCGCCACCCGCTGCTGCTCGATGACCACGTTGTAGCGCCAGGTGTTGCGGTGGATCTCGTGGCCCACGCCCTCGGCGACGCGCTGCGCGTGACCGACCGCGTAGTCCACCCGCTCGTCGGTGACCACGCCGTCCAGGTCCATGTGCGGCGACGGCGGGATCATGTCGCCCGCGTTCCGCACGATCAGGTCGTCCTCGAGGCTGCCGTAGAAGACCGACGTGCCCGGGTCGCCCTGCCGCCCGGCGCGGCCGCGCAGCTGGTCGTCGATGCGGCCGCTGTCGAACCGGCCGGTGCCGATCATGTACAGCCCGCCGAGCTCAGCGACCTCGTCGTGGTCGGCCTCGTCGCTGCCGCCGAGCCGGATGTCCACGCCACGGCCGGCCATCTGGGTGGAGACGGTGACCGCGCCGCGCTTGCCGGCCTCCGCGATGATCGCGGCCTCCTCGGCATCGTTCTTCGCGTTGAGCACGACGCAGGAGATGCCGGCGGCCTCAAGCGCGGCGGCAAGGCTCTCCGACTCCTTCACGTCCCGCGTGCCGATCAGCACCGGGCGGCCGGACTCGTGCGCCTTGGCGATCTCGGCGACCAGCGCCTCTTCCTTCTCCGCACGGGTGGCCAGGATGCGGTCGGGCAGGTCCTCGCGGATGTTCGGCTCGTGCGGCGGGATCACCGCGACCTCGAGCTTGAAGAACTCGCGCAGCTGGTCGCCGACAAGCACCGCAGTCGCGGTCATGCCGCAGACCGTGTCGTAGAGCGCGATGAAGGACTGCACGGTGATGGTCTGCAGCACCTCGCCCTCGCTTGTGGCGGTCAGCCCCTCCTTCGCCTCGACCGCGGCCTGCAGGCCGTCCGGCCAGCGGCGGCGCTGGGCGACCCGGCCACGCGACTCGTCCACAAGCTCGACCGCGCCGTTACGGACGATGTAGTCCACGTCGCGGTGAAGCAGCGCGTGCGCGTGAAGCGCCACGTTGAGCGCGGCGAGCTGATCGAAGTTCTCGTCGGCGTAGAGGTCGATGCCGTCGAGCTTCTTCTCGATCCGCGCGGTGCCCTCGGTGGTGAACGCGACGGACCGGCCGTCCTCCGCGATCTCGTAGTCGCGCACCGCGCGCAGGCCCTTGACCAGCGCGGCGGCGGCGTGCACCGGGTCCTGCTCGCCGGGGACGGTGCCGGCCAGCACCATCGGCACGCGGGCCTCGTCGATCAGGATCGAGTCGGCCTCGTCGACGATCGCGGTGGCCAGCTCGCGCTGCACCCGGTCCGCCACGTCGACCACGAGCTGGTCGCGCAGGTAGTCGAAGCCGGCCTCGGAGACGGAGACATAGGTGACGTCGCAGCCGTACGCCTCGCGGCGCTCCTCAGGGGTGGACGCCTCGGTGACCGAGCCGACCGTGAGGCCGAGCAGCGTGATCACCGGGCGCATCCAGTCCGCGTCGCGGGCGGCGAGGTAGTCGTTGACGGTGAGGACGTGCACCGGCCCGCGGCCCTGGCGGACGTGACCGTACGCGGCGATCGCGGCGGTGAGCGTCTTGCCCTCACCGGTGGCCATCTCGGCGACCTTGCCGGAGAGCAGCGCCATCACGCCGAGCACCTGCTCGTCGTACGGCCGCTGGTCGAGGCCCCGGCGAGCGGCCTCCCGGCCGACCGCGCAGATCTCAGTGAAATCCTCCGCCTTGCCGGCCCGCTCGGTCAGCTCGGCGTCGTCGAGCTCCTTGAGCTCCTCCTCCAGTGCCTCGATCGCCGGCAGCCGCTTGCGCAGCGGCGCGAGATCGACGGTTGTCCCTGGGCGCTGCAGGAACTTCTGGAAGCTCTTCTTCAACCGTGACGACACACCCATGGTGCGAAACGCTACTTCATCACAGCGCTGAGTGGTGAGGGGCATCGGCTTCCGGAACCAGCAGTTGGTGCGCCGCCAGCTCCCGGTAGAGCGGGCTGCTGTCGACAAGTTCCTCGTGCCGCCCGGTCGCCACCACGCGGCCGGACTCCATCACCACGATCTGGTCCGACCCGACCACGGTGGACAGGCGGTGCGCGACCACAAGCAGCGTGCGCGTCTGCGCGGCCGCGTCGATCGCGCGGCGCAGCGCCGCCTCGTTGCGGGCGTCGAGGTTGCTTGTCGGCTCGTCCATCAGCAGGATCGGCGCGTCGGTGAGCAGCGCGCGGGCGATCGCCAGTCGCTGCCGCTCACCGCCGGAGAGCAGCACGCCGCCCTCGCCGACCTGCGCGTCCAGCCCGAGGTCGGTGCGGGTCACGATGCCTGTCAGGTTGACCGACTCCAGCACCTCGAACAGCCGGGCGTCGTCCGTGTCCGGCGCGGCGAGCAGCAAGTTCTCCCGGATGGTGCCGGCCAGCACCGGTGCCTCCTGTTCGACATAGCCGAGGTGGGCGCGCAGCGCGTCACGACCCTGCTCGCGCACGTCGACGCCGTCCACCCGGATCGTGCCTGAGGTGCTCTCGTAGAACCGCTCGACGAGCGCCAGCAGCGTGGACTTCCCCGCGCCGGACGGGCCGACAAGCGCGGTCCTGGTCCCGTAGGGCACGGTGAAGCTCACGTCGCTCAGCACCGGGCCGTCCGCGGCCGGATAACCGAAACCCACAGCATCGAACTCCACAGCGGTACGGGAGGCCGGCGGGACGCCCCGCACGGAGGAACCCTGGTCCTCCGCCGGGATGCGCAGCACCTCCTCGATCCGCTCCAGCGCGCCCAGCCCGGTCTGCAGCTGCATGTACGCGCTGATCGCCTGCCCCAGCGGCATGATCAGAAAGAACAGGAACAGGATGAACGCCACCAGGTCGCCGACGGTGATGTCACCGGCCGCCACCCGCGCGCCCCCCACGCCAAGCACCGCGAGGAACGCGCCCTGGGTGGCAGTGGTCGCGACCGGGGAGATCAGCGCCTGCAGCCGTGCCACCCGCAGGCCCGCCGCGTAGGCGCCTTCCGCGCTCGCCACCACCAGGTCAGCCTCCCGGCCCTCGGCGCGGGCCGCGCGGATGGTGCGTGCCGCGGAGATCGCCCGCTCCACGGTCGAGGTCATCTCGCCGATCCGGGCCTGGGTGGCGCGGGAGAGCGCGCGCACCCGGCGGGACGCGGTGATCGCGATGCCCATGCCGAGCCCGAGCGCCAGCAGCGTGATGCCGAGCAGCAGCGGGTCGAGCAGGGCCATCGCGCCGATCGCGCCGACCACCATCACCACTCCGGTAGCGATCTCGAACAGCCCGGACGTGACGACCGCGCGCAGCAGCGTGGTGTCCGCGCCGACGCGGGAGAGCAGGTCGCCGGTACGCCGTGCGTCGTACTCCGCGATGGGCAGCCGCAGCAGGTGATGGGCGAGGCGACGGCGGGTGCCGAGCACCACGCCCTCGGCCGTGCGTTGCAGCAGGTAGTCACGGAACGCGTTGATCGCGGCCGCGACCAGCACAAGCGAGGCGAGCAGTGCGACAGTGCCGCCGACCGCACCGGACGTGCCGATCGCGTCGAGCAGGTCGCGGGTGAGCAAGGGCTGGACCAGCGACGCGCCGGCGCCGAGCAGGGACAGCACCGCGACCACCGCAAGCGTGGGCCAGTGCGAGCGAAGGTAGGGCGCGAGTGCGCGCAGCCCGACCTGTGGTGCGGCAGTGGTGCTCTCCCCCGTCATGCGTCCACGCTAGCCACGGAGGACCGGAAACCGCCTCAGCCCTCAGCGAAACCACAGGCACTGCAGGCGACGCGAAGTCAGATCGTGACGGTTTGTTTCGTGTTCCGTCATCGTGGGTATCCAAGCGCTGCTCCGAACGCCCTTCGCCGAGCCGAGCGGAAAGACCAGCCACAGAGATGACAGCCCAGCCCGAGAGTCAAACGGTCCGGGCCTCCCTGCCTCCGGTGGCCGATTCCAGCCGGGCGGCCCGTTCCCTGGTCAACGACGCCTGCACCAGGTGGAACCTGACCGCGCTCGCGGACGACGCCTGCGTGATCGCAAGCGAGCTGGTCACCAACGCGGTCCGCCACGCCGGCACCCCGCTGCAGGTGACGCTCGCCGTCACGGACGGCCGGTTCCTGCTCGCGGTCCGGGACGGCTCGCCACTTCCCGCGGTCCCCACCCAGCCGGATCCGCACACGCCCGGCGGCCGGGGGCTGCTGCTGGTCGGCGAGATCTCGCAGGCGTGGGGCAGCGTCGCGCTGCCCGACGGCGGCAAGGTCGTCTGGGCAGCGCTCCGGGCCGACGCCCCCTAAACCACCGCCCCCTAAACCACCGCCTCCTCCGGCGTCCCGGTCGCGTCCTCCGCGTCCGGGACCGGCCGGTCCGCGGGCGGGCCGAGCAGGTCGGCAGGCGCGGTGAGCGGCGATGAGGACGGCGGCCCACCTGAGGGCGGCGTCGCGTGGCCAAGCGCCGCCTCCGCCGCAGCCCGGCGCGCCTCAGCACTGCCGGCCGGGTGGACCGCAAGGCCGGCGGCCTCGAGGACCAGGATCGCGTTGCGTACCGGCGGGCACGGGAGCGGCTGCTGACAGCGGTCGCACATCATGTCGTCGGAGGACGCGTCCTGTGGTCCGTGCGTGGCGACCATCTCCAGCGCGGTCTGTGCGAAGACACTCTCCGGATTGATGTACGAGTAGTGGCTGCTCATCTCGTTCCCCCTGACGATCTGCGGCCTATGCCCGGTATTTTCCCCGGGATCGCCGCCACCCGCGGCCGAACGGCGTAGAGCGTGCGCAAACTCGTACCCTCTGCGGCTTTTGTCGTTGTCCGGCCCTGTTCTCACGTGCCATTCACTCAATGTCGCTTATCGGCTACCGAAAGTAGAATCGAGGGGTGCCCGGCTCACGCAGCGTCGCTGAGTGGCGGCGCAGAGATGGCGTGGCAGCTAGAAACGGACGGTGACACCCCATGCCCGAGGCAGTCTGGGACAAGGAGCTCTTCCCGGAGCCCGTGGTCCGCCGGTTCGGTCCGCTCGTGACCGGCCGGTTCATCAACTACCTCGACGGCTACCCGCGGCCGATGAAGGTCGGCCAGCCACTCCTGATGGCGATCTTCATGTTCGCGGGCACGGCCCAGCTGGTCGGCGGCGCGATCCTCACGCTGATCCGCGGCGCGGCGGGCCAGGGCGGGACACGGCGCAAGCTGAAGGAGCTGAAGAAGGGGCCGGAGTTCCTGGTCACGCCGATGCGCATCCGCGGCGACGACGGCCTGCTCTACGAGATGGAGCTGCACGGGCACGTCAGCCAGAGCGCGATCATCCGGCACGACCACCTGCAGATCAGGGTGCGCCGGCAGAAGGACCCGCAGCTTCAGCCCCGGATAGAACGCATCGTCAACATCACCACGCAGCAGATGATCGTGCCGCACCCGCCGACGATCTGGTCCCACCTCGGGCCGGGCATGGTGCTTCAGGCCCTCGCCGGCATCGTGATCATCCTGCTCGTGGCCGGCGCCTTCGTCGTTCTCTAGACAACGACGGGCTCGGCGAGCAGGCCGCGGCGCCGGGCCCAGCGTTCGAAGATCAACGTGGCGAGCGGCGGGATCGCGCAGGACAGTGCGATCACGGCGGTCGTCACGCGCCACCGGTTCAGCACGGCGACCGCAAGCGTCAGCGCCACGTAGCTCACGAAGAGCGCGCCGTGGATCGGCCCGAAGACCTTGACGCCGATCTCGGTGCCGACCGGGCCGTACTTGAAGAACATCCCGATCAGCAGCCCGGTCCAGGAGCATGCCTCGGCGATCGCCACGATCGTGAACAGGGACAGCGCGGCGCGTCGCATGAATCCTCCGCCGGTTGGAGATGTTAGGTCGCAGATCGTAACGAGCGATCCCTGAGACGTTCCTGGAAGGCGGCGCAGATGGGCGAGGAGGTCGGACCGCGGGAGTTCACCCGCGAGGACAGGGCCCGGTACCGGCAGAAGATCCGGCGCTGCCTGGACGTGTTCGCCGAGATGCTTGCGGACCACTGCTTCGACGCGGAACGCCCGCTGACCGGGCTGGAGATCGAGTTCAACCTGGTCGACGACCAGGCGAACCCGGCGATGCGCAACGCGGACGTGCTCGCCGCGATCGCGGACCCGGCGTTCCAGACCGAGCTGGGCCAGTTCAACATCGAGATCAACGTGCCGCCGCTGGCGCTCTCCGAGGGCGGGCTGACCGGCTTCGAGAAGCACCTGCGGGACAGCCTCAACGAGGCCGAGACGAAGGCGCGCGCGGTCGGCGCCCGAATCGCCATGATCGGCATCCTGCCCACGCTGCGACCCGAACACCTCACGCTTGACTCGCTCTCCGTGAATCCGCGCTACCAGCTGCTCAACGAGCAGATCTTCGCGGCCCGCGGCGAGGACCTGGACATCCGCATCGACGGCCCGGAGCGGCTGGAGCTGACCGCGGACACCGTCGTACCGGAGGCCGCCTGCACAAGCACCCAGTTCCACCTGCAGGTCAGCCCGGAGGACTTCGCCGGCTACTGGAACGCGTCGCAGAGCATCGCGGGCGTCCAGGTCGCCCTCGGCGCGAACGCCCCCTACCTGCTCGGCCGGGAGCTGTGGCGGGAGACCCGCATCCCGCTCTTCGAGCAGGCCACGGACACCAGATCAGAAGAGATCAAGGCGCAGGGGGTACGCCCGCGGGTGTGGTTCGGCGAACGCTGGATCACCTCGGTGTTCGACCTGTTCGAGGAGAACGTGCGGTACTTCCCCGCGCTGCTGCCGGTCTGCGAGGACAACGACCCGGCCGAGGCGCTGGCCCGCGGCGAGACGCCCGCGCTGTCCGAGCTGCGCCTGCACAACGGCACCATCTACCGGTGGAACCGGCCGGTCTACGACGTCTCCGGCGGCAAGCCGCACCTGCGCGTGGAGAACCGCACGCTGCCGGCCGGCCCGACAGTGGCCGACACGCTCGCGAACGGCGCGTTCTACTTCGGGCTGACCCGCGCGCTGGCCGCGTCCGAGCGCCCGATCTGGTCCCGGATGTCCTTCGGCGCGGCCGAGGAGAACTTCCAAGCCGCGTCCCGGCACGGCATCAGCGCCTCCGTCTACTGGCCCGGGGCAGGCACGCTGCCCGTCACCGAACTGGTGCTGCGCCGCCTCCTCCCCCTCGCGCATGAGGGCCTGACAGCCTGGGGCGTGGCCGCTGAGGAGCGCGACCGGCTCCTCGGCGTGATCGAGGCACGCTGCCTGGCCGGCGTCAACGGCGCCACCTGGCAGGTGGAAACCGTCCGTGAGCTGGAGGAACGCGGCAACCTCGACCGCGGGGCCGCGCTCCGGGAGATGTTCTCGCGCTATCTGGAGAACATGCACACGAACCGGCCGGTGCACGAGTGGGCCTGACCACCGTCATCCTGAGGGATGACGGTCACAATCTGATGTACAACACGTGCTGTACGCAACAATCACTCGTTATCCGGACGACTGTCGCTGATCAATGGGGGATCGTTACCGGCATGAAGACGCATGGCCCGATCCGGCTCGCGATATGAACGCTCTGGCGATCGCCATCGCGCTCAGCATCGCGTCCGCGGGCGCCTACGCCGCGGGCGCGGTGGTCCAGGAGCGGGTGGCCGCGCACGGCACCGGCATCCTGGCCTCGCTCCGCCTCCCCCACTGGTGGTTGTCCGTCGCGCTCAACGGCGCCGGCGCCGGGCTGCACGTGGGTGCGCTGGCGTTCGGCCCGCTCAGCATCGTCCAGCCGCTCGGCCTGCTCACGCTCGTGGTCGCGCTTCCGATGGGCGCCGCCGTCATCGGCCGCCGCGTCGCCGGCGTGCACTGGCGCGGCGCCGGGCTCACCATCGCCGGCCTCGTCCTGCTGGTCATCACCGCGCCGCTGGGCAGCGCCCGCGAGCTGGACTCCACCGAGATCCTCACGGTCGCGATGATCGGCGGCGCGATCGTGGTCGGGCTCACGCTGCTGGCCCGGCAGATCACCGCGCCGGTCCCGTCCGGCCTGCTCTACGCGGTCGCGGCCGGCATCGCGTTCGCCTGCTCGTCCGCGCTTACCCAGACCGTGTCGCTGCAGGTGACCGCGGACGGCCCGCTGGCGCTGATCTCCACGGCCGCGTTCACGCTTGCCGCGTTCATGGCGTCAGGCGTGATGCTGTCCCAGGCCGCGTACCGCGACGGCGGGCTCGGCGCGCCGCTTGCCACGGTGTCGCTGTCCAACCCGGTCGCGTCCGCGGCCGTCGGCATGCTGCTCCTCGAGGAGCGGTTCGTCGGCGGTTTCACAGGCGGCGCGGTCGCGCTCACCGGCGGCATCCTGGCCGTGGCCGGCGTGCTGCTGCTCACCCGCCCGGCCGACGGCCACGACGCCGTCTCCGAGACGCCTGAGACGCACGGCGGCGATCAGGCGGCGCCGCAGGACCCGGCCGCGAGCACGAGCGGCCGCGCGACCACGACGGGCACCCGCTCCGGCTCCGTGCCGGACTCGCAGGGCCCGTCTCCGGACAGCCGTACGTCGCCGGCAGCCGCCCAGGACCCGCCGGAGGCCCCGCAGGCCGCACTGCCCATCCCCGGGCGGCGCCGCGCACAGATCGCTGTCGGCGAGCGCGGCCAGCCGTCCTGCGCGGTCCCGGGTGGTCCCCGCCGCCGCCTGCTGCGGCCCGGCCGCGGCTTCCACCCCCGCCCGGGCCGCCGCCCCAGCACCTGATCCCGGTTCCCCCTCATCGAGGCGTCCGCCGTCCGGCGGGCGCCTCGCGCTTTCCGGCGAACCCTGGGGGCTGCGTCACCACACCGCGGGGGTGTGATGCCGGACGACGTGCGGTCTGACATCGTCATGCGGTGAGCAGCACGCAACGCCGGCGAGGTCTGGCAGACGTCGGGGACGATTTCCGCAGGTTCTGGACGGAGCGGCATCTGTGCACGCTCACCACACTCCGGGCGAACGGGACACCACACGTGACACCGGTCGGCGCCGTGATCGACTGGGAGGCCGGGACCGCGCTGGTCCTCACCTCCGGCACCAGCATGAAGGCCCGCAACGCGATCGCCAATCCCGCGGTCGCGCTCTGCTCGGTGGACGGCCGTGACTGGTCGACAGTGGAGGGCACCGCACGCGTCCGGGACGAGCCGGACTTCATCGCGGACGCGGAACGCCGCTACGCCGCGCGCTACCGGATCCCACGCGTCAATCCGGCCCGCGTCATCCTGGAGATCACGATCACCCGCGTTCTCGGCAACGTTCTGTGAGCGACGCCCGCACGCCCGCTCCCCGGCGGGCCACGGCCGGGGCGAGGTCGTGACCGTCACAGTGGTCGGGATCGGGGCGGACGGGTGGGGTGGGCTTGCGGCACCCGGGCGGGAGGCCGTGCTCCACGCGGAGGTGCTGGTCGGGAGCATGCGCCAGCTTGACCTGATCCCGCCAGACGCCGCCGCGGACCGGATCCCGTGGCCGTCGCCACTGCTGCCCGCGCTGCCCGGCCTGCTCGACGCGCACCGCACCCGGAACCTCTGCATCCTGGCCAGCGGCGACCCGATGTGCTTCGGCATCGGCGGCACGATCGCGCGCCTGACCGGGCCGGACTCGCTTCGCGTCGTGCCGCATCCGTCCGCGGTGTCGCTTGCCTGCGCGCGGCTCGGCTGGCCGGTCGAGGAGACCGAGGTGGTAAGCGTGGTCGGGCGGCCGCTTGACGCGCTGCACGCCAGGATCCACCCCGGCAGGCGTCTGCTCGTGCTGAGCGCCGACGGCCGCTCACCGGCCGCCGTGGCCGGGCTTCTACGGCAGCGGGGGTACGGCAAGAGCCTGCTCACCGTGCTCGAGAACCTGTCCGGGCCGGACGAGCGCCGGATCAGCGCGACCGCCGCCGCGTTCCCCGCCGGTGACCACGCGCCGCTCAACGTCGTCGCGGTCGAGTGCGCCGCCGGGCCGGACGCGCCGCTGCTGCCGACCGTGCCCGGCCTGCCGGACGACGTCTACCAGAATGACGGCCAGCTCACCAAGCGGGAGATCCGTGCGATCACGCTGGCCCGGCTCGCCCCGATTCCCGGGCAGCTGCTCTGGGACGTGGGCGCGGGCGCGGGAAGCATCGCGATCGAGTGGATGCGGGCCCATCCGGCCTGCGCAGCGGTGGCGATCGAGGCGGACGGCACCCGGGCCGCGCGCCTGGCCGGCAATTCGCGCGCGCTCGGCGTACCCACGCTGACTGTGATTTCTGGGGCGGCGCCAGCCGCTTTTGAAGGTCTTCAGCCGCCGGACGCGATCTTCATCGGCGGCGGGGTCACCGTGCCCGGCATGATCGACGCGTGCTGGGCGGCGTTGCGCCCCGGCGGCCGGCTGGTCGCGAACGCGGTCACTATCGAGTCGGAACGCGTGGTGACGGCCGCCCGGGACGCGCTCGGCGGCGACCTGACCCGGATCGAGATATCCCGCGCGGGTGCGGTGGGCGGGTTCACCGCCTGGCGGCCCGCGCTCCCCGTGACCCAATGGACGGTACGCAGAGCATGACCGTGCACTTCATCGGCGCCGGACCGGGCGCCGCAGACCTGATCACCGTGCGCGGGCGCGACCTGATCGCGGCCAGCCCGGTCTGCCTCTACGCGGGCAGCCTGGTCCCGGCCGAGCTGCTGTCCTGGTGCCCGCCCGGCGCGCGCCTCGTCGACACCGCACGGCTGTCGCTCGACAAGATCGTGTCCCACCTGGTCGAAGCGCATGCGCAGGGCCAGGACGTGGCGCGGCTGCACTCCGGCGACCCCTCCGTGTTCTCCGCGATGGCCGAGCAGATGCGGCGGCTTGATCTCGCAGGCGTGCCCTATGACGTGGTGCCGGGGGTTCCCGCGTTCGCGGCCGCGGCGGCCAGCCTGCGGCGCGAGCTGACAGTGCCCGGCGTCGCGCAGACAGTGATCCTGACCCGCACGGCCGAGCGGGCGACCGCGATGCCGCCACGCGAGCAACTGGCCACGCTCGGCGCGTCCGGCGGCACACTCGTGCTGCACCTTGCCGTGCAGCGGATCGCGCACCTCGTCCCGGAGCTGGTGCCGCACTACGGCGAATCCTGCCCGGTGGCCGTGGTGGCGCGGGCATCCCGGGACGACGAGGAGATCCTGCGCGGCACGCTGTCGACGATCGCGGCGCAGGTGGAGTCGGCCGGCATCCGGCGCACCGCGGTGATCATCGTGGGGCCGGCGCTGACCGCGACCGCGTTCCCGGACAGCCACCTCTACAGCCCGGACCGCTGCCGGGATTAGACGTGGGGTGCCGGGGTGCGGCGAGGCCAGGGCGCTGTATCCGCGGGACCGGCGTTTCACCACCCGGGCGGCCCGCCCTGGGTCTGTTACCGCTAGATTCCCGCGGATGACTGCTGACCTGCTTCTGGCCGTCGTCGTCGAGATGCATGACGACGCAGTCGCCGACGGCCACCGCTACGAGGACGCCGTGCTGGCGCTGCTCGCCCGGCACGGCGGCCGTCTGGAGCGCCGCCTGCGGACGCCGGGCGGCGCCACCGAGGTGCAGATCATCCGCTTCACCGGCCGGGCGGGGCTGGACTCCTTCATGTCCGATCCCGGCCGCCTCGACCTCCGTGCGGGGATCGGCGCGCATGCCCCGGTGGCGCGCGTGCTGGAGGTCACCGACGTGTGAGGTGCCCCGATCGGCCGGGTGCGGCGTGTGCACCCGGCCGATGGTCTGCGCTCCGCTCCCTCTCGCTCGTCGGGTCGGCAGCGCTCGTCGGGTCGTCAGGCGGGCAGCGCTAGTCAGGCGGGCAGCGAGGTGATCGGGGCGGGTGAGATCAGGCCGAGCGTCTGGGTCGCGCGGGTAAGCGCCACATAGAGGTCCCCGTCCCCGCGAGGCGACTCCGCCACGATCCTGTCCGGGTCGAAGACGAAGACGGTGTCGAACTCCAGCCCCTTTGACTGCCGGACGGTGAGCAGCACGACCGGGCTGGTCAGGTCGGTCTGATCGCCGACCGCGGCCTCGGGAAGAACTGCCGCCGCCTCCGGGAGGAGCGAGGTCGGCACGATGACGCCGAGCCGGCCGTGCCGGTCCCAGGCCTTCACGGCGCCGGCCAGCGCGTCAAGCCCGCCGGTCTCCCGCCACGGTGCCACCCCGGTGTGCCGGACCGCGCGCGGCACGGCAAGCGCCGGATTGACCCGGGCCAGCACCCCGGCCGCGAGCTCCATGATCTCCCCCGGCGTGCGGTAGCTGACCGTCAACTCGGTGAGCGTGTAGCGGCGGCCCACGTACGGGCTGAGTGCCTCGTCCCAGGAGGACGTCCCACCCAGGTCGCCGGTCTGGGCCACGTCGCCCACGATGGTCATCGAGCGGCTCGGGCAGCGGCGCATCAGCAGCCGCCACGCCATCGGGCTCAGCTCCTGTGCCTCGTCCACGATCACGTGCCCGAACGCCCAGGTCCGGTCCGCGGCGGCGCGCTGGGCGGCGGTGAGCGCGGCGTCGAACTGCTGGCGTTCCGCCATGCTGCCGGCGTCGAGCAGGTCGGTGCCCATCAGCAGCTCCGGGTCGTCCTCGTCCTCGAGGTCGACCGACCGGGAGCCGGTGGCGATGTCGATCGCACCCTGCGCGTACTCGAGCTGGAAGAGGCGGGAGAGTTGGGCGATGCGCTCGCGGCGGGTGTCCTCCTCCTCGCCGAGGATCTCCGCGGCCTCGTCGAGCAGTGGCACGTCGGCCGCGCTGAAGCCACCGGCCGGCTCGCGGAGCAGCGCCTCCTGCTCGGTCAGCGTCAGGAAACCGGACGCGGCCGCGGTCATCCGGGCCAGCGACGCGTACAGGCCGGCGACGATCTGCTGCGGGGTCAGGCGGGGCCAGAGCCAGTCGAGCACGCCGAGCACCTCGGGCTCCCGGCGCAGCTCCCGGCGGATCTGGGCGAGGTCGGCCTCGTCGAAGATCATCGGGTCGCCTGGCGCGTCCTCACCGCCGAGCGCGTCGTCCGCGTACGGATCCGTGCCGATCTTCTCCGCGAGTTGCAGCGACAGCGCGTGGATGATCTCGGTGTCGAAGTCGGCGCGGGCCAGGTTGTGCCGCTTGCCGACGCGACGCACCTGCTCCCGGGCCGCGCGGATGGTGGCCGGCTGCAGCAGCAACCGCGTCTCGCCCTCCACAACGATCTCGACGGGCTCGTCCGGTACCCGCTGGCGGTCCGCGACAGCGGCCGCGATCACCTCGGCCATCACCGCACGGCCCTTGATCTCGGCGACCTCGTCCGTCTCGCGGCGGCGGGCGCGCACGCCGGGGAACATGCCGCCGATCGTGCGCAGCAGCACGCCGGTCTCGGCAAGCGACGGGAGCACCTGGCCGATGTAGCGCAGGAACGTCGGGTTCGGCCCGAGGATCAGCACGGCCTGCTTGGAGAGCTGCTGACGGTACGTGTACAGCAGGTACGCCGCGCGGTGCAGCGCCACCGCGGTCTTGCCGGTGCCGGGCCCGCCCTGCACGACGAGCGTGCCGGACAGGTCCGCGCGGATGATCCGGTCCTGTTCGGCCTGGATCGTCTCGACGATGTCCTTCATCCGGCCGGTACGGCGTGCGTCGAGCGCGGCGAGCAGCGTGGCCTCGCCGGTCAGGTCGTGCGCGCCGTCACCGGCGTCGTCCAGGTCGAGCACCTCGTCGTCGAGTGCCACCACGTCCCGCCCTGCGGTACGGATGTGCCGCCGGCGCTGCACGTCGAGCGGCGCGGCCGCGGTGGCCAGGTAGAACGGGCGGGCGGCGGGTGCACGCCAGTCGACAAGCAGCGGCTCGTAGTCGCCGTCGTCGTCGAAGATGCCGATCCGCCCGATGTAGCGGGGCGCGTCCGCGGCGAAGTCGAGCCGGCCGAAGCAGAGCCCGTTCTCCACCGCGCCGAAGACCGCGACCTGGTCGGTGTACATGGTCACGGCACTGTCCCGCTGGGACCGCTCCTGTGGGGTGCCGCCCGTCTCCTTCAGCTGCGTCGCGAGACGTGCCGAGGCCTCGGAGCGCATGTCGTCGAGCCGGCGGTGCAGGCCGTTCAGGTACGCCTGCTCCTCCTCAATCGAGGATTTCTGCTCCACGCTGCTTGACAAAACCGCCCCCTGAGTGAGTAATATGCAACGGGCGGCACGCCCTGTCTTTGCGTGCTCGCGCGTCGTGAAGTGCCCGACGGGCCAGCCTACCTCAAACCCGGAACATTCTGTCTCACCGGCGAGACCATTCGTGCACGATCGTCTCCACGTCGAGTCGTTTGATCAGCGTCGGAGGGCCGGGCAGCAGGCCACGGTGGTTGTCGGCGATCCGCTCGTTCAGCTCGGCCACGATCCGCCGCACCTCGGGTTCGGTGCGCGCGCGGGCCAGCGTCTCCGGCAGGTCTTCGAGGTCTTTGCGCAGTATCAGCGTGGCGGGCAGGATCGCGCCGGCCAACTTCTCGCGGTCGACGAGCTCCTTGACGTACCAGTCCTCGTCGTACTCGCCGCCGTAGCCGGGAAGTGGCTTGCCGGAGCCAGGTAGTTTATCGAACTCGCCCCGCTCCAGCGCCTCACGGATCTTCTGCTCGACAAGGGATTCGAAGTAGTGCGCCATTGGCAGATTTTACCGGGCGAGCGCCTCCGAGGCGGCCATGGCGAGGTACAGCCCGCGGAGATCACCGATGTCGCCTGCCATCCGGTTCATGACGTAGGCGAACGCGGCCCGCGCATCCAGGTCGACCACCACGAACGAGCCGCCGAGGCCACCCCAGAACAGCGTGTTCCTGTTCGGCAGGAAGTCGCCGCCGAGCGCGAAGCCCAGGCCCCAGCGGATCGGCACGTTGAGCATCAGGTCGGTGCCGCCGGACCGCTCCACGAGCGCGCGCCGCACGCCCGCCTCGGAGATCAGGTCCCGGCCGCCGTCGGCCAGGATGGACAGCGCCGTGGCCAGCGAGCGCGCGTTGCCGTGGCCGTTGCCGGCCGGGATCTCGGCGGCGCGCCAGGCCCGGGTCGCGGTGAGCTCGACAGGCGTCGGCGGGTTGTCCGCGGTGATCCGCTGGATCTCGGTCAGTGGGACGTCCTGGAACGGCCGGGTCTCCGGCGGGACCAGCTCCGCGACGCGCGCGTCCACGCTCGCCGGCAGTCCGATGTGGAAGTCGATGCCGCCGGGCACGGCGACCCGGTCGCGGAAGACCGTGCCGATGGTGTCGCCGGTGATCCGCCGGACCACCTCACCGATCAGGTAGCCCTGGGTGACCGCGTGGTATCCGGACGCGGAGCCGGGCTCCCAGAGCGGCGCCTGCGCGGCAAGCAGCGACGTGCACTTCTCCCAGTCGTAGAGGTCCTCGGTGACAAGCCGTTCACGCCAGCCGGAGAGCCCTGACGAGTGGCTCATCACCTGGGCGAGCGTGATGTCCTGTTTTCCGTTGGCCGCGAATTCGGGCCAGTACCGGGCGACCGGATCGTCGAACGAGACCGCGGCATCGTCCGCGACCATGAGCATCGTCAGCGCGGTAATGGTCTTGGTGGCGGAATAGACGTTCACGATCGTGTCCCGGTCCCACGGGCGGGTCTTGGCCGGGTCCGCATGACCGTCCCACAGGTCCACCACGACCTCGCCGTCCACGACCGCGCAGAACGCGGCGCCGACCTCGACGCCGCTTGTCATGTTGTTCTCGAACATCTCGCGCACGCGATCGAAGGCCATTCCCCGGAGTATTCGCGCGCCCCCGCCCCGCGATCCACCTGTTTTCCGTTCCGTGTCAGGGAGGTAACGTCTCCTGAAACCGGATAGAGGGATCCCGATGATCGTCTTCTTCGACGACCCCGGTGGCGGGGTGCGCGTCACGGCCGACACGATCACCGTCGGCGAGCGCTCCTGGGTGCTCGACGAGCTGCACATGCCCCGCACCTCGCGCCCGCCACTGCCCCGCGCACTCCCCCGGCTGGTCGGGCTGGCGCTGCTGCTGGCGTTCGCCGCGCCGGTGTCCTGGATCGTGTCCGGCCCGCTCCTCGCGCTGATCATGCTGGCCGGGGCGCTCACGCTGCTGTCGGCCGCATCTGCGGTGGCGCGGCGGCGCGCGTGGGAGTTGTGGGCCGACCATCGCGGCGGCGCGGTGAAAATCTTCGAAACCAGCGATCCCGGCCGGTACGGACGGGTGGCACGCGCGCTCACCCGGGCCACGGACTGGCGGGTGCTAGCCGGCCTGCCCGACGACGGTGCCCGCCCGGTCGATGACGATCACGTCGACCTGCACCGGGGCCTCACGCAGAACGCCGAGCGCCGTGCGCCGGGCCCCGGCCGCGATCAGATCGCCTAACGGGAACCCGGCCCGCAGGCTCTGCTGCAGCGCGTCAAGCGCGGTGTTCGCACCCTCGATGCCCGCGGCCAGTTCCGCCGGCCCGTCGTGCGCGCGGACCAGCGCGGCAAGCGCGCCCAGGTCGACCTGGGAACGGCCGGAGTGCAGGTCGAGGTGCCCGTCCGCGAGTTTGGAGAGCTTGCCGACGCCGCCGGCGATCGTGAGCCGCGGCACCGGGTGACGGCGCAGATATTTGAGCACCGCGCCCGCGAAGTCGCCCATGTCAAGCAGCGCGTCCTCCGGCAGCCCGTGCACCTGGGCCGCGACCCGCTCGGACGTGCTCCCGGTGCAGCCCGCGACGTGGGTGCGCCCGGCCGCCCGTGCCACGTCGATGCCGCGCCGGATGCTGTCGATCCAGGCCGAGCACGAGTACGGCACGACGATCCCGGTGGTGCCCAGAATGGAGAGTCCGCCGAGGATGCCGAGCCGCGGGTTCCAGGTCTTCCGGGCCAGCTCCTCTCCGTGCTCCACGGAGATCTCGACCTCGACGTCGCCCGCGTCGCCGTGGCGCCGGGCCAGCTCCACAACCGCGGCGGTCATCATGGCGCGCGGCACCGGGTTGATCGCCGGCTCGCCAACCGCGAGCGGCAGTCCCGGCTTGGTGACCGTGCCGACGCCCGGCCCCGCGCGGAACGTGACGCCGCTGCCCGCCGCCGCCCGCCGGACCGTGACCTGCACAAGCGCACCGTGCGTGACATCCGGGTCGTCGCCCGCGTCCTTGACCACCGCGGCCCGCGCCAGACCGTCCGCCAGCTCCTCCCGGGCCAGCGCGAACGCCGGCCGCTGCCCCTTGGGCAGGGTGATCGTGACCGGATCGGGAAAGTCCCCGGTGAGCAGCGCCTGGTAGGCCGCGGTGGTGGCCGCCGTGGCGCAGGCCCCGGTGGTCCAGCCGTAGCGCAGCGGTGCCGTTCTCACGCTGCCAGCATGCCCCGTGCGGTCCGGGGCGCTCCCACGGGGGCCACTCCACATGATCGAATCACAGACGTGCTCACAATCCTCATCCTCGGGGGTACGGCCGAAGCGCGCCACCTCGCCGCCGAGCTGAACACGCTCCCGGACGTGACGGTGATCAGCTCGCTGGCCGGCCGGACCAGCACACCGCTGCTGCCGCACGGGCGGGTGCGAATCGGCGGCTTCGGCGGCCCGTCCGGGCTGGCCGCGTTCCTCCGTGCCGAACACATCGGGGCGATCATCGACGCCACCCACCCGTTCGCGGCCGTGATCAGTGCGAACGCGGTGGACGCGGCCGGGCGGTCGGGCGTGCCGCTGCTCGTACTGCGCCGCCCGGGATGGATCTCGCGGGAGGGCGACGACTGGCGCCGGGTCCCCACCGTGGCGGACGCCGCAGCCGCGCTACCCCGCATCGGCCGCCGCGCACTGCTCACCACGGGCCGCCAGACGCTCGCCGCATTCGCCGCGCTCGACGACGTGTGGTTCCTGGTCCGCACGGTCGAGCCCCCCGCGCCGCCGGTCCCCGCCCAGATGACGGTGATCCTGGACCGCGGCCCGTTCACCCGCGCCAGCGAGCGCGCGCTGATCGAGACGCACGCCGTCGACGTGGTGGTGACCAAGGACAGCGGCAGCCCGTCCACAGCCGCGAAGCTCGACGCGGCCCGCGACCTCAGTATCCCGGTCCTGATCGTGGACCGGCCGCCGATGCCCACAGACGCCGAGTCGGTGCCCACGGTGCCGGACGCGGTCGCCTGGGTGGTCCGCCACAGCGCACGCCGCTGAGCGACAGCCCTCGGGCCTCGATCCCCCGCGACGGCCCTGGAAGCCGGCGCCAGCACACACCCCCGTCCGGTTCTGCCCAGGGCGAACCGGGATAAAGCCCGCCCGAGGCCGGAGGCCGCCCGAGGCCGGAGGCCGCCCGAGGCCGGAGGCCGCCCGAGGCCGGAGGCCGCCCGAGGCCGGAGGCCGCCCGAGGCCGGAGGCCGCCCGAGGCCGCTTACTGACCTTCCCCGGTCAGGGTGAGCGCGCCTCAGAGAGTTCTATATAACGAAATTTCGGGCGCGGAGTGCTCGACCCGCACCCCGATCACGAAACCCCAGTAGCTGAAGTGGATCTTTCCGGGTACGGCAAGGCCGCACGTCACTGACCTGCTGAACCGGGCGTCGCCCGGTCCGGTGCTGCGTGTCAGCATCTGCGGAGCCCAATCCGAACCACGGCCGAATTTGAATATTTCATCTTAAATCCGGCGCCGGGGTTAGCCCTGGCATGCAACGAAGATCGTTGTTGGGGGGGGGGGGGGGGGGGGGGGGGGGGGGTTGGGGGGGGGGGCAAAAAACAGAATTAAGGGGGGGGGGGTTGGGGGGGCAGGTGGGTGGCCGGGGTTAGGCCGGCGCCACGGGGGGACCC
>NZ_JBITDX010000032.1:25252-74501 GCF_044454585.1 Catenuloplanes sp. NPDC051500
GGCCCCCCCCCCCCCACCCCCCCGCGTTTTTGCCATCATGTCCCCCCCGGCGGGGGGCCCCCCCCCCCCCCCCCAACAACGATCTTGACGGTGGTCGGATTGGGGTCGCATCGGTGGTGCCCTTGCTTGCGCCGGACGCATGGGTCGACCCCCTCCCGCTCTCTCCGCCTGTGGCTGGTCGCGCCCGACGGTGGCACAGCTCGGTGTGATGATCAGAATGACCGGGTGTCATTGAGGCTGGCTGGCCGGCCAGCCGTCTGGAGCAGGCGCGTCTTGAGCCGCGAGCCTGAGCCGCAGGCGTGAGCCCACCGGCGCGAGCCCACCCGGCGCGAGCCCGCCCGGCGCGAGCCCGCCCGGCGTGGGTTGCTTGATGGTGATATGTCGGATGTGGAGCGTCAGGCTTCGCCGGTCGCGCGCGGATATGGTCCAGAATCTGGGAACTGACGTCCTATGAGCGAGAGTCAAGATCCTTGCGGCTCTGGTGGCCCTTATTTCAGACTTGAAAGGGCCACCAGAGCCGCAAGGATCTTGAGTTCGCTGGGAGAGCCGCCGTGGACAGGGGCCGTGTCCCGAAATGCCGGATATGGTGTCGCTCTGGCTTGTGAAGCCGGACCCCGACGACACCGAAGTGCCGCGACCAACCGGCACACCACGAATCTCCGGCCTCGATGCCCGCTCTTGCGAGCACCGAGGCCGCCTCCGCACCGCCCGGCCGCCGCTGACGCGTCACCCACTTCCCAAACCACCCGCGCACGTGAGGGGCCCACACGTGACGGGTACACACGTGACGGGCACACACGTGATGGGCACACACGTGATGGGCACACGCGTGCCAGGGCCACACCCGACGAGGCCACACGAAGGCCGCACGTGACGAGGCCACACGCATGCCAGATGCTCATGATCATGACGGTGAGGCCCAGGCTCGCGTGTCTTGTTCTGCACTGGAGCGCGGCGGAACAAGAAAGGAGGCCCGATGCCAGGCAGCCCATCTTGATCATGAACTCAAACTGGGTCTTCATAAAGCGCCCACCGCCGCAGCCCTCTTGCATCCAGATAGGGCGAAGCGCATGTGCGCAGGCCGCTGACGCGTCACCCAGTCGCCCACGCTATCAAGATCAAAATAAGCTAAGCGGCATTAACCCGAGGCCCGCGGGAGCGTACGCGCAGCACCACCCACAGAGCGGGAAAGCCTTCCGCTTGAGCGCTTCAGCTGGTCGTCGGGTACCGGCGGGGGGTGAAGACCGTGCCGTTGACGTGGCGGGTCTGGGACGAGCCGATGATCAGGAGCGTGCGCATGTCGACCGCGTCGGCGGAGAGGTCGGCGAGGCGGACCACGCTGACCCGCTCGCCGGAGCCGCCGACGTCGCGGCCGAGGACCACAGGTGTGTCCGGGCCGCGGTGCTCAAGCAGCAGTTCGCGGGCCTTGTCGACCTGCCAGGTGCGGGACTTCGAGGCCGGGTTGTAGATCGCGATGACCAGGTCGGCGCGGGCGGCGGCGGTCAGGCGTTCCTCGATCACGTCCCAGGGCTTGAGCCGGTCGGAGAGCGAGATGACCGCGTAGTCGTGGCCGAGCGGTGCGCCGACCCGGCTGGCGACGGCCTGCGCGGCAGTGAGTCCGGGCAGGACGGTGACCGGAATGTCCGTGTAGGGCGCGGTCGCGGCGACCTCGAGAACCGCGCTGGCCATGGCGAACACGCCGGGATCGCCGGATGAGACCACTGCCACCCGGCGACCGCGGGCGGCGAGCGTCAGTGCGAACTCGGCGCGCTCGGACTCGACGCGGTTGTCGCTGGGGTGGCGGGTCTGGCGCGGGTTGGCGGGGATGCGGTCCAGGTAGGGGCCGTAGCCGACCAGGTCGGTGGCCTCGCCGAGCGCCGCCTGCGCCTGGGGTGTGGTCCACTCCCGGCCGGCGGGGCCGAGACCGACCACGGCCAGGGCGCCGGTTCCCGGCATTTCGGGCGCGGCCGCGGTGACAAGCGTGCCTGCGACCGGCGAGACAGTGGAGGCCGGCACGCCGGACGCGGCCGCGAGATCGGACAGCGCGGCCGCGGTGGACGCGTGCACCCGGCTCGGCAGCAGCGCCACCGAGAAGTACGGCACGGTGGACGGGTCCACGTCGCGCAGCGGGAGGATGCGCTGCTGGGCGGTGGTGGCGCGCTCGACGTACCAGGCGTCGTCCAGGCGGCCGGCGGACTCCAGCGCGTCCCGGACCCCGCCGAACGTGCGGCCAAGCTTCATCACGGCGGCGGAGTCGGCCGCGGCCAGGCGGGACGCAAGCTCGGCCGGTGGGAGCGTGCCGGGCAGCACGGTGAGCGTCTCCTCCGCCTCGACCAGCGGGCGGCCCAGCTCGGCCGCGGCGCCGGCTATCGAGGTGACGCCGGGGACGACTGCCGTCTCGTACCGGGTGGACAGGCGTTTGTGCATGTGCATGTAGGAGCCGTAGAAGAACGGGTCGCCCTCGCAGAGCACCACCACGTCACGGCCGGCGTCCAGGTGTGCGGCGAGCCGGGCGGCCGCATCCGCGTAGAAGTCCTCAAGTGCGCCGCGGTAGCCGCCCGGGTGGTCGGTGGTCTCGGTGGTGACCGGGTAGACGAGCGCCTCCTCGATCTGCCCGTCCCGCCGGTAGGGCGCGGCTATCCCGCGCGCGATGCTGCGGCCGTGGCGAGCACTGTGGAACGCGATCACGTCCGCGGCGCCGATCAGCCGGGCCGCCTTGACGGTCACCAGCTCCGGATCGCCCGGACCGAGTCCGACTCCGTAAAGACGCCCGACCACTGCTACTCCTCCTCGCTGGCGATGGCGTTGAGCGCCGCCGCGGTCATCGCGCTGCCGCCACGGCGGCCGTGCACGACAAGAAATTCAACTGCCGCCGGGTGTACGGCGAGCGCCGCCTTCGACTCGGCCGCGCCGATGAAGCCGACCGGGATGCCGATGATCGCGGCCGGCCGGGGCGCACCCTGGTCAAGCATCTCCAGCAGGTGGAACAGCGCGGTCGGCGCGTTCCCGATCGCCACCACCGCACCGGCGAGCTTGTCCCGCCACAGCTCAAGCGCGGCGGCGGACCTGGTGGTGCCGAGCGACTGCGCCAGGGCCGGGACACGCGGGTCGCGGAGTGTGCAGACCACCTCGTTGTCCGCGGGCAGGCGGCGGCGGGTGACACCGGACGCGACCATGTAGGCGTCACAGAGGATCGGCGCGCCGGCCTGGAGCGCCGCACGGGCGGACGAGACCACACCCGGCGAGTACGCGATGTCGTCGCCCAGATCGGTCATGCCACAGGAGTGGATCATGCGGACCACGACGCGGGAGACATCCTCCGGGAACGCGTCCAGCCGGGCCTCGGCACGGATCGTGGCGAACGAGCGGCGATAGATCTCCGCACCATCCCGGACATAATCGTATTCGGTCACGCGCCGGTCTCCTGTGAGGCGAAGCTGGTACGGGCGGCAGCAACTGCGGCCGCGAGCCGGTCGAGGTCCACACCGTCCGCCGGGGCCGCGGGCGAGGCCGGGCCGCCCGGCGACGCCGAACCACCCGGCAACGCCGAACCGCCGGATGACGCCGACCCGCTGGGTGAGACCGAACCGCCGGACAACGCCGAACCGCCGGACAACGCCGAAGCACCGGGTGACGCCAAAGCACCGGGCAACGCCGAAGCACCGGGTGACGCCAAAGCGCCGGGCAACGCCGAAGCACCGGGTGACGTCCGTGGACCGGACGAAGCGGCGACAGCGGGTGACGTCCGGTTACCGGCCGGCGGCGGGCTCGCGAGCGGCGCCGGGCCGGTCACCCGGTAGCCGCGCGCGGTGGCCAGCACCCGCACGTGCGGAGTGGCCGGGTGGCCGCAGGCACGTTCGCAGCCGATCCAGTGGACCGGTAGCGCGTCCCGGGCAGCCCGCGCCGCGCCGAGCGTGACCGTCGTGGCGTCCACGCGGACGTCCGCGTGCGACTTGGCGCAGCCGGGCAGGCCGGTGCAGGCGGTGACGCCGTACCAGGGCGAGTCCGCATCGGCGCCGAGCCCGGCCGTGACCAGTCCGGGGAGGTGGGAGGCGTCCGGCAGGCCGGGGACGACCACGCCGCGCCAGGGTGTGAAGCGCAGCTCGCCGCCGCCGGTCGCGGCCACGTCGGCAAGCAGGTCGAGCTGGGTGGCGGAGATCCGGCCGAGCGGGATGATCACCGCGAGCGCGACGCCGGCGGCCGGGTGGGCTATCACGCCGATCGGTGGCGCGGGCGGGTCAAGGGCGGGAGTGACAGGTGCGGCGTGGACACCGAGGCGATCGGCGATCCGCGCCACGCCCTGATCGATCTCGGACACCCGCCAGCCCGCCGAGCCTTGGGCGGCCCGCTCGGCGAGGAATGCCTCAGCGGCCGCCACCGCCAGGCCTGCCGCGGTGGGACCCGGCACCCCGGCGGAGCGGTCGGCACCGACGGAACCAGCCGCTCCGGAGGGACTGATCACACCGGCGGGATGCGCTGCACCACCGGAACGAGCCGCACCACCGAGATGGGCCGCACCACCGGGACGAACCGCGCCACCCGGATGAGCGACGACAGCCCGCTGGGCGGTGCCCGCGGGGGCGCGTAAACCTACGTCGACACCGTCGATGAGCAGGGTTAACTCGTCGGGGCCGGAGGCGAGCAGGCAGAGGTCGGCGCCGAGCGCGGCCACGTCGCCCCGGCCGTCGTCGAGCGCGAAGAGGAACCGCCCGGACAGGCCGGCAAGCGAAGGCGACGCGCACAGCGCGGTGTCGAGCGCGTCCACAAGTGGCCGCACGTCCGCACCGCCCTGCCCGTCGAGTCCGCTCAGCGGCGACGCGACCACGTTCCGGGCGCGCTCGTGCGTCAGGGACGGCAGCAGGCCGGCGTCGGCCAGGCGGTCGGCCAATTCCAGCTCCGCCCCGGACGGCAGCGCGCGGAGCTGCAGGTTTCCGCGGGAGGTCAGGTCCAGGCGGCCGTCGCCGAGCTCGCGGGCCGCGCGGGCGAGCACCCGGGCGCGGGCGGCGGTGAGCACGCCGCCGGGGATGCGCACCCTGGCCAGTCCGCCGTCCGCCGCGGCGTGCACCTGGAGCGCGGTGGGGCACGCGTCCGGTCCGGTGCGTGCGGCGCGGGGGGTCGGAGGCATGCGGCGGATACTACGGGTTGTCACGGAGACTGTTTCGGGTTCGTCCGCAGAACCCCGACATGCGTCACAACCGGGGCGAGCAAGATCACCGCCGGTGGCTTGACGTGTGCAGGGGCGGTCGGGAGAGTAGGGGCACTGCATGAAACGCGGCGACGGTGGAGGAAGTCCGGTGTGAATCCGGCGCGGTCCCGCCACTGTCACCGGGGAGCGGACCCCAGCATGACCACTGCTGCATCCTAGGCACCACACCGGCACAGGATCGCCGGCACAGGATCGATTGCGGGAAGGTCGGGGCGAGCGCCGATCCGGGAGCCAGGAGACTCCGGTCGCCGCGCGATCCGTCACGATCTGGGGCGCGGACCCCAGGGAGGAGCCCGCGGTGGCCCGCGTCCTGCTGCTGTCGACGTCCGACACCGACCTGCTCAGCGCCCGTGCCAGTGGCGCGGACTTCCGGTTGGCGAACCCCTCGCGTACCCAGGTGGAAGATCTTGAAGGTCTTCTTGACGGCACCGAGCTGGTGGTGGTCCGGATCCTCGGCGGCCACCGGGCCTGGGAGGAGGGGATCGATGCGCTGCGTGCGCAGGCGCGCCCGCTGCTTGTGCTCGGCGGCGAGGCGGCGCCGGATGCGGAGCTGATGCGGCTGTCCACAGTGGCGCCGAACCTGGCGGCCGAGGCGCACCTCTACCTGGCCCAGGGCGGCCCGGCGAACCTGGCGGAGCTGCACCACTTCCTCAGCGACACGATCCTGCTGACCGGCCACGGCTTCGCGCCGCCGGCCGAGGCGCCGCTCTGGGGCCGGCTGGAGCGTCCGGAGTCGGCGCACCGGACCGGCCCGAAGATCGCGATCCTCTACTACCGCGCACACCACATGGCCGGGAACACCGCGTTCGTGCACGCGCTTGCGGACGCGGTCGAGGCGGCCGGCGCGGAGCCGCTGCCGATCTTCTGCGCCTCGCTTCGCGCGCCCGGCGATGACCTGCTCGACGCGCTGCGGCAGGCGGACGCGCTGATCGTGACGGTGCTTGCCGCCGGCGGCGCGGGCGGCGTGGTCCCGGCCGCGGCCCAGGCCGGTGGCGAGGACGACGCGTGGGACGTGGGCGAGCTGGCCAAGCTTGACGTGCCGATCCTGCAGGGGCTATGTCTGACCAGCTCGCGGGCGGTTTGGGACGGCAACGACGACGGGCTGTCGCCGCTTGACGCGGCCACCCAGGTCGCGGTGCCGGAGTTCGACGGGCGGATCATCACGGTGCCGTTCTCGTTCAAGGAGACCGACAGGGACGGGCTGACCGTCTACGTCGCCGATCCGGAGCGGGCGGCGCGTGTCGCGGGCATCGCGTTCGGGCACGCGCGGCTGCGCCACGTCCCGCCGGCCGAGCGGAAGATCGTGCTGATGCTGTCGGCGTACCCGACCAAGCACTCCCGGATCGGCAACGCGGTCGGCCTGGACACCCCCGCCTCCGCCGTGCGCCTGATCAAAGCCATGATCCAGCGTGGGTACGACGTGGGCGACTTCCCCGGCGTCGACGCGCAGGACGGCGACGCGCTGATGCACGCGCTGATCGCAGCCGGCGGCCAGGACCCGAACTGGCTGACCGAGGAGCAGCTGGAGGGGAACCCGGTCCGGATCCCGGCGAGCGAGTACCGCGCGTGGTTCGCCACGCTGCCGGCCGAGCTGCGTTCCGTGACCGAGCAGCACTGGGGGCCGGCGCCGGGCGAGCTCTACGTGGACCGGTCGCAGGACCCGGACGGCGAGATCGTGCTCGCGGCACTGCGCGGCAACAACGTGGTGGTCATGGTGCAGCCGCCGCGCGGGTTCGGCGAGAACCCGGTGGCGATCTACCACGACCCGGACCTGCCTGCCTCGCACCACTACCTGGCCGCGTACCGGTGGCTGGCGGCGAACTTCGAGGCGCACGCTGTCGTGCACATCGGCAAGCACGGCAACCTTGAGTGGCTGCCCGGCAAGACGCTCGGGCTCTCCGCCGCCTGCGGGCCTGATGCGGCGCTCGGCAACCTGCCGCTGATCTACCCGTTCCTGGTCAACGATCCGGGCGAGGGCACCCAGGCGAAACGGCGCGCGCACGCCACGCTCGTCGACCACCTGGTGCCGCCGATGGCGCGGGCGGAGTCGTACGGCGACATGGCCCGGCTGGAGCAGCTGCTTGACGAGCACGCGAACATCGCGGCGCTCGACCCGCCGAAGCTGCCCGCGATCCGCGCGCAGATCTGGACGCTGATCCAGGCCGCGAAGCTCGACCACGACCTCGGGCTTGCGGACCGGCCGCACGACGCCGAGTTCGACGACTTCCTGCTGCACGTGGACGGCTGGCTGTGCGAGGTCAAGGACGTGCAGATCCGCGACGGGCTGCACATCCTGGGCGAGCCGCCGGCCGGTGAGGCGCGGGTCAACCTGGTGCTGGCCATGCTGCGGGCGCGGCAGATGTGGGGTGGGCAGGTCGCGGCGCTGCCGGGGCTGCGTGAGGCGCTGGGGCTCACCGACGACGGGTCGGCGCCGATGTCCGAGGTGGACGCGGTCGAGGAGCTTGCGAAATCACTTGTCGCGGGCATGGAGGCGGCGGGCTGGGACCCGGGGGCTGCGGCGTCGCTTGTCGATCGGGCTGACATCCGTACCCCCGAGCTTGTGGAAGAGATCTTGATCTTCGCGGCGACGGAGATCGTGCCCCGGCTGGACCGGACCACCGACGAGATGACGCACCTGCTGCACGCGCTTGACGGCGGCTACGTGCCGGCCGGGCCGAGCGGGTCGCCGCTGCGCGGTCTGATCAACGTGCTGCCGACCGGGCGGAACTTCTACTCGGTGGACCCGAAGGCGATCCCGAGCCGGCTGGCCTGGGAGACCGGGCAGGCGATGGCGGAGTCGCTCGTCAACCGCTACCGCGAGGACACCGGCGAGTGGCCGCGGTCGGTCGGGCTGTCCATCTGGGGCACCGCGGCGATGCGCACGGCCGGCGACGACGTGGCGGAGATCCTGGCGCTGCTCGGCGTGCGGCCGACCTGGGACGAGGCCTCGCGCCGGGTGAACGGGCTGGCCGTCGTCCCGCTGGAGGAGCTTTCCCGGCCTCGGGTGGACGTGACCATCCGGATCAGCGGGTTCTTCCGGGACGCGTTCCCGCACGTGGTGGCGTTGCTTGACGATGCGGTGCAGCTGGTCGCCGCGCTTGACGAGCCGGCCGATCTCAACTTTGTCCGCGCGCACGTCTCGGCCGACCTCGAGGCGCACGGCGACGCGCGACGGGCCACGCTGCGGGTCTTCGGGTCGAAGCCGGGCGCCTACGGTGCCGGCATCCTGCCGCTTATCGACAGCCGGAACTGGCGCGGCGACGCCGACCTGGCCGAGGTCTACGCGGTCTGGGGCGGCTACGCCTACGGCCGCGGCGTGGACGGCGTCCCGGCCCGCGGCGACATGGAGACCGTCTACAAGCGCATGTCCGTCGCGGCCAAGAACGTCGACACCCGCGAGCACGACATCGCCGACTCCGACGACTACTTCCAGTACCACGGCGGCATGATCGCGACCGTCCGCGCGCTGACCGGCACCGCGCCGAAGGCCTACATCGGCGACAGCACCCAGCCCTCCGCGGTACGCACCCGCGCGCTCTCCGAGGAGACCGCGCGCGTGTTCCGGGCCCGCGTGGTCAACCCGCGCTGGATCGCCGCGATGCGCCGGCACGGCTACAAGGGCGCGTTCGAACTGGCCGCGACCGTCGACTACCTCTTCGGCTACGACGCGACAGCGGGCGTGGTGGCGGACTGGATGTACGACACGCTCGCCCAGACATACGTGCTTGACGAGGAGAACCAGAAGTTCTTCGAGCAGTCCAACCCGTGGGCGCTGCACGGCATCGCGGAGCGGCTGCTCGAAGCCGCCGAGCGCGGCATGTGGGAACACCCGGACTCCGACGCGCTCGACGGCCTCCGCGAGGTCTACCTCCGCACCGAGGGCGACCTCGAGGATCGGTAGCGCTCCACCTCCACGTTCGTGACGGTCCCCGATCTTGCATTGCGATCGGGGCCGTTGCCGGAGAGCGGGGTGTCGCGTTGGCTGCTTCGTCGGGGATGTGCGGAAGACGGAGCAGGACGTGGACGTGATGAGCGGTCCGGGGATCGATACCCCAGCCGGATACACCGGCACGCATCGGATCGGCTCGGGCGGCGGCGCCACCGTCTACCGGGCGTGGGACGAGCACGGCAGGCGCTGGGTGGCGCTGAAACTCTTTCACAGGTACGTGCAGGACCACGCGTCCGCTGTCGCGTTCCAGGACGCGTGCCGCGCGGTCGGGCGGCTCGGCCCGCACCCGGCCATCGCTGCCGTCTACGCGGTAGGCGTCACCCCGACCGGCCGGGCCTGGCAGGCGATGCGACTCGGCGAGGGCGGCACACTCGCGGAGGCGCTGCTGCGCACCGGGCCGGTCGACCAGGCATGGGCACTTGCCGCGGGCGCGCGACTGGCGGACGCGCTCGCCTACGCGCACGGGCTGGCCGTACCGCACGGCGCGGTCCGACTGTCCAACGTGCTGCTCGACCTGGAGAGCCGGCCACTGCTGTCCGACTTCGGCGTCGGAACGATCTCGCGCACCGAGTGGGCCGCGCCGTCCGGCGACGTGGCCGGGCTGGGCGAGGTGCTGTTCGCGCTGCTCACAGGCGCACTGCCACAGATCGGATTCGGGGTACGGGACGGGCTGGCGACGCCTGGCGTACAGGCGGTGCCAGGGCTCGCGGACCTGCTGGGGTCCGTGCTGGGGGTGCCGTCCGGGGTGCCGGTGCGGTCGGCGCGCGAGTTCGGCGACCGGCTTCGGGAGGTGCAGGCGGAAGCCGGGTTCGCGGTGACGCGGGTGGACGTGGGCGCGGGAGCGGCGGTACCGGAGGCACGGAAGGCGGCTGGGACGCCGGAGGACCGGAGAGCTGCTCAGACGTCGGAGGCACGGAAGGCGGCTGAGACGCCGGAGGCGCGGGGAACTGCTGACACTCCCGGGGCGCGGGCAGCTGCTGACACGCTGGGGGCGCGTGGAGCTGCTGACACGCCGGGGGCGCGTGGAGCTGCTGACACGCCAGGGGCGCGGAAAGCTGCGGAAGCGTGGGAGGCGTGGGGAACCGCGGACTCGCCGGAGGTGCGGAGGGCTGCTGAAACGCGGACTGCTGCGCGAGCGCGGGGAGCTCTTGAAACGCGGACGGCTGCGGACGCGCGGGAGGGGCGAGGAGCTGCTGAAACGCGGACGGCTGCGGACGCGCGGGAGGGGCGAGGAGCTGCTGAAACGCGGACGGCTGCGGACGCGCGGGAGGGGCGAGGAGCTGCTGAAGCGCGGGAGGCTGCGGAAGCGCGGGAGGCTGCGGAAGCGCGGGAGGCTGCGGAAGCGCGGGCGGTTGTCGGGATTGCCGCGCCGGGAGACTCCTCCGGCTCGGCGGAGCCGGTCGAGGTGGCCGGTGAGCCGGTGGGCAGCGCGGAGCCGCTCGCGGGTGAGCGCGACTCCGGGGAGCGGGCCGGGTCGAAGGGTGGGCGCGGGCTGGGACTGGGGTTTGGGCTCGGGAGGCAGCGCGCGCGAGGGCTGAAGGCAGGGTTCGGGCGGCGTTCCGGCAGCGTTGCGCCGACACCTCCGACATCTCCGACAGCGGAGGGTCCGGCGGACTCGGGGGGCGATCGTGGGATCGACGTGCCGGCTGAGCGCGCCGGTTCACGCGGAGATTCGCCTGAGCAGGACGGTGTGGTGACGGGTGGCCCGAGTTCGGACATCGAGACGGCCGCTGGCAAGGTTCCCGGCGGCCCGGCGAGCGATGCGGGCGCCTCGGATGAGGCGGAAACCGGCCGGGAAACCACGGACCACCTGCCGAAAGGCCTTCTGACGCCGGATCTGTCGGTAGGCCGTCCCACGCTGGACAGCACCGATGTCGTCACCGACGCACCGGGCTCGGCGGTAGGTGGCGTCTCGAGCATTTCGGGCGTCTCACAGATCACGCGCGTCTCAGGCGCCCCAGATGTCTCAGGGGCTACCGCCGTCTCAGGCACTACCGCCGTCTCAGGCGCTACGGGCGTCTCAGGCGCTACCCCCGTCTCAGGCGCTACGGGCGTCTCACGCGTCACGCCGGTCTCGGGCGTCTCCGGCGGCTCCGGGGTCGCGGAGATCGGGCGGGACAATTCGGTCCGCGTGGTAACCGGGCACCGATGGACGGAGACCGCGGCTACCGGTGTCGATCTGCCAGATGCGGCAGCAGCAGGTGTCAGTGGTTCGGTCGCTGCGGATACCGCGCAGGACGGCGCGAGCTCCGCGACGGGCAATTCGGGTGCCCACCCCACTGCAGGCGGCGCCGACGCGATTACCGACGGCCGGTCTAATCCCAGCCGGTCGGCGGAGATCACGGGTCCGCGGGATGTGGGGCCTCAGGATGGCGGGCCGGCCGGCGACGGCGTGGACGCCGGCGACTCGTTCGCCAGCGTCCCAGCTGCTTCGGCCATCGACGGATCCGCGGTCTCTTCCTCAACATCGATCATCGACACCGCCAGTCCCGCCAGCACGAAATCCGGCAGAACGCCGTCCGTCACGACAGGGTCCGTCACGACAGAGTCCGCCGCCGCGGCCTCGGGCACGGCACTGTCCGGCACGGCACTATCCGGCACCGCAGCATCCGGCGCAGCAGCGACCGGCACGGCACCATCCGGCACCATGGCGCCCGGCACGGCGACGTCCGGCACCACGACGTTCGGCACGGCACAATCCGGCACCATGGCGCCCGGCACCGCGGGGTCCGGCATGCCCTCCTTCGTCGCGGAGGAGCGCGGCGCGGAGATTTCCGGCGAACCGCCTCTCGACGGGACCGCTGACAGCCTTCTGACGATCGGGGAGGACCAGTCCGAATTCGGCGGGCGCCCGGCCCGGACCAGTCCCGGGTCCGACGGATCCGCCGTCCCCGGGCCCGCCGCCCGCCCCATCCCGGTCACCACGTCCGCCCGCCGGAAGTCCGCCGAGGACAAGCCCGCCCTCACCCCCATCGAGCTGATGCTCCGCCGGGACTCGCGCCGCCGACGGGGCATGGTCGCCGGGCTGGCCGCCGGCGCGCTGCTGATCGGCCTGGCCGCGTTCCCGACCACTCGCGCGTTGCTGGCCGGCGAGCTGGATCCGGCGCCCTCCCCCACCGACGCCGCGCCGGCCGGGCCCGCCGGGTCCGCGCCGCCGCAGGTCCGTGCGCCGCGGGTGGCACCGCCGGACGGGGTGACCGGCGGGCTGGCGCTGCGCTGGGCGGCGGACGAGGGCACCGGCCGGGTGGCGGGCGACGGCTCGAATGCGGCGAACCCGGCGCTGCTGTCGGCCGCGGCCGGCTGGGAGGCGGCCGGGCATGACGGGAAGGGTTCGGCGCTGCGGCTCAGCGCGTCCACACCGGAGAGCTACGCGGCGGGTGCGCGCGCCGCCGTGCGTACCGACCGGAGTTTCACGGTTATGACCTGGGTTTATCTCACGGACCGTCGCGCCGATCGGGGTGTTCTGTCCCAGCCGGGTGTGGTGAGCAGCGGTTTTGTCCTGCGGTACGACAAGGCGAGTGATTCCTGGCGGGTGCTGATGCCGCGTGCGGACGCCAGCGATCCGGTGGTCGACGTGGCCTCGTCCACGTCGACGCCGAAGCTGCGCACCTGGACGCATCTGGCCGCCGCGTTCGACGCCGCGACCGGCCGGGTCACGCTCTACGTCGACGGCCGTGCGGAGGGCAGCGCGCCGCACCCGGAGCGCTGGCAGGCGACCGGGGCGATCCAGGCCGGCCGGGCGCGGGTGGACACGCTGTGGACCGACCCGTTCGGTGGTGCGCTCGACGACGTGCGCGCCTACAACAGGTCTCTCACCGCGGCGGAGATCGCCACGATCGCGGAGTGATCATCCGCCGCCGGGCGATGACGGGGAGTACACGGAGACCGGGCACGGGGACGCCGACGGGGTCTCGTCCTCCTCCACCACGTACGGCGGGCACACGGTTACCGTCACGGTCGAGGGTGGGGACGCCGGCTGCTGCGGTGCCGGGTCGGGCCGGAGCAACGGGATCAGCGCCACCGCGACAAGCATCAAAGCGCTGGCGAGCAGCACGGCCCGGAGCAGGAGCGGGAACGTGCGGCGCTCGGCGGCCATGGTCGGTGGCACGGGCGGGCGGAGGTCGTTCGGGGTGACCTGGCCGGCCCGGGCGGCGAGGGCGTCGCGCAGCCGCCGTTCGAGGTCGTCGGCGGTCATTGTCGCGTCTCCTGAAGTGCGTCGCGGAGGATGGTGAGGGCGCGGCTGGCGGTGGACTTGACCGTGCCGCGGGAGATGTCGAGCACTGTTGCGATCTCCGCCTCGGACAGGTCCGACCAGTACCTGAGCACGACGACCTGGCGCTGCCGCGCGGTGAGCCGGCCGAGCGCGGCAAGGATCTCCGTGTCGGCCTCGCTGAGCAGCGCCTCCTCCTCCGCGGCCGGGCTGGGCGCGGGCGGCGGGGGCGGCACGTAGGAGCGCGCGGTGCGGCGGCGGCGCAGCGCGGACCGGGCGGTGTTGAGCACCGCTGTGGTGAGGTAGGCGTGCGGGTCCGCGAGTCCGCGCAGGTCAGCGCCGTGCCGTCGGTAGAGCGCGGCGAACACGTCCTGCACGATGTCCTCGGCGGTGGGCAGGTCGTCCACCATCAGGATCGCCAGCCGGACCAGGCTGAGCCGGCGCGCGTGGTACAGCTCGTTGATCGCCGGCGGGGTCTCCCGCGGCGAATCGCCACGGGAGGACCGCAAGCCGGACGTCACGGACCGCAGCAGACGCAGCAGCGGCCAGGACGGTGCGATGGAGATCGTCACCCGATCAGGATCCCGCCGTCCGGCAGCATCTCGACGGGCGTGCCGGGCGCGACGAGCAGCGAGCCGTCCGCTTGGGTGGTGACCGGCGCGTTCTCCTGGATCGCGACCGGGAACGTGGAGCGGATCACGATCGAGCCGTCCGGCCGGTGCTCGATCGGGCCGGTGCCCGCCTCGATGCCTGCGGCCGGCGCCGGGCCGGTCTCCGCGGCGAACGCGGTCGTGGCGAGTGCGGCGCCGAGACCGATCGCTACGGTGCCGGTCATCAGGTAGGCGAGCGTGCGTGCTCTCCGGTTCATCTGGCCCTCCAGGACTTCGGGAACGTTACGTCTGGAAGGACGCGCGGCCCCGGAATCGGTTGGCTCATGGAACGTGACCTGGGTCACTCTCACATCGTTATGACGATCTTCCCACCCGGATGTCCCTCGGCGAGGCGGTAGACCGCGGACGCGGCGGCCGTGCAGCGGTCCGGCCGCGGATCGCCTCGAGCGCGGTCTGCCCGGAGACCGGCACCGCTGCCGCTTCCGCGAACGACAGCCGGGCCGGCTTGCGGGCCAGCCACTTCTCCGGCGCGGCCGCGTACTCGGCGAACGAGCCACGGTCGCAGGTGCCGTAGACCTCGTCGCCGACCGCGAAGGTGCCGCCGGGCGAGACCACCACGCCGGCCAGGTCGCGGCCGCGGACCGGGTGTCTGGGCCGGAGCAGGCCGAAGCCCATCAGCCGCATCGCGGGCGGCCTGGCGGTGACCAGGATCCAGACGCCGGGGTCGACCGCGGCCGCGTGGACCTTGACGAGCACCTCGCCGGGGCCGGGCGCCGGGCGTGGGAGGTCGGCGAGCGTCAGGACGGACGGGTCGCCGTACCGCCGATTGATCATGGCTTTCATGAGGACTCCAGGGGGTATTGGAAGACGGCTTCGAGGGGCACGCCGAACACGCGCGCGATCTGGAACGCCATCTCCAGCGACGGGGAGTAACGGCCCTGCTCGATGGCGATCACGGTCTGCCGGGTGACGCCGATCCGGGCGGCCAGGTCGGCCTGGGTCATCTCGCCGGCGTCGAGGCGGAGCGCGCGGATGCTGTTCGTCACCCGCGTCGGCTTCACCACGGCATTCCCGTGCGGTAGAGGACGACCTTGGTGACGCCGCCGAGCACGGCGGAGAGCACGAAGCACAGGTAGATGACGTTGGCGATCCAGAACCGGTCCCAGCCGGCGACCGCCATCAGCATGCCGGCGACCGCGCCGATGACCACGAAGGACATCCCGGCCTGCTCGCCGGCCCGGCCGATCTCGCGGTCCCGCACGTCGATCCCGCGGTCGCGGCCGCCGAGCGCGATCTCGGCGAGGATCGAGGCCGCGATGGCGCCGCCGACTGACCAGAGCAGCGCGGCCCCGTAGGGCGTTTCGGTGAGCGGGCCGCCGTCCGCCCGCACCGTGACGACCGCGGCATAGCCCCCGTAGGCGATCACCGCGACCACGAGCCTGATCCAGGCCCGCCTCTGTTCAAGCGTCATGAGAGCGTCTCCCGTGGGTGATGTCAAGAATCTTTGACATCACCCACGGTACGCCACCATGTCAAAAAAGCTTTACATCAGGGGTACGTCCAGGTACGAACCCGCAGCCAGCGCCACCGACGTGCCGTTCACGTTCGCGTCCAGGTAGAGCGGGTCCTCGCTGTCCACCACAAGCGTCAGCGAGTGCCCGGCCGGCACGTCGTAGGAGGTGGCGAAGAGGTCGACGTCCACCGCACCGACCGCGGAATCCCAGGTCACCGGCGCGTGCGAGATCAGCTTCGCGGTACCCAGCAGGTCGAGGTCGTAGAGGTAGGCGACGAGCGTGCCGGCCGGCGGCGTGCCGTCCAACTCCAGGTGCAGGCGCGGCACACCGCGGACCCGCACCGGCGCGGACGGGCGGGACGAGGCCCACACGCCGGCCCGCACCCGGCTGACCGAGGGCAGCCAGACCGACTGCTGCACGCCGGTGATCGCGGACAGGCCGTTGCTGATCAGCGCGATCCCGCCGTTCGCGGTGGTGTCCAGGCCGAGCGGCACCGCCTTGCTCCACGCGGCCGTGGACGGATCGCCGAGCAGCCCGGTGCCGTCCAGCGGCCGGATCCCGCCGAGCGGATATCTGCCGACACGCCCGGTCAGATCCGCCCAGTCGGCGTACCCCTCGGCCGGGCCGTTCCACGGGCGCGCCTGCACCGGCGGCTCGGCGTCGATCCCGTTCGCCACGCCGCGCAGATGGTGGTCGAACCACCGGCCCACGCTCGTCCACACCGCGTTCGGCAGGCCGAGCAGGCCGCCCGCCTCCGCCACCGCGTGGTCACCCGGCGCCAGCTCAAGCCGCTTCGGCCCGGTCAGTCCGGTGTAGAACGAGGACAGCTGGTTCGGCGGGAAGAACGAGTCGCCCCACGCGTTCGCGATCAGGATGGCGGGCCGGCGCGCGTTGATCAGGTCCAGGTAGGACGCGGCGGACCGCACCCGGCCCCACTCCTTGACCGCGGGCACATTCCGGTTCGCGTAGAAGTCCGCGAGCACGCCGGACAGCTCCGGGCCCGGACTCCCCAGCAGCTCCGCCGCGAGCTGCAGGAACAGCGGCGACTGCAGGTGCCGGGTGTCGTTGCCGTAGAGCGAGTAGACCAGATCGGTCCAGCCGCTCAGCGCCACCACAGCCCTGATCCGCGGATCGAACGCGGAGCCGAGCAGCCCGATCCCGGCGCCGTAGGAGACACCGCCGACACCCACCTTCCCGGCGTCCACAGGCGTGTTGGCAAGCGCCCAGTCGATCACGTTGGTCAGATCCGCCACGTCGCGCGGCCCGGCCGTGTCGATGTCGCCGCCGGAAAACCAGAAGCCGCGCGGCGTGTAGGACACGACCACGTACCCGCTGGTCGCCAGACGCGTCGCCTGCGCCAGATACTCGACGTCGTTCAACCCCCAACTGGCAATGAACACGATCAGGGGGTACGTCCCGGAGGCGCGCGGCGCGATCACGTTCGCCGTGAGCAGCACACCGTCATCACCGGCGATCCGCACGGCCTGCGGCGCGGAGACCGGGGCGGCGGCAGAGGCGGGCGAGGGCGGGGAGACAACCAGCGCGGCCGCGACGAGCAGCGCGGAGACGAGGGCGGGCAGGCGCATGCGGCACTCCTGACACGCGGGCGTTACCGGCCGGTAACGGCGTTGACGGGAGCGTAGGTTACCGCCCGGTCACACCACAAGACCTCGACGAGCATCAATGAGAGCGGAAAGGGGTCTGCGGGAACGGCGCGCGCGGCGATCGTGACGGATCTGGCTCATCTGGACCGTGTCAAGAGCGGGGCGGAGATGGATTGCCGGTCATCGTGCAGCGGGGTCGGCGGCGGGGGTGACGGTGGCGGGGAGGCCCTCGACCGTTTCCTGCAGGGCATGCAGCAGTGCGGTGGCTGCGGGCCGGACCCGGCGGGACGGTGTCGCCACGCCCACGAAACGGACCGGGCGGGGCACGGTAAGCGGTACCACGGCCAGGCCGCCGCGCTCGACGGTCAGCGCTACCTGCGGGATCAGGCTGATGCCGACGCCGGCCCGGACCAGCGCCTGGGCGAACACGTAGTCGCTGCCCCGGCACGCGATGATCGGGTCGAAACCGGCAGTGACGGCGTGCGCGCCGAGGATCTCGTCCATGCCGAGGCAGCCGAGGATCCAGCGTTCGCCTGCCAGTTCGCCGAGCCCGACCGCGTCGCGGTCGCCGAGCGGGTGGCCGGACGGCAGCACGGCCCACAGCGGGTCGTCAAGCAGCGGCGTCCAGGTCAGGCCCGGGTGGTCCGGCGGCGGGCCGTCGAAGTGGTAGGCGAGGGCCAGATCGGCCGTGCCCGCGACGACCTGCGGCAGGCTCTGCTCGGTGTCGCTCTCCAGCACTGTAAGCACCACGTCCGGGTGTTCCCGGCTGAAGCGGATCAGCGCGGGTGGGAGCAGGCGCTGACCGCCGCTGGCGAACGTGGCAACTGTCAGCTCCCGGTCCGCGGCGCCGGAGAGCCGGGCGAGGTCGTGCTCGGCCCGGTCCAGCTCGGCTGTGACCGCGTCCGCCGTGTCCGCAAGGATCTGGCCGGCCTCGGTGAGCACGACGCCGCGGGTGCTGCGCTCGACCACTGCCGCGCCGACCGAGCGTTCCAGCGCGGCGATCTGCTGGGACACGGCGGACGCGGTCATCCGCAGCGCGACCGCGGCCCGGTTGAAGCTGCCGTGTCGTACGACCTCGCGCAGCACCCGGAGCCGGTGCACGTCGATCATTAGCTCTCCTTACAACGAATTAGGAGATCACCACTACCCCTTACAACGGTACGACGGAAGGCTTGCGGTGTGAACAGACGAGCCTGGTTTCTCTTCCTCACCGTGTCCGTGCTCTGGGGCATGCCGTACCTGCTGATCAAGGTTGCGATCGAGGACCTGTCGCCGATGGCGGTGGTCTTCGGCCGGCTGGCCATCGCGGCGCTGGTGCTGCTGCCGATCGCGGCCGCCCGTGGCCTGCTCACCGCGCTGCGCGGGCGGCTGCCGGTGGTCGCCGCACTGTCGCTCGTGCACATCGTCGGGCCGTTCCTGCTGATCACTTATGGCGAGGTGCACATCAGCTCGTCGCTGACCGGCCTGCTGATCGCGATCGAGCCGGCCGTGATCGCGCTGCTGATGCTGCGGGCCGAGCCGCTCACGCCGCTGCGTACCGCCGGCCTGGGTCTGGGTTTCGTGGGTGTCGCGGTGCTTGTGGGAGCGGACCTCTCCGGTGACCGGCTGGGCCTGCTGGGCGCCGGCATGGTGCTGCTGGCCACGCTCGGCTACGGCATCGCGACGGTCATGGTGCAGCGCCGCCTCGGGGACGTGCCGCCGGTCGCGCTGACCGCGGGCACCACGGCGATCAGCTCGCTGGTGCTGCTGCCGTTCGCGGTGTTCGCGCTGCCGTCCGGCGACGTGCGGGCGGTGTCCTGGGCCGCGCTGGCCGGCCTCGGCGTGCTCTGCACCGCGGCCGCACTGCTCGCCTTCTACGGGCTGATCGCGGCGGCCGGGCCGTCCCGCGCGGCTCTGGTCACCTACGTCAACCCGGTGGTGGCGGTGCTGCTCGGCGTGGTGCTGCTGCATGAGCCGATCGGGCTCGGGACGGTGGCCGGGTTCGCGTTGATCGCGTCCGGGTGCTGGCTCTCCACCCGGCCGGCCCGTGTCCCGTCGGAGACCCCGGTCGCCGCCACCGTGTGACACCGACGGTGTCAGCCGCGCGGGCAGAGCTGCAGGCACAGCGAGAAGACGCTTCCGGACGGCACGTTGTCGCGGTGGCCGACCGAGCCGCCGTTCGCCTCGGCCAGGCTGGCCACGATGTGCAGGCCGAGCCCGTGGCCGGTGGCGGTGACGTCGGCGGCCCGGGTGAAGCGCTCGAACAGGTGGGCGCGCAACGCCTCAGGTACGCCCGGGCCGCCGTCGTGCACGCCAATCTCCACGGTGCCGGCCCCCGCCGCGACGGTGACGATTGTGGCGCCGCCGCCGTACTTGGCCGCGTTGCTCAGGAAGTTGACCACGATCTGCTGCAGGTGGGCCGGGTTGGCCAGCACCTCCAGGCCGGGCGGGCAGGAGATCGGCACGGTCATGTCGGCGGCCCGGACCGCGTCGGTGAGCGCGGCGCGAAGCAGCACCGGCTCGCGTGTGGTCTGCAGGCGGTCCGCGTCGAGCGCGCACATGGCGAGCACGTTGTGGCGCAGCACGTCGATCCGGCGTGCGCCGTTCAGGATCCGGCCCATCGCGGCCTGCTGGCGGGGGGACAACGGCGACTCGGTGAGCACCTCCCCGTACCCGATGATGGTGGCCAGGGGGGTGCCGATGTCGTGCGAGAGCATTCCCATCAGGTCCAGCTTGAGCAGGTTCGCCTGCTCAAGCTGGTGGTTGCGGTGGGTGAGCGCGGTCAGTGCGGCGTCGCGTTCGCGTTGCGCGTGCAGCTGCGCGGTGATGTCCTGGACGATCGCCTGGAGGTGCAGCGGCGTGCCGTCGTGGTCGCGGACCAGGCGCACCGCGACGCGCACGTCGACCGGGTGGCCGTAGACGTCGAGCAGGCGTTTGAGCCGCTCGTACGAGTCGAAGTCGCCCGCGAACAGGCCGGCCCGCTTGCGCGCGTCCTCCTCGTGGTCCTCCGGGTGGGTGACGTACATGATGTGCCGCCCGACCACCTCCGGCGGTGTCAACCCGAGCATCGTGGCGAACGCGCTGTTCGCGTGCATGATCGTGCCGCCGGAGTCCATGATCAGTTGGCCGATTGTGGACTGGTGGAACTGGGTGCGGAACTGCCGCTCGGCGGACTCCAAGGCGCGCTCGGCCTGGCGGCGGTCGGTGATGTCCGCGTTCGTCTCGATCACCTCGAGGCCGCCGTCCCGCCCGGCGCGCATGGTCTGCCGGCTCAGCTCGACCAGCTCGGTGCCGTCCGCGCGCCGGTGGATCAGCTCGCCCTGCCAGACGCCCTGCCCGGCCAGCGCGCGGTCGACCACGTCCTCGCCGGCCGGGAACTCGGTGGACAGCAGCCGGTGGATGTTGCGGCCGAGCACCGCGGTGGCGGGCCAGCCGTACATCTCCTCCGCGCCACGGTTCCACGAGCGGATCGTGCCGTCCGGATCGCGCACGATGATCGCGGCGGGCGCGGCGTCGATCAGCTCGGCCTGCCGGCGCAGCAGATCCTCGGCCGCGCGCCGCTCGCTGATGTCGCGCAGGAAGCCGTGGAACCGCAGCCCGGCGCCGCCGCCGTCGGTCACCTGCAACGTCAGCTCGATCGGGAAGCGCCGCCCGGAGCGGTGCAGCGCGGGCAGCTCCAGCCGGTTGCCGGCCTGGATGGAGAGCCCGGTCTCACGCACCCGGGCCAGGCCGCTGTCGTGCGCGGCACGATGCTCCGGCGGGACGATCAGGTCGGTGAGCACCCGGCCGGCCGCCTCGGTGCGCGTCCAGCCGAACATCGCCTCCGCGGCCTGGTTCCACTCGACCACACAGCCGTCCGGGTCGATGGAGACGAACGCGTCGTGCGCCACGTCAAGCACTGATTTGAACGCGGCGGCGGACCGCTCCGCATCGTGCGCGGCCTGCTCCAGCGCGATCTCCGACTCGACCGCGGCGGTCAGATCCTCAAGCACGGCCAGTTCGTCGCCGGTCCACGCGCGCGGCTCCGTATCGATCGCGCAGAACGCGCCGAGCGTCTCGCCGGCGACCCGGATCGGCATGCCCGCGTACGCGACCACGTGCGGCACGGCCGGGTTGTCGCTCAGCCGGGGGTCCAGGCGCGCGTCAGTCACCACAAGCGGCCCGTCGTCCGCCACCACGAACCGGCAGAACGAATGGGACAGCGGCGACTCGCTCGCGGCCGTCCCGGCCCGGCCCGGGAACACCTGGTGGTCCGCGGTGACAAGCGCGACCACCACTGTCGGCACGTCCAGCAGACGGGCCGCGAGCCCGGTCAGCCGGTTCAGGCCGGCCACGTCGCGGCGGTCCAGCAGGCCGGTCGCGGTCACCGCGGCCAGCCGCTCCGGGCGGTCGATCCGATCCGTCACCCGCACGACGTCCCCCGGGGCAGTGTCACCCGTACCGTGGTGCCCTCGTCCAGCTCGCTCTCGATCGAGATCGTGCCGTGGTGGGCGTCGACGATCGCCTTGACGATCGTCAGCCCGACGCCGGAGCCCTGGGCGGCGAGCACGTCCGAGGTGCTGCTGCGGTGGAACCTGTCGAACAGGAACGGCAGGTCCGCCCGCGGGATGCCGACGCCGGTGTCCATGATGGTCAGCGTGGGCTCGTCCTCCCCGCTTGTCGCGACCGCGATCCGCCCGCCCTCCGGGGTGAACTTGACCGCGTTGAACATCAGGTGGCTGAACGCCTGGGACAGCCGCTGCGGATCGCCCGCGATCGGGATCGGCGCGCCGGTGTGCTCGACCACTGTGATGCCCTTGTGCTCGGCCAGCGGCCGCGACGTGACCGCGGCCTGGTAGGCGAGTTCGGACAGGTCAGCGGTCGTGCTCTCCAGTTTGAGCCCGTCCTCGTGCAGTCGCGCGACGAGCAGCAGGTCGTCGATCAGCCGCAGCAGCCGGTCCGCGTTGCGGCTCATCACCGCCAGGAAACGGCGGGCCGTGTCCGGATCCGCGTCGTCGTCGAGCAGCACCTCGAGATAACCCCGGATCAACGACAGTGGGGTACGCAGCTCGTGGCTCACACTGGCCAGGAACGAGTCCTTCAGCCGGTCCAGCTCGCGCAACCGGTCCGCGGCGTCGACCACCCGGGCCGCGTACCGGCGCAGCTCCAGATGGGCGGACGCGTGCCGGGCCAGCGACCGCAGCGCCCGGCGCTGATCGCCGGTCAGCTCGCGCGGCCGGTGGTCCATCACGCACACAGTGCCGATCGCGTGCCCGTCCTGCATCAGCAGCGGCGCGCCCGCGTAGAACCGGACCCCCTGCTCGGTCACTATCGGGCTGTCCGCGAACCGGGCGTCCCCGGCGACGTCGTCGATCTCAAGCAGCGTCCGGCCGGCCACCGCGTGCGCACACATCGACGCGTCCCGGACGGTCTCGGTCCTGTCGATGCCGACCCTGGCCTTGAACCACTGGCGCTCCGCGTCGACCAGGCTGACAAGCGCCATCGGCGTGCCGCAGATCTCCGAGGCGAGCACCGCGATGTCGTCGAACTCGGGCTCCGGCGGCGTGTCGAGGATCGCGGTCTCGCGCAGCGCGGCCAGCCGCTGTGGTTCGTCGACCGGCACCGGAGCCTTCACCGCTCCATGATCCCAGCCGGGTACGGCACGTGTGCGCGCTTCTGTGAGATGGCTCGGCATGACATCCTCGTCCGCATGGCCGACCCCCACGCCCACTGCTCCTACTGCGGCGCCGCGTTCGCTCCGGACCAGCCCTGGCCGCGTGCCTGCGCCGCCTGCGGGGAGATCAGCTACCGCAATCCGGCGCCGGTCGGGCTCGCGTTGCAGCCGGTCGGCGACGGGCTGCTGGTGATCCGGCGCGGCATCCCACCGGCGTACGGCAGGCCCGCGCTTCCCGGCGGCTACGTCGACGTGGGCGAGAGCTGGCAGCACGCGGTGGTCCGGGAGCTGTCCGAGGAGACCGGCGTGCGCGCGGACGAGCGCGGCGTGACGCTCTTCGACGTGCAGAGCACGCCGGACGGCACCGTGCTGATCGCCGGGCTGCTGCCGCCGATCGCGCCCGCGGACCTGCCCGCCGCGTTCCCGAACCCGGAAACGCTCGGCCACTACGTGCTGGACGGGCCGGCCGAGATGGGGTTCCCGCTCCACACCGCACTGGTCGGGCGGTACTTCGGCGGTGTCTGACGCGCCGTCCAGTTGATCATTCGGTAGGCTGCCCACCGATGCGGACGAAGCAACGCTTGACCGAGGACATCCACCGGGACCGGCGAGCGGTGCTGGTCGTCAACACACACTCCCGGCGCGGCCGGCTGCTCTACGAGGGCGCCAAGACGCGGCTGGAACGGGCCGGTTTCCACCTACTCGCCTCCTACCCGGTGGAGAAGCCCCGCCGCCTGGAGGAGACCCTGATCAAGGCACGGGAGTCGGGCGCGGACCTGGTGGTGGCCGGCGGCGGCGACGGCACGATAAGCACGGCCGCGCGGCTGATGGCCCACCGGGAGAACGCGCTCGGCCTGCTCCCGCTGGGGACCACAAACAACTTCGCCCGCACGGTACGGGTGCCGCTCGACCTGGACGAGGCGATCGACACGCTGGTCTCCGGCAAGGTCATCGACGTGGACCTGGGCCGGGCCGGCGACATGCTGTTCACCAACCACGTGGGCGTCGGGCTGTCGGCCGCGGTGATGGACGCGGCGCCGCCGCCGCTGAAGCGTCTCGCCGGGCGCTGGGCGTACCCGCTGACGGGTCTGCTGTTGTTGCTCCGGCACCGGCCGATGCGCGTGGTGGTGCGCGCGGAGGGCGACGAGCACGAGTTCCGCACGCACCAGCTCTACGTGGCGAACGGCGGCTTCCACGCCGGACGGCCGATCACCGCGGACGCGGACGCGGACGACCGGCTGCTTGTGGCGTACCCGGTGGGTGGCAAGGGACGGTTCGGGCTGCTGCGGGAGACCGCGCGGAACGCCGCGACCGGCCACCGGCGCACGCTCGTCGACGAGCCGTTCCTGGCCGTGGGCGAGCTGTGGCTGGAGGCGGACCGTTCCGCGCCGGTCGAGGTGGACGGCGAGCCGTGCGGGCGGACCCCGATGCGGATCGGCCTGGAGGCCAACGCGCTCCGGGTGATGGCGCCCGCCGGCACGATCGACCGCTAGGGCCTTTCCTGCGGCTTCAGGATCAACTTACCGACGCTGGTACGGGCCAGCAGCGCGCGATGGGCGTCGGCGGCCTGCTCCAAGGGGTAGGCGCCGCCGGCCACCGACGTGAGTGAGCCGTCGGAGATCGCGCCGAACAGCTCGCCGACCGCCTTCGTGTAGAGGTCGGGGCGGCGGGCGACGACATGCGTCAGCCAGAAGCCGATCACCGAGCGGCCGCGGCCCATCAGCGCGGCCGGGACCACAGGCGTGGGCGGTGTCCGGGACGCCATGCCGAAGTGCACAAGCCGGCCGAGCGGGGCGAGCGCCGAGAGGCTCTTGTCGAAGACCGCACCCCCGGTCATCTCCAGCACCACGTCGACGCGGTGGCCGCCGTTCGCCTCAAGCAGCGCGGTCTTCAGGTCCTCGGCGGTGGAGTCGACTGCCACGTCCGCCCCCAGCTCCCGGGTGAGCGCGCGCTTCTCCGGTGTGGACGCGGTGGCGATGATCCGGCCCGCGCCGGCCCGTTTCGCCAGCTGGATGGCTTGGGTGCCGGTGCCGCCCGCGCCCGCGTGCACCACCACCGACTCGCCCGGTTCCAGGCGGGCGGCCTGGTGCAGCAGGAGGTAGGCGGTGGCGCCCTGGACCAGCGCGCCGAGTGCGGCGCCGTCGTCGACCCGGTCCGGCACCGCGATCAGCCGGCTCGGCCGGACCGCGATCCGCTCCGCGTAGCCACCGCCGCCGACAAGCGCGGCATAGCGGCGGCCGTCCGTGCCACGGACGATCACCTCGGCACCCGGAATGAGCGGGAGCTGCTGCTTCGACAGGTAGGAGTTCTCGGTCTGGTGGGTGTCCGCGTAGTTGATGCCGGCCGCGAGCACGTCCAGGACCACCTCGCCGTCGCCGGGGACCGGATCGGGCAGTTCGGAGACGGTGAGCAGCTCGGGGCCGCCGAACTCGGTGAGCTGGATGGCGCGCACGCATACCTCCCGGGGTTATCGGCTGTCAGCCGGATTATCCGCTATCACACGGACGGTAGGCGGAAACCAATATATCCACAATCATCGCTGCCTTCGCTAGCGTCGAGTCACCCGCTTCTTACTCGATTGCGAGGTTTTGCGATGGTCCTACGAAGACTGTCCACCCTGGTAGCGGCGTTGACGCTGCTCTTCGGCGGCATGCTTGTCGCCGCGCAGCCCGCGTCCGCCGCCGCGCGGATCCTGTACTACGACGCCAGCACGGCCCAGGAGTTCGTCTCCGCGGTCAACCAGGGCGCGGCGATCTGGAACGCGCGCGTCACAAACGTGAAGCTCCAGCCGGTGCCGGCCGGGCGCACGCCGAACATCCGGGTCTACGCGGACAACGGATGACCGCGCACCTACACCTCGTCGCTCGGCAACGGCTACTGGTACATGGGCCGGGAGGCGGTCAACGACGGGTACTACGTGCCGCGGATCGCGGCGCACGAGTTCGGCCACATCCTGGGCCTGCCGGACCGGCGGACCGGGCTGTGCGCCGATCTGATGTCCGGCTCGAGCGCGCCGGTCTCCTGCACCAACCCGAACCCGAACGCCACCGAGGCCTCCACGGTGAACTCCGCGTTCGCCGGGTCGCTTGCGACGGCGCCGGGCGCCTACTACATCTGGCGCTGACCGCGGTGACCGGCGCGCCACGGTGGTGGCGCGCCGGCCCGGCGTCAGTCTGACGACGAGGAGCCGGAGGAGCCGGAATCCGACCCCGAGGACGACGAGGAATCCGGCCCGGAGGACGAGGACGGCGGATCGTAGGACGGGGACGGCCCCGGATCCGGCGACGACTGGTGGCCCGGGTGCGACTGGTGGCCCATGTGCGACTGCGGCGGGTGGCCCGGCGGGTCGTAGGACGGCTGGCCCGGGTACTGCTGCGGCTGGCCCGGATGCCCGTGCTGACCCGGATGCTGCTGACCCGGGTAGCCCTCTTGACCCGGCTGGCCCGGATAGCCCGGCTGCCCTGGGTAGCCCTCCTGCCCCGGATAACCAGGTGGTGCTGGATAGCCCGGATAGCCCGGCTGACCCGGATACTGCTGCTGGTCGTACGGCTGCCCCGGGTAGGGCTGCGGCGGATATCCCGCCCCGTACGGCGACTGCGGCGGGTAGGGCCCCGCTTTCGGCGGCCTTCCACTGTTCCGCGTCGCGAGCTTGTAGATGCCGAACGCGATCAACGCCACCACGCCGAGACACAACAGCAGGCAGAGCACCCGGCCCGTGATCATCCCCAGCGTCCTCGCCGGATCGTTCTCCACGGCGCCTCCTTCCTGAGCTTCCGCCGACAAGTACACAGGGGTGACACCTCAGGCGCCACCCCTGCCGCATTATCGGTCACGATCTATCGCGGAGCGCCTCCGACGTGGGCCGACGTGCGGGACGGCCCGCCGTCGTCCGACTTCGCCGCCTCGTCCCGCCGGTTGGCCGCGAGCGACGTCAGCGTGACAGTCACAAGCGTCAGGATGATCACGGCGAGGGACAGCGGCGTCGGCACGTCCGGCACCCAGGTCCACACCGTGTGCGCCCAGTGCAGCACCAGCTTCACGCCGATGAACGCCAGGATGATCGCCAGTCCGTGGTTCAGGTGACGCAGCTTGCTCAGCGCGTTCTGCAGCACGAAGTAGAGCGCGCGCAGGCCGAGCAGCGCGAACGCGTTCGTCGCGAACACGATGTACGGGTCCTCGGTCACGCCGTAGACGGCAGGCACCGAGTCGACCGCGAACACGATGTCCGTCATGAAGACCGCGACCACGACCAGTGCCATCGGCGTCAGCGTCCGCTTGCCGTGCTCGACGATCGTCAGCTTCGACCCGTGGAACGTGGTGGTGACCGGCATCAGGCGGCGCAGGAACTTCACGCTGCGCATGCTGTCGATGTCGACCTCGTGGTCCTGGCCCTTGACCGCGTCCCGCATCACCTTGATCGCGGTGAGCAGCAGGATGCCGCCGAAGAGCAGGAACGCCCAGGTGCCGGTGCTGAGCACGGCCGCGCCCATGGCGATGAAGATCGCCCGGAGGACGAGCGCGCCGACGATACCGTAGAGCAGGACGCGCTGGGCCAGCTCCTTCGGCACGGCGAACGCGGCGAGCAGGAGCATGAAGACGAAGAGGTTGTCGACGGAGAGGGACTTCTCCACCACGTACCCGGTGAAGAACTCGATCGACGGGGTGGCGCCGTATATCGGCCAGATGATCAGGCCGAACGCGAGCGGGAGCGCCAGGTAGAAGACGGTCCACCCGACCGCCTCCTTCATGTGCACGTCATGCGGCCGGCGGGTGAGCATGAAGTCCACGGCCAGCAGGACGAGCAGGATGGCGAGTGTGATCGCCCACAGCACAGGCGACCCGATGGTTTGTAGTGGGGCGGACAGGACTGTCACGGGTGCCTCCTCAGGCGCACGCGAAATCGCCTGAGGTCTCCCCCGCCGCACCTCACCCTGCCATCAGGGTGTGTTGTCACAGGTGGGCGACCGTCCGGGGGTCACATGGGTGTACCCGTACTGACCGGAGCGATCTTCGTGGGGTACTCCCCTCAACCGGCAACACTATGGGCCTTCCCTGGATAGTTCCTGATAACCCCCAGTTCAGGGGCGTGTTGCGAGTATTGCAACCGACGCGTGATTCAGGCCGCGAGCATGCGCAGCAGGTCACCGGCCGGGCCGGGGCGTGCCTCGGCGTGGGCGGCACCGGCCCACAGGTTGAGCTCCTCGGCGTCGCCGCGCCGGGCCGCCTCCGCGCGGATCGGGGCGGTGAGGTGGTGGATCAGGGGGTACGCGATCGGCGCGTACGGCCCGTACACGTCGATGAAGCGGTTGCGGAGCGCGCGGGCCGGACGGCCGGTGAACGCGCGCGTGACCACGGTCTCCCGCCCCTGGGTGAGCGCCTCGCGATGCGGCGGCCGGGTGCCCGCCTCGTCCGCGAGCAGGAACGCGGTGCCGGCCTGGACCGCTACCGCACCCCGGTCAAGCAGTGCACGGACGTCCCGGGCCGTGCCGGTGCCGCCGGCCACGATGATCGGCACCTCCCGGGGCATGGTGTCGAGCAGCGCGGGCGCGGTGCTGGTGCCCTCGTACCCGGCCGGGTCGAACACGGCCGCGTGACCGCCGGCGGACCCGGCCTGCGCGACGAGCAGATCCGCACCCGCCGCGATCGCCAGGCGGGCCTCGTCCGCGCTTGTCACGGTGAGGACGATGGTGCTGCCGGCCGCCTTGAGCGCCGCCACCGCGTCCGCGGGCGGGAGGCCGAACGTGAAGCTGACGAACGGCACGCCGGCCGCGATCCGCAGCTTCTCCCGGAAGTGGTCGTCGTCGTGCTCCGGCGGCGTGGCACGGGTGCCGAACTCACCCTCCAGCCGCGCCCGGTAGGCCGCGACCGCCGCACGGTCGACAGGGGTCTCGTCCGGCACGAAGACGTTCAGCCCGAACGGCAGCCCGGCCGCGCGCGCCTCGGCCACCTCCGCCTCGACCGCTTGCGGCGACTTGTAGCCGGCGGCAAGGAATCCGAGCCCACCGGCCCGCGCCGCCGCCACCACGAGCGCGACTGTGGACGGTCCACCGGCCATCGGCGCGACCACCACGGGACGGGACAGTTCCATCACAACCGGCAACATACCCTGCATTCATGATCACGCATTTGCCGCTCGCCCGCGCCTGTGCCGCCGTCCGCGACTCCCGCGCCTTCGAGGTGATCATCATCGTGGTGATCGGCGTGAACGCCGTGGTGCTCGGGATCGAGACCTATCGGCACCTCGGTGCGTGGGCGCCGGTGCTGCACGGCCTGGAGTGGTTCTTCCGCGCGGTCTTCGTGGCGGAGATCGCCATCCGGATCCTGGCGCACGGCCGCCGCCCGCAGGACTTCTTCCGGCACGGGTGGAACGTGTTCGACTTCGTGGTGATCGCGGCCGTCTTCCTGCCCGGCCTGCACGGCGACTCCGCGCTGCTGCGGATCGTGCGGATAGCCAGGGTGCTGCGTCTGGTCCGGTTCTCCCCCGGCCTGCGCACAATCGTCACCGCGCTGCTGCGCAGCCTTCCCGGCATCGGCGGCTTCCTGGCGCTCGCGGTCGTCACCATGTACCTCTACGCGATGGCCGGCTGGCTGATCTTCGCGGACGAGTTCCCCGCGCAGTACGGCACGGTAGGCCACGCGATGGTCACGCTCTTCGTACTCCTCTCCCAGGAGAACCTGCCGGACCTGCTGGCGCAGGGCATCGACTACTCGCCCTGGACGCTGCTCTACTACGTCAGCTACGTGCTCGTCATGGTGAACCTGCTGCTCAACGTCCTGATCGCGGTCATCGTCAACTCCATGGAGGAGGCGCGCCGGCTAGAGATCACCGAAGGGCTCGCGGACGCGGACGGCGACGGCATCCCCGACGAGATCGACCGCATCGCCGTCAGCCAGCGCCTCGACGACCTGCGCACGCTCATGGCCGAGCTGGAGAAGGACCTGCGGATCGATCGGGACCGGCCCTGAGGGGCACGGTGACCACCCACGGATCCGAGGCCGCGGGAGCAAACGGGTGGCGACCACGGCGGCAGTGGGAAAATATCTGCTCTGTGGTTGATGAGGAGATCCTGTTGCCGCGAGGCAACGTGAGCGGCGACATCGTGCGGGTGGGCGACACGGTGCGGCGGCCGGCCGGCCCGCACACACCGTTCGTGCACGCGTTCCTGGAACACCTGCACCGCAACGGTTTTCGGCACGCGCCGCGCCCGCTCGGCTTCGACGAGAAGGGCCGGGAGGTGCTGACGTTCGCCGTGGGCACGGTGCCGTGGGGCGACGACCTCCCGCTTGTGGCGAGCGATGAGGCGATCCGGGCGGTCGCACGGGTGATCCGGGAGCTGCACGAGGCCGCCGCCGGTTTCGTGCCGCCGGTGGGCGCGCGGTGGTTCGCGCTGACGCCGCCGGACCCGGTCGAGATGATCACGCACAACGACCTGGCGCCGTGGAACCTGGTCATGGACGGCGGCACGCTCACGTTCATCGACTGGGACGCGTCCGGCCCCGGCTCGCGATTGTGGGACCTGGCCTACGCCGCGCACGGCTTCGTGCCGCTGGCGCCCTGGTCGGAGTGGGATCACGGCCGGCGGCTCGGCGTCTTCGCGGACGCCTACGGCCTGGACGAGACGCAGCGCACCGAGCTGGTCCCGCTGCTGTCCGCCCGGACCGGCACGATGCACGACTTCCTGCGCGACCAGGCCGCGCTCGATGTGGAGCCGTGGGTGACGCACTGGCGCACCGGCCACGGCGACGCCTGGCGCGACGACACCGACTACATCGCCCGCAACGAGACGGTCTGGCGGCGGGCGCTGGGCCTCGGCTGAGCCGGCCTCAGCCGGGAGACCCAGCGCACCGTGCCCACGGCCGCGACCACCCAGCCGCAGAGGAGCAGCGCGAGGAGTGCCACGGCGAGCGCACCCAGCGGCGCCGATCCGACCCGGCCGGCAAGTCCCGCGACGCCTGTGACAAGCGTGCCGACCGGAAACGTGAACGCCCACCATCCCGGCGTGAACGGCAGCCCGTCCCGCACCGCGCGCACCGTCAACGCGCCCACGAGCGACAGCCAGAGCAGAGCGAACCCCAGCGTGGGTACGGCGTAGAGCACCGCGACCGCGTTCGCCATGCGGGACAGCTCCGGGGGCGCTGCCGCGGCGAGCAGGTGCGCGGCGGTCATCGACTGCCCGAGCGGCCCGAGCACGATCCACAACGTCGGCACGCCGGCCGCGGCCCCCGGCCCGTGCGCGACCAGCCGCGTCCAGATCTGGCCGATCACCACGAGCGCCGCGGCCAGGCTCGCGCCGAACATCGCCGCGCACGCCGTGAGCACCTGTGTGCGCAGGTCACCGGCGGGCAGGTGGGCCGCGAGCAGCGCGCCGTTCGCGGCCGCGACCATCGGCGGGACGACAGGCATCAGCCGCCCGCCCGCCGCGTCGGCCGGCCCGCCCCAGCCCCGGGTGATCGTCCGGTACGGCACGACGACCGCCGTGATCAGCCCACCGGCCGTCCCGAGCAGCCAGCAGACCGTCGCGAGCGGCACCGCGCCCGGCACGCCGAGCAGCAGCGCGCCCCCACCGACGGTCAGGACCGCCATCGGCGGCGCGCCCCAGAAGTGCGCCAGGACCGGGTCGTCCAGGTAACCACGGCGGGACGTGACGAGATGCCTCAGGAATGCGGCGGCGAGCGCGACGAGCAGCGTGGCCGCGATCGCCCAGGCCACGGTCGCGGCCGCGTGCACGCCGGGCGCGCCGCCGAGCGGCAGTGAGAGCGCCGCGGTGGCAAGCACGCCGGTGCCCATCACTGTCGCGAACCAGTTCGGCCCGAAGCTGAGGGTCCCGGCCCCGGTCGCGAACCGGTTCGGCCCGGCGTTCATGATTCCCGGCCGGTCGCGTACCGGTGCGGCCCGGCGTTCATGATTCCCGGCCGGTCGCGTACCGGTGCAGCTCGACGTTCATGATCCTCAGCCTGGTGGTGAACCGCCCGGGCCGGTAGACGCCGATCCCGGATGGCCCCATAACCTGACGTTATGCCTTTGCCGCCGCTGGTCTCCGACCTGACCGGCTTTGACCTGCTGCTCTCCGTCGCCCGCCTCGGCAGTGTCGGCCGCGCCGCCCAGGCCCACCGCGTCTCCCAGCCCGCCGCCAGCGCCCGCCTCCGCCGCCTCGAACGCGCCCTCGGCCTGACCCTGCTCCACCGCGGCCCGCGCGGCTCCACGCTCACCGCCCACGGCGCGCTTGTCGCCGACTGGGCGCGCGCCGCCCTGGACGCCGCCGCAGCACTCGCCGAGGGCGTCGGCACGCTCCGCTCGGCCGCCGAAGGCCGGCTGCTGATCGCCGCAAGCCAGACCGTCGCCGAATACCTGCTCCCCGGCTGGCTGGTCGCGCTCCGCGGCGGCCACCCCGCCCTCACCGTGGCTCTGCAGGCCGCGAACTCGGCAGACGTGGCGACCCGGGTCCTCGCCGGCCAGGCGGATCTCGGCTTCGTCGAGGGCCCCGACCTCCCCGCCGGGCTGCACGCCGCGCAGGTCGCCACGGACCGCCTGGTCGCCGTGGTCGCCCCCGGCCACGCATGGGCCCGCCGCCGCCGTGGCGTGACCGCCGCCGAGCTGGCGTCGACGCCCCTTGTCGCGCGCGAGGCCCTCTCCGGCACCCGCCGCGCCCTGGAGGCCGCGCTTCGCGCCCATGGCCTGGACACGCTGGCGCCGCCGCTGCTGGAACTGTCGTCCACCACCGCGATCAAGCATGCGGTGGCGGCGGGGAGCGGGCCGGCGGTCCTGAGCTCCCTCGCCGTGACCACTGAGCTGGCGGCGAGGACGCTGGTCGAGGTGTCGGTGCCAGGGGTGCGGCTGGAGCGGTCCCTGCGCGCGATCTGGCCGGCCGGGCACCAGCTGACCGGGCCGACACAGGACCTGTACCTGATCGCGCGTCGCGCGTAGGGGTGCTTGGTCGTGACGGCTCGGGTCCGCGGCGGTTGGGCGGGCCGGATGCGGCCCGAAAGCTCAGTAAACCCGCCCGCGCGGCGAATGCCGAATGATCGTGGACGGCCGCGCTGGACGCTCAGCCGCCGGCGGTGACCTGGTTGCGGCCCGCGCGCTTGGCGGCGTAGAGGCGGGCGTCGGCGCGGGGCAGCAGGGTGGTGTGGTCCTGCTCATGCTCCGCGACGCCGATGCTGATCGTCACCTCGAGGCCGGGCTGCAGCGCCGACCAGTCGTGGTCCTGGATGACCAGGCGGAGCTTCTCGGCCAGGTGCGCGGCCTCGGGCAGGTCCACGCCCTCGAACGCGATCAGGAACTCCTCGCCGCCGAGCCGGGCCACCAGGTCCACGCCGCGGACGTGCTCGCGCAGCAGCGCGCCGATCCGGCGCAACACGTCGTCGCCGGCCGCGTGACCGTACCTGTCGTTGACGTTCTTGAAATGGTCCACGTCCGCGATCGCCAGGCAGAACGGGCGGCCGGTCGCGTCGGACAGCGTGGCCATCTCCGGGAGGCGCTGGTCGGCGGCGCGCCGGTTGGCCAGGCCGGTGAGCGCGTCGGTGAGCGCCTGCTCCTCCAGCTCGGCGCTGCGGATGCGGTGCAGCTCGGACTCGAGGCGGGCGTTGTCGGCCTCCAGGCGCGCGTTGTCCAGCTCGAAGTGGTGGACCATCATCCGGGCGCGGACCGCGGCCACGTCGTTGTGCGACTCGCGCTCAAGCGTGTGATAGGCGCGGTAGTTCGCAAGCGCGGCCTTGAAGTCGCCGATCCGCTCGTACGCGGAGGAGAGCTGAAGGTGGATCGCCATGGTCATCGGCTTCTCCTTCGCCTCCTTCGCGCGCTCAAGCGCCTCAAGCAGGCCGAGCACCGCTATCGCGCAGTCGCCGCGCAGCAGCCGGATCTGTGCCTGGTGCTGCAGCGCCGCGGACTCCAGCGACCGGTAGCCATGCGCGAGCGCGATCATCCGCGAGTTCTCGACAAGGGTGAACGCCTCGCCGTACTCGCCGCGCAGCGCCATCAGCATGCCGAAGTTGTCGAGCACGATCGACTGCCGGTACGGGTGGTTCGCGGCCTCGGCCAGCCGAAGCGCGGTCCGCACGTGGTCGAGCGCGGCCTCCAGCTGCGCCTCCGCCTCCTCGTCGAGGCCTGACTCACGCAACTGCGGGATGCGGTACACCGCGTTGTCGCCGAGGTTGTTGAGCACGCAGAAGCGGGCCTCGTCATCACCCGGATCGACCATCGCGAGCGCGCTCACCAGGCACTCGTTGCTGCTGGCCAGGTCGCCCATGGCACTGTGCACCACGCCGGTGCGGTTGTGCACCCAGTAGAGCAGCGCCCGGTCGTCGAGGCGCTGAGCGATCCTGCGCGCCCGGTCCAGCGCGTCGAGCGCCTCCTCGTGCAGGCCCAGATCGTTGAACGGGATGGCCTGCACGGTGAGCGTCTCGCAGATGCCGCGCTCGTCGCCGATCGACTCGAACAGCGCGACCGCCTGGGTGCACGCGGTGATCGCGGCCTCCTGCTCGCCGACGCGCAGCAGCTGGTTCGCCGCCAGCCGCAGCGATGAGGCCTGACCTGAGACGTCGCTGTGCTTCGCATAGAGATCGGCGGCGCGGCGGGCGAGGTCGAGACCGCCCCGGTAGTCGCCGCGGGTGCGGGCCGCCTCGGCCTGAACGAACAGCTCAGCGGCGGTGAGCGCGGCGCTGCTGGTGATCACGCTGCGCCCTCCCCATCGTGCCCGGTCGCACGGCGTACCCGCCGACCGTGCGGCTCCCTTCGGCCGAATCTAGGCCATCCGAATGATTTACCACCAACTGAGACGCCGGTCACACGAAGGGTGAGCCGTGTTGCCCGAGGTCAATGCCCTTGGCATCGAATCGGCGGCGATCCGCTACGGTGCGATATTGCACGTGATCTCAGGGGAACTTGGAACGGCCCCGACCACACGACCCGAAGGGACGCCGACCTTGACGCCCACCTCCACCCGCACCGGTTCCGCCACTGCGCAGCCGACCGACCCGAGGTGCCTGCACTGCAAGGAGCCTCTCGTCCAGGATGACATCTGGGGCTGGATGCACGAGGGACAGCGCTATCTGTGCCGCGACCAGCGCACCGGTGAGCTGCTCACTCAAGCGGCAACGCTGATCTGACACCGCCGCGGCGGATTCAGGCGCACCGCGTACCCTCGGCGCGCCTGGATCCTGGTTTTTTTGCCTGTCACACCCGGCCGTAGCGCCGGTCCGTGTCCGGATCGCGCCGTGCGGCCTCGGCCCGCTCCGGCGCGATCATGGCGCGCAGCGCGACAACATCATCAGGGACGGCCACCGGGGTACGCAGCGCGGCCGCCAGGAAGATGAGTGCGGCGCGCGTCGAGTCGGCCGGCTCCGGGCCGCCGTGATCCGCGTCGCGCACCAGGTGGTACTCGTGCGCCACGTCCAGATCCCACAGCTCCCGGTGCAGCCGCTCGGTGCCGTCGTGCATCGCGAACGCGTCCCGGTCCCCGCACCGCAGCATGATCGGCAGCCGCGCCGCCCGGATCTCGTCCGCCCGGCGCCGCAACCGGTGCAGGACGCTCTCCCGCTCCCAGCCGGAGACGGTCATCGCGTCCCGCAGTGCGGCAAGCACGCTTATCGTGTTCCGTGGCCCCGGCGCGTCGTTGAGCAGCGCCGGAGAGGTCGCCGCGACGGCTGTCCAGCGCGCCGGGTCCCCGAACGCGATCTTCAGCGCGCCGTAGCCGCCCATCGACGCGCCGAGCAACGACACCCGGGCCGGATCTGTCGCGAACCGCCTGTGGATCTCCGCCGGCAGCGCCTCCGCCACCACCGTCTCCCAGCCGCCGATGTAGAAGCCGCCCACTGTCGGCGTCGAGGCGCACGCCAGCACGCACGGCGGCAGGCTGCCGTCCGCCCACAGGCCCGCGACAAGCGACTGGATCTGCCCGAGCCGGTCCGCCGACGAGAACGCGCCGTGCAGCAGCAGGATCAGTGGGAGGTTCGCGGTGTCGCTGCCCGGTGCGAGCGCTTTGTACGGAATGTCATTGACCGTTCCATCGACGAGTACAGTGTCCATGGCCCGAGCCTTCCAAACGGGTACCCAGCCAGCCGCGCAGGCGACAGCCACCGCCGGGAGGCGACGGTGGCTGCCCATACCGGCACCGCGGCAGTGGCTCAGCGCGGCGTCAGATCGCCTTAGCGGCGCACTGGTGTGCAGCGACGCCAACCACGACGTGGTCGACCAGCTCGCCGCCCTGCGGACGGACGTCCGGAACGATCTCCAGCAGCTGTTCGCACGCGCCGTGGAGACCGGCCGGATGCCAGCCGGCACCGACGCCGCGTCACTCGGCGCCTATGTCGCGGCCGTCGCGCAGGGAATCGCGGTGGAGGCCTCCGGTGGTGCGTCCCGGCAGAGCCTGATGAAGGTCGTGGACGTGGCCCTGACGGCCCTGCCGACGCCGTAGCCCTCGCCCGCCGCCCAGTCGACGAAGGGTCGGCCACCCGAAGGAAGGCCGAGTTCCTCGGGGGCCGCCAAGTCGGCTTTCATGCCGCTAAATGGGGTCGGAAATCGACTGCACGCCCGCCTCCGAATGACGCGCCGAGGACGGCCCGGCAGTTCTGATACACGACCCGCACCTCCGGCCTTGGCGGCATCGCGTCATTTTTCGGGCATCACATTCATTCTCCCGCGCCAATTGAGAATGCGATCGCACATTGAACGGGCTCAAATGTCGCAAGCTTGACTTCGATGTAATTAGATCTCTTTTCCGTGGCTATATTCATCCTCGCCATTAAGGCGGATCAATATGATTCGGAAAGGGGTGGTACCTGTGAAACACGCCAACCTGCGGCGGTGTCTGGCCACCGTCGGCGCGGCCGCGCTGGTCGTGACCGCGCTCACCGTCCCGGCGAGCGCCGCTCAGGCGAAAGCCGCACCGGCCAAGGCCCCGGCGGCGGCCTACGACACGGGCAGGAACGACCTGCAGACCGTCGCGGACGCGTACCGGGCGTCGTTCAAGGACCTCTCGCCCGAGGCGGCACTGACGGCGGCGCGTGCCCAGGCGGGCAGCGCGACGTTCCGGCAGAGTCTTGACGTCGAGAAGGACACCTGGGCGGGCGGCTGGTTCGACCCGCACACCGCGGAGTTCCACATCGCGGTGACCACGCCGGCCGCGGCGAAGGACGTCGCGACGGCAGCCGCCCGGACGCCGGGCCTGATCGTCAACACGCACCAGGTCGCCCGGTCCATGCGGGAGCTGGGCGAGCAGGTGGAGCGGATCCGCTCCGGCACGGACAAGCTGGCGAAGGCGGCGGACGGCGACGTGACGATCGACGTCCTGACCAACGAGGTCGTGGTGCGGGTGCCGAAGACGCGGTTCGCCGCGCTCTCGGCGGCCGACGTGCCGGTCGGCGTCCGGGTCGAGCAGGGCACGAAGGTCACCCAGCACCTGGACGCCTGCACCTCGCGGACGGACTGCGACAACGACCTGCGCGCCGGCCTGGTGCTGCGCCGCTCCGGCTCGCTGTGGTGCTCGCTCGGCTTCACCGCGCGCAGCAACGGCATCAAGTGGGCGCTGACCGCCGGCCACTGCGTCGGCACCATCGGCGAGTCGTGGTCCAACGGCACCGCGACGATCCGCACCGTCGGCCCGGCCACCGACTTCCTCAACTCGGGCAACCAGGACGCCGGTGCGATCCAGGTGACGAACGCGTTCTACACCGCGCAGACCGCGGGCCGCATCATGATCGGGCCGTCCAGCTTCTCCCCGGTGACCGGCGAGAGCTTCAACCTGGTCAACGACGTCAACTGCCTGTCGGCCAGCTACACCAACCCGGCCCGGGCCGGTAACCCGTGCGCCACGGTCACCGAGGTCGGCGCCGCGATCAAGACGAAGATGGTCGGCTACGACCCGTGCGGCGGGGACAGCGGCGGCGGCTGGTACTGGCTGCCGGGCTCCGGCAACCGCTATGCCGTCGCCCTGCACAGTTCGAGCCTGACCGGCTGCAATGTCGCGAACGGCGAGGCGTGGGCCAGCCCGCTCAACGCATTCTGGAGCGCGCTGGTCTACGAGACCTCGTGATCCGAGTTTTCCCGGCGTGCCCCTATCGAGTGACATCGGTAGGGGCACGCGTCCAGGTCGCGGTGAAAGGCGTCCAACCGGAATGCGTACCCAATTATTGATCATTGCGACAGCGGCGGCAATCGTCACCGGTTGCGCCTCCACAGATGCGCCGGGAACCATTACCGGGCAGGCCACGAACGGTTCGGAACCGAGCGGCGCATACGAACTCGTCGATATATCAGGAACCGGTAGGCCGTCGGGCGCGGCACAGATCACGCTTACCTTCGGTCCGGGCACCCTCGCGGCCGACAGCGGCTGCAACACGATGACCGGGCGGGCCGGCTTGGACGGCGACCGGCTCACCGTCACGGATCCGCGCACGACCGACCTGCCCTGCCCCGAGGAGTTCGTCGCGGTGCAGGAGTGGGTGGCCGCGTTCTTCGCGGACCGGCCCACAGTGGCGCTCGACGGCGGCGGGCTGACGCTTACCACCGCGCGGGCGACGATGCGACTGCGCTCCACCGGCACACCCTCGCCGGACACGCAACAGCCGTCAGACGCGCCGCGCACCGGCTGAGGGCGCGCGACGGGTGGCACGGCCGCCGTGCAGATACAGCGACCGGCCCTCCGGGTCGGCGCCGAGGAAGGCGTAGACCGGATGAACCACACCCTCGGGGGTACGGGCGATGAGTGTGTCGCCGGTGAGGTGGACCAGCTCCTGCGGCGGTGACGGCGGGCCGAGCTGGGTGAAGATGCCCTTGGGCGCGTCGTCGAGCCAGACCCGGCCGGCCGCGTCCTGGGAGATCGTCAGGTCGGCGACGCGGGAGCTGTAGACGCCGAGGTAACGGGACGCGTCGAACGGCGCGGGGACCGGCGGCAGCGTGGCCGGCGGCGGCAACCGCACGCCGGTCAGCGCGTGGATGAGCGGCGGGACCAGCGACCAGTAGAGCGAGGCCGCGTCGCCGCCGTTGGTGAGCAGCGCGATCGCCACGTCACGGTCCGGGACGACGCGCAGGAACGCGGCCTGGCCGATGGTGCCGCCGTCGTGCCCGATGACGCTGCCGCCGTCGTCGAGGATCTCCCAGCCGAGGCCCCAGCCGCCGCCGGGCATGCCGGGGGCGGGGCGGTCGGCGGCGCGTTGCTGCATCGCCTTGACCGCGTCCGGGGAGACCAGGTGGTCGCCGCCGGCCAGGTGCATGCGGGCGAAGAGCAGCAGGTCGGCCGCGCTCATCGCCAGCATGCTGCCGGCCGGGGCGTTGGAGCGGGGCAGCGACCAGATGCGGGCGGGAGCGAGCGGCGCGCCCGCGGACGGGCGGATGTGGCCGACCGCCGCGCGGTGCAGGATCGCCTCGTACGCGTCGGTCGCGAACGCGCGCACGCCGAGCGGTTCGGCCAGGCAGGTACGCAGCACCTCGTCGAACGGGCGGCCGTGCAGCACCTCGATCACGCGGCCGAGCACGGCGAACCCGGCGTTGTTGTAGGAGAGCATCGTGCCGGGCGGGAACAGCTGCGGCGTGTCGCCGAGCGAGGCGACGAACCGGGCCACGCAGTCGTCGCCGCGGCCGGTGTCGGTGAACAGGTCGCCTTCGAAGCCACCGGTGTGGCACAGCAGCTGGCGGATCGTGACCGCGGCCGCGGCCGCCTCCGACCCCAGCCGGAACGCCGGCAGGTAGCGGCGGACCGGCGCGTCCAGTTCGAGACGGCCCTCGTCGGCCAGTTGCATGATCAGCGTGGTGGTCCAGACCTTGGTGATCGAGCCGACCTGGAAGAGCGAGTCGGTGGTGGCCTCGACGCCGGTGCGGATGTTCAGCACGCCGTGCGCGAGGTCGATCTGCTCGCCGTCCGCGTAGACCGCCAGCACCGCGCCCGGGACCTGGTGCCGGGCGAGCAGCGGGGGGAGGTCGGCGTGCAGCGCGGAGGCGATCACATCGAGAGACATGAACACAACCCTAGAACGGACAACCACCCGATCGAGGGGGTACGGTATCCAGCGCGCTCGATTCGTACCCTCACATGCGTTTGATCTGGATGTGCAGGTCGCGGGAATCGCGCAGGTGCTCGTGCGGTTGACTGGCCCCGGATGCCCCGCTGCGGGGCCGGAGCAGGGAGCAGATCGTGGAATTCGGGCTTGACACATTCGGCGACGTCACGGCCGGGCCGGACGGCAAACGGGTGTCGTATGCGCAGGTCATCCGCGATGTCGTGGCGCAGGCCGTGCTGGCCGAGCGGGTCGGCGTGGACGCGTTCGGCGTGGGCGAGCACCACCGGGACGACTATGCGGTGTCCGCGCCGGAGATCGTGCTTGCCGCGATCGCCGGGCGCACCTCGACGATCAAGCTGGGCACCGCGGTGACAGTGCTCAGCTCCGACGACCCGGTGCGGGTGTTCGAGCGGTTCGCCACGCTCGACGCGGTCTCGAACGGCCGCGCCGAGATCACGCTTGGCCGCGGCTCGTTCACCGAGTCGTTCCCGCTGTTCGGCTTCGAGCTGCGCGACTACGAGAAGCTGTTCTCCGAGAAGCTGGACCTGATGGCGACGCTGCTCGACGAGGGGCCGGTGACCTGGGAGGGCACGGTCCGGGCCGCGCTCGACGCGCAGCACGTCTACCCGAAGACCGAGTCCGGCAGGATCAGCACCTGGATCGGTGTGGGCGGCAGTCCGGAGTCGGTGGTGCGCGCGGCGAGCCACCGGCTGCCCCTGGTGCTGGCGATCATCGGCGGCGATCCGGTTAGGTTCGCGCCCTACGTCGAGCTGTACCACCGGGCGCTGAGCGAACTGGGCGCGGAGCCACTGCCGGTCGCGGTGCACGCGCCGGGCTTCGTGGCGGACACCGACCAGGAGGCGGCGGACACGCTCTGGCCGCACATGCGCGTGAACCGGGACCGGATCGGCCGGGAGCGCGGCTGGCCGCCGATGACCCGCCGGGCGTTCGACGCGGACCTGACCGAGGGCGCGCTGCACGCCGGCTCGCCGGAGACTGTCGCGCAGAAGATCGCCCGGACCGTGCGGGCGCTCGGCATCACGCGGTTCGACCTCAAGTACTCGCACGGCACGCTGCCGCACGACGCGATGATGCGCTCGATCGAGCTCTACGGCACCGAGGTCATCCCCCGGGTGCGCGAGCTGCTTGCGCATTGACGGTCACGGCTATCGTGACCGGATGCGTGCCAGACCGATCGTCCTGTTCCTCGCCGGCCTGCTGATCGGGACCGTGCTGGCCGGCATCGTCCTGGGGCTCACCGGGTCGTTCGGCGTCACCGCCGGCTTCGCGGGCGTGTGGCTGCTCGTGCTCGGCGTCGTGGTGCGGGCACAGCCGGCCGAGCCACCGGTGGGCCCGACCGTCTCCTACGGGCCGGGCGAATTCCTCGTCGTGCTGCGCGGCTACGACATCGGCCAGGTGCGCGCGCTGCTGGCCCGGATCGAGGCGGCACGCACGTCCACCGACCCGGCGTTGCGCGCCTCCGTGGCCGCGGAGGCGCGCGCCGCCGCGTTCACAGTCGTGATGCGCGGCTGGGACCGGGGCGCGGTCGACGCCCACCTGCGCGCCGCCGCGGCGTCGCTGTCCTCGTGATCCTGGTCCGCCGCGTCCTCGCCGTGCTGCTGTCCCTGCTTGCGCTGGGCGGCGCGATCCGGCTCGTCGCGCCGTCCGCAGCCGCAGATCCAGATCACGAGCCGCCGGGGGTACGCCGTCAGCTCGCCTTCCTGCGGTCCGCGCTCGATGACGGCGCCGCCACCGACGCGCAGTCGCTGTTCCCGGAGGGGTTCTACTTCCTCAACGTCCTCTACGGACTGTCCTGGGTGGAGCTGGGACAGCGCGGCGTGTCAGTCGACGAGGCGGCGGACGAGGCCGCGTGGGCGCTCGCCCAGGTGGAGTCGGACGCCGGGCGCGCGCCGTTCGACCCGGGCGCGACGCCCGCCTACGGCGTCTTCTACGCCGGCTGGACGAACTGGCTGCGCGGCGGGCTGCTGACGGTGCGCGACGATCCGGCGCAGCGGGCCCGGTTCCTCGCGGACTCGGAGGCGCTCGCGGCCGCGTTCGACGCCTCCGGCACGCCGTTCCTGGAGGCCTATCCCGGTCAGGCCTGGCCCTGCGACTCCACTGTGGCGATCGCGTCGCTGCGGCTGGCCGCCACGCTGTCCGGGCCGGGCCGCTTCACCCCGACCGTCACCCGCTGGGTCGGTGACGTACGCGCCCGGCTCGACCCGGCCACCGGCCTGATGCCGCACACCGCGTCACCGTCAGTCACCGGCGCGCGCGGCACCTCACAGGCGATCATCCAGCGCTTCCTGGTGGACGTGGACCCGGTCTTCGCCCGCGAGCAGTACCTGCTGTTCCGCACGCAATTCCTGGACCGGCCGCTCGGGCTCGGGCCGGCCGTCCGCGAATACCCGCACGGCACGGACGGGCCGGCCGACGTCGACTCCGGGCCGCTGCCGCTCGGCATCAGCCTCTCCACCACTGTCGTCGCGCTCGGTGCCGCCCAGGTACACGGCGACAGGTCACTTGCCGCGGGGTACGCCTCGTTCGGCGAGGTCGCCGGGCTGCCGTTCGACACGCCCGGCAGCAAGCGGTACGCGGGCGGGCTGGTCCCGGCCGGCGACGCGTTCCTGGCCTGGTCGAAGACCGCACGCCCGTGGACCACCGAGACGCCGGGCGCGCCGCCACAGGTGCTCTCCGGCTGGTGGCGGGCGCCGCTGCTGGCGATTCTGCTGCTTGTGGGCTTGGCACCGTGGCTGCGCAGACTCACAGCGCCGTGGCTGCCCAGACGCACAGCGCCGTGGCTGCCGCTCGTCCTGCGCCGGGCACGTACCAGAAACACGCGGGAGACCACCTCCGTCACAGATGTGCCGGAGACTGCCGCGATGCCGTCGCCGACACCTGGCACACGGCCGTAGAGTGATCCTCTGACGCGTCCTTGATCGGTAACCCGGGAGACCCCTCACGTGAGCACCACCGACGAGTACCACTACCCCGTCTCCGGCGTCCCCGCCGTGGAGACCGACCACCCCGGCCGCACCATCACGCCGGACAATGTGACAGCGGTCTTCGACGACGGCGAGTTCAAGCAGCTCTCCATCAGCGGCCAGTGCGCCGAGGCCCCGCGCGTCCGGATCACCCGCCGGTTCACGAAGGCGAAGCGTGTTCCGGAGTGGGCGCAGCGGTACCTCTCCCCCGACGCCGAGTAGTCACCTCTCAGCGGCGCGGGGGCGCCACGGCCGTGACCGGCGGCAGCCAGCCGGTCGGCTTGACCGCGCCCTCACGGAGGGCCGCGACATTGACCAGGATCTCCAGCTCGCGGGCGTCGACCCGGCCGTCGTGGGTGAGCCGATGGCCGCGGACCAGCACCCACTCCGCCGCAGTATCGATCCGGTCCACCCCCACCTCACGGACCCGTAACCCGAGGTATCCGACGCCGTAGCGGTAGTCGCGCTCGTGCAGTCCGAGGATCGTGCCCGGCGTCAGTCGCGGCATCGGCGGCGGCGCATTCACCATCGTGTCGTCCTTCCCTGGTACGGACGTGTTCCGTGGTAGACCTTCCCGTTCGGGCGGCCGCCTGGAAAGCTTGCTACCGGAATTTCCGGTGTTCGCTTTTCCGGCCCTGCATTTCGAGAGGGAACGACCTCTCAAAAACGACGACGAGGAGACGGCATGCCGACAGAGGGCGGATCGTCCGTACCCCGGAGGCAGCTCGGTCGTTTACTACGCCAGATGCGCGAGGAGGCGGGCGTCAAGCTCAAGGACGCCGCACTCCACCTGGAGATATCACTTGCGCGAATGTCGCGCATCGAGGGCGGCGAGGCGCCGGTCAAGCTGCTTGAGGTGCGGGCCGCCAGCGACCTCTACGGCGCTCCGGACGACATGCGCGAGGTGATGCTCGGCCTGGCCGCGGCGAGCAAGGAACACGGCTGGTGGCAGGCGTACGGCAAGGCGGTGCCGAAGTGGTTCGAGCTCTACGTCGGCATGGAGGAGGCCGCGTCCCGGCTCCGGCACTACGAGCCGACGCTCATACCCGGCCTGTTGCAGCTGGAGGCCTACGCCACCACGGTGCTCGGCACCTTCCCCGCCATCTCGGAGCCCGAACTGGCCCAGCACCTGCGGGTCCGGATGCAGCGCCAGCGGCTGCTCACCCGCCGCACGCCCCGGCCGCCGCAGCTCGACGTGCTGCTCGACGAGTCGGTGCTGCACCGCCCGATCGGTGACACCGACGCCTGGTTGCGGCAGCTGGCTCACCTGGTGAACATCTCCACGCGGCCGAACATCGGCGTGCGCATCGTGCCGTCCTCCGCCGGGCCGCACTGGGCGATGGGCGCCGGCGCGTTCGTGCTGCTCGACTTCCCCCAGGTCGGAATCCGCAAAGTGGAGCCGACCACCGTCTACATGGAGAACGTGACCGGCGCGCTCTATCTCGACCTCCCCGAAGAGGTGTCCTCGTTCGAAACGGTGTGGAATATGCTGGACCGGCGGGCTCTCGATCGCGATGCTTCGGATGACCTCATCGGAAAAGTGATCAAGGAGTACACCGGTGCATGATCTGGACCTGAGCCGGGCGCAATGGCGCAAGAGTCGTCGTAGCGGTGGCGGCGGCGGCAACTGCGTGGAAATCGCCGGTAATTTGCCCGGTTTTGTTGCCTTCCGCGACAGCAAGGATCCGGCCGGGCCGATCCTGACCGTGAGTACCGCCGCGTACCGCGCATTCACCGCACACCTCGCCGGGCGATGAACCCGCCGGCCCCCTTTCCCGACTGAGTCGGTGAGAGGAGGCGGGATGACTGACGAACTGCTGGTCGTCCGCGCCCAGCTCGGCGAGCGTGACGCGTTCGCCGGGCTGGTCCGGGAGTGGCACGAGCCGGTGCACGCGTTCGTGCGCCGCATGATCGGTACGGGGGCCGCGGACGACGTGGCCCAGGAGGTGTGGCTCGCCGTCGTACGCGGGCTGCCCCGATTGAGGGAGCCGGGCCGGTTCGCGCCGTGGCTGTTCAGCATCGCGCGGCGGGCGGTCACCAACCGGCTGCGCGCCGAGTACGCACGACCTGCCGCACCGGCCGACGAGCCGGAGCCGGACATCGGCGACGCCGTCGTCGACCGGGCCGTGGTGGCCGCCGGGCTGGCCGGGGTGCCGGTACTGGAACGCGAGTTGCTGATCCTGTTCTACCTGCAGGACCTGTCCGTCGAGACGTGCGCGGAGATCTGCGGCGTGCCGGCCGGCACTGTCAAGTCACGGCTGTCACGCGGGCGGCGACTGCTCCGCGCCTCGCTCATCGAGAAAGGACACCAGGCATGAACGCGGACGACATGATCGGCCGACTGTCCGGGACGCTGTCGCCGGGACGCCGTCTCGCCGCCGTGGTGGCGCTGCTCGGCGGGCTGGGCGGGGCGCTTGTGGCCGGCACGCTGTGGGCGACCGAACCCGGGCTGCCGGGCGCGACGCGGGCCGCGTTCGCGGTCATGGTGGCGGTCGGGCTGGGCTGGTGCGGGTGGGCGAGCTGGGTGCTGACCCGGCGCGCGCCGCTCTTCGCCCGGGACCGGGTGATCGCGGGCTGGCTCGGGCTGACCGCGTCCGCGCTGCTGGCCGCGTTCGTGGCAGCGGTGGCGATCTCCCGGGACACGTGGGAGCCGGCCGCAATCGCGATGTCGGTCACGCTGCTCGTGGTCGCGGTGGTCAACCTGGTCCGGGCGCGGGCACACCGGGCGGCGCTGCTGCGTCGCAAGCGGGAGCTCGGCGGCTGAGCACGATGCCGTGGCGCGGTGCCGTGGCGCGGTGCCTCGGCGCGGCCCTGACCGTCGATGAACGCGCAGGTCGTTGGCACGTTCTGGTGAGGTGGCGGTTGCGGCCATCATTCAAGATCGGGAGCGGTAACAGACCCGACACGCCGGAGGACGCCATGACCGCCAGGACGCTCGCCCTGACTCTATCGACAGGCATGGCCCTGGCGGTGATGGCCGGTTGCTCCTCCAGCCCGGCGCCGGAGGCCGCACCGGCGCCAGCCGCCACCTCACCGGCCGCTGCGTCGGAGGCGACCTCGGCCGCTGCTGCGCCGCCCGCCACCGGAGCGCCCGCGGGATCGTCCGCGGGCGATTCGGTGGCTGTCGACGGCCGTACCATCTCCGGCGTTGCGCCCGGTCTTGAATTTCCGCCGGGTGCCACGGTCAAGGACGCGTTCATCGGGGGTACGACGAGCACCGTGATCCTCAGCGCGCCGTCCCCGGCGGAGGTGCTCGACTACTACCGGGCGGCGGCGCCGAAGGCCGGGTACACGGTCCTCACCGACATCGGCTCGCTGCTGACGCTTCAGCACCCGAACGGCTGGGACGTCACGGTCATCGGCCAGTCCAACGACGTCACCCTCAACTTCAACGCGCCCTGACCCTGAGGTTCAGTCCGGGCATGGGTCCAGCCGGCCGTCACCGATCCGGGTGACGGGCGGCCCGGCCTACGCCTCGGCCGACGCAATGCCCGGAAATATCCGGATAAAGGGCGTCAGGATGACGCTCACCTGCTCATGCCCCACTACTTTTGATCGGGATCGATCGATTTTTCTGCACCTGCGCCCGTCACGCAATGTGGGACCCGGCCAGCCGCTCGCCGAAACCCGCATGCGCGGCTCGCTAAGGTGGGACCGACCCACCCCAGCAGCAGGGAAACCGAGGATTAACACCCGATGATCGACGACGGTAAAGCGCGAGTCCTTCTCCTGGAGAACATCCACCCCGACGCGGTGGCCCGGTTCGAGTCCGAGGGCTATGTCGTGGAGTCCGTCTCCTCCGCGCTCGACGAGGAGGAGCTGATCTCGCGGATCGACGGCGTCACGCTGCTCGGCATCCGGTCCAAGACCAGGGTCACCGCGCGCGTCATCGAGGCCGCGAAGGACCTGGCCGCGATCGGCGCGTTCTGCATCGGCACCGACCAGATCGACCAGGCCGCCGCGTCCGAGGCCGGCATCGCGATCTTCAACGCGCCGTTCTCGAACACGCGAAGCGTCGTCGAGCTGGCCCTCGCCGAGATCATCGCGCTGACCCGCCGGCTCACCGAGAAGAACACCGGCATGCACGCGGGCACCTGGGACAAAGCCGCGGACGGCAGCCACGAGGTGCGCGGGCGGCGGCTCGGCATCGTCGGCTACGGCAACATCGGCACCCAGCTCTCCGTGCTCGCCGAGGCGCTCGGCATGCGCGTCTACTTCTACGACAGCGCGGACAAGCTCTCGCTCGGCAACGCCCGGCGCTGCAGCACCCTCGACGAGCTGCTCGACGTGGCCGACATCGTCACCATCCACGTCGACGGCCGCCCCGGCAACAACGGCTTCTTCGGCGAGGAGCAGTTCGCCCGGATGAAGCCCGGCAGCATCTTCCTCAACCTCTCCCGCGGCCTCGTCATCGACCACGACGCGCTCCGCCGGCACCTCGAGAACGGGCACATCGCCGGCGCCGCCGTGGACGTCTTCCCGGTCGAGCCGAAGGGCCGCGGCGACGAGTTCCAGTCCGTCCTGCGCGGCCTGCCGAACGTGATCCTCACCCCGCACATCGGCGGCTCCACCGAGGAGGCGCAGGCCGACATCGGCGCGTTCGTCTCCAACAAGCTGGCCACCTACCTGACCGAGGGCAACACCACGCTAAGCGTCAACCTGCCCTCCGTCGCGCTCCCGCCGCACACCACCGGCCACCGCCTGGTCTACCTGCACCGCAACACGCCCGGCGTACTCGCGCAGGTCAACCGGGTGCTCGCGGAGCACTCGGTGAACGTCGAGGGTCAGCTGCTTGCCACCCGCGGCGAGTTCGGCTACCTGCTCACCGACATCGGCCGCGACTTCACCCCGGAGATGGTCAACCAGCTGGGCACGCTGCCCCAGACGGTCCGCCTGCGCGTCCTGGCCTGACCCGGCCACGGGAGGGCGGTTCGCCGCCCTCCCGTGCTCCTGGACCGCGCCTCGCTCCGCCCCCCACGTCGATACAGCGCCTTACCCTGAACATATGGATCTCGCGCTCGTGCTCGGCGCCGGCGGCCTCACCGGCATCGCCTGGCATCTCGGACTGCTCGCCGGCCTGCGCGAACAGGGCGTCGACCTGACCGGCGCGGACCTGATCGTCGGCACGTCCGCCGGCGCGGTCGCCGGGGCGCTGCTCGCCGGCGGCCTCGACCCCGTCGACGCCGCCCGGCTGGAGGCACGGCTGACCGACGCCGACCCGCCGATGCAGCCGGACTGGGCACGCGGCACCGAGGTGTTCGGCCTGCTCAACGACACGGAACGAGATCCCGCGTCGGTCCGGGCCGCGGTCGGCACGCTGGCACTGGCCGCGGACGTGGTCGCTGAGGAGCCCTACGTCATCGCGCTCGGCCGCCGCCTGCCGTCCCACGACTGGCCGGACCGCCCGCTGCTGATCACCGCGGTCGACGCGGCCACCGGCCATCCCGTCACCTGGGACCGCACCTCAGGCGTGCCGCTTGACCGCGCGGTCGCCGCGAGCTGCGCCGTCCCGTGCATCTTCCCGCCGGTCACCATGAACGGCAGCCGCTACATGGACGGCGGCGTCCGCTCACTGACCAACGCGGACCTGGCCACCGGCGCGGCCCGCGTCGTCGTCCTCTCCCCGCTCTCCCCCACCCGCACCCGCGCCCGCGGCACCACCGACGCCGAACTGGACACGCTCCGCCGCGACACCCGCGACACCCGCGACAGCCGCGACGCCCGGGCCACCCGCGCCACGCTCGTCGTCCCGGACGCGGAGGCACTTGACGCGCTCGGCTCCAACGTCTTCGACGCCACCCGCTGGGATCCCGCCTTTGACGCCGCCCGCGCCCAGGGCCACCGCGTCGCCCCGGCCGTGTCGGCCGCCTGCTTCGCGTAGGCGGTGGCGCGGGCGATTTGGGCCCGGTGACATCGCCGCGATCCGGCACCTGGTCGGTTATGACAGCTTGTCCCAGTTCACCTACGAGTACCGGCGGCTGTTCGGTGAGCCCCGACGCAGGACGCGGCCCGGCTACGCGACGACGCGCTGCCGACCGGGCTTGACGACTCTGTTGCCCATTCGCGTGCGGCGGTCTGGGGCCTGACGATCGAAGGGCTGGCATCGAGCCGAGAGTCTGGCGGGTCGTTCCGGCTGGTCAGCGGTCTCGCGGCACGCGGGGGCAGCACGGTCATCGTCTCAGCGGCGGCTGGTCTGGGCGGCTGCGGTCTGGACTGTCGCAAGGGCCGGCACCGAGACAGCGGACGCGGCCCGGCAAGCCAGTCAAACTCGCCCTGGGCGGTCGCAAGAGCTCGCACCGAAACAGCGGACGCAGCCGGGCAAGCCGGTCGAGCTCGCCCTGGGCGGTCGCAAGGGCTTGCACCGAAGCCGAGAGCTGCCGAAGAGTTAGTCGATCTTGGCTTTCGCGTGTCGCCGCGCCAGAGACAGTGGCAGCTTGGGCGCTCCGCGCCGAGATGGGTTCGTTGTGCGGGATCTCGCGTCCATCTGGCGGGATGCAAGATCCTTGCGGCTCTGGTGGCCCTTATCGCGCTCGAATAAGGGCCACCA
>NZ_JBITDX010000033.1:0-69201 GCF_044454585.1 Catenuloplanes sp. NPDC051500
AAGGCGAGCTTGACCGGCTTATCCGGCCGCGCCCGCTGTCTTGGTGCCTGCCCTTGCGATCACCGAAGGCGAGCTTGACCGGCTTATCCGGCCGCGCCCGCTGTCTTGGTGCCTGCCCTTGCGATCACCGAAGGCGAGCTTGACCGGCTTATCCGGCCGCGCCCGCTGTCTTGGTGCCTGCCCTTGCGATCACCTAAGGCGAGTTCGACCGGCTTACCCGGCCGCGTCCGCTGTCTTGGTGCCGGCTCTTGCGATCACCGAAGGCGAGCCCATCCGGCTTACCCGGCCACGTCCGCTCTCTCGGTGCCGGCCCTTGCGACCGTCCAGACCGCAGCCGCCCAGACCAGCCGCCGCTCAGACGATGACCGTGCTGCCCCCGCGTGCCGCGAGACCGCTGACCAGCCGGAACGACCCGCCGGACTCTCGGCTCGCTGCCAGCCCTTCGATCATGAGGCCCCAGACCGCCGCACGCGAATAGGCACCGGAGTCGGGAGCATGCGGACCGGGCCACCGCGGACGCGGGAAATGAGTTTGATCTTCTCGGGTGGGCGAGGTGCACGTCGCGCGACAGTGGAGCGGGCGCCCGGCCTAGGATGTGCGGTTATGGCTCGCGTGCTCACTCCCCGTGCGGAGGATTTTCCCCGCTGGTACCAGGATCTGATCGCCAAGGCGCAGCTGGCCGACAACGGCCCGGTGCGCGGGACGATGGTGATCCGGCCGACGGCGTATGCGATCTGGGAGCGCATCCAGTCCGAGATGGATGCGCGGATCAAGGACGCGGGCGCGGAGAACGCGTATTTCCCGCTGTTCATCCCGGAGAGTTACCTGACCCGTGAGGCGGAGCACGTCGAGGGGTTCTCGCCAGAGCTCGCGGTCGTCACGCACGGTGGTGGCAAGCAGCTTGCGGAGCCGGTGGTGGTGCGGCCGACAAGCGAGACCGTGATCGGCGAGTTCATGGCGAAGTGGATCGACTCCTACCGGGACCTGCCGCTGCTGCTCAACCAGTGGGCGAACGTCGTCCGGTGGGAAATGCGGCCGCGCATCTTCCTGCGGACCAGCGAATTCCTCTGGCAGGAAGGGCACACGGCGCACGCCTCGGAGGCGGACGCGCGGGCCTACGCGAAGAAGATCCTGCACGAGGCCTACGAGGATCTGATGGTGAAGGTGCTGGCCATGCCGGTGCTGGTCGGCCGCAAGACGAACCGGGAGCGGTTCGCGGGCGCGACGAACACCTACTGCCTCGAAGGCATGATGGGCGACGGCAAGGCGCTGCAGATGGGCACCTCGCACGAGCTCGGGCAGAACTTCGCGAAGGCGTTCGACATCGCGTTCTCGTCCGCGAGCGGCGGCCGCGAGCACGCCTGGACCACGTCCTGGGGCACCTCGACGCGGATGGTCGGCGGCCTGATCATGTGCCACGGCGACGACAGCGGGCTGCGGGTGCCGCCGGCGCTGGCGCCGATCCAGGCGCACGTGATGGTCGTCAAGGGTGGCGACGGCGTCGGTGAAGCCGCTGCGCAGCTCCGCGACGATCTCAAAGCCGCGGGGGTGCGGGTGGGCTTCGACGACCGGGTGGACACGCCGTTCGGGCGCCGTGCGGTGGACGCGGAGCTGAAGGGCTACCCGATCCGGGTCGAGATCGGGCCGCGGGATCTCGCCAACGGGAATGTCACGGTGGCCCGGCGCTTCGACGGCAGCAAGACGAGCACGCCGCTGGCCGGTGTGGTGGCGGCCGTGACCGAGGCGCTTGCGGCGGACCAGCAGGCGCTTTACGACCAGGCGCTGGCGCACCGCGAGGCGAACACGCACGAGGTCAAGACGCTTGCCGAGGCGCTTGCGGCGTCGGCCACCGGCTGGGCGCGTCTGCCCTGGTCCGCGGTGGGTACTGAGGGCGAGGCCGAGGCGAACAAGTCGGCGGTGACGGTGCGCTGCCTGATCCGCCCGGACGGCACGGTGCCGGACTCGGAGAACGAGCCGGACCTGGTCGCGGTGCTGGGACGCTCGTACTGAATTCACTCCCGGGTGGTGGCCGCGTCGTCATGACGCGGTCACCGGCGGCGGTTAACCTGGCTGACCGTGGGATTCGCGCGCGGCCAATTAATCATGCATAGGAACGTCCGTCATCACCGGATCGGCTGGGTGCGCCCGGTCCGGGTGGTGAGCGACGATCACCGAGGACTGCTGGTCTGGCTGGCCCGCGGCACCGAGGTGGTCAACGAGGTCGCCGCGGACGGCCGTGGCATGCGCGAGATGCCGTTCAGCGAGTGGACAGGCCTCGACTACCGGCTTGAGCACTGCATCTGGCAGGGGCCGGGCGTGCTCAAGTTCATGCCGGTCGGCGCCGCGCACTCGGTCTGGTGGTTCCGTGACGACGACGGGAATTTCACCGGCTGGTACGTCAACCTTGAGGACCCGGCGCGCCGCTGGCATGACGGCGCCGTGGCCGGCGTGGACATGGTCGACCAGGATCTGGACATCGTGGTCGCTCCCGACCGCAGCTGGCGGTGGAAGGACGAGGACGAGTTCGCCGAGCGCCTCGCGTTCCCGGACCACTACTGGGTGCCGGACGCGGACGCGGTGTGGGCCGAGGGCAAACGGGCGATCGAGCAGATCGAGGCGGGGGAGTTCCCGTTCGACGGTAGCTGGGTCGACTTCCGGCCGGACCCGTCGTGGCTGCCCGGTGCGCCGCTCCCCGGATGGGACCGTCCGGTTCTGGAGCGATAAAACACGCTTCGCCCTGATATGGGTACGGGATGCGGGGTCGTTTCATCCGGCGGCCCCGGATCTGGCACAATGGTGAGCTGGCATCCGGCACGCGTTTGTTGCCCTCTAACTGCGAACGCGACGCCAGTCCTTGAAGCATCGGATCCCATGCCCCACGTGGGAGCCCGCCTGCTCACCCGCGCGCCGGTCTTCCAAGACCGGTGTAAATCGCAACAGGAGCGAACAGACAGTGGCCGTAAAGATCCGGCTCCTGCGGATGGGCAAGATCCGCAACCCCCAGTACCGCATCGTCGTGGCCGACTCGCGGACCAAGCGCGACGGCCGGGCCATCGAGTACGTGGGCATTTACCAGCCGAAGGAGCACCCTTCGGTGATCGAGGTCAAGTCGGACCGGGTGCAGCACTGGCTGTCGGTCGGCGCGCAGCCGAGCGAGGCCGTGCAGCGCATCCTGGAGAAGACCGGCGACTGGCAGAAGTTCAAGGGCCTGCCGGCCCCGCCGCCGCTCCTGGTCGCGGAGCCGAAGGTGGACCGCAAGGCCGTCTACGACGCTGAGGCGCAGGCCGCGGCCGGCGTCACCCCGTCGAAGTCGACGGCCAAGAAGTCCGAGCCGAAGGCCGACGCCAAGGCCGAGACCAAGTCCGAGCCGAAGGCTGACGCCAAGGCGGACGCCAAGTCCGAGCCGAAGGCGGAGGCCACGACCGAGGCTCCGGCCGAGGCCAAGACCGAGGAGCCCGCTGGTGCGGGCGCCGGCGACGCGAGCTGACGGGGCGCTCCGGCCAGCGCTGGAGCACCTCGTCAAGGGCATCGTCGACCACCCGGACGACGTGCGCGTCCGGCTCGTCGACTCGCGCCGCGGTAAGCGGCTGGAAGTGCGCGTCCACCCCGAGGACCTGGGAACGGTCATCGGGCGTGGCGGGCGCACGGCCAAGGCGCTGCGTACCGTGATCGGGTCGATCGGCGGACGTGGCGTGCGAGTCGACATAGTCGACGCGTACTGAGTCGATGCTCCTCATCATCGGGCACATCGCCCGCGCGCACGGCGTGCACGGCGAGGTCGCCGTGCACGTGCGTTCGGACGATCCCGAGGCGCGTTTCGTCCCCGGGGCGGTGCTGACCACCGAGATCTCCTCGAAGGTCCGCACTGCTCCGGAGGGCGGTCCGGCCCCGGACGGCGCCGTGCGCTTCGAGATTCCTAAGACTCTGGTCATCGAGACCATCCGCCCGCACCAGGACAAGCTGCTCATCACGTTCGAGGGCATCCGCGGGCGGGACGTGGCGGAGGCGCTGCAGGGCGTGCTGCTCTGCGTGGACAGCGACCAGGTGGCGCCGCTCGACGACCCGGACGAGTTCCACGACCACGAGCTCAGAGGGCTCACCGTCGTCGACACCACCGGCGCTACGGTCGGCGAGGTGCTCCGGATCGACCACGCGGCCGCGTCCGACCTGCTCGTGCTGAAGCGGGTGCAGGGCGGCACCGCGCTGGTCCCGTTCGTGCGGCAGATCGTCACCGAGGTCGACGTGAAAGGTGGCCGGGTCGTCATCGACCCGCCGGAAGGCCTACTGGATCTGTAGATGCGCGTCGACGTTCTGACGATCTTCCCGGACTACTTCACCCCGCTGGAGCTCTCCCTGATCGGGAAGGCACGTGCCACAGGGGTCCTCGACCTCGCCGTGCATGACCTGCGGCAGTGGACGCATGACGTGCACCGGACCGTGGACGATTCGCCCTACGGCGGCGGTCCGGGCATGGTCATGCGGCCGGAACCGTGGGGTGAGGCGTTCGACGCGCTCGTCGTACCCCCGGATGATCCTGTTCTTCTTGTTCCGACCCCGGCCGGGCAGCGCTTCGACCAGGCGCTCGCCCACTCGCTCGCGGACGAGGACCGGCTGATCTTCGCCTGTGGGCGGTACGAGGGGATCGACCAGCGCGTGCTTGAGGAGGCCGGTACCCGGATGCGGGTGCGCGAGGTCTCACTCGGCGACTACGTGCTGTTCGGTGGCGAGGTCGCGGTGCTCGTCATGCTTGAGGCGGTCGTGCGGCTGCTTCCCGGCGTGCTCGGCAACGCGGAGTCGCTTACCGAGGAGTCGCACGCGAACGGCCTGCTGGAGGCGCCGCTCTACACGAAGCCGGCGGTCTGGCGCGGCCGGGAGGTGCCCGAGGTGCTCCGGTCCGGCGACCACGGCCGGATCGCGAAGTGGCGGCGGGCGCAGTCGCTTCTGCGCACGGCCGCACAGCGACCGGATATGCTTGCGGTCACCCGGCCGGAGACGTTTGACAAGCACGATCTCGCCACGTTGACCGGGGCCGGATTTCCGGTGCCGCAGGCCGGTGTGGCAGAGTAGAGGGGTTGCCGCGATCGGGCACAGCCCTATCTGCGCAACGGATAGATTTTCTTTCGCGCCGCCACTGGCCTTGGCGCGGGGATTCGCCACGAGCCTTGAGGATGCAGCAGCGATGAACACGCTCGACGTTTTGGAAGCACAGTCGCAGCGGACCGACATCCCGGACTTCCGCGCCGGCGACACCCTGAAGGTGTACGCGCGGGTCGTCGAGGGCAACCGCTCCCGTGTCCAGGTCTTCCAGGGTGTCGTCATCCGGCGCCACGGCTCCGGCCTGCGCGAGACCTTCACGATCCGCAAGGTGAGCTTCGGCGTCGGCGTCGAGCGCACCTACCCGTTCAACAGCCCGTCGATCGACCGGCTCGAGGTCATCACCCGCGGTGCCGTCCGCCGGGCGAAGCTCTACTACCTCCGTGACCTCCGCGGTAAGGCCGCGAAGATCAAGGAGAAGCGCGAGAAGGTTTCCAACTGACGTCCCCCGGACGGGTAAACCTTCTCTCGCTCTGAGAGCAGCCGTAGCGCCAAACGCGACCTAAGCTTGCATCTGTGACGTACGGGCGCTACGACGGCGACAGTCGAAAAACTCCGCCCTACCGCTCGACGCCTTCCCCCGAGGAGATCAACGGGGACGAGGCTCGAGCGGTAGTGCTGTATCCGGGCTCTGGTGCCTCCTCCAGTTCCCGGGGTCGGGCTGTCGCCGACTCCGCCGACGAGGAGCCGCCCCGCCGCCGACGAGGTGGCGGGGGCGGCCTTCCGGACGGTGACGGCGGGGATGAGAAGCCGCGGAAGCGGGTCAAGCAGATGGCGCTCTGGCTGGAGCTGCCGATCCTGCTCGTGGTGGCGTTCTGTCTCGCGGTGCTGATCCGCACGTTCGTGGTGCAGGCGTTCTCCATCCCCTCCGGGTCGATGGAGAACACGCTGCTCATCGGCGACCGGGTGCTTGTCAACAAGGTCGTCTACGACGTGCGGGTGCCCAAGCGCGGCGAGGTCGTGGTGTTCCACGGCACGGACCGCTGGGCGCCGGAGCACACAAATGACACGTCCGGCCTGACGTTCATGACGAAGATGAGCCGCACCATCGGCGACCTGATCGGGTACGGCCGGCCCGGTGAGAAGGACTTCATCAAGCGGGTCATCGGCGTCGAGGGCGACACGGTCGCCTGCTGCGACGAGCTGGGGCGGATCACCGTCAACGGCAAGCCGATCGATGAGCCCTACATCTTCCAGGACTCACCGCTCGACGACACGGTCGGCGGCAACGGCGGCAACTGCACCACGCGGCGGTTCGCGGACGTGGTCGTACCGGCCGGTCAGATCTTCGTGATGGGCGACCACCGATCAATCTCGCTCGATGCCCGGTGCCAGGGCCCGGTTCCGGTGGAGAACGTGGTCGGCCAGGCCTTCGTGATCGTCTGGCCGCGAGACAGCTGGAGCGGGATTCCCGTGCCGGAGGCGTGGGACGACGTGCCCGCCTCCGCCTCGGCGCCCCAGGAGACGGCGCCTGACACTGGAGGGGGATTCGTGCTCACTGTCCCCTTGTTGGCATCTCTGGCGTTTAACGCGCGTTCCCGGTCTCGATTCTCAGCCCGCCGTCGTAGGCTCCCTTCGTGATCGACGAGCAGACCGACAAGTCACGCAGTTCGTTCTGGAAAGAACTACCGATTCTTCTGGGTGTGGCGCTGCTGGTCGCCATCCTGGTGCGGACGTTCGTGCTCCAGACGTTCTACATCCCGTCCCCGTCCATGGAGCACACGCTCAACATTTATGACCGGGTTCTGGTCAACAAGCTCGTGTACAACTTCCGCGACCCGCAGCGCGGCGAAATCATCGTGTTCGAGGCGCCCGCCGAGTGGCGGAGCACACCCGAGGGCGAGGACTTCATCAAGCGCATCATCGGCGTCGGCGGCGACCACATCATCTGCTGCGACGCACAGGGGCGCATCCAGGTGAACGGCGCCTCGCTGGACGAGCCGTACATCTACTCGGAGAACGGCCTGCAGGACCCGCCCGCATCCACAGACTTCGACATCGTGGTGCCGGCCGACCGCCTCTGGGTGATGGGCGACCACCGCTCGCAGTCCGGCGACTCGCTTGAGCACTGGACCACGACCGGTGAGATCGAGAAGTCGACGATCTCCGAGGACGCGGTGGTCGGGCGTGCGTTCGTGCTCTTCTGGCCGTTCGGCCGCGCCGACTGGCTCTCCGCGCCGGACACGTTCGAGTCGGTCCCGTCCGGCAGCGGCGGCTGAGGGTCTCCTAGGCTGGGGTGATGGTGGACTTCGTGCCGCGCCGCGCGGCTCGCGTGCTGCTGGTCGACGAGGCCGGCCGAGTCCTGCTGTTCCGGGGCGTCGACCCGGGCCGGCCCGGCGAGCCGTACTGGTTCACGGTCGGCGGCGGGCTCGACGCGGGCGAGACGCCGGCCGAGGCGGCCCGGCGCGAACTGCGCGAGGAGGCCGGGCTTGACGTGCCGGTCGCGGCGCTTGGCGGGCCGGTGCACGCCGAGGTGACCGAGTTCCCGTTCGACAACGTCTGGTACCGGCAGGAGCAGGAGTTCTTCCTGTTGCGTACCGCCGGGTTCGCCGTCGACACGAGTGGGCTCGACGAGGCCGAGCGCGCCAGCCTCCTGGAGTACCGGTGGTGGCCGGTCTCCGAGCTGGACTCCGCGACCGAGCCGGTCCATCCGGGCGGTCTGGCGGAGCTGCTGCGCCGGGTGACCGCCGGTGCTTAGCCCGCCGAAGACCATCGTCCGGCGCGAGGGCGGCATCTACGCGCTGGAGCGGGCGTTGCAGCGCCGCGGCTTCCAGCTGGTCGCCGGCGCGGACGAGGCCGGTCGCGGTGCTTGCGCGGGGCCGCTGGTCGCGGCCGCCGTGGTGCTGCCCACCGGAAAACGCGGCGAGATCGACGGGCTGACCGACTCGAAGCTGCTGACCGCCGCGGCCCGGGAACGAATCTACGCAGAAGTTGTCAAGCGGGCGCTCGTGTACTCGGTCGTGGTCATACCGCCCACCGAGGTGGATGCACGCGGCCTCCATGTGTGTAACCTCGCGGCCATGCGCCGTGCGCTGGCAACGCTTTCCGTCCGCCCCGAGTACGTCCTCACCGACGGCTTCGCGGTAGACGGACTCGGCGTGCCCGGGCTCGCCGTGTGGAAGGGCGACCAGGTCGCCGCGTGCGTCGCGGCGGCGAGCGTGCTCGCCAAGGTGACCCGGGACCGGATCATGGTGGAGCTGGACGCCGACTTCCCGGCGTACGGCTTCGCCGACCACAAGGGGTACGTGACCGCTGAGCACAATTCGGCACTGGCGGAGCACGGGCCGTGCGTGGAGCATCGATTCTCGTACGCCAACGTGGCGGCGATCTCCGGCCGGTCCGGCAGCCCGCCGCGGGCACGCCGCCCGGTCAGCGCGGAATCCGATCGTCCGTCGGTTGTGTCGTCCGGTGGCACATCGGCTGAGGCGATGGCGAAAGTCGGCACGGGCTGGAGTACCGTCGGCGTGGCATCGGAGCAGCAGCCACGACCGCCGACGTGGGTGGGGGAAGATGGCCAGATGAAGGGCGGACAACCATGAGCGCAGAAGATCTCGAGAAGTACGAGACCGAGATGGAGCTGCAGCTCTACCGGGAGTACCGCGACATCGTGCGCCAGTTCTCCTATGTGGTCGAGACAGAGCGGCGCTTCTACCTCGCGAACCATGTCGATCTCCATGTGCGCAACTCGGACGGCGAGGTCTACTTCGAGGTCGAGATGCAGGACGCGTGGGTCTGGGACATGTACCGCCCGGCCCGCTTCGTCAAGAACGTGCGCGTGATGACGTTCAAGGACGTCAACGTCGAGGAGCTGGAGAAGCCGGAGATCTCCCTGCCGACGGACACCGGCTTCCCCAGCTGACGTTCGCCTCCTTTCCAGCCCGGGGTCGCGGTGGTGCCGCACTCCGGGCTCTTCCGTGGGTAGGTGCCGACGGTCGCCGCTCGGTGCCTGGGGCGGGTCTCCGCCGGTGGGGCCTTCTGACGACCCGGCGTGCGTCGCCTGGGGTCCTCCGCCGTGGTCGGGTCGTCTTGGGCTGGTCGTCCCGGGCTGGGCCGTCCTGGGCTGCGTCGTCAGTAGCTGGGCGTTGTGACGGCGCCAGGGCCCTGCTGTGCGAAGACGCGACCCGGGGCGTGTTGGCGGATTCCGACGGCCTGCGGCGAGGTCCAGGCGTGGTCTGGCGCAGATGCCTGTCCATCACACCGGCCCGCAGGCGCCGCCGCCGCACACCTGGGCTAACCGCGATCCACCAGACACCTTCTGGAGCGGGTGTCGTCGTGGATGCGGGGCTGCGGTGAGGTCCCGGGTCTTGTTCCCCGCATCCACGTCGACACGGACTTCTAAGGGCCTGCGGCCGGCGGGAGCAGGCGGGCGCGTCCGAGGGCTAGGAGGAGCAGCGGATCCAGGTAATCCGAGCCGTGGCGGAGACCCCAGTGCAGGCAGGCGGCGGCCGGGCAGCCGGAGTGGCCGGTGGCGAGGGTGCCCAGGGGCGTGCCGGCGCTGGTCTTCCGCCCGGCGGCGATCCCGATGTGGACCGGCTGGTAGGTGGTGCGCAGGCCGCCGGGATGCTCGATGCTGACCACACCGTGGTCGGCGACCATACCGGCGAAGACCACGGTGCCGTCGCCCGCGGCCCGGACCGTGCTGCCGGGCTCCGCACCGAGATCCACGCCGCGGTGACCGGGGAGCCAGGGCTGCGGCGGCGGATCAAAACGGCGCAGGACCGGTGACGGCCCGTCGAGCGGCCAGGAAAACCTCACTGGTACGGGTTCCCGGGCTGCGACTGCGGTGAGCGGTGGCCCCGTCGTGCGGCCTCGGGTGCGGAACGGTGGTGGCTGCTCGTGCCGCACCCCTTCCTGACCGGCAGGGCTGGACGGGGAGCGGTGCCGCTCGGCGAAGGGTGACAGCGTGGGCCCTATCGCGGCGGCGGGCGGCGGGTGAACCCGGCCGCCGGGACCGATCCGGGTGATGCCGGCGGGCAGGACTGTGGTGGCCACCGTGATGATCAGAACGAGTAGCGCGACTGGCATGCCCAGAGGATCGTCCGAACACCGGACCGGCACGACCACGCACCTCAAGATCTGTGGACAGATTCTTGGCATGTGGATAGCCGTCCACAGGTCAGCGCGGTTTTCGGCCCAGACTTGGACCAGCTCGCACATTTACGGATTCGCTGTCAGGGGTGTCGGCGCCGGCTGGCGGCCACTCGATGTGGTGGTGGACGGCGGGTGCTCGGCGGTGTCGGCGCGCGGCTGGCGGTTTGGTGATCGGCGAGTTTCCGACCGTCGTTTGCATGGCGCGACGGCTCCGGGAGGCGGTGCGGTGCCAGGTTCGGACGCTCGAGTCGAGGCTTCAGGTCGTGACGTCGGCAGGGAGCAGTGAGGATGACCACGCCGTTCGACGGCGCCGTCTGGGTGGTCGGCGAGCATTCGCCGGCGTTTGCGTGGCGTCACGGACATCGGGTGGCGGTGCGATGTTCGATTCGGACGATCGAGTCGAGGCCTCAGGTCGTGTCGTCGGGAGCGCTGAGGATGACCGCGCCGTCCCTTTCCGCTGTCGGGGCCGGTGGTCAGGCAGCCCGTGCACGCGATGCGGGCCGCCGTGCTGCGGCTACGGGGAGTGGAGGACACCGGGTCCTCGGTTCTGACCTTGCGGCGGCGAGGCAGGCAGGGGGCGCCAGCGACGACCGGTGCCCAATACCACTGAGCATATTTTGATCTTGAAGTGGACTGGGTCGGGCCGTGGGCCTGTGGCCGGTGCGGATGCTCTTCTGCCTGGTCCGGCGGGCAGGGCGCGGATGCAGGTGGGTGTTACTGAGCTTTCGGGCTCAGGGTCCATGTCCGGCGAGGCCGTCCAGCCCGCCGGCCGGAGATGGACCTTCCACTATGCGGGAATCAAGATCCTTGTTTTGCTCACGGTCCTTTGCGCCGCCGGGAAAGGACCGTGAGCAAAACAAGAATCTTGGCCGTCCGCGGCCACTCCACCGGCCAGGTGCTTATGAGACGACATTTCCGGTGCCGGGGTGGGCTTCGTCCTTGGGGTACGGAGCATGCCGCGCTTGATCTGCCCCGCGGGACGTACTGACCTTCCAGATTCATGGTGAGCATCGCCGAGCTAGGCAGGCCACTACCGACTTTTGCGGTCGAGGTCCGCTCCCACGGACCGGCCGGGTGCGTCGCGCCCGAAAGTTCGTGATTCAGCGGGCTGCGGCGGCCCTCACCCTGCCCCGAAAGGTAGTAGCAAAAGGCCAGGTCGACGACCATGATCAAAAAGGCCAAGTGACGTTGAACCGGTGCCCGCGGGAGTTCGCAGCACGTGAGTGACGACCCGACGGGAAATGCCTGATCTTTGTCAGTCGCCGGCGGTGAGCAGGGCGGGGAGGCGGGCGGCGAGGCGGTCGTACTCGTCGGGCTGGTTGTAGACCTGGGCGCAGACGCGCAACCAGCCCTGGCCGTTCCAGGCGTTGACGCCGACCGCGGCGCCCAGCTTGTCGGCGATGCGGTGGCGGAGCGCGACCGCGTCCGCGTCGGTGGTGGCCGCGCCGCGCGGGAGCGGAATGATGCGCATCGCGATGCCCGCGCCACCGGGGTCCGGCAGACTTGCGGCGCGGAGGCCGAGCGCAGCGCCGATCACCCGCTGGCCGTAGGCGGCGAGCGCGGCGTTGTGGGCGCGCACCCGGTCCTGGCCGAGTGTGCGCAGCACGAAGAGACCTGTCGGTGCGGACAACCATGGTGTGACGTCGAGCGTGCCCTGCGACTCGACGTTCGCCGGGAAGCCCTCGGCGTGGTCCCAGGAGACGGCGAGCGGCTCGATCCGGTCCCGCCAGCGTGGCGCCACGGTCAGCAGCGCCACCGAACGCGGCGCGAACGCCCACTTGTGGAGGTTGCCGACCCAGAAGTCCGCGCCGATCTCGTCGATCGCGAGCGGCAGCATTCCCGGGGCGTGCGCGCCGTCGACCAGCACCGCCACGTTCGCCCGGTGGGCGGCCTCCACGATGGGCACCAGCGGAAAGAGCTTCACCGTGGAGGACGCGATCTGGTCCACGATCAACAAGCGGGTACGGTCGGTGAAACCGGCCTTGAGCAGCGACACGACCTCACCGTCAGCGGCGGTCAGCGGCACCGCCACGGTGCGGACCACGGCCCCGGTCCGGGCGCACTCGCGGGCGGCGGCGAGCGTGACCGACCCGTATCCGTGGTCGGTCAGCAGGATCTCGTCGCCGGGCCGCAGCCCCATCGACTGCAGCACGATGGAGATGCCGGCGGTCGTGTTCGGGATCAGCGCGGTGCCGTCCGGGTCCGCGCCGAACTGGGTGGCCAGGTGCCGGCGGGTGTGACCGACCCGATCGCGCAGCCCTCGGGTGTAGAAACGAAGCGGGTCCAGCTCGACCTCGTCGCGGAGGCGCTGCTGCGCGCGCTGCACAGCGATCGGGGTCACGCCGACCGTGCCGTGGTTCAGGTACGAGACGGCCGGATCCAGCGAGAAGAGCAGTCGTGCGCCGGCTATCGCGTCCGGCGGCCGTACGTCACCAGCGCCCACCCGTCGATCGTAGTGGGCAGACCGGCCAGGATGCTGCTTTTCAGGCGCGGGGGTGCGCCTGACGGTACGCGGCGCGTAGCCGCTCGACCGACACGTGCGTGTAGATCTGCGTGGTGGCAAGCGAGGCGTGCCCCAGCAGCTCCTGGACCGCGCGCAGATCGGCGCCGCCCTCCAGCAGATGGGTCGCGGCCGAGTGGCGCAGCCCGTGCGGCGTGGTGTGCGGCAGGCTCTCGGCCCGCGCGTACGCCGACACGAGCCGCCGCGCGATCGTCGGTTGCAGACGGCCGCCTCGCGCGCCGAGCAGCAGTGCGTCGCCGCTGTCCGGGCTGGTCAGGGCGGGACGCGCGGTACGGAGGTAGCCGTCCAGCGCCCGCTCGGCCGGCACGCCGTACGGCACGGAGCGCTCCTTGCCGCCCTTGCCGAGCACGCGGACCAGGCGGCGTGTCCGGTCCAGGTCGGAGACGTCCAGGCCGCACAGTTCGCTGACCCGGATGCCGGTGGCGTAGAGCAGCTCCAGGACGAGGCGGTCGCGTACCTCCACAGGCGCTTCCTCACTGCCGGCCGGTGAGGTGACAAGCTTCTCCGCCTGATCGGCCCGGAGCACACCCGGCAACGTACGGTGCGCGCGCGGACTGGCCAGCTGGGCGCCCACGTCGTGCTCCAGATGCCCGGCCCGGTGGGCCCAGGCCGTGAGCGCCCGCGCCGACGCCGCTCGCCGGGCCATCGAGGTGCGCGCGGCGCCGCCCGAACGCTGCGCGGCCAGCCAGCCGCGCAGCTCAGCGATGTCCAGGTCGCCGAGCTTCGCGCAGCCGGCGGCGGCCGCATGACCGAACAGCGAGACCGCGTCGCCCACATAGGCGCGGACGGTGTGCACGGACCGGTCCTCGATGGTGGCCAGGTGATGCGCGAACTCGTCGATCGCCACGCGCATGGCCGGCGGCAGGTCGTCATAGATCGCCTGTGTCGCACGGGTACGCCCGTGATCGCTGGTCCCCATCCGTCGACAGTCCGCGCCGTCGCGACCGCCGTCAACCCGGCACGCGAGCGGCGGCTCTCGGTCGTCGGAACGCCGCTCGGTGTCGGGGGATGCGTGGGGCTCCCATCGTCTGCGAGGCGGTCCGGGAACGTGGTGCCGGTCCGGGTTCGTAATGCTGGTGGAGATGCGCAGATGGAGGATGGGTCCGGTTTGCCGATCCTGTGGCTGTCGGCCTGCAGCCGTGGCCGTAGTCGCCTCATCTCTGGGCCGGTTGTGCCGGGACGACAGGACATGAGAGCGACGAGGCCGAGTCGGCGGCCGGCCGGGGGAGCGCTTGCGGAGGAAAGAGCTGGGAGGAGCGCCGCCAGGAACACGGCGCATAGCCCGATGGCAAACACGGTCTTGACCAGGCACCCGGCCAGCCTCGCAGGCATAAAACCTTCCTTTCCGATCGTGACAGCGGCGTTCGGGCCTGGCGGTGTTCGGGCCTGGCGGTGTTCGGCCGGCCTCTTTAAAGAGGGCTTGGTGGTGCCGGACGGTGGGTCTGGACGGCAGGGATAGGGGAGCTGGGTCACCGGCGTGGGGTGCGGCGAGGAGGGACCAGGGTATAGCCGCCGTTTCGTGAGGTGATGAAGCCGAGTTCGGTCAGGAGGGCGAGGCGGCGCAGGGTGGTGCGGGGGTCGATGCCGGTGTGGGCGGACAGCTGGTCGGCGGTGACCTCGCGGCGGCCGGCGGGGAAGGCCTCCAGCAGGCGGGCGGACTCCGGGTCCAGGGCGTCGCGGTCCTGTTCCGGGCCGCGTGGTCGTGGGGCGAGGTCCTCGCCGATCGCGCCGATCTCCTCGACGATGTCGGCGGCGCCGGTGACCAGGCGGGTGCCGGGCTGGTTGCGGAGCGCGTCGTGGCAGCCGACGGACATCGCGGAGCCGACCGGGCCGGGCACCGCCATGGCGGTACGGCCGGTGAGGCCGTGCGCGCGGCCGAGCGTCTGGATGGCGCCGCTGCGGGCCGCGGCCTCGACGACGACGGTGCCGCGGGTGACGGCCGCGATGAGGCGGTTCCGGACCAGGAAGCGGTGTCGCAGCGGCTCGGCGCCGGGCGGCCACTCGGAGACGAGCAGACCAGCGTCGGCGATCTGCTCGAACAGTGCGGTGTTGCCCGCGGGGTACGGCCGGTCGACGCCGCACGCGAGGAACGCGACCGTGACGCCGCCGGCGCGCAGAGCGGCGCGGTGCGCGGCCCCGTCGATGCCGAACGCGCCGCCGGAGACGACGGTCCAGCCGCGGCTCGCCAGGTCGAAGCCGATCTCCGAGGCCATCCGCTGCCCGTACTCGGTGGCGGCGCGGGCGCCGACGACCGCGACGGACCGGTCGAGCGACGCGGCGAGCGGCAGCTGCCCGCGTACCCACAGGCAGAGTGGCGGCCGGGTGTCCCGGTCGACCCGCTCGCGAGCGCTGCGCAGGTCGATGGTGCGCAGGTCGTCGACCTGGCCCGGCCACTCCGCGTCGCCGGGGGTGATCAGGCGTGCGCCGATCTCCGCGGCACGTGCCAGGAGTTGTTCCGCGGTCTGCAGCGGGTCGCCGGCCGCGAGGCGGGCGGCCGCAGTGTTTCGGGTCGCGGAGTGGCAGGCCGGGTCGTTGAGGATGCGCCAGAGTGCTTCGGGCGCGCCGTAGGCCTGAACCATCTCCCAGCCGATCAGGTGGCCGGGCTCGAGCAGCCAGTTCAGCGCGATGCGGGCCAGTTGGTCCGCCCGGGCGCTCATCCGTGCTCCCCGGCACGCAGCTGGCTGGCCTCGGCCACCTCGCCGGCGCCGGGCCGGTCAAGTCCGTCGAGGTCGGAGATGGTCCAGGCCAGGCGCAGCGTGCGGTCGAAGCCGCGGGCGGTCAGCGCGCCCCGGTCGAGCGCCGTCTGGAGCCGGCCGATGTCCGCGGCGGGCAGCTGCCAGGGAGGCCGGCGCAGCGCGGCGCCGGGGACCTCCGCGTTGGTCCGCCAGCCCTGGGGTGACCACCGTACGGCGGCCGCGGCGCGGGCCTGAGCGACGCGGGCGGCGACGGCGGTGGACCCTTCCCGTGGCTGGTCCACGCCGACCAGGTCGGCCGCGCGCATCGCGTGCAGCCGGACGCGGAGGTCGATGCGGTCCAGAAGCGGGCCGGAGAGCCGGCCGAGGTAGCGGCGGCGGGCCAGTGGCGTGCACTCGCAGGCGCTGTCGCCGGCCGGTTTCGCGCACGGGCAGGGGTTCGCCGCGATGATCAGCTGGACCCGGGTGGGGTATTCCGTGGTGCCGCCGGTGCGGTTGAGCGTGACCCGGCCGGACTCCAGCGGCTGGCGGAGCGAGTCGAGCACGCGGGAGGCGAACTCGGGCGCCTCGTCGAGGAAGAGCACGCCACGGTGGGCCAGCGAGAGCGCGCCGGGCCGGGCGATCCCGGAGCCGCCCCCGACGAGCGACGCGAGGCTGGCCGTGTGGTGCGGCGCCTGGAACGGCGGGCGGCGGAGGAGCCGGCCGCCGGGCGGGAGCATGCCGGCGATCGAGTGGACCGCGGTGACCTCAAGTGCGGCCAGGTCGTCCAGCTCGGGGAGCACGGACGGCAGGCGCTCGGCGAGCATGGTCTTGCCGGCACCGGGTGGGCCGATCAGCGCCAGGTGGTGACCGCCGGCGGCGGCGACCTCGATGGCACGGCGTCCGACGGGCTGACCGGCCACGTCGGCCAGGTCGGGCGCGGGCGGCAGCGGGGGCTGAGGGAGGCCGGGTGGCGGGAGCAGCGTGTCCGTGCCGCGGACGAAGCCGATCAGCCGTTGCAGCGTGTCGACCGCGCGTACGTCGACGCCGGGCACGACGGTGGCCTCGTCCGCGTTCTGCAGCGGGACGACCGCGCGGGTGAGCCCGGCACGGGCGGCCGCGGCGACCATCGGCAGCACGCCGCGGATCGGGCGCACGGCGCCGTCCAGGCCGAGCTCGCCAAGGATCGCGACGCCGTCCAGCCCGACCGGTGGGAGCTCGCCCGCGCAGGCGAGGATCCCGGCCGCGATGGCGAGGTCGAAGGCGGACCCGCGCTTGGGCAGCGTGGCGGGGAGGAGGTTGACGGTGAGCCGCCTGTTCGGCCACTCCTCGCCGGAGTTGACGATCGCGGCGCGGACCCGGTCGCGGGCCTCGTTGAGCGCGGTGTCGGGCAGGCCGGTGAGGGTGACCCCGGGCAGGCCGGGCGCGATGTCGACCTCGACCTCGACGAGGTGGCCCTCCACGCCGACCAGCCCGATGCAGCACACCTTGGCGTAGCTCATCGCCGCCGCCTCAGAACGCGCTGCGGAGATGCTCGACCGACGCGGCGCCCCGGCGCTGGGGCATCACGGCGACCACGTCGAAGCGGACGTGCTCGCCGTGCCCGGGGGCGGCGGCCATCCAGCGGCAGGCGAGGCGGCGCAGACGACGTTGTTTGGACCGGCCGACCGCCTCGGCGGGCAGGCCGAACGCCGCCGAGCGACGCGTCTTGACCTCGCAGAAGACGAGTTCGTCGCCGTCGGAGAGGATCAGGTCTATTTCGCCGTCGGCACAGTGCCAGTTGCGGGCGACCGGGGTCATTCCCGCATCGATTAGGTGCCGCAGCGCCACTCGTTCCCCGTAGGCGCCGACCGCGCGGGTTGTGGATGTCATGGCGTTCACGGTCGGTGGGGGCGGGGGTGGGGGCAACGGCTCAAGATCGGGATGTGGAGGGGGAAACTGCCTGTGGACGGGCGGTCGATCTTGGGGGTTTTGTGGTACGACACCCGTCACGGCAGTAGCGCCCGGAAGTTTCGGTGACATACGGTGCCGACCGTGGATGGACGTCGGTATGCAGATGAACCAGAGCCGCAGTGGCAGGGCGACCGTGACTGGACCGCGCCCGCGGACGACCCGCGCGCGGTCACCCGCCCCCGGCGCGCCTCGGACCCGCTGACCGATCCGACCGGTTACAGCGACCACTGGAACGCGTTGCGCGTCCCGACGCCGGAGACGCCCGCTCCGGAGGTCCCCGCCCAGCCCGAGGTCCGTTCGCGGCGCGGATACGAGTACGACGCGGTCACCGGCCGTGGCCTGGAGGCGCTCCCGGTGGTCACGCCGCCCGCGCCCGAGGAGCCGCCCGCGGTCGCCGGTCTCACCGCCGCGTACCCGCTGACCGGCGACATCCCCCGCTACCGCACCGAGGCGCTCGACCGCGCCGCCCTGCGCCGCCCGCCCGCCGACCCATCCGCAGCGTCCATCCCCCCACAGGTCACAGTCCCACCGCAGGTTGCGGTCCCGCAGCAGGTCACGGTCCCACCGCAGGCCGCCGCCCCACCGGCGGAGGTCGAAACCGGTGCCCACCACGCGTTCCCCGCCGAACCGGCCTTCGTCCCCGGCGGTGAGCGCGTCTACACCACCCGCCGCCCGATCCTGGCCGTACCCATCGGCCTGGTCGTGGTTCTTCTGGAGTTCCCCGCGCTGCGCCTGCTGCTGGACGGGTTCACCGGTGGCGTCGCCGCGGCCGGCAATCTGGTGAGCGGCCTCGCGCTCGCGCTGAGCCTCCCGCTCACCGGGTTCGGCCTCTACGCGTTGTTCACCACCGGTCGCGCCGCCGATCACCGCACGTGGTGGCGTCCGCCGCTGGCCCACCTCCCCCTCGGCCTCATCCTGCTCGTGGCGGCCGCCGTCGCAGCCAGGTGAGAACGGCCGGGTAACACCGGGAGACCGGAACGAGAGCCCTCCCGGCCCGCCACCCCGGCAGCCGCGTATGCTTGTCCACGGCGACCGTGACAGGCGGTCGACCTCGCGCGCCTTCTTCACGGCGGCCGATGATCACGGGCAGTGATCATCGACACCCCGCCACGAGGCGCCGGCCTCCCTGGTCCCGTTCTCGCGTTTGCGGCGGGCCCACCCTGGCCGGCGACCGGGCGCCAGGCGCCGGGCCGAATGGCACCGGCGGCACAACCAGGGACAACGCAGGGAGCATTTCACCATGGCTGTAGTCAGCATGCGCCAGCTGCTGGAGAGCGGCGTTCACTTCGGGCACCAGACCCGTCGGTGGAACCCGAAGATGAAGCGCTTCATCTTCACCGAGCGCAACGGCATCTACATCATCGACCTCCGCCAGACGCTCGAGTACATCGAGAAGGCGTACGAGTACATCAGGAACACGGTCGCCGAGGGCGGCTCGATCCTCTTCGTCGGCACCAAGAAGCAGGCGCAGGAGGCCATCGCCGAGCAGGCGACCCGGGTCGGCCAGCCGTACGTGAACCACCGCTGGCTGGGCGGCATGCTGACCAACTTCCAGACGGTCTACAAGCGGCTCCAGCGCATGAAGGAGCTCGAGGCTCTGGGTGACCTGACCGGCACCGCCGCCGGGTACACCAAGAAGGAGACCCTGCAGCTCTTCCGGGAGAAGACCAAGCTCACCAAGACGCTTGGCGGCCTCCGGGACATGCAGAAGATCCCGTCGGCGATCTGGGTCGTCGACACCAAGAAGGAGCACATCGCGGTCGACGAGGCTCGCAAGCTGGGCATCCCGGTCATCGCGGTGCTTGACACCAACTGCGACCCCGACGAGGTCGACTTCCCGATCCCGGGCAACGACGACGCGATCCGCTCCGCCGAGTTGCTGACCCGCGTGGTCGCCACCGCGGTGGCGGACGGTCTGATCGCCCGCTCGGGCCGCGCCGGCCGTAACGGCGAGAAGCCGCAGGGTACCGCCGTCGGTGCGGACGAGCCGCTGGCCGAGTGGGAGCGCGAGCTGCTGGAGTCGGGCGAGAAGAAGGCCGCCGCCGAGCCGGTTGCCGCCGAGCCCGCTGCCGCTGCCGAGCCGGCCGCCGCCGAGCCCGCCGCTGCCGCCGAGCCGGTCGCCGCCTCCGCCGAGTAGTAGGAAAGTCTTGCCGGGGCCCGCGGGAGACTCTCCCGCGGGCCCGCACCACAGACCGCCGCCACCACGACACAGACATCGAAGAGAGAGTCATGTCCAACTTCACCGCCGCGGACGTCAAGAAGCTGCGCGACCTCACGGGCGCCGGCATGATGGACAGCAAGAAGGCCCTGACCGAGGCCGACGGCGATTTCGACAAGGCCGTCGAGTTCCTCCGCATCAAGGGCGCAAAGGACGTCGGCAAGCGTGCCGGTCGTACCGCCGCGAACGGGCTCGTCGCCCACTCCGGCAAGGCGCTTCTCGAGCTCAACTGTGAGACCGACTTCGTCGCGAAGAACGCGGACTTCGTCGCGTTCGCGCAGGAGCTGGTCGAGCACGGCGAGACCGCAGGTGTCTCCGACGCCGAGGGCCTGAAGGCCAGCACGCTGCCGGACGGCCGCACCGTCGACGCCGCCGTGCAGGAGCTGTCCGTGAAGATCGGCGAGAAGCTCGTCGTGAACCGGTTCGCCGTGCTCGACGGCACCACCGCCGTCTACCTGCACCGCAAGGCGCAGGACCTGCCGCCGGCCGTCGGCGTGCTTGTCGAGTACACCGGCAAGTCCGACGAGGCCGCCGACGCGGACGCGCGCGCCGTGGCGATGCAGATCGCCGCCATGCGCCCGAAGTACGTCACCCGCGACGAGGTCCCCGCGGACGTCGTCGAGTCGGAGCGCCGCATCGCCGAGCAGACCGCTCGCGAGGAGGGCAAGCCCGAGGGTGCGCTGCCGAAGATCGTCGAGGGTCGCGTCAACGGCTTCTTCAAGGACACCGTGCTGATCGAGCAGTCTTCGGTCGCCGACAGCAAGAAGACCGTGAAGGCCGTTCTCGCCGAGGCGGGCATCGAGATCACCCGGTTCGTCCGGCTCGAGGTCGGCCAGGCCTGATCCGGGCTTGAGCACGGCGCCGGCCCGCAAGCCGGCGCCGTAGGCCATGACACGAGGAGGCCGTTGGTGTACTGCGACAGGCACCGCGGTCTCCTCGTCGCATATGGTGCACACCGCGACGGGTACGTGTCGGCGTGGCAGCGCCGGTGGGTAAGTCCGCGTCATAGACAGCAGGCGAAGGGAAGGCGGGCCGCATGACGGTGGTGACCGAGCAGATCGCTCCGGTGGAGGCCAAGGCGGGCAAGCCGCGGCGGGTCGTGCTGAAGCTCTCCGGCGAGGTCTTCGGCGGCGGAAGCGTCGGCGTCGACCCGGATGTGGTGCAGGGCATGGCGCGCCAGATCGCGACAGTGGTCCGCCGCGGCGTCCAGGTGTCGGTCGTGGTCGGCGGCGGCAACTTCTTCCGCGGCGCCGACCTGCAGAAGCGGGGCATGGACCGCAACCGGGCCGACTACATGGGCATGCTCGGCACCGTGATGAACGCGCTCGCCCTCCAGGACTTCCTGGAGAAGGAGGGCATCGAGACCCGCGTGCAGAGCGCGATCACGATGGCCCAGGTCGCCGAGCCGTACATCCCGCTTCGTGCGATCCGTCACCTGGAGAAGGGCCGCGTCGTGATCTTCGGCGCCGGCGCCGGCATGCCGTACTTCTCCACCGACACGGTCTCCGCGCAGCGCGCACTGGAGATCAACGCCGACGTGGTGCTGATGAGCAAGAACGGCGTCGACGGCGTCTACACCGCGGACCCGCGGACCGACCCGACCGCCACCAAGCTCGACAACGTCACGTTCGCCGAGGCGCTGCAGCAGGGTCTGCGGGTGGCCGACGCGACCGCGTTCAGCCTGTGCATGGACAACGGCATGCCGATGCTGGTCTTCGGAGCCGAAGGGCCCGACACGATCATCAAGGCCGTGGGCGGCGAAAAGATCGGCACCCTGATCACCGCCTAGGGCCGGGCACCACAAGATCAAACTCAAGAGCATGATGGGGTACGGGCGGCGCCGCGCTTCTTGTGAGGCCGGGAGCCCGCCCGACCAGCGATGATCCCCGGGTATTGGACGCAGCACCCGCCGAGCAGGAGTGAGGAGGCGAGGGAGCGGTGATCGACGATACGCTCCTCGAGGCCGAGGACAAGATGGAGCGTGCGGTGGAGCACGCCAAGGACGAGTTGGCCGCCATCCGTACCGGTCGCGCCACACCGGCGATGTTCTCCCGGATCATCATCGACTACTACGGCACGCCCACCCCGCTGCCGCAGATGGCGTCCGTCGCCATCCCGGAGCCGCGGATGGCGATCATCAAGCCGTACGATGCCTCGATGCTTGGCGCCATGGAGAAGGCCATCCGCGACTCGGACCTCGGGGTCAACCCGGGCAACGAGGGCTCGATGCTGCGCATCTTGCTGCCGCAGATGACCGAGGAGCGCCGCCGCGAGATGGTCAAGATCGCCCGCGGCAAGGCCGAGGACGGCCGGGTGGCGGTGCGCAACGTGCGCCGCCGTGCCAAGGAGGAGCTGGACCGCATCGTCAAGGACGGCGAGGCCGGCGAGGACGACGGGCGGCGGGCGGAGAAAGAGCTCGACGACCTCACCCACCGGTTCGTGGCCCAGGTCGACGAGCTGGTCAAGCACAAGGAAGCCGAGCTCCTCGAGGTCTGATGCCGCACCTCGACCCCCACGACGACGCGCGCGACGCACGGCAGCGGGCGCGGCACAGCGGTGCCGCGCCCGATCCGTACTGGCCGGATGAGCGCCCCGAGCGCGATCCCCGCGGCGACCGGCCGACCGGCCGGGAGCCGATCGCGCCCGTCTACGCGCCGCCCGGCACCGACGCGGGAGCCACCGCGGAGTTCGTCCGCCCGTCCGGCCCACCGCCGGCCGTGGTGCCCGGTCGCCCTGGCGCGGATGCTCCCGGTCGCCCTGGCGCGGATGCTCCCGGTCGCCCTGGCGCGGATGCTCCCGGTCGCCCTGGCGCGGATGCTCCCGGGCGTCCTGGCGCGGACGCTCCCGGCCGCCCCGGCGCCGCCGCTCCCGGCCGCCCTCGTGCTGACCTGCCCGGCGCCCGCGCCATCGGTCCCGGGCGACCGCAGCCGCCCGGCGCTCGCGCCATCGGTGCCGGGCCACAGCCGCCCGGCGTCCCGCCGTCCCCCTCATATGGTGCAGGCCCGGAGTCTCCCGCCGGCCCGCCGTCGCGCTCATACGGCGCGGGCCCGGAGTCTCCCGCGGGCCCGTCGTCGCTTTCGCATGCCTCGGTTCCGCAGGGCCCGGCCGGCCCGGCGGACGGAGATCTGGACGACGTGGAACCGCCTCGCCGCCGGGGCAAGGGCCGCCGCCGTGCGACCCGGTCCGGTGCGCCAGTTGCGGGTAACACACTCCGGCACGCCTCCTACGGTTCCGACGACCCGGACGCCGCCAAGAGCAGGCTTCCGGCTCCCGGCCGCAACCTGCCCGCCGCAATCGGGGTCGGCCTGGGCCTGGGCGCCGTGGTGGCCGGCTCGCTGTTCTTCTGGCGGGAGGGCTTCCTGCTGCTGATCGCCGCGCTCGTGGTGGTCGGCGTCTGGGAGATGACCCGCGCGCTCGCGGCCGGCGGCGCCCGCCCACCGCTGATCCCGCTGATCGCCGGCGGCGTGCTGATGGCCGGCCTGGCCTGGTTCGCCGGCCCGGACGCGCTCACGCTCGGTCTGCTGGTGACGGTGCTGGCCAGCGCGCTGTGGCGGCTCGGCGACGGCAGACAGGGCTGGCTGCGGGACGTCTCCGCGGCCACGCTCGTCACTGTATACGTGCCGTTCCTCGGCGGGTTCGCGGCGCTGCTCGCCTACCCGGACGACGGCGTGGCCCGGGTGGTCGTCACGGTCGTAGCCGTGGTGCTCACCGACACCGGTGGGTACGCGGCCGGCGTCTTCCTCGGCAAGCATCCGATGGCGCCGTCGATCAGCCCGAAGAAGTCCTGGGAGGGCTTCGGCGGGTCCGCGCTCGCGTCCGCGCTTGGCAGCGCGCTGCTGTGTTACCTGCTGCTGGACGTACCCCCGTGGTGGGGTGCGGTTTTCGGAATCGGCGTAACGATCTCCGCGGTGCTCGGTGATCTGGCAGAGTCGATGATCAAGCGGGATCTCGGCATCAAGGACATGAGCAACCTGCTTCCGGGCCACGGCGGCCTGATGGACCGGCTCGACTCGGTTCTGTTCGCGCTGCCGACCGCGTTCCTGCTGCTCTCGGTGCTGGCGCCCGGTTCCTGAGCGGGCCGGCGGGAGGCCGCCGGTCCGCGTGTGGAAGGGGTGGGGTGAGCGAGGACGCAGCTTTGGCACCCTGTGCGGCATTACTACCGGCCGTACCGTGGGAGACTGGTTGAGGTCTGGCGGCGTTCCCAGCGTGGTGCGATTCCCGCGGGGTGGCCCTGCGATTCTCGCCGAGTGACTCTGCGATTACCGCGGGGTGATCCGGGTGGCACCGCCCGACCGAGACGTTCTGACCCGACGTAGTGAGGCAGCTGCAGACACCGTGATGGGCCCGACTCTTCCTCTCATCCCCGTCGTTCCCAGCACCCCGGAGACGCCCGACGACGCCGTGCCCGCACAGGCCGGCCCGCGGCGCCGTCGTCCGGCGATGCCGCCGCGCCACCTGGCCGACCTCGATCCGGAGGGGCGCCGCGCGGCGGTTAAGGAGCTGGGCCTGCCCGAGTTCCGGGCCAAGCAGCTCTCCACCCACTACTTCGGGCGTTTCGTGCGCGACGCGGCGGAGATGACCGACCTCCCGGCCGCTGCGCGGGAGAAGATCGGCGCGGACCTGCTGCCGCGGCTGCTCACCCCTGTGCGCGAGATGGCCTGCGACGACGGCGCCACCCGCAAGGCGCTCTGGAAGCTGCACGACAACGCGCTCGTGGAGAGCGTGCTGATGGGCTACCCGGACCGGATCACCGCGTGCGTGTCCAGCCAGGCCGGCTGCGGCATGGCGTGCCCGTTCTGCGCGACCGGCCAGGCCGGGCTGACCCGCAACCTCTCCACCGCCGAGATCGTGGACCAGGTCGTCTACCTGGCCGGCATCGCGGCGAGCGGCGCGGTGGCAGGTTCCCCGCCGCGCCTGTCCCGGGTCGTCTTCATGGGCATGGGCGAGCCCTTGGCGAACTATCCGCGGGTGATCGCCGCGGTCCGGCGCCTGACGAGCCCCGCGCCGGACGGTTTGGGCCTTTCTCAACGGCATATCACGGTTTCGACAGTCGGTCTGGTCCCGGCCATGCGTAAGTTGGCCGAGGAGGACCTTTCGGTGACCCTTGCGCTGTCCCTGCACGCGCCCGATGATGATCTGCGCGATGAACTCGTTCCGGTCAACCAGCGGTGGAAGGTGGCCGAGGTGTTGGATGCCGCGTGGGCGTACGCGGCGCGCACGGGGCGGCGCGTGTCGATCGAATACGCCATGATTCGGGACGTGAACGATCAGCCGTGGCGTGCGGATCTGCTCGGCAAGCTGCTGGCCGGCAAGCTGGCGCACGTCAACCTCATCCCGCTGAACCCCACGCCCGGCAGTCGCTGGGACGCGAGCCCGAAGCCGGTGGAGCGGGAGTTCGTGCGCCGCCTGCGCGCGGCCGGCATCTCCACCACGGTCCGCGACACGCGCGGCCAGGAGATCGACGGCGCCTGTGGACAGCTGGCGGCGAGCGCGGTCGACGGTACGGAGGCACAATGAACCTCTCCCCTTGTGGGTATGTGTGTTCTGGCGTCGCACCGTGGGACGCCGGTCGCGGCGCACACAGCCGGGACCAAGGTGGAGAGGGTTCACTGATGGCGGCGTACGCGACCAGGGCGCCCGCCGGCGCTGAGCGAGCGAACCGAAACCAGGAGACACAGTGACGAGTCAGGGTCAGCGTTTCCGGAGGCGCGCGCTTCGCCGCGGGTACAAGGTGGAAGAGGTCGACACCTTCCTCGACCGGGTCGAGGCCACGCTCGCGGGCGAGCAGAGCGGCCCACCGGTCCTCGCGCAGGAAGTGCACGACGTGGTCTTCCGCGTGCGCTTCGGCGGATATGACGAGTGGCAGGTCGACCTGCACCTGGACCGGGTGGAGCGGCAGCTCGCCGAGCTCGACGAGCGCGGCGGCGCCCGTGGGCCCGAGCGCGTTCCGGCTGGCGCGGACCGGCTGGGCCCGCCGGACAGGATGAGCAGCAGCGGCTTCGCGTCCGGCCCGCGCGGCTTCGACGGGCCCGGCGGCTTCGACGGCCCGGACGGCCCCGGTGGTTTCGACGGCCCCGGCCGCCCCGACGGCTTCGACGGTCCCGGCCGGCATGACGGCTCCGGCCGCCCCGACGGCTTCGGCCCTCCGCCTGACCGGATGGGTCCGCCTGACCGGATGGGTCCGCCTGACCGGATGGGCCCGCCTGACCGCATGGGTCCGCCGGATCGGATGGGCCCGCCCGACCGGATGGGTCCTCCTGACCGCATGGGCCCGCCGGATCGGATGGGCCCGCCCGGGGGCCGCGTTCCGGCCCGCGCCGGCGGCTTCGACGACGGACCCCCGCCGTTCGGCGGTTTCGACGAGCCCCGCACCGGCGGTTTCGGCGGCCCACCGCAGCGTGACCCGCGAGACCGTGGCGGTTTCGACGAGCCCCGCACCGGCGGTTTCGGCGGCCCCCCGCAGCGCGACCCGCGGGACCGCGACCCCCGCGACCGTGACCCACGTGAGCGCGGCGGCTTCGGCGACGACCCGCGTACCGGCGGTTTCGACGCACCTCCGCGTGACGACCCGCGGACCGGCGGCTTCGATCTTCCCCCGCGCGACGACCCGCGTACCGGCGGCTTCGACCTGCCCCCGCGCGGCGGCCCGCAGGGGCCTGGCGGTCCCGGCATGGGTGGCCCCGGCGGCATGGGCCCCGGTGGTCCCGGCCCCGGCGGACCGGGTGGACCCGGCCCGCGCGGCCTGCAGGGCCCCGGCGGCTACGACCAGTTCGACGACCGGGACCCGCGTGACCCGCGCGACCGCGGCGGCAGCTTCGACGCGCCGAGCGGCGGCTTCCCCGGTTTTGAGCCCGGCCGCCACGGCAAGATGGACATGACCGCGGAGATCCGCCTGCCCGAGCTGGAGCGGCGCCCCCGCAACCAGCCGCAGTCCGGCCCGCCCGGCATGGGTGGCGGCCCTCAGGGCCCCGGCGGCTACGGCGGTCCTCCGCCCGGCGGCCCGCCACCCGGCGCGTTCGGCGGCCCGCCGCTGCCGCCCGGCGGTCCAGGTCCTGGCGGTCCCGGCGGTTACGACGGCCCCGGCGGTTATGACGGCCCCGGCAACGGCTTCGGCGGCCCGGGCGGCCCCGGTCCCGGTGGCCCCGGCCCTGGCGGACACGGTGGCCCCGGTGGTCCCGGAGGCGACCTGCAGCGGGTCGACCACCTGCGTCGCACGTTCCAGCCGCGCCGGTTCGGCAGCGGTTATGACCCGGACCAGGTGGACCGGCTGTTCGACGAGATCCTCACGGCCATGTCCGGTCGCGGGCCGATGCCTGTGAACGAGAACGACCTGGACACGCTGCAGTTCGGCCTGGTGCCCGGCGGTTACTTCGAGGCCGAGGTGGACGCCGCGCTCAAGGAGGTCAAGGACATCCTGCTGGGCCGCTGACCACAAAGTTCAAGCACGACAAAAATCAAGCACAACAAGGATCAAGCCCACTCCCGGCGTACCGTGGGAGCGGGCTTGATCTTTGTCTGGTCTTGGAGCGGGCTTATTCCCGCAGGCCGGCGCGGCGCAGGACGACGTCGCCGAGGAGCGTCACCGCGATGCCCGCCGCGATCACGATCAGGAAGATGTTCTCGATCCGGCCTTCGTGGTTTCCGCAGATCATGGCCAGCAGGCCCAGGATGCTCAGCACCGCCAGGATGCGTCCCGCCCTGCGGTTGCCCGGCTTGAGCTGATCGGGTGCGACCACCGGCTCGCTATCCGACACTGTGGGTCCTTCCTCGCGCTGTGCACTCACATCCGCCGGTTAGTCTGACATGCGGTGGATGTTGTGACGCAGAAGCCTCCCGGCCGACGCACCGGAAGTGCCGCCCGCGGGTGTCCGGTAACGTCTGGCACGAACCACCGCCGTCGTAGCTTAAGGGAGCACTGCCGTGCGAGTGACGGGAACCGGTCATGCGAGCATGCGGATCGACACCGCTGCCGGAAGCATTCTGACCGACCCCTGGGTCAACCCCGCGTTCTTCGCGTCGTGGTTCCCGTTCCCGGACAACTCGCAGCTGGACTGGGAGTCGCTCGGCCAGGTCGACTACCTCTACGTCTCGCACCTGCACCGCGACCACTTCGACGCGGAGAACCTCAAGCGGTACGTGTCGAAGAAGGCCGCCGTGCTGTTGCCGGAGTACCCGACGAGCGAGCTTGAGGACGAGCTGCGCGAGCTGGGCTTCCGCAGCTTCATCAAGACGAAGAACGAGGAGGTCGTCGAGCTCGACGGCGGCCTCAAGATCATGATTCAGGCGCTGATCTCGCCGACCGACGGCCCAATCGGCGACTCCTCGCTCTGGGTCGAGCACGACGGCATCCGCCTGCTCAACCAGAACGACGCACGCCCGAGTGACCTGTCCCGCTTCGCGGAGCTGGGCCACGTGCACGCGCACATGCTGCAGTTCTCCGGCGCGATCTGGTACCCGATGGTCTACGAGCTGCCCGAGGCCGCCAAGCGCGCGTTCGGCAAGCAGAAGCGCGAGCGGCAGTTCGACAGGACCTGGCGTTACATCGACGACCTGAAGGCGGACCACGTCTTCCCGATCGCCGGCCCGCCGTGCTTCCTTGACGACTCGCTCTACCAGTTCAACGACATCTTCGGCGACGAGGGCGCGATCTTCCCGGACCAGAGCGTCTTCGTCTCGGAGTACGCGAAGGTCGGCGGCACCAACGGCGTGGTGCTGCTCCCCGGCTCCGTCTCGGAACTCAACGCCGAGGGTGGCATCACGACCGAGCACCCGGTGCCGGTCGACGAGTTCTTCGCGAACAAGGCCGCCCACCTGGAGGAGATGCGGGAGCGCAAGCGCCCGATCATCGAGGCCGAGAAGGCGTCCTGGCGGCACCCGGAGATCGACGTCCTCGCCGAGATGAAGCGGCGCATCGAGCCGCTGCTCGAAGCGTCGATCTACATGGCCAAGGGCGTCGGCGGCCCGGTCCGCTTCGACCTGGTCGGCTACGACGGTGAGTCCGTCGAGTCGATCGTGGTCGACTTCCCGGGCAAGGAGGTCCGGGCGTACGCGGACGAGAAGGTCCGCTACCGCTTCAAGACCGAGCGCGCGCTGATCGAGCACCTCCTCTTCATCGGCGAGGTCGACTGGGTCAACTCGCTCTTCCTCTCCTGCCGCTTCTCCGCCGCCCGCATCGGCCAGTACAACGAGTTCGTCTACGCGTTCTTCAAGTGCCTCTCCCAGGAGCGCCTGCAGTACGCCGAGGGCTGGTACGACGAGCACGAGCGCGCGGTCGAGGCGGAGAGCATCGAGCTCGGCGACTGGGAGGTCCAGCGCCGCTGCCCGCACCTCAAGGCCGACCTGACCCGCTTCGGCATCGTCGACGGCGACCAGCTCACCTGCCAGCTGCACGGCTGGCGCTTCGACCTGCCGTCCGGCCGCTGCCTCACCTCCGTCGGCCACAAGATCCGCGCCGCCCGCAAGGACGCGTAAACCGTTTGCCGCTCACAGATGTCACGCCCGATCATGTCGGGCGTGACATTGCTGCGTGAGGGCGAGATCCCGGTCGACGAGACGCTGATCAGATCGCTGCTCCGCGCGCAGCGCCCCGAGTGGGCGGAGCTGCCGCTGACCCGGGCCGGCGCCGGCACCGACAACACCATGTACCGGCTCGGCGGTGACCTGCTGGTCAGGATGCCGCGTACGCCGTTCAACGCGGAGGCGCTGGCCAAGGAGCGCCGCTGGCTGCCCCGGCTCGCCCCGCACCTGCCGCTCACCATTCCGGAGCCGGTCTTCGCGGGCTCGCCGTCGGAGGCGTACCCGCTGCCCTGGTCGGTCTACCGCTGGATCGAGGGCGCCGAGGCCGGGCCGGCGACCGTGCGGGACTGGGCCGCGTTCGGCAATGACCTGGCGTCCTTCGTGCGAGCACTGCACGGCACCGACCTGATGGGCCAGACCCGCGCCGGCGAGCTGTCCTGGTACCGCGGCGGTCTCCTGCGCGACTGCGACGACTGGGTCAGCCCCTGCTTCGCCCGCTGCGAGGGCCTGGTGTCCGACGTCGGCACGCTCGAACGGCTGTGGCGTGCGGGTCTCGCGCTGCCCGACCCGGTCGCGCCGCACGTCTGGCTGCACGCCGACCTCAAACCCACGAACCTGCTGGTCCGCGACGGTGCGCTGCACGCGGTGATCGACTTCGCCGGCATCGCGGTCGGCTTCCCGGACGCGGAGCACGCGCCGATCTGGGACTTCCCGGCCGCCGCGCGCGAGGCCTACCGGGACGCGCTCGGCCTCGACGACCTCACCTGGCAGCGGGCCCGCGCGTGGGCGATCGCGCCCGGGGTCAGCGGGCTCTCCTACTACCGCGACTCGTTCCCGGAGTTCGCCGAGGAATGCCGCAACCGCCTGGAAGCGATCCTCGACGACCACAGATCAAGAGACTGATCTTCCCGCTTCCGGCGTGGTGCGGCAGCGTTGCTCGCAGGGCTCCTCGAAGGACGGAACCCAGACCCCGATCTTCCCGCTTCCAGCGTGGTGCAGCAGCGTTGCTCCCGCGGGCAAACCTTGCTTCGCACCAAGACTCCGCTTCGTGTCGCTTGCCGCTGCGCATCGGAGCCGGTTCCGCGCGGCGCGGGGAAAGCCCCGCGATTCCCGCGGCGCTTCCGGCGGCCGTGGCGCGTCCCGGGACGTTGTCCTATATCGATAGCATCGGCGGTCCGGGCCGCCCGATACTGGTGCGGCCCGTCGATGGAGGAGTTTCCCGTGGCCGAGAATCCCAGCCTGCGCGGTCTCGCGCTCTGGCTGCCGTTCCTGGGCGTCATTCTGGCCGCGGTGATCACCGGCGTGTTCGCGCTGCTCGCGAGCGGCGGCGGTACCAGCAACGCCGGCGCCCCGAGCACCACGGCCGGCACCACGCCGGCCAGCACCGTCACCGCCGGCCCGGCCGCCGCGCCGCCGGCCTCATCGCCCGCCACCACCCCGAGCGGGGCGGCGGAGATTCCCACCGAGCAGTTCAACCGGAAGATCACCCTGCAGGCCGGCGCCACCGACGACGCGATGGACCTGGACACGGTCCCGCCGCAGCTCTCCGAGGAGGACGCCGACAACGACGTGCTGCTGGAGACGGACATGCGGGAGTCCGTCGGCGACGTCGCCGATTTCGACGGCGGCGCACGGATCGCCAAGTGGAAGGGCGACGGCGTCCCGGACTACGCGCAGTGCCAGGACGCGGCCGCCACCCAGGGCATCAGGATCGTGGAGAACGTCAAGAAGGGCACCGTCCTCTGCGTGCGGACCAGCGAGGGCCGCACCGCGCGGCTGACCGTCAGCTCGTTCGAGGAGTTCCACAGCATGACGTTCGACACCGTCGTGTGGAGCAGGTAAGGACATGCGGTGGTGGCGGCGGCACACCTGGACCGGTGGGGAGGGCGGGGAGCTGCGGGACCGGCCGGCGGTGCGGGAGGCCATGTCCCGGGCTCCCGCCCGCTTCGGTGACCTCTTCGCCGGCCGTGGCTATCCCGACGCGTCCCTGTCCCGCCTCGACCTGCTCCTCGCGCTCTCGGTGACCACCACGGACGGCCGCCACTGGGGCTTCTGGCTCGGCGACGAGGCGAAGGCAGTCATCGACACCGGTAGCGACCTCGACCCCGAGGACCTGATGGAGACGGCGCTGCGGGCGCAGCCGGGCGTCGTCGCGGCCGAGCACGTGGAACGCGAGTGCTACGAGGTGCACCTGGACGCGCCGGTGCCCGCGGACCGGGCGCTCGCGCTCTATCTGGACGCGGTCGTCGACTCCCACGGTGAGCTTCGCCGCCGCTTGGGCCTGGACGAACCCGGTGCCTGACGCGCGTCACACACGCCCGAGGTCGGTCAGGATCGCCACGGCCGCGTTGTGGCCGGCCGCGCCGATCACGCTGCCGGCCGGGAACGTGCCGGCGCTGCCCGCGTAGAGGCCGTCCAGCCCGGTCGCGTACGGCATCCGGTCGGTGAACGACACCGTGTTGTCGACGTGGTGGATGTGGCCGCCGGTGATGCCGAAGTGCGACTCGATGCCGGGCGGTGTCAGCGGCACCACGTCCGCGACCAGGCCACGGGTGCCAGGCGCGTAGGACTCGCAGATGTCGAGCAGCCGGTCCACGTAGGACGGCAGCAGCGCGTCCCAGCCACCGGCCGGGGCGTAGGGCACTGACTGCACGAACAGCGCCGACGAATGGTGCCCGGCCGGGTCCTGCAGCGACGGGTCCACAGTGGTGTGCAGGTACCACTCGATTGTCGGCTCGGCCGGAAGCTCACCGGCGACCACCGAGGCCCACATCTCCCGCAGCGCCGTCATCGGCGCCCCACCGGACGCGGAGCCGGGCAGCAGGTGGATCGTGGCGCCGAACGGGCTCGGCGACCCCGGCGGCAGACAGGAGAACGACGGCAGCCCGGAGAGCGCCAGGTTCACCTTCATCGTGGTGCCCGGGCGGCGCACCGCCTCCATCCGGGTGACGAGCGACGAGGGCAGAGAACCAGGAGGAACCAGACCCATCAGCCGGTACGGGTCGCAGGCGCCGAGCACCACGGAGGCCGCGATGGACCGGCCGTCCGCAAGCGTCACGCCGGACACCGCGCCGCCGTCCACGGAGATCGCGCTCACCGGCGTACCCGCGAAGATCTTTGCTCCTGACGTGCGGGCTGCGGACGCGAACGTGGCGGAGACCGTGCCCATGCCACCCGCGGCGATCATCCAGGTGCCGTCCGCGCCCGGCAGCCGGCACATGTTGTGGGCCAGGAAGTTGTGGCCGGTGCCGGCGTCGTCCGGGCCCGCGTTGAGGCCGGACAGGCCGTCGGTCACCGCGTACATGGACACCAGCAGCTCGGAGCGGAAGTCGAAGCGGTCCAGGTAGTCCGCGACCGAGCCGCGCACCAGGTCGACGAAGATCTCCTGAAGCGACGCCCGGATGTAGCGGGACGCGGTCTCCTCCACGGACAGCGGCGGGGCCAGCCAGGCCGGCGCCAGATCGTCGCGCAACGCGGCCAGCTCGGCCTGCATCGCGTCGTCCGCCGCCACGTCCGCCGCCGAGAAGAAGTCGGTCAGCTGCGCGCGGGTGGCCGCCCGGTCACGGCCGAACAGCAGGTAGGGGCCGTGCGGTGCGGGCGTCGGCAGGAAGTAGTGCGGGTCCCGGCGCAGCACCGGGATGTCCACGTCAAGCGTGCGCAGCAGCTCCGGCGGCATCAGGCCGAGCAGGTACGAACCTGTGGAATGCCGCAACTCGGGCACGCGCGGGAACGGGGTCTCGGTACGCGCGGCGCCACCGAGCACCTCCGATGCCTCCAGCACCACCACGTCGAGGCCCGCGCGGGCCAGCAGGATCGCGGAGACCAGCCCGTTGTGCCCGGCCCCGACAATGATCACATCGGCTCTGGAGGGAATCATCAGCTCAGGTTAGGCGTCCGTGGCGGGTACCGGGCTTCTGCTCGCCGCAAATCCCGCGAGCACGATCACGTGGAACAGGTAGAGCCACAGGCCGACCGCGACCGCCGCGCCCACCGGGTCAAGGCCGCCGAACGGGATGCCCAGATCCAGCGGCAGCGAGCAGAACAGGATGAACCCGTGCAGGAAGCCGGACAGGTTCGCGGCCGTGAACGACCCGACCAGCACGGTCCGCACCCAGCCCGGCGACCGGCCCGGCGCCAGCCCCCGGTAGACCCAGATCAGCACCGGCGTCAGCGCCAGCCACACCGCGGTGAACGAGACCACAATGCCTCCGAATCGTGCCCATCCGCCCTGGTCGAAGAGGCGGGAGGCGTACGGGACGCAGGCCAGCGTCGCGGCCAGCAACCCTGGCGACGCCACAAGCAGCGGGAGCAGGAGCACCCGCCCGCGCCACCCGGTCATCGATTCGGCGCGCGGCCCGGACACCGACACGAACGCCCGCCGCAACCCTTCGCCGTAGAACGTGGCCGGCAGCAGCGACGCCAGCGCAAGCATCGGCGTCAGCCCAAGTCCCGCGTTCAGAAGTGCGGCGGCGGCCCGGTCCGCGCCGATCCGGTCCGGCAACGCCTCTATCGCCGGCGCGGCCAGCGCGCGCATCGCGTCCTCACCTGTCAGCACTGACGCGGCCCAGATCGCCAGCAGCGCCACAGGCACCACCGCGATCCCGCCGTAGTAGGTGATGGCGGCGGCATGCAACGCGAGATCCCGCCCCCGCAACGGCGTGAAAAGACCCATGGGCCTCTCTTTTCCCAGATGGCGTCCGGGCACGCTAGCGTCGGGCGGGTGGTGACGCTGCGAACAAATCGTTTGGAACTGCGAACCTGGCGTGCTGACGAATCCGACCTCGTACGGCTGCGCGACATCCGGTCCCGGCCGGAGGTGGCCGGCTGGCTCGCCGACCGCCGGCCCGTCACCGACCCGGCCGCGATCCTGGCGATGGTGGAGCGCTGGGAGTCGTTGTCCGCGCGGACCGGCGGCAGGTACGGAGTCTGGGCGATCCAGCCGCTCGGCACGGACACGGTGGCCGGCGGCGTGGTGCTGAAGCCGCTGCCCGGCCTGGACAACACCACCTACACCGCGGACATCGAGATCGGCTGGTTCCTGCACCCCGGCTCCTGGGGCCGCGGCTACGCGACCGAGGCGGCCCGCGCGCTGCTCGACCGCGAGCTGGCCGCCGGCGCCCCCGAGGTCTACGCGGTCATCTACCCCGGCAACACCGCCTCGGCCGCGGTCGCGACCCGCCTCGGCATGCGTCCGCTGGGTCTGCGGTCCGACCGCTGGTACGGCGGCACCCCGCTGGAAACGTTCGTGCGCACGAACGAGCGACAGGGCGGCGCGGGCAGGCCTGCTTCGACATGATGTTCCGCGCAGAGGGAGAGCGGAGGTCACATGGAAGTCAGGTCGATCGAAGAGTCCGAGGCCCCGGTCGTACCCTCGCTGCGTTGGCTTGGTCTTTGTGACGAGCCGTGGACCTCTGCGCGCGCTTTGGAGCTGCTGCCCGAGACCAACGGGCCACGGGTCGAGGCTTTCCGCGGAAGCGTGGTCGTCAGCCCGCGTGGCGGGACCGATCACCAGATCATCAAGCTCGAACTGACCCTTCGACTGAAGCAGGTGGCCCGGCCGGCAGGCTTTTTCGTCTATCACGCGGTGAACGTGATCTCGGGCGACGACCTCTTCATTCCTGACGTCGTGATTCTTCGCGAGGCTGGCGCAGGCAAGACGAGCATGCAGATCGAGTCTGCGGTGCTGCTAGGCGAGATCGTGTCTCCCGGAAACCGCCGCAAGGACGTCATTGACCGCCCCAAGGAGTACGCGGCGGCGGGCGTCCCGTTCTTCCTTCGGGTCGACTTCCGCAACCGGGTCCCGGCGGTCACGCTGTTCGCGCTGGAGGACGGCGAGTACCAGCCGCTCGTCGCGGCCGCCGCCGGCACGATGTTCGTGATGAAGGAGCCATTCGCCGTCGAGTTCGACCCCGCCGACCTGCTCGACGAGTAACCACCCCGGGCGCTCAGCGGGCTTCCAGGATCGGTGGGGGAGAATGGGGGCGTGAGTTCGCCTCGGCACATCGTTCTGCTCGGTTCGACCGGGTCCATCGGCACGCAGGCCATCGACATCGTGGTGCGCAACCCCGACCGCTTCCGGGTCGTCGCGGTCGGCGCGGGCGGCGGTAACGTCGAGCTGCTGGCCCGGCAAGCGCTCGAGCTCGGCGTGGAGGTCGTCGGTGTGGCCAAGGCCACCGCCGCACAGGACCTGACGCTAGCCTTCTACGCGGAGGCCTCCCGGCGCGGCTGGACAAGCGGTGAGTTCAAGATCCCGAAGATCGTGGCCGGGCCGGACGCGATGACGCGGCTGGCCGAGTTGCCGTGCGACATCGTGCTCAACGGCGTGGTCGGCTCGCTCGGCCTGGCGCCGACGCTCGCCGCGCTCAAGCACGGTCGCACGCTTGCGCTTGCGAACAAGGAGTCGCTTGTCGCGGGCGGCTCGCTGGTCCGCGCCGCGATCCAGCGCCCGGATCAGATCGTGGCTGTCGACTCGGAGCACTCCGCGCTTGCCCAGTGCCTGCGCGGCGGCAGCGCCGACGAGGTGCACAAGCTGATTCTGACCGCGAGCGGTGGCCCGTTCCGGGGCCGCAAGAGGCACGAACTGCAGGACGTGACGCCGAAGCAGGCGCTCGCGCACCCGACCTGGGACATGGGCCCGGTCATCACGATGAACTCGGCCACCCTCGTCAACAAGGGCCTTGAGGTGATCGAGGCGCACGAGCTGTACGGCATCCCGTACGACCGGATCGAGGTCGTCGTCCACCCGCAGTCGATGATCCACTCGATGGTCGAGTTCGTGGACGGTTCGACGCTCACCCAGGCGAGCCCGCCGGACATGCGGCTGCCGATCGCGCTGGCGCTGGGCTGGCCGGAGCGGGTGCCGGGCGCGGCGAAACCAGTCGACTGGAGCACCGCGAGCGCCTGGACGTTCGAGCCGCTTGACGACGAGGCGTTCCCGGCCGTGGCGCTGGCCAAGAAGGCGGGCAGCGAGGGCCGGTGCCGCCCGGCGGTCTACAACGCGGCGAACGAGGAGTGCGTGGCCGCGTTCGCGCGTGGCGGCCTGCCGTACCTGGGCATCGTCGACACCGTCCGGGACGTCCTCGCGGAGGCACCCGACTTCGGGGAACCGGGTACCGTCGACGACGTGCTTTCCGCTGAGGCCTGGGCGCGGACGCGAAGCCGAGAGATCATTGCCACCATGAGCGCCGGGAGCCCGGCGAGCGTGACCGGGGGAGCCTGATGGGTTGGATGTTCTGGGTCGGCGTGCTGGTCTTCGCGATCGGCCTGATCCTTTCGCTCGCCCTGCACGAGGCCGGCCACATGTGGTCGGCACAGCTGTTCAAGATGAAGGTCACCCGGTTCTTCATCGGCTTCGGCCCGACGCTGTTCTCGTTCCGGCGAGGTGAGATCGAGTACGGCGTGAAGGCCATCCCGGCCGGCGCGTTCGTCAAGATCGTCGGCATGGTCCCGCAGGACGACGACGTCGAGCCCGGCGACGAGCCGCGCGCGATGTGGCGGCAGGCGCTCTGGAAGCGCACGATCGTCATGGCCGCCGGTTCCGCCATGCACTTCGCGCTGGGCACGGTGCTGCTCTGGGGCACGTTCGCGTTCATCCCGTTCAGCAACGCGGCCAAGGTCGACGAGGTCCGCCCCGAGGTCGCCTCGATCTCCGAGTGCACCACCCCGAAGATCGTGGTCGAGAACAAGAAGCAGGTCGTGTGCGACCCGGCGACCAGCCCGCCGAGCGCGGCGAAGGCGGCCGGCCTGCAGCCTGGTGACGTGATCACCGCGGTGAACGGGACGGCGGTGACCGGCTGGGCGCAGATGAGCGCGCTGGTCCGGGCGGCCGGCGGCAAGTCGACCACGCTGACGTTCGAGCGGGGCGGCGTGTCGCAGACCGCCACGGTCACCATCCCGCTGGCCGAGAAGGTCAAGCAGGACTCGGATGTGGAGACGGTCGAGCAGATCACGCCTGATGACATCGAGACGGTCGGTGTGCTCGGCATCTCCCCGGTGATCCCGAAGACGGTGGCCGGCCCCGGTGCTGCGTTCGGGCTCACGTACCACGGCGTGATCGACATGGTGCAGGGCACGTTCGAGTCGCTGAAGCGCATCCCGGAGAAGATCCCGCTGCTCTGGGCCGCGATCGTCGGCGAGGAGCGCGACCCGGAGACGCCGATCAGCGTGCTCGGCGCGACCCGGCTCGGCGGCGAACTCGTCGAGCGCCAGGAGTACGCGGTCGCGCTCAACCTGCTTGTCGTGCTCAACTTCTTCATCGGCATCTTCAACCTGCTGCCGCTGCTCCCGCTGGACGGCGGCCACATCGCGATCTCCTGGTTCGAGCGCGTCCGGTCGTGGCTCTACGCGCGCCTCGGCAAGCCCGACCCGGGCCGGGTGGACTACTTCAAGCTGATGCCGTTGACCTACGTGGTCATCCTCATCTTCGGGGCGTTCACGCTGCTCACGCTGACCGCCGATATCGTCAACCCGATCACTCTGAACTGAGTCGAAGGACAGCCTTGTGACCGCCATCAGTCTCGGAATGCCCGCCGTTCCCCCGCCGCCGCTCGCCCCCCGCCGCGCCAGCCGGCAGATCATGGTCGGCTCCGTCCCGGTCGGCGGCGGCGCCCCGGTGAGCGTGCAGTCGATGACCACCACGCTGACGTCCGACATCAACGCCACGCTGCAGCAGATCGCGGAGCTGACCGCGTCCGGCTGTCAGATCGTGCGCGTCGCCGTACCCTCGCAGGACGATGTTCTTGCTCTTCCCGCGATCGCCAAGAAGTCGCAGCTTCCGGTGATCGCGGACATCCACTTCCAGCCGAAGTACGTGTTCGCCGCGATCGACGCGGGCTGCGCGGCCGTCCGGGTCAACCCGGGCAACATCCGCCAGTTCGACGACAAGGTCAAGGAGATCGCGAAGGCGGCCGGCGACGCGAAGGTCCCGATCCGGATCGGCGTCAATGCCGGCTCGCTGGACAAGCGCCTGCTTGAGAAGTACGGCAGGGCCACCGCGGAGGCGCTCGTCGAGTCCGCGCTGTGGGAGTGCTCGCTGTTCGAGGAGCACGGCTTCCGGGACATCAAGATCTCGGTCAAGCACAACGACCCGGTCGTCATGATCCGGGCGTACCGGCAGCTCGCCGAGCAGTGCGACTACCCGCTGCACCTGGGCGTGACCGAGGCGGGCCCGTCCTTCCAGGGCACGATCAAGTCCGCCGTCGCGTTCGGCGCACTGCTTGCCGAGGGCATCGGTGACACGATCCGCGTCTCCCTCTCCGCACCGCCGGTCGAGGAGATCAAGGTCGGCAACCAGATCCTCGAGTCGCTTGGCCTGCGCGAGCGCGGCCTGGAGATCGTCTCCTGCCCGTCCTGCGGTCGCGCGCAGGTCGACGTCTACACGCTCGCCGAGCAGGTCACGGCCGCGCTCGACGGCTTCCCCGCGCCGCTGCGCGTGGCGGTCATGGGCTGCGTCGTAAACGGTCCCGGCGAGGCCCGCGAGGCCGACCTGGGCGTCGCGTCCGGCAACGGCAAGGGCCAGATCTTCGTCAAGGGCCAGGTCATCAAGACCGTGCCGGAGTCGATGATCGTCGAGACGCTTGTCGAGGAGGCGCTGCGCCTCGCCGACGAGATGGGCACGGACCTGCCGGAGGAGCTCCGCGACCTGCTCCCCGCCACGAAGCCGATCGTGACAGTGCACTAGTTATCCTTCAGGGCGAAGCCCCGGGCCTGCTTCCACCAGGCCCGGGGCTTCACTCATTTCCTGCCTTGCTTGAGGCGCCGGCCTTGCTTGAGGCGCCGGCCTTGCTTGAGGCGCCGGCCTTGCTTGAGGCGCCGGCCTCACTCGGATTCGGCGAGGATCGCGTACAGCTTGCGCTTGGTCTCGGTCAGGATCTCCAGCGCCGCCTGACGCTGCTCCGGCGTGCCGTTGACCCCGACCTCCTTGAGCGCGTTCATGATCCCGAACGCGGCCTGCCGGAAGTCGTGCGCCTGCGACACGTGCTCGTCGCCGAACTCGGCCCACGGCGGGTTCTCCGCCGCGGTCGTCGCGGCCTCCCGCCCGGTGTCGGTGAGCGTGTACCGCTTACGCCCGCCGTCCGTCTCCGCGACGATCAGGCCCTCGTCCTCAAGCAGTTGCAGCGTCGGGTAAACCGACCCCGGACTCGGCTTCCAGATGCCGCCGGTCCGCTGCTCCAGCTCCTGGATCATCTCGTACCCGTGCATCGGCCGCTCGATCAGCAACGCCAGCACCGCCGCGCGCACACTCCGCCCACGGCCGCCGCGCCCACGCCCACGATGCCCCTCCGGCCCGTGGTGCGGACCGCCGTGCCCAGGCCCGTGCCCCGGCCCCCACGGCCCCATGCCCGGCCCGAACGGCGGAAAGCCGAACCCCCGCCGCCGCGCCTCGTCTCCCCAGAACTCCCTGGCAAAACCCCTCATGACTCTTCTCCGTCCCACCGACCAGACTGTCGGCGTGTTGTCGTTGATAGTTCGACGATATATCGGAAACGTATCGCCGCCAACCCCGAGAAAAACCCTGAAGGTCAAACCCTGACTTTCCCGCTCCCGCGGCGGTCCGGCCCGCACGCTCCCGCGGGCAAACCGGAGCGCCGGGCTCCGCTGGCGCTCCGCACGCCGCTCCGGAGCCGTTCCCGCCGCGCCAGAACCACACCCGGGGCGCAGTTCATCCGGCAATTCGTTCCCACTGCTGCCCGTTGGCGTGCCACGGTCCGGGGCTGACGATCGAAGCGCTGCCATCGGGCCCGGGAGTGTGGCGGGTTGTTCCGGCTGGCCAGCGGTCTCGCGGCCCGCGGGGCAGCGCGGTCATCGTCTAAGCGGCGGCTGGTCCTGGGCGGCTGCGGTCTGGGCGGTCGCACGGGCCGTCTCCGAGACAGCGGGTGTCGCGGGCGGGTCGGTTGATCTTGGCCTGGGTGGTTGCAAGGGCTGGCACCGGAGTCGGCGGGTGGTGGGAGGGCGGTTGGTTTCGGCTTGGGTGGTTGCAAGGGCTGGCGCCGGAGCCGGGGGCTGGCGGGAGGGCGGTTGATCTCGGCTTGGGTGGTCGCAAGGGCCGGCATCGGAGCCGGCGGCTGGCGGCAGGGCGGTTGGTTTCAGATTGGGTGGTCGCAAGGGCTGGCACCGAAGCTGGTGGCTGGCGGGAGAGCGGACGATCTCGGCCTGGGTCGTCGCAAGGGCAGTCATCGAAGCCGAGAGCTGCCGAAGGGTCAGTCGATCTTTCCTCTCGTGTGTCGCCGCGCCAGAGGCAACGGCAGCTCGGGCACTTCGCGCCGAGATTGGTTCGTTGTGCGGGATTTCGCGTCCATCTGACGGGATGCAAGATCCTTGCGGCTCTGGTGGCCCTTATCGCGCTCGGATAAGGGCCACCAGAGCCGCAAGGATCTTGATGTGGGTCTTGCTGATCTTGCGGCGTCAGGATGAACGCGCAAGGAGGCACCTATATGACGAAATGTCGGGCTCGGCGCTCGAAACGTGGACACTGGTCGCGTGCCTCCATGAGGCGGATCGTGAGTGGGGGTTGGGTCCTGACATCTTCGGATCCGATGTGACTTCGCGTTGGTGTCCGGCCTTGAGGCCTGCTGAAGTGCCGCGATCGGCTCGCGCACCTGTGAAACTCGCGGCCTCGGTGCCCGTCCTTGCGCCGGCCCAGGCCGGGATCACCGGCCTTACCGCCACCCCCCAGCTCCGGTGCCGGTCCTTGCGGCCGCCCAGGCCGAAACCAACCGCCCTGCTGCCAGCCGCCGGCTCCGGTGCCAGCCCTTGCAACCACCCAGGCCGCAGCCGCCACACCCGCTGCCTCGGTACCGGCCCTTGCGACCTCCCAGGCGCGGCCGCCTCGACCCGCAGCCGCTGAGACGACGGCCGTGCTGCTCTCGCGCTCTGTAAGCGCGACGACCAGCCAAACGACTCAGCACGCCCCAGCGAATTCGATCATGGATCCCCAAACGGCCGGATGCGAGGAGCAACAGGCTGGTAAGCAGAGCAAAGGCGCCCGGAATGTCCAGCGGCAAAGCGCGCGAAAGCAATATTCCAGACATCGGCATCGAGGAAGCGCCGGTGGCCGGGACGACAATTGCTGCCATGAGTGATGAGGTGAGCCTGCGCGACGTCACCGAGGCCGACCTGGAGACGTTCTACGAGCAGCAGCTGGACCCGGAGGCGGCCGACCTGGCGAACTTTCCGTCCCGCGACCGTGAGACGTTCATGAACCACTGGACCACGAGGGTTCTCGGCGACCCGGCCAACCTCCTCCGGGCCGTCTCCGTCGACGGCGCGACCGCCGGCAACATCGTCGCCTGGTGGGAGGAGGATCGCCGCTTCATCGGCTACTGGTTCGGCCGTGCCTGGTGGGGCCGCGGCATCGGCACGGCGGCGCTGGCACTGTTCCTGGCCGAGGAGCGGACCCGCCCGCTCTACGCCGATCCGTTCGAGGGCAACGCCGGCTCGGTCCGGCTCCTGGAGAAGACCGGCTTCCGCCGCGACGGCGTCATCACGCACGGCGGCAAGACGCATCTCCTGTTCGTCCTGGACCCGCCGATCGGCAACTGACCACCGGCGCCTGGATGGCGACGTCTCGGTGGTGCCTGAGGCCAGTTCGGCACGAGCCGGTGCCTCGCTGGCCCAGGCGAGGTGAGCATGGAAAGCAACCATGAAGTCCGTGCAGCACACACCGAGGCAGGACGGACTTCAGAAGCGGGTGAAGACCTTCAGCGCGGGCAGCGCCCTGCCTGAGTAGTCGAACAGGGCCTGGTTCTCCCAGCCGTCACCGGATGCGGGGTCTGCGGGGTCCCAGCCGGCTCCGGGGACCGCGGTCCAGGTGGGCTCCCAGTAGAAGACGCCGAGCGCGCCGGGAACGCCGTCGACCACGGTCAGGAGGTCGCGAAGCGCGTCGGACTGGCCTTGTGGCGTGGCGGGGTAACCGCCGGTCGCGGCCAGGGAGGCGTTGAAGATGTTCGTCTCGTGGTCGTGCTCGGCGAGCGTGAACCCGTAGGCCGTCTCCGCGACCAGGACGGGCTTGCCGTACCGCGCGGAGAGGTCGTTGAGGTTGGCCTGGAGCGCGCCGAGCGTGCCGTGCCAGTAGACGTAGTGCGAGACCGCTATCACGTCGAACGGGACGCCGCGCGAGACGGCCTGGTCGAACCACCAGCGGTGCCCGCCGTTGTTGCCGCCCTCGGCGAGGTGCAGCACGACCTGGGTGGACGGTGACGCGTCCTTGACCGCCGTGCTGCCGGCGGTGAGCAGCGCGGCGAGGCCGTCCCAGTTGTCCCAGCGGCCGTCCGGCCAGAGGAGACCGCCGTTGATTTCGTTGCCGACCTGCGCCAGGTCTGCGGGGGTGCCCTGGGCCCGCAGCGCGGACAGGACCGAGAACGTGTGGTCGTAGACCGCCTGCCGCAGCCCGTCGAACGGCAGTGCGGCCCAGGCGGCGGGCTTGTTCTGCTTGCCGGGGTCGGCCCACGCGTCCGAGTAGTGGAAGTCGATGAGCAGTTTTTGCCCGGCCTCGTGTGCCCGCCGCGCCTTTGCGAGCGTGTCGGCCTGGTTGTTGTAGCCGTCGGCCGGGTCGACCCAGACCTTGAGCCGGATGTAGTTGACGTCGTTCGCGGCCAGCAGGCGGAACGGGTCCCGGCGCGGCCCGGAGAAGTCCCGGTAGACGGCGCCGTGGTCCTCGTTCTTCGTCACGTGTGAGACGTCCGCGCCGCGGATCGCCAGGCCGGACGCGCCGGACCCGGGGCCGAACGACAGCGCGTCGAAGTGCGTCCACTGCCCGGCGAGCGCGGTGGAGTGAAGCACGATCGTGCACCGGCCGCCGGTCACGGTGACGGTGACGGCAAGCCGGACCCAGGCATCGCCGGTACGCGGGATCGAGGCCCGCCGCTCCGAGGGGCCGCAGTTGCGAAGTGAGACGTACGCGTCCGGCTGGTTGCCGTCCGACCGCACGCGCAGGCTGAGCGTGTGCGGCCCGCGCGCGAGCCCGGTGACGGCCTGGGTGGTTTCCACCCGGTACGCGGAGGAGGCCGAGTGGGTGAGCCGGGTGCTCCCCTCGAAGCCGCCGGTCTCGGTGAACGAGGCGTCCCGGCTGCCGCTCTCCGACCAGCCGGCGAGCCCGGACTCGAAGCCGGCGTTGGAGATCCCGGAGGAAGCGAGCGCGGGAGCGGAGAAGCCGAGCACCAGCCCGAGTGAGAGCAAAGAGACGAGAACGGGTCTGCGAAGCATGACGGCTCCTAGGATTTCTGTGAGCGCTCACAGACGCATCGACAGGCACATTGCCACGAAATGTCGACGCAACACTGTGAGCGCTCACGGAACCATTCATGTGGATCGCTGTCAAGGGTGGGCGTGCAGCACCCGCACCTCACCGGCAGGCACCACGACGCCGTCCACGCAGGCGTCGCCGCTGCGCACCTCCACACCGGACCCGGGCAGGGTGAGTGCCGCGGCGGTGTGGTTGAGCGCGACCACGTACTCGCCGCGCCGCACCACCTCCAGGCCGGCCGGCAGGTCACGCGCGGGCAGCCCGAGCGCGCCCACGAACGCGTCGAGCGACGCGCCGTTCAGCCGGGTGGAGACGTAGATCGCCCGCCCGGCCCCGTACTCGTGCGTGGTGATCGCGGGCAGTCCGGCCGCCGGGCCGTCGAGGTAGGACGCGAGCACTGTGGCGCCGTCAAGCCGCACCCGCTCCGCCCACAGATCGCCGGTCAGTCCGGAGTCGAGCGTGACCGTCTCGTCCGCGTGCAGGGGCAGGAACTCGTCCACCCGCAGGCCGAGTACGTCCCGCAGCGCGCCCGGGTGCGGACCGGGGTGCACCGCGTCGTTCTCGTCCACGATCCCGGAGAAGTAGGAGACGACGAGCGTGCCGCCGCCGGCCACGTACTCGCGCAGGTTCGCGGCGTCCGACGTGGTCAGCAGGTAGCTGGCCGGGGCGATGACCATCGGGTAGCCGGCCAGGGAGCCGGAGGCCCGCGCGAAGTCGACTGTCAGGTGCCGCCGCCACAGCGCCTCGTAGAACGCCTCCTGCCGCTCCCGGAACGCGAGCTCGGACGACGGCCGCCACGGCAGTTCCAGCGCCCACCAGGACTCCCAGTCCCAGAGCATCGCCACGTCCGCGGCGACCGGCGTGCCGCGCAGCGGGGACAGAGTGGACAGTGTGGCGCCGAGTGCGACCACGTCCTGCCAGGTCTGGGTGTCGGTTCCACCGTGCGGCAGCATCGCGGAGTGGAACTTCTCGGCGCCGTAGCGGGAGGCACGCCACTGGAAGAACATGATCCCGTCCGCGCCCCGGGCCAGGTGCGCGAGGCTGTTGCGTACCATCTCGCCCTGTTTCTTGGCGATGTTGCGGGGTTGCCAGTTGACCGAGCCGGTGGAGTGTTCCATCAGCAGCCACGGCGCGCCGCCGGCCACGGAGCGGGTGAGGTCCGCGCACATGGACAGCTCGATGTGGTTGTCCGGGCGTTCGGCCTGGAGGTAGTGGTCGTTGGAGACCAGGTCGACCTCGGCCGCCCAGGTCCAGTAGTCGATGTTCTTGCAGTTCGCAAGCATGAAGTTGGTGGTCACCGGGATGCCTGGGGACAGCGTGTGCAGGATGTCCCGCTCGCGGCGGAAGTTGTCCAGGTGCGCGTCGGAGGAGAAGCGGTAGTAGTCCAGCTCCTGCGCCGGGTTGACAGCTGTCGGCGCCGTGATCGGCGGCTCGATCTCGTCCCAGTCGGAGTAGCGCTGGCTCCAGAACGCGGTACCCCAGGCGGCATTCAACGCCTCTAAAGTCCGATATTTCGTGATCAGCCAGGTACGGAACGCCGCGGCCGACCCGGGGCAGTAGCAGATCCCGTTCGCGCCCCCGTATTCGTTGTGCGCGTGCCACAGCACCACCGCCGGATGCGCGGCATAGCGCCGCGCCAGTGACGTGGTGATCGCGGCGGCCGCCGACGCGTACTCCGGCGAGCTGGGACAGAACGTCTGCCGTGCGCCACCGCCCAGCGGCGTCCCCTGGACGGTCATCGGCCGCGCGGACGGAAAGGCGCGCAGGAACCACGGCGGCGGAGCGGCGGTCGGCGTCGCCAGGTCCACCGCGATCCCGTGCGTGTGCAACAGGTCGAGCAGCCGGTCCAGCCACTCAAAGGTGAACACGCCCGGCCGCGGCTCAAGCATCGCCCAGCTGAAGATGCCGACGCTGACCAGGTTGACGCCGGCCTCGCGCATCAGCGCCACGTCCTCGGCCCACACCTCCTCCGGCCACTGCTCCGGGTTGTAGTCGCCGCCGTAGGCGATCCGGTCCAATCGGGGGATGAGCGGCGCGGCCTGCGGGACCGCCAACTGAGAGACCTGGACCATGTGCGGCTCCGAACTGTGAACGCTCCCAACGTACTCAGCGCATGATTGCACAGCTTTGAACAGCGCTGCCAACAGCAAAAGTGGCCCTTGACACTGTGCGATGTGCGCGCCAGGCTGTGAGCGCTCACAGTTGTTTCCAGCCAGTCACGCACCGGTAACGCCGGCATCCCACGGGCACCCGTGAAGCCGGCCCGGTTCTCACGTCGCAGGTAGGCCGCCTTGCTCGCGAGGCGAAACCGCACGTCATAGAAAGGCTCCCGATGAGGCCTTCGATAGGTAAGACCCTCGCCGCCGCCGCGCTGGCGACCACCCTGCTCGCGACCGCCGCCTGCTCCGGCGGCGACGACGGCGCGGAGGCCGAGCCGACCGGCCCGGTCGAGCTGAGCTTCTGGTCCTGGGCGCCCGGCATCGAGAAGACCGTCGACCTGTGGAACCAGCAGAACCCCGAGATCAAGGTCGTGCTGAGCAAGCAGGCCGGCGGTGCGGACATCGTCACCAAGCTGCTCACCGCCGCGAAGGCCGGCAACCCGCCGGACCTGGCCCAGGTCGAGTACCAGTCGCTGCCCACGCTTGTCAGCAACGACGTGCTCGCGAACATCGCTGACCAGGCCGGTGCGGCGAAGGACAAGTTTCCCGCGGGCGCCTGGCAGCAGGTCACGCTCGGCACGGACGCGGTCTACGCGATCCCGCAGGACTCCGGGCCGATGATGCTCTACTACCGCGAGGACATCTTCAAGGAACTCGGCCTGACCGTGCCGAAGACCTGGGACGAGTTCGCCGCCACCGCCCGCACGGTCCGGCAGAAGGACAGCGCGAAGTACCTGACCACGTTCTCCGCGGCGGACCCGGGCTGGTTCGCCGGGCTGGCCCAGCAGGCGGGCGCGTCCTGGTGGGGCATCGACGGCGAGACCTGGAAGGTGTCAGTCAACGACGCAGCCACGAAGAAGGTCGCGGACTACTGGGGCGGCCTGGTCAACGAGGGCGCGGTCTCCGGCAACCCGATGTACACGCCGGAGTGGAACAAGGCGCTCAACGACGGCACGATCATCGCCTGGCCGAGCGCGGTCTGGGGCCCCGGCGTGCTTGAGGGCAACGCGCCCGACACCAAGAGCAAGTGGGCGATGGCGCCGCTGCCGCAGTGGGCCGCCGGGGAGAACAAGACCGGCAACTGGGGCGGCTCGTCGACAGGCGTGACCGAGGCGTCGAAGCACAAGACCGCAGCAGTCACGTTCGCCACCTGGATGAACACCGAGACCGCCGCGACCGACTCGCTGATCACCTCGGGCGCGATCTACCCGGCCGCCACCGCGGCGCAGTCCAGCCAGCACCTCCAGGCGCCGCCGGCGTTCTTTCCGCAGCAGGCCGACTTCTACACGTCGGCGAAGTCGATAGCGGGCGGCGCGGCCGGCTTCACCTGGGGCCCGAACGTGAACGTCACCTACGACACGTACAAGGACGCGTTCGCCAAGGCGATCACCGGCAAGACGCCGTTCTCCGGCGCGCTTGACGCGATGCAGTCGGCCACCGTCGCCGACATGCAGAAAAACGGCTTCACGGTCGCCGGCTGAGATGAGCACAACGGCCAGCAAAGGCCGGAAGGGTACGGCGCCCCGCGGGGTGCCGTACCTCTTCCTCGCCCCGGCGATCATCCTGTTCACGCTCTTCCTGCTGCTGCCGATCGGCTACGCGATCTACCTCAGCTTCCGCCAGGTCAAGGTCAGCGGGCTCGGCCTCGGGAAGAAGTCCCGCACCGAGATCTGGGCGGGCCTCGACAACTACGCGACCGCGCTCGGCGACCCGGACCTGCTCGGCAGCGCGGTGCGGGTGCTGCTCTACGGCCTGGTGCTGATCCCGATCATGCTGGGCCTGGCGCTGCTCTTCGCGCTGCTGCTCGACGCGCCTCGGGTGCGGTTCGGCAGGTTCGCCAAGCTGGCGATCTTCCTGCCCTACGCGGTGCCCGGCGTGATCGCCAGCATGCTCTGGGGCTTCCTCTACCTGCCCGCGGTCAGCCCGTTCAACGACATCCTCGGCGGCCTCGGCCTGCCCGAGCCGGACCCGCTCAACGGCGGCTCGGTCTTCTTCGCGATCGTCAACATCGCGGTCTGGGGCGGCGTCGGCTTCAACATGATCGTGCTGTTCACCTCGCTGCGCGCGGTGCCGGGCGAGATCTACGAGTCCGCGTCGATCGACGGCGCGTCCGACCTGCAGATCGCGCTGCGCATCAAGATCCCGCTGCTGATGCCCTCACTGATCATGACGACTGTCTTCTCGCTGATCGCCACGCTCCAGGTCTTCACGGAGCCGCTGACGATCCGCTCGCTCACCAACTCCATCTCGTCCTCGTGGACGCCGCTGATGAAGGTCTACCGCGACGCGTTCTCGCAGAACGACATCTACTCGGCCGCGGCCAGCTCGGTCGTCATCGCGCTTGTGACGCTGCTGCTGTCCTTCGGCTTCCTCCGCCTGGTCTCGCGCCAGGCCTTCGGCGGTGAGAACAGATGACACATCACAACCCCGCCACGGTACGGGTGGGAGCGCGCAGGCGTACCCCCTGGCTGGGCTCGTCGATCTTGATGTTGGGTGCGATCTACTGCCTGCTGCCGATCGCCTGGGTGGTCGCCGCGTCGACGAAGAACGGGTCGGACCTGTTCACCACGTTCACGTTCGCGCCCGGCACCGGCTTCGTGGAGAACCTGACCGATCTCAGCGCGGGCGGCCTCTACTGGCGCTGGCTGCTGAACACCGCGCTCTACGCGGGCGTCGGCGGGCTGCTCTCCGCGCTTGTCTCAGGCATCTCCGGCTACACGCTCGCCAAGTACCGGTTCGCCGGGCGGAACGCGATCTTCAACGTGCTGCTGGCCGGCGTGCTCGTACCCGGCATCACGCTCGCCATCCCGCAGTACCTGCTGCTGGCCAAAATCGGGCTGACCGACACCTACCTGTCGGTGCTGCTCCCGCAGATCATCAGCCCGTACGGCATCTACCTCGCCCGGATCTACGCGGCCGCGGCCGTGCCGGACACCGTGGTCGAGGCCGCGCGCACGGACGGGGCCGGCGAGTTCCGGATCTTCTCCCGGATCGGGCTGCCGATGATGGTCCCCGGGCTGGTGACCGTCTTCCTGTTCCAGTTCGTCGCGATCTGGAACAACTTCCTGCTGCCGTTCATCATGCTCTCCTCGGACAGCAAGTTCCCGGTCACGGTGGGCCTGTTCACGCTGCTCAACCAGGGTTCGACGGTGCCGGCGCTGTACAGCCAGGTGATCATCGGGTCGCTGCTGTCGATCGTGCCGCTGATCGCGCTCTTCCTGACGCTCCAGCGGTACTGGCGGACCGACCTGATCTCGGGCGCGGTGAAAGGCTGATGCGCCCGTATCGGAGAATGTGACACGTGGCCGAACCGAACCGTCCCCGCAGCACCCGCCCGCAGCGTCCGCGCCCGACCATGGACGACGTCGCCGCGGTCGCGGGTGTCTCGCGGGGCACGGTCTCCCGCGTGCTCAACGGCGGCCACAACGTCAGCGGGCCCGCGCTGGAGGCGGTCGAGCGGGCCATCCGCAAAACCGGATACGTGGTCAACCAGCACGCGCGCAGCCTTGTCACCCAGCGCTCCGACTCGGTCGCGTTCATCCTCTCCGAGCCGCAGGACCGGCTCTTCGAGGACCCGAACTTCAACAATCTGCTGCGCGGCTGCACCCAGGTCCTCGCGGAGCACGACATCACGCTGCTGCTCACCGTGGCCGGCACAAGCGAGGACCGCAAGCGGATCGGCCGCTGGGTGACAGCCGGCCACGTGGACGGCGCGCTTGTCGTCTCCAACCACCTGGGCAGCCCGCTGCTTGACGAGCTGAAGGGCCGCGGGCTGCCGTTCGTGGTCTGCGGCCGGCCGCTCGGCCACGAGCGCGAGGTCAGCTACGTCGCGGCCGACGACCGGGACGGCGCCCGGCAGATGGTCTCCTACCTGCGCTCCCAGGGCCACCAGCGGATCGGCATCATCACCGGCCCGCTGGACACGTCCGGCGGCGTCGACCGGCTCGCCGGGTACCGCGACGTGGTTCCGGACGCGGCGCCCGGAATGATCGAGGGCGGCGACTACAGCCAGGCGTCCGGTGAGGCCGCGATGGAACGTCTGCTGCGCGCCAGCCCGGACCTGGACGCGGTCTTCGTCTGCTCGGACCTGATGGCGGTGGGCGCGATCTCGTACCTGCAGCGCATCGGCAAGAGCGTGCCGGGCGACGTCGCGATCGGCGGCTTCGACGACTCCAAGGTCGCGACCACCACCTCGCCCAGCCTGACCACGATCCGCCAGCCGTTCGCCCGGGTCAGCCAGGAGATGGTGCGGCTCCTGCTTGCGCACATCGCGGGCGAGGAGCACGCGGCAGTCATCCTCCCCACCGACCTGATCATCCGCGAGTCCGCCTAGGCTCGGCGACCGCCCGATGTGCGGTGGATCGCGGTATTGGTTACGCTTCGCGCAGCGACATTCATCGATGCATATCGAGGAGGTCTGACATGCGCAAGGCAACAGCAGCTGTCACCGCCACCGCCGCGGTGCTGCTCGCCGGCGCGGTGGCCGTGGACGCCGCGGCCGAATCCGTACCCCTGGCAGCCGGTTTTGATTTCTCCGCTCCCCGGACCGCGGCCGAGGGCCTGGAGGTGCCGTGGGGCCTGACATGGCTGCCCAACGGCGACGCGCTTGTCGCGGAGCGGATGACCGCCCGCCTGCTGCGCCTGCCCGCCGACGGTGGCGCGCAGGTCGTGGCCGGTGTGGTCCCCGGCGTCTCCCCGGTCGGCGAGGCCGGTCTGCTCGGCCTCGCCGTCTCCCCCGACGAGTGGGTCTACGCCTACCTGACCAGCGCGTCCGACAACCGCATCGTGCGCTTCCGGCTCGACGCGATCGGCGCACCGCAGACGATCCTGACCGGCATCCCCCGCGGCAGCATCCACGCGGGCGGCCGCATCGCGTTCGGCCCGGACGGCAAGCTCTACGCCGGCGCCGGGGACGCCGGCACCACCGCGAACGCGCAGAACCCGGCCAGCCTGGGCGGCAAGATCCTCCGGCTGAACCCGGACGGCTCGGTGCCGGCGGACAACCCGATCTCCGGCTCGCCTGTCTACTCGCTCGGCCACCGCAACGTGCAAGGGCTCGCCTGGGACGCGGCCGGCCGCCTCTACGCCGCCGAGTTCGGCCAGAACACCTGGGACGAGGTCAACCTGATCACCCCGGGCGCCAACTACGGCTGGCCGGTCGTCGAGGGCGTCGGCGGTGACCCCCGCTACGTAGACCCGCTTGTGGTCTGGTCCACGGCCGAGGCCTCGCCGAGCGGCGCGGTCATCTCCGGCTCGACGCTCTACATCGCCGCCCTCCGCGGCACCCGCCTGTGGACCGTCCCGCTCACCGCCTCGGGTGGCGTCGGCACCCCGTCCGCGGTGCTGCAGAACCAGTTCGGCAGGCTTCGCACCGTCGCCACCGGACCGGACGGCCACCTCTGGATCACCACAAGCAACCGCGACGGCCGGGGCTCGCCGAGCCCGGCCGACGACCGGGTCCTCCGCTTCCCGCCCGCCTGACCGTTGCCGCGGCCTCGGAGTCAAGGCTCCGGGGCCGCCTTTTCACGTGCGTTGTGAAACGGCATTGCTCTGCCGTTGCCACATTTCGTAGTTGCCGCATTCCGCGGTTATATCGGCCGTCGCCTGAGCCGCGGCGACGAATTCGTCGACCATCTGCGAATTGCGCGATGCCGCCACCGCAAGGCACACCTCGTCGGGCGCCAGATCCGGGACGGGCACATAGACGATGTCCGGATGGGAATAGAACACCGTCGCGGAGCGGGCCAGGAATGAAATGCCCCGGCCGGCCGCGACCTGCTCAAGCGTCTCGTCCACCCCGCGCGCCAGGTACCCGGCGTTGGGGTGCGGGCGCCGGGTGGGCTGCGTGCTCGGGTCGGCGTGCCAGATCAGCATCTCGCCGGCCAGGTCGGCCTCGGTGATCTCCTCCTTGCCGGCCAGCCGGTGGCCGGCGGGCAGCACCGCCACCCGCGGCTCGGTGTACAGCGGCGTGACGCGCAGGCCTGTCTCGTCGATGGGCAGCCGCACGTAGCCGACGTCGATGCTGCCGTCGAGCAGCATCGCGGCCTGGTCGTCCCCCTCGATCCGCTGAACGTCCACCACCACGTCCGGATGCCGGGCCTCGAACGCCTGTGCCGCCGGGATGACAGTGATCCCGGCGCGGAAGCCGACCACCAGCCGCCGGCTGCCGTGGGCGGCCGCCGACACCCGGCGGCGGACCGCATGTGCGGAGGCGAGCAGCGGGCCGACGTCGGCCAGCAGTTGCCGGCCCGCGTCGGTCAGCGCGACGCCGTGCCGGTCCCTCGTGAACAGCTCGGCACCGAGATCGTGCTCCAGCGCGCGGATCTGGCGGCTGAGCACCGGCTGGGCGATGTGCAACTCGTCGGCGGCCTGGCCGAAGTGCAACCGGTCGGCCACAGCGACGAAGTACCGCAGTTTACGCAGGTCCAGATCCATGGCGCCTCCCGAACCGGTGATGCCCCGAGGGTATCACCGCGACCGGAAGAGGTCTTGGACGGCAATTCACGCCGATGGCACCATGAATGAGTAGCAAATGGGCCGGCATCAATTCGACATAAAGAAACCGGCATTGTGGAAAGCAGGAACACAAATGAGCGGCATCAGCATTATCGGCCTCGGAAGCATGGCCAGGGCGCTGGCCGAGCGGGCGCTTGCCGGCGGCCATGAAGTCGAGATCATCGGCCGTGACCGGGGCAAGGCCGAGGATCTGGCCGCCGCGCTCGGCACCGGCGCCACGGCCGGCACGTTCGGCACCGTCCCCGTCGGCGACATCGTCATCCTCGCCGTGTCACACGCCGGCGCCGTACCGGTCGTCACCCGGTACGGAAACGCGCTTGCCGACAAGGTGATCATCGACATCACCAACCCGGTCAACCCGGACGCGACCGGGCTGGTCACCCCGGACGGCACGTCCGCCGCGCAGCAGATCGCCGAGGCCGCCCCGGCGGGCGCCCACGTCGTGAAGGCGTTCAACACCGTCTTCGGCCACGTGCTCGCCCCGGGCCGCGCACTGGACGTGCTCCTCGCCGGCGACGACGCGCGGGCCAAGGCGAGCGTGTCGGCGTTCGTCGAGAGCCTCGGCCTGCGTCCGCTGGATGCCGGCGGCCTGGAGATGGCGCACTGGCTGGAGGGGACGGGCCTGCTGATGATCAGTCTGGCCCGCCACGGCATCGGGGACTTCGACTTCACGCTCGGCGTCAGCCGCCTCGGCTGACGCCATTCACTCACAGAGAGCACTGACATGCGCGTCTTCGTCACTGGCGGGACCGGCCATTCCGGTTCGTACATCATCCCCGAACTCATTGCCGCCGGGCACGAGGTCACCGGCCTTGCCCGGTCGGACGCGGCCGCCGCGGCGGTGTCCGCGCTCGGCGCGACAGTGCGTCGCGGCGGCCTGGAGGATCTCGACGGGCTCAAGGAGGCGGCCGCGGACTCGGACGGCGTTATCCATGTCGCGCACCGGCAGGACCTGCTCGTCTCCGGCGGGATCGACGCCGTCGCCGCCGCGGAACTCCCGATCATGCTCGCGTACGGTGAGGCGCTTGCCGGAACCGGAAAGCCGCTGGTAACCGCCGGGAGCATCGGCTCGCCGGGCAACCTGGGCCGGCCGGCCACCGAGGAGGACCCGGCCCTTCCGGTCGGCGACGAGCACCGGGGCACCCTGCGTGTGCGCAACGTCGTGGAGTCGGCCGTGATCGGCCTCGCCGAGCGGGGAGTCCGGTCGTCGGTCGTGCGGATCGCCAACATCGCGCACAGCACGACCGACCGGGCCGGCTTCCTCGTGCAGTTGATCGCGCTCGCCAAGGAGAAGGGCATCGTCGGCTACCCCGGAGACGGTGCGAACCTGTGGAACGCCGTGCATGCCCGCGACGTCGCCTCCCTGTTCCGCCTGGCGCTGGAGAAGGGGCCGGCCGGCAGCTACTGGCACGCGGTCGGGGACGGGGCCGTCCCGCTCCGCGACATCGCCGAGGCCATCGGCGGCCGCCTCGGACTGCCCGCGGTGAGCATCCCGGTGGACGAACTGATGGTGCCGGGCTACTTCGGGTTCCTCGCGAACATCGTGACGCAGAGCTACCCGGCGTCCAACCTGATCACCCGCCGGACGCTCGGCTGGGAGCCCGCCCAGCCGGGTCTGCTCGCCGATCTCGACAACGGTCACTACTTTCCCTCCGCCTGACGTCAACGAGTCCGGAAGGACACCAAGAACATGACGACCGTGGGATTCCTTGGAAGCGGACAACTCGGCGGTGCCATCGCGCGCCTCGCCGTCCAGGCCGGGCACCGGGTCGTGCTCAGCAACTCGCGCGGGCCGGAAACGCTCGCGGACACGGTCGCGGAACTGGGACCGCTGGCGTCCGCCGCGACGGTCGGGGAGGCCGCGGCCGCCGGTGACCTCGTCGTGGTCACGGTGCCGGTCAAGGCCTTCCCCGCCGTGCCCGCCGCCCCGCTGGCCGGGAAGACCGTCATCGACACGTGCAACTACGGCCCGGAGCGTGACGGGCACATCGCCGAGCTCGACGGCACGTCCCTCACCTCGACCGAGCTGCTGCTGCGGTACGTCCCGGACGCCGTACCCGTGAAGGCGTTCAACACCATCTTCTTCAAGCACCTGCTGTCACTCGCCCGCCCGGCCGGGGCGGGCGACCGCTCCTACCTGCCGATCGCCGGGGACTCCGGTCCGGCGAAGGAGGCGGTCACCGCATTCATCGAGTCCATCGGATACGGCGTGGTGGACGCCGGATCGCTGGCCGGCAGCTGGCGGCAGGCAACGGGCACGCCGGTGTGGGGAACCCCGTACGGGCCGCCCTCGGATGAGAAGGGCCGGCAGGCCGGGGAGGAGGCCATCCGCGCGGCACTGGCCGCCGCGACGCGGTGACCGGCATCGCTCCCTACCGGGCGGGCAGCGCCTCCTCGATCAGCGCGACCGCCCGGTCCACGCCGCTCTCCGCCCGCACCTGCGCGCTCAGCGCCGTGCACCGCCCCGCGACCTCCGGATCCGTCGTCAACTCGATCAACGCCTTCCGCAGCTCGTCCGCGCTCACCGTCGCCAGGTCGACCACCCGGGCCACACCCAGGGCGGCCAGCTGCTCCGCGTTTGCGAACTGGTCCGCCGCCTGCGGGGCCGCGATCATCGGGACGCCGTGGAACAGCCCCTCAGTGCTCCCGCCCATGCCCGCGTGGGTCAGGAACGCGTCCGCCCGGGCCAGGATCGCCGGCTGCGGCACCCAGCGCCGGACCTCGACCGAGGCCGGCACGTCACCCAGCTCGGCCGGGTCGACCTCGCTGCCGATCTGCAGCACCGTGTGCCAGCCGGCGAGTCCGCCGAAAGCGGCGATGCAGCGCCGGTAGAAGTCCGGGTGCCGGGTGAACGCGGAACCAAGCGAGACCAGCAGCACCTTCTCCGCACCGTCCGGCCGGGTCCACAGGTCAGCGGCGGCGCGGTCGCCGAGGAGCGGGCCGACGAACTGGACCACCGCCGGGTCCACCCGGTCGGCGTGCGGCTGCAGGGCTCGCGGGATCAGCGCCAGCGCACGGTCCGGCCGGCCCATGAAGGTGGGCCCGTCGGTGACCGGGGACCCCTCGGCGACGAGCCACTCGGTGAAGCGGTGGTAGTAGTCGGCGCCGCGCGGGTCGGCCCGCATCGCCTCGATCGCCGGCGCCATCTCCTGCTCGTAGCCGTCCCACGCGACCATCGTGGGGGAGAGCTGGATCGCCGGGATGCCCCACCGCGCACCGAGAATCCGGGCCGGCGATCCGGCGATGTCGTAGAGGAACAGGTCGGGACGGTCACGCTCATAGGCGGCGCGCAGCTGCGGCAGCATCGCGATCGCGTCGTCGAGGAACATGGTGAGCTGGTCGATCGTGTCGCCGTCCACACCCCCGTCCGCAGGCAGCGCCGAGTCGTAGGGTTTCAGCTCCGCGCCGGTGGCGCGCACGGTGTCGGCCCAGGACGGGTCGTTTGCGTAAGTGACCCGGTGGCCGCGGGCGGCAAGCGCGCGGAGCAACTCCAGGCTCGGGTTGACGTGCCCGTGGAACGGAATGCTGACCATGGCGATGTGCGGCATGTAGATCTCCACTCGATAGCGAGACGAGACGGCTCGTCTCGCTTTCAACCGTGGTGCATTGCCGCCGCGCTGTCAAGACGAGACGACTCGTCTCGCTGCGATAGGGTGACCGCGTGTCCGCACCGAACCCCGCCCGCCGCAACGAACGCACCCGCCGCGCAATCCTCGACGCCACGCTTGCGCTGCTCGCCGAGACCGGATACGCCGACCTGACCATCGGCGCGATCGCCGCCCGGGCCGGCGCCGGCCGGCAGACCATCTACCGCTGGTGGGGCGGCAAGGGCGCGATCGTGCTCGACGCGCTCGTCGACGCCGTCGAGGTAACCGGCATGACGCTTGCCGACAGCGGCGACCTCGCCGCCGACCTGCGGCTCGTCCTGCGCGCCACGGTCGCGGAGTTCGCCGACCCGCGCATCTCCGAGACCACCAGGGCGATCACCATCGAGACGCTCATCGACGCGGACCTCGCCGGGCAGGTCCGCGACCGGCTGCTCCGCCCGCAGCTGGACGCGGTCAAGGACCGGCTGCGCGCAGGGCAGCGCGCCGGCCAGGTCCGCGACGACCTCAACCTGGACCTGGCGGTCGAGCTGCTCTTCGGCCCGCTCTACCACAGGTGGCTGCTGCGCACCGGCCCGCTCACCGAGCGGTACGCGGACGGACTCGTGGATCTCGCCGTCGCCGCGATGCGTCCCGCGCACTGACGGGGTCAATGTTGCGATTTCCGGGTAGTGGCAGGTGGAGGCGGACGGACCGAAAGGGCGGGGAGTTGATGCACGCGAACCCCCGGGGATCTGGCAGGCTTGAGGGCGTGCTGACGATGCCGGTTCGCCAGCTCGGCGAGACCGAGCGCGGGGCTGTGATGAGGGTCCTCGACTCCGATCCGTACGCGACCGCCCAGGTCGCCGAGCGGATCGCCGCGCACGGCCTGTCCTGGTGGCGCAGCGACGGCCGCGTCTACGGCTACGGTGCCCGCCGCCAGCTCGAGTCGCTGCTCTGGTCCGGCGCCCACCTGACCCCGATCCTGGCCACCCCGCCCGCCGTGGACGCGTTCGCGGAGCTGATCGCGGGCGAGCACCGCGGCTGCTCCTCGATCGTCGGCCGTGCGGACGCCGTGCTCGGACTCTGGGAACGCCTGGCCGGCACCTGGGGCCAGGCCCGCGAGGTCCGCCCGAACCAGCCGATCCTGGCCACCGGGGCGGTCCCGCCGATCGCCGCCGACCCGGCCGTCCGCCTCGCGGAGAACTCCGAGATAGACGTGCTGTTCCCGGCCGCGGTGGCGATGTACACCGAGGAGGTCGGCGTCTCGCCGCTCGCGGACGGCGGCGGCAGCGGCTACAAGCGCCGCGTCGCCGAGCTGGTCCGCGCGCGCCGCACCTACGTGCGCACCGAGCACGGTCAGGTCGTCTTCAAGGCCGAACTCGCCGTGATCACCCCGCACACCGCCCAGGTCCAGGGCGTCTGGGTCAATCCCGCCTGGCGCGGCCGCGGAATCGCCGCACCCGCCATGGCCGCCGTGGTCACCGACGCCCTCCGCCGCGTCGCCCCCACCGTCAGCCTCTACGTCAACGACTACAACCACGCGGCCCGCCGGGTCTACGCCCGCTGCGGCTTCCAGTCCGCAGGCACCTTCGCCACGATCCTCTTCTAGCACCCGGTTCCACAGCGGGACCGGAGCGGGCTTCCAGCCGCGTCGTCACGGCCCGCGGGGAGCAAAGATCAAGACCTTGAGATCTTTCTTCCCGCTTCCGCGGTGGTCGAGTTCCGCATGCTCCCGCGGGCTCCGGTCGGCCGCAGGCGGCCTTCCTTCCGGCTCCGTGGGTGGCCGAAACCCAGGTGCTTCCCCACGTGAGCATGCTCTTTCCGGCATGGTGGAGGCGAGCGAACGCCACGCCACCTGTGAACCGAGATTCGGCGACGGAGTCGTCTGAGGTATGGCCACGGCGGGACCGCTCCAGCTCCGCGCGACCTGCGGAGCGCCAGCGAAGTCCGACGCGCCGGTCCGCTTACTGAGGTTTCGCGGTCGAGGTGTGAGTCGGGCACTCCGTACCCGAAATTTCGGCATATAGAAGCCCCTGACGCGCCCCCACCCTGACCGCGGTCAGTACATGGGCGAGCGCTGGATCTGATCGCGCTATAGCTGTGTCCCGCCCCGGCGGCATGGGCAACGGGGGCCGGCGCGGCCGGGCCGTACCCCCGCGGTGCTGGCTTTTAATCTATGTCGTTGATCTGGGTGGGGGCGGATTCTGGGATTCGGGGTCGGCGGCGGTCCGGGTCATTACGATCGGTGACGATTGAGTCACGACTCAGCTGGGGTGGGTAATGGGTCAGATCGTGAAGCAGGTGTCCGCGACCACGACGAAGTACTACTGGTACCCGGGGGAGCGGAAAGAGTGGTTGCGCGCGCTGCTTGCGCTGGGGACCGGGTTCGGGGTGTTCGCGCTGCTCTGGCTGGTCACGCGGGATCTGCTGGTGGCGGTGGTGGCGGGTACGTCGGTGGCGGCGGCGGTGACCGGGTCCAACTTCGGGCGGCGGGACGCGCGAGCGCTGGATGGGTTTCCCAAGCTGGGCGACAAGGCGGCACGGCGGGCTGCGGTCGGGCACACCGGCCGGGCGGCCTGGCGGGCGCTTGCGCACGGGTGTGGCGGTGCGGGTGCGGCGGTACTGATCATGAATCTGCCGGACCGCGGGCTGCTCGCGGACTGGATCCTGCCGGTGGTGCCGGCGGTGGTGGGCGCGCTCGGGCATCAGGCCGGGATGCTGCACGTGCGGCTGGGCGTCACCGTCTCCACGGTCGGCCCGGCGAAGCGCCTCCTGGAAAGCCCCTAAAAGCCGAAATTTCCCCTTTTACCTGGCAGGGTGAACGTGTGCGCATGGGCAGACGGTTCGCGGCGACCGGAATTCTCGTGCTGAGCCTCGCGGTCGCGGCGTGCGGCGACGGCGACGGTGAGGCGGCGGGCGACTCCGCGGCGGACGGCCGGGGCTACCGCGTCGGCCTGCTGCTCCCCGAGTCGAAGACGACGCGGTACGACACGTTCGACAGACCCTACATCGAGGCCCGGCTCGGCGAGGCCTGCGCCGACTGCGAGGTGCTCTACCGCAACGCCGACTCCGACGCGGCGAAGCAGGCCACCCAGGCGCAGGAGCTGCTCGATGAGGACGTCAAGGTGCTGATCCTGGACGCGGTCGACGCGGCCGCGGCCGTCTCCGTCGTGGAGAACGCGAAGGCGCGCGACGTGCCGGTGGTCGCCTACGACCGTCTCGCGAAGGGACCGGTCGACTACTACGTCTCGTTCGACAACCAGAAGATCGGCCAGGTGCAGGCGCAGTCGCTGCTTGACGCGCTGGCCGCGAACGGCACCACCGCGAGCGGCCCGATCGTCATGGTCAACGGCGCGCCCACCGACCCGAATGCGGCCGACTTCAAGAGTGGCGCGCACGCCGTGCTTGACGGCCACGTCACTGTCGGCGACGAGTTCGACTCGCGGGACTGGTCGGCCGAGCAGGCCAGGGCCGGCATGGAGGCGGCGATCGGCACGCTCGGCGCGGAGAAGATCGTCGGGGTGTACGCGGCCAACGACGGCACGGCCGGTGGCGTGATCGAGGCGCTGAAGAGCGCAGGTGTGACGACGCTGCCGCCGGTCACCGGCCAGGACGCGGAGATCGCGGCCGTCCAGCGGATCCTCTCCGGCGAGCAGTACTCCACCATCTACAAGGCGATCAAGCCGCAGGCCACTGTCGCGGCGGACATGGCCGTGGCCGCCGCGACAGGCGTCCGCTACGCCGGGCAGGCCACCACGTTCGTCGACAACGGCACGCAGAAGGTGACCTCGGTGTTGCTGCCGCCGGTCGTGGTGACCTGGAGGAACGTGAAGGACACGGTGATCGCGGACGGCTTCTACACCGCGCCGCAGCTGTGTACCGGCATCTACGCCACCGCCTGCCAGGAAGCGGGCGTCTTCTAGCGGTAGACGCGCGTTCGGGCGTACGGGGTGAAACCGACCGTGGGGTAGACATAGCGCGGTACGGGATACGCGTCGTCGCCACGGGAGTAGACGATCGCGGTATCCGCGCCGGCCGTGCGGAACGCGTGCAACGTGCTGAGGATGGCGGCCCGGGCCAGACCCCGGCGGCGGTGCGGCTCAAGCGTGCCGATCGGCTCCAGCAGGCCGGCCCGGTTGGTGTCGTCGTACCAGCCCAGGCAGTAGGCGACGAACGTGCCGTCGCGGTCCTCGACGACCGTGTCGAACTCCATCCGGTACGCGGGCCGGCCGGCCAGCGTGCGGTACCGTTCGTCCGAGACCGTCGACGGCGCCCAGATCTCACGGTGCAGCGCGGCCCGCCGGGGCAGCTCCGCACGGTCCTGCACCGGCCGGACGGTCGCGCCGCCCGGAAGCGGGTCCGTCGCCGGGAGCTTCTCGTCGAGCGTGATCCGGTGCGCCAGGAAGAACGGGGCGTCGTCGTCCGGATCGGTACGCAGCCCGGCCCGGACGAGCGCGGCGGCCAGGTGGTGCTCCGTCTCCAGGATGCTGACCGACGGATCAGGATAGGTCTCCCGAACCCAGGCCAGCGCAATGTCCGCGGCGTCCGGGCGGGCCTGGTCCGCGTGGAAGGTGAGCGACGCGCCGTCCTGCCGTTCGGTGCCGTGCGCGGAGACCGCGGCGAGCACCCGGCCGTCCTCGAGCCACAGCGACGTACGGGTGCCGGGGATCGGGCCGTCGTACTGCCCGAACTGCCACGCGATGTCGCCGATGTGCCAGCGGGACACCGCGGTCCAGGTGCGCCTGGTGAACTCCTGCAACGCATCGAGGTCGTCCGGGCCGTTCAGATCACGCCGTTCCACCACCATGACGCGGATCTTCTCAGGCGTACGCCCATCGATCTACTGTGTTTACACTCCGAATTCTGGAGGAGACGTGAATCAGCCACCTCGTCGCGCACGCGACCTCGGTGTGGTCGTCGGGCCGCTGCCCACCGGGCCGCACAACGGCATCACTGACGTCGGCGGCGTCCTTGTCGGGCACACCACAGTCGATGACGGCGTGAGCCTGCGTACCGGCGTCACCGCGGTCGTGCCGCTCGGGCTCGGTCCGGGGCGGTGGACGATGCCCGCGGCCGTGTTCACCGGCAACGGCCACGGCAAGCTGGTCGGCTCGACCCAGGTGGACGAGTTCGGCGTGCTTGAGTCGCCGATCGTGCTGACCGCCACGCTGTCCGTGTTCCGGGCCGCGGACGCGCTGCTCAGCTACCTGATGGACCGGCGGCCGGGCGAGGTCTCGTTCAACCCGCTGGTCGGCGAGACCAACGACGGCCACCTGTCGGACGTCCGCCGCCGCCCGATCACCGAGGAGCACGTGCTTGCCGCGCTGCGCGGTGCGTCCGCCGGACCGGCGGCGGAGGGGCTGCGTCGGCGCCGGGACCGGGACCACCGCGCTGGGCTTCAAAGGCGGCATGGGTACGTCGTCGAGGACCGTGCGCGTGGCCGGCCGGCCCGGCACCGTGGGCGTGCTCGCGCAGTCGAACTTCGGCGGCGTGCTGACCGCGCTCGGCGTGCCGCTGCCGGTGACCGACCTGATCCCGGACGCGGCCCGCATCACGCCGCCCGGCAACTCCTGCATGATCGTGGTCGCCACCGACGTGCCGGTGGACGCCCGCCAGCTCGGACGCGTCGCCCGGCGCGCGGTGTTCGCGATGGCCAGGGTCGGCGCGTCCTTCAGCAGCGGCAGCGGCGATTATGCGATCGCGTTCGGCACCGCGGACCCCGGCCGGCCCGCGGTCCCGGACGACGCGCTCGACCCGGTCTTCGCCGCGGTGCTCGACGCGGTCGAGGAGGCGCTGCTGAACTCGCTCTTCATGGCCGTCACCACGATCGGCGCGGGCGGCCGGACCAGCCATGCGGTGCCGCACCGCGCGGTGATGCGCCGCCTGTCCGCGGCCGGCCGGCTGGCCCAGCCGTAGCCCGGCACCCCTACGACAGGACCATCGCGGCCAGTGCGATCGCCAGCACCGCGGACACCGCCAGGCTCACCCAGCGCGTCGTGGCCTTGGTGGCGTCCCGCAGCGTCGGCCGGCCGCGCCAGGTCAGGGCCGCGACCACGGCGCCGGCCGCGGACAGGCCGAGCGCGACCGCCCACAGCCAGGACGGGATGATCAGCCAGTCGCCGGTGCGGTGGACCAGGGCCAGGCAGCCGGCGGCGATCAGCGCGGCCTCGGTCAGGTGCAGCCGGTCGGACCTGCGGCGGACCGCGGTGGTGAACAGTGACGCGCCCGAGAGCAGCAGGAACACGGTGACCGCTGTGGTGGCCCACTCCGCCGGCGCGCGGGTGGCGGCGGGCGGGTCCGCACCGAGCAGGCGCAGGCCGATCGGGTCGACGCTCCGTGTGGTGTTGCCGAGCACGGCCACGCCGCGTCCGGTCGCCCGGTCGAAGCCGACCCACGAGCTGAACCCGCCGGTGCCCCCGTTGTGCCAGACGATCGACGAGTCGCGGGTGAGCCAGCCGTACCCGACGCGCTCGTTCGGGCCGGCATCGAACCGGGCCGTGGTCGCGGCCTGGCCGGGTGCGGTGCCGGCGAGCAGCGCGGTGAGCAGCCGGCCGAGGTCGGCCGCGGTGGACCAGGCGCCGGCGCCGGCCGGTGCGATGCCGGACGCGGTCCACGGCGCGGTGGCCCGACCGGCCGGCGTGCCCCCAGCCGTCGCGCCCGGCGGCGGCCCGGCGCCGTCAAGCGTGAACACTGTGTCGTTCATGCCGAGCGGCGTCAGAATCCGATCCGAGACCAGACGGGGGTACGGCGTGCCCGCGCGGGTGGCCAGCGCGAGCCCGAGCGCGGACACGCCGTAGTTGGAGTACGCGAACTCGCCGCGGCCGTCCAGCTCCCCGGTCTGCGACAGCCCGCGGGCGATGTCGGCGGTGGTGATCCCGGCATAGGGGTCCGCGCCCCGGGTCTGGCGCAGGAGCAGTGACGCCAGGTTCATCGGGGGCAGCCGGGGCAGGCCCGCGCGGTGACTCGTCAGTTCCTCCGCGGTGATCGACGCGGCCGGGCCCTCGGTGCCGGGCAGCAGCGTGCCGAGCGTGTCGCGCGCGCTGAGCACGCCGTCCTGCTCCAGGTCGGCGAGCAGCATGCCGGTAAGCGTCTTGGTCACCGAGCCGATCTCGAACGGGGTGTCCGGCGTGACGGCGCCGTCGCCGAGCCCGGCGTACCGCACGGTGCCGTTCTCCACCGAGACCACGGAGAGCGCGCGGAAACCGGCCGGGTCGCCTGCCGCGTCACGCACCCGGGCGGCGAGCGCGGCGTCCCCGGTCGGTGCGTCGTCGAGCGACGGCGGGCGCGGGCCGGCGAACAGGCCGGCGGCCACGGCGAGCAGTGCGACGGCGGTGGCGGTGGCGATCACCGGGGCCTTCATCTGGCGCTCGCGGTCAGGATGACGAGCAGCGGCACGACCCGCTCGCCCGGCACCTCGTAGACGCCTCGGGTGGAGGACCGCAGCCAGTCCGCGCTGACCAGCTGTTTCAGGTGGTGGTAGAGCTGACCGGTGGTGCCCAGGCCCTCAAGGTCGCCGAGTTCGGTGGCGGTGCGTGCGCCGAGCAGCACCTCGCGCAGCAGCCGTAGCCGGACCGGGTGGGCGAGCGCGCTGAGCGACCGCACCGACTCGGACCAGTCGGACTCCAGCGTGGCGGAGGTGGGCACCGGGCCCCACTGCCACTCCCAGACCGCGCCGGTGGGCAGCTCGACGTGCCCGGCGAAGACGGTGCCGTCGCCGATCGTGTTTTTCACGCCGTTGAGCGCGAAGAAGCGGTCGTCACCCGAGGCCGCGGTCGCGGGGGAGGCCGGCGGCCCTTCCAGTGCGGTGAGCCGGGCCTCGATCATCGCGAGGCGCGAGTCGAGTTCTGCGTTCTCCATAATTCCATTATTACGTAATTACGTTGTTCTTCAACCCGCTGGCTGCGGCCACCGACGGCTTCCTGCCGGGATTTTGAGTATCTTGGGCGATAAAGCATCGTTTGACCTGGTGTGATGAGCGCCCGACCGATCTTCGTGATGGGGTGCCCTCGATCCGGCACCACGATGCTGCAGCTCATGCTGCACGCGCACCCGCGGATCGCCATCCCGCCGGAGACCCGTTTCGTGCTCTCCGGGTACGCGGTCCGCGGCCGCTTCGGTGACCTGCGCAAACCCGGCAACCTCCGCGCGCTCGCCGACTGGATCTTCAGCGAGGAGACCAAGGTCGCCGACCTCGGCCTGGACCGGGACACGGTGACCGCGGAGATCGTCGCCGGGCCGCCCACGCTCGGCTCCGCGATGGGCACGGTCTTCCGCGCGTACGCGCACCGCTTCGGCCGGCCGCGCTGGGGTGACAAGCGGCCGTCCTACATCCACAACGTCGACGTGATCCGGCGGCTCTTCCCGGACGCGCAGATCGTCACGATCACCCGGGACGGCCGCGACTGCGTGGCCTCGCTGCTGGAGATGCCGTGGCACCAGGACGGCATCCACAAGGCGATCTCCGCCTGGGCCAGGGCGGTGGACGGCGCCCGGCGGGCCGAGCGGCTGCTCGACGCCGACTCCTACTTCCCGCTGCGGTACGAGAGCCTGGTCCAGGACCCGGAAACGGAGCTGCGCCGGCTCTGCGACTTCCTCGGCGAGGAGTTCGACCCCGCGATGACCCGGCCGGACCGGGTGGCGTCGGTGGCCGTACCCGAGCGGAAGAAGTGGCACGTCCGCACGCATGCGGAGGTCGGCGACGATCGGGTCGGCACCTGGCGCGACCGGCTGGAGCCGTGGCAGATCGCGCTCTGCGAGGACGCACTCGGCGACCGTCTGGCCGCGGAGGGCTACGCGCTCTCCGGCATCGGCACCGCACCCCCGGCCCAGCGCGTGCGGTACGCCACGGTCGCGGCCCGGCACCGGCTCGGCTCGGTCCGCAGGCACGCCGCCAACGTCTACCACCGGGTGCGGCCGGACACCCAGCTGGCGAATTTTCCGATCTCCCCGCGCGACGGCGCCGACCGGGCGTAACGTCGGAGACAGCAGAGGGCACAAGGGCGATAGTTCCACTGGAACGAAGGCATCGGAACCCACTGCGCCCCACGGCAGGGACGGGGCGAGAGTCTTGAGACCGCCGTGCATATAAGAAACCCCCAGGCCTCGCCTGGGGGTTTCTTGGTGCGTGGGTGGCGGCGCGACGATCGGGCGCGGCGAGAGAGGTGACGTGCCCGCCGCCGCGCCGCCGGAGGGCCGGCCGAAGGCCCTCGCGTGACACCAGGAAGGATGCGCTGCCACCAGGCGATCTGCAACGCATTTAGTCGTACGCCGGAACGAATCTTTAACGTCGTGAGTATTGACCGACGTGAGTCGGCGGGACGACACTGGCGCGCACCCGCAGGCGTTCGGAGGTTCTTGTGAGCACCGAAACCCCAGCACAGCCCGCCGATGACGATGCCCGCCTGCTCGCCGAGCTCGGCTACCGGCAGGAACTGCGCCGCTCGTGGAGCGGCTTCTCCAACTTCGCGATTTCGTTCTCCATCATCTCGATCCTGGCCGGCTGCTTCACCACGTTCGGCCAGGCGTGGAACAACGGCGGCCCGGTCGCGGTCGCCTGGGGCTGGCCGCTGATCTCGATCTTCATCCTGATCATCGGCCTGTGCATGTCGGAGCTGGTGTCGGCGTACCCGACGGCCGGCGGCATCTACTGGTGGGCCGCGACGATGGGCCGGCCGGTGCACGGCTGGTTCACCGGGTGGCTCAACCTGATCGGCCTGGTCGCGGTCACCGCGTCCGTCGACTACGGCTGCGCCACCTTCCTCAACCTGACGCTGTCCGCGCTGTTCGACGGCTGGGCTGGCACGCTCAACCAGGCGTTCCTGCTCTTCGTGATCATCCTGGTGCTGCACGCGGCGATCAACATCTTCGGGCACGGCATCATCGACGTGCTGCAGAACGTGTCGGTCTGGTGGCACGTGTTCGGCGCGGCCGCGGTGGTGCTGATCCTGCTGCTGGTGCCGGACGAGCACCAGAGCTTCCAGTTCGTGTTCACCGAGCGGTTCAACAACTCGGGGTTCGCCGGCGGGTCGGTGGACGGGCCGACGTACTGGTTCTACGTGCTGCCGCTGGGATTCCTGCTCACGCAGTACACGATCACCGGCTTCGACGCGTGCGCGCACGTCTCCGAGGAGACCAAGGGTGCCTCGACCGCGGCGGCCCGGGGGCTCTGGCAGTCGATCTTCTACTCCGCGATCGGCGGCTGGATCCTGCTGCTGTCGTTCCTGTTCGCGGCGACGGACGTGACCGCGATCAACGAGGCGTTCGGCTTCTCCGGTGCAATCTTCGAGTCCGCGCTCACGCCGTTCTTCTACAAGGCCGTGATCATCATCTCCACGGTCGGGCAGTTCTTCTGCGGCATGTCCTGCGTCACGTCGATGTCCCGCATGACGTACGCGTTCAGCCGGGACCGCGCGGTGCCAGGCTGGCGACTCTGGTCCAGTGTGGACCGCAACGGCACGCCGGTGAAGGCGATCCTCGGCGCATGCGCGGCCGGCCTGGTGCTCACGCTCCCCGCGCTCTACCAGCGGGAGGGCGTGCCGATCGCGTTCTACGCGGTCGTCTCCGTCGCGGTCATCGGCCTCTACCTGGCGTTCCTCATCCCGATCGCGCTCCGGCTGCGGATCGGCGACGCGTTCCGGCCCGGCCCGTGGACGCTCGGCCGGAAGTACAAGGTCATGTGCTGGCTCGCGGTGATCGAGATCGCGATCGTCTCGATCTACTTCGTGCTGCCGATCGTGCCCGGCGGCGTACCGTCCGGCTCCGACTTCGCCTGGTCAGCCGTGAACTACGCGCCGCTCGCGGTCGGCGGCGTGGTCGGCCTGGTCGCGCTCTGGTGGTTCATCTCGGCCCGCCACTGGTTCACCGGGCCGCGCCGGACGATCGAGGAGAACCGCTGAACCTCCTCTGTGGGCATCGATGAGCACTTTTTGATCCACGACATGGCATGGTGTGGACGTCGATTCGGGGTAAGGGTTGAGTCGATGTTGGCTGGCCTGGTTTCGCCCGCCGGGGATCCCGGCGGGCGGGGCCCGAACTACCAGGAGGTCCACACGTGGTTTCTCGACGGAGACTGCTCACCGGCGCGACGGTAGTGGGCGCGGGCGCACTCGCGGCGGCGGCGGGCGGCATCGCCTACGCCGGTGCCGAGCCGCGCCGCATCCCCCGCACCCTCGCCCGCGAGCGCGGGCAGGTGGCGAGCCGCGAGCAGAACGTCGTCGCGGACTTCACGCTCACGCACCTCTCGGTGACGGCGGCCGCAAGCGCCGCGGTGCGGTTGCGCGACGGCAGCGGCGGCTGGGGCGAGTGGATAGAACTGTCCACCTGCCAGGGCGGCCGGGACGGCATCACCCGGGCCGGCGACCGGTCGCTGGTGCTGGCGCACGGCGTCACCGGGTACGAGGTGCAGACCGCGGACGGCAGCCCGGCCGTGGTGCGCGAGCTGAACACAATCGACGGCCCGGCCGGCCAGGTCGCCGCCATCGCGAAGAACGCGCTTCCGCTCCGCGGCTCCGCCCCGCTCGAACTCAGTAGTAGGTACCTGCCCCGGCAGGCGTGGGGCGCGGACGAATCGCTGCGGCTCAACCCGGACGGCACCCAGAAGTGGCCGGCCGAGTACTACCCGGTCCAGGTGCTGACCGTGCACCACACCGGTCTGTACGCGCACAACGACGACCCCGACCCGGCCGCGACCGTCCGGGCCATCTACTACGACGACACGATCAGCGACGACTACGGCGACGTCGGCTACCAGCTGCTGATCGACGAGGCCGGCACGGTCTACGAGGGCCGCTGGTCCGGCGACGACGGCGTGCCGGTCTACGGCGGCACCGCCGGGCCGGACGGCCGGCCCAAGGCGGTCAACGGCGCGCACGTCGGCAGCTTCAACGCCGGCAACGTGGGCGTCTCGCTGCTCGGCCGGTTCACCAGCCGCCAGCCGACCGCCGCGGCGCGCGCGTCCCTGGTCAAGGTGCTGGCCGGTTTCGCCTCCCTCAACAACCTCAATCCGACAGGCCAGGTCGACTACGTCAACCCGGTCTCCGGCCGCGGCGGGCGGGTCAACTCGATCCTCGGCCACCGCGACTGGGCCGCCATCGGCGCTGCCGCGACGGAGTGCCCCGGCGACGCCTTCCACCCGACGCTTACCGCGCTCCGCCAGGAGGTCGCGGCCCAGCTCGGCTGACCAGCTTCGACAACGGCGCCGCTCGCCCTTTCCCGGGCGGGCGGCGCCGTCTTTCGCATCCCTGCGTCGCCCCGTGGCCGGTGTGCCACCCCGGGACCCGCGCGCCTTGTCCCGCGCCGTGCGGAACCGGCTCCGATGGGAGGGGTAGAGGGGAGCGGCGGTGGAGTCTTCGACCTTGGCAAGGTTCGCCCGCGGGAGCGACTCTGTTACCCATTCAGGGGCGAGGGGCGAGGGCAAGGTAGCGACGGTCAGGCGCTACGCGGGATGGCCGGCGAACTCGCCACCCTGTTGCGCGGGTTGCGCGGGTTGCGCGGGTTGCGCGGGTTGCGCGGGTTCCCCGAGTTCCGCGAGATGCGTGAGTTCTGTGAGTTCCGCGAGGGGCGACGGTCGGGCGCTACACGCCCGCAATTTACCGAGGTTTCGCGGTCGGGGTGCGAGTCGGGCACTCTGCGCCCGAAATTTCGTTATATAGAACCCCTGGCGCGCCCTCATCCTGACCGCGGAAGGCTGGTAATGACTTACTGACCTTAGGTGTGGTCCTGGTGCGGCATCGGGCGCTGTGCGGCATCAGGTGTCGCGGGGCGCGGTGTCTTGCCATGTTGCTGGTCAGCGGCGGTGCGCGCTCTACCCCGACATTTCAATGCGTTGGTGAGGTGGGGCGGGTTGGCTGCGGTTTCTTTGCCTCCGGCGGCCCTCCGGGGGGAGCGCTCCGGCTCCGGGGCAACCGAAAGTACTGTCAGCTGCGCTGCTAAAGCCTGTCTGTGGCTGGGTTTCGTGTGGCCTGTCTGCCCCGTCTGTCATCGACCCGGGCAGAGCCGAGCAGATCATCGGGAGGGCCGCCAGGCTGGGTGGTGTTGGCGGCGGCTTGATCGGGTCTTACGAGTCTGCTGGGTTCGCCGGGTTCCGGCCCGTGGGTGGGCGCGTGCCGTTGGTGGCGCTTCGCGGTGTTGGTATCTGCCCGTTGGTGGCGGCCCTGCCGATGATCTGCTCCCCGATGGGCGGGTCGATGGCAGACGGGGCAGCCAGGCGGTCACCTTTGTGTGCTGCGCACACGAAACAAGATCAACGGCGGGGCCAGGCGAGGCGGGGCCAGGCGAGGCGGGCCAGGTGGGGCGCGGCGGGGCGCGGCGGGGCGCGGCGCGGCGGGGCGCGGCGAGGTGGGGCGGGGCGAGGTGGCGCGGAGCGCGACGAGGCGAGGCGAGGCGGGGCGCGGCGGGGCAGGGCAGGGCGGCTAGGCGGGCGGGGTGCGGCGGGGTGGGCGAGGTGGGGTCCGGGCTGGGCGGCGCAGCGGGGATATGGGTGGAATGCGGAGAAGCGGCGAATGCGCAGGACGTCAGGTGAGGCGTGAGCACGCTATTCGAGCGTGTCGGAAGGTCTGTGTAACGGATGTGTAGATTATCCGTTATTGCCGGGTTTCGGCCTGGTGGTGCAGACAGGATCATGATCATGACGCT
>NZ_JBITDX010000034.1:0-67564 GCF_044454585.1 Catenuloplanes sp. NPDC051500
GGACCGCCACCACCGAATCGATCCTCGCAAAAGTCCGACGTGGACGCGTCGCCCTCCAACAAACGACTACTCAAAACTGAGACAGAACACTAGCGACCCAGGCGTTGATGATCACACGGCCCGGATCGCCGGGGCCACCCGATTTCCAGCGCCTAACCCAACGGTGCCAGGAGGCTCGCGCGCAGCAGCTGGTCACGCACCGGGATCGCGTGCCGGACCCGGGTCAGCCGCGCGGCCAGGCCGGCCGCCCGGGCCAGACGCCTGGTGCTCGGCCGGCGCTCACCGTCGTACCGTGGCAGCGCTTCTGTGATCGTCGGGGTGTCGCGGAGGCAGCGGGCGAGCGTGACCGCGTCGATCATCGCCTCACAGGCGCCGCGGCCGAGGTCCGGCGTCATCGCGTGCGCGGCGTCCCCGATCAGCGCGGTGCGGCCGTGCACGAAGGACGGCAGTGGCGGCGTGATGTAGACGTCGTGGCGGAGGATCGCCGATTCCTCAAGAGCGGCCAGCACGGTACGGACCGGGGGCGCCCAGCCCGCGAACATGCGCCGCAGCTCCGCGGCCTCCCGCCCGGGGTGGAACTGCCTCTCCGGTGCGGCCGCGGACGCGAACCAGTTCGTCCTGCCGCCCTCCTGCGGTGTGACGCCGAACTTGACGCCCCGCCCCCAGACCTCGGCGAACGTGTCCGTCGGCAGGTCGTCGACCACATCGCGCCAGGCGGTGTAACCGGAGTAGCGCGCACGCCGGTGCACGGCCCGGCCGATCGTGGCTTGGGTTAACGTGCAGGGCTGCCTGTCATCGGCCCAGTTGGTCGCGGCGGCGGGTCAGGTAGGCGATCTCCGCGGTGTTGCCCGCAAGCGCGATCGCCTTCTCGTACGCCGCGCGCGCGTCCCCACTGCGCCCCAGCCGCCGCAGGAGATGGGCGCGGGTCGCGTGGAACGAGTGATAGCCGTCCAGCCGCCCTCCGAGACGGTCCACCTCGGCCAGCCCGACCTCCGGCCCGTCCAGCTCCGCGATCGCGACCGCCCGATTCAGCACCACGATCGGTGACCGGTCCAAGCGGGTGAGCAGGTCGTAGAGCGCCACCACCTGCGACCAGTCGGTGTCCCGCACGTCGCGGGCGGACGTGTGCACCGCGTTGATCGCCGCCAGGACCTGGTAGCGGCCCGGCGGCACCCCGCTGGCCAGCCGCTCCCGCACCAGGTGATGACCCTCCGCGATCAGCGCCGGGTCCCACGCCCCGCGATCCTGCTCGTCAAGCGTGACCAGTTCGCCGCCCGCGGATACCCGGGCCGCCCGCCGCGCGTCGGTGAGCAGCATCAACGCCAGCAATCCGGCCACCTCGCCGTCCGCGGGCAGCAGCGCGCGGAGCAGCCGGGTGAGCCGGATCGCCTCCGCCGTCAGATCCTGCCGCACCGCCGCGCCGGCCTCGGAGGACAGATAGCCCTCGTTGAAAACCAGATAGAGCACCGTGAGTACGCCGTCCACGCGCGCCGGAAGATCCTCGGCCGACGGCACCCGGTAGGGGATGCGGGCCGCCTTGATCTTGGCTTTGGCGCGGGTGATCCGCTGCCCCATCGCCGTCTCCCGCACCAGAAACGCCCTGGCGATCTCCGCCACGGTCAGCCCGCCGACCATCCGCAGCGTCAACGCCACCCGCGTCTCCATCGCCAGCGCCGGATGGCAGCAGGTGAAGACCAGCCGAAGCCGCTCGTCGTCGATCACGCCCCCCGGTGCGGGCGGCGCGTCGTCGTACACCATCAGGGCCTCTCTCTGCTTGTCTCCCCGCTTGCCCTCCCGCCTGACCCGGTCGATGGCCTTGCGGGTCGCGGTCATGGTCAGCCAGGCCCCCGGGTTCGGCGGCACCCCGCCGCCCGGCCAGTGCTCGACCGCCGCCGCGAACGCCTCGGCCGCCGCCTCCTCCGCCACATCGAGATCACCGAACCGCCTGGTCAGCGCCGCCACCACCCGGGCCCACTCCGCACGGTGGGCCTGGGTGATCGCATCGGGCACGCTCATTCGCCGAAGAACGGCCGGACCTCGACCACGCGGTTGCAGGCCTTCGATGCACCGGTGGCGAGCGTCAGGGCCACGTCCAGATCGGGCGCCTCGATGATCCAGAACCCGGCGAGGTACTCCTTGGTCTCCAGGTAGGGCCCGTCGGAGAGCAGCGGCTCCGCGCCGCGGGCGTCGACGGCCGTGGCCGTGCTCGGCCAGTTCAACCCGCCGGCGAACACCCAGTAGCCGTCCGCCCGCATCCCGTCGTTGAAGACGTCGATCGCCGCCATCTCCTCCGGCGTGGCGAACTCCGTCGTGTCATGAAACACCGACATCAGATACTGCATCCCACTCATCTCCTGCCGTCGCAGCTGCCTCTCATCCCCCCAACGAACGGCCCACCCCCGATCCGACACCGCCCGTCTGCCTGTCGAGCGCCTGAGCGATCTGGGTGGTCAGCGGCGTACCCGATAGCGCAGGTGAAGCACCCGCTTGCCCTGAATGACCACGTCCGGGTCCTCCAGCAGGTGCTGCGCGCCGACCGGGCCGAAGAAGCGCTTGCCCGACCCGAACACGACCGGAACGACGTCCATTCGCACCTCATCGACCAGGCCTGCCGCGAGCGCCTGCCCACCGACATCTCCGGCGGCGACCTCGACCACCCGATCGCCGGCGAGCTTCTGGGCCATGGCCACGGCCGCCTCGATGCCGTCGACGAAGTGGAACGGCGCCTCGGGGTCCCAGCCCTCGGGTGCCGGCCGGTGCGTCACGACGACCACGTGGTCGATCCCGCTCGGCGGCGTCCCGTCCCAGCCGTCAGTCAGGTCGAACACGTGCCGGCCCGCGACGGTCACCCCGATCTCGTCCCAGTACGGCCGGACGTAGTCGTAAGACGTCTGCGACACCGTCAACACGCCGCTGTCGTCAAGCGGAACGTCGCCGCTGGACAGCCAGTCGAACAGCGGTCCGGGCTGATCGTTCTCGTCCGCGACGAAGCCGTCGACCGACACCGAGCCGTACATGACAACCTTGCCCACGGAGCGCTCCTCTGTTTCGGGTGCCCTCAAATTAGCGTGCCGTGAGCTGCGGTTCTTGTAGAAATTCAATCGGTCGGCAGCGGCCAGCCGTCCATCGCGTGGCCTGGGTGTTCGCGCAGGAACCGTTGGCGGACCTCGACGTACCGTGTCGGGGTGAGCCCGGTGAACGCCCGGAACTCGTGGCCGAAGTGGGCCTGGTCGAAGTAGCCGGCGGCGTGGGCGAGGCCGCCCCAGTCGATCGGTGCGGCGGGGTCGATCGCGAACACGGTGGCGGTGAAGCGGTGGGTGCGGGCCAGCCGCTTCGGAGTGACGCCGATCAGCTCCTTGAACCGTTGTGCCAGGTGGGTGCTGCTGACGCCGGCCGCCGCGCTCAGGTCGCCGATCGCCACGCCCCCGCCGGCAGCCGCGATGACACCGCTCGCGTGACGGACCAGCCCCAGGCCGGCTGTCTCGTGCAGCCGGCGCAGCAGCTCCTCCTCGAGAAGCGTCAGCATCTCGTGCGGGCCGCCCGCCGTGGCCAGCCGGTCTCGCAGCGCGGCGACGGCGGGGCGGCCCCAGACCTGCTCCACGGTCACCGGCCTGTCGCACAACTCGGCCGCGGGCATCGGCAGGAACGGTGCCAACCCCCACGGCTTGAAGTGCACGCCCACTGAGCGGGTACGGCGTGGGTAGCCGAACTCCCACGCGCGGGTGGGCATGGTGACCACGCAGCCGTCGGCGTACTCGGCCGCCTCGACGTCGTTTCCGCCGCGGATCCGGAACGGCGCCCCGAGGTTGACGATGAGCAGCGCGGACGGTGCGGGCGGAAGCGTCAGCAGGGGGTACGGCGGCGCGCCCTCCAGGTGGTAGAGGTCGTCGATCAGCCCGTCCAGCGGCGGCCGCGGCACTCTGGACACGTACTCCATACGCACAGCATCGCGGACGCCTCGCCCGCATCGTGCGCCGGGACGGCCCAGCCGCGCGGCTGGTCAGCCGAGCGCCAGCCGCTCGATCAGGCCTACCGCGTCGTGCTCCCCGTAGATCTTGGCGAGGCGTGTGACGTTGTCGCCGATCGTGTCATCCGCGAGCACGCCGGTCACGGCTGTCGCAACCGCCTCCGCTGACGGGGTCGCCGTGCCGAGGACCGCGCCCAGCCGGTGATGGGCGATCCGCGCCGCGTTGGCCGGCTTGTCCTCCGTGGTGCCCGCCACCACGACCGGCACCCCGGCGGCAAGCGCCTGATGCACCCCGCCCGCCCCACCGTTCGTGACGAACAGGTCCACCTCGGGCAGCAGCCTGTCGAACGGGAGGTAGCGCTCGACCCGCGCGTTCGCCGGCACCGGGATCGACAGCGCCGCCGGGTCCCTCCCACCCAGCGCCACCACGACCGTGACGTCCAGATCGGCGAGTCCCAGCAGGGTCGGCTCCACAAGCTGCGTCAGGTCGCTGTTCATCAGCGTCCCCTGGGTCACCGCGACCACCGGCCGGGACCCGTCCAGATCACCCCACCACTCCGGCGGCGTCCAGCCCTCACTGTCCACCGCGGGCAACGACCCCACCAGGTGCACGGTCGGCGGCAGGTCGTCCCGTGCGAACTCGAACCCCGGCACGGTAAGCACCGCCACCGTGTCCGGCGCGAAGAGGATCGCATCGAGCAGCGGCGCCACCTCCCCGTCGGCCCCGAGCTCCCGCAGCAGCTCACCGAGCCGTTTCCGGACCAGCCCGAGCGCCCCCGCGAACTCCGCGTCCGCCGCCCGCTGGTCCCCGCCAGGACCGACAGGCACCATCCCCATCGGGCCGGGCGATTCGCCGTAGACGAGCGGCATCACGCTCACGCCGGCCCACCGCAGCGGCCGCAGTCCCGGCGCACCCATCGCGGCCGGAAACGCGCCAAGGAACAGCACGTTCGCGATCAGATACTGGTCCGGATCCCGCTCCAGCAGTGCCTGCAACGATCGATGTTCATCAGGTGCCGGCTCGACGAACAGGTGCGTCCAGTCATACGAGATCGACGCCGGCCCGGGCTCCAGCCCGCGCCGCTCCCGCTCCGCCATGATCTCCGCGACGTCATAGTCCGCGGCCCCGCCCAGCGCCGCGAACCCGAGCCCGGCCCGCTCCACCGCGTCCCGGTACCCGCTCCCGGCCAGTACTGTCACCTCGTGCCCACGCGCCGCCAGCAGCCGAGCCAGCCGCAGCATCGGCAGCGTCTCGCCCGGAATCGGCGGCGCCGCCACAATGATCTTCGACATGCCCGTCTCCCGTCACCCACCGGCACCTGAGATCCAATGTAGACAACGAAGGGCCATCCGTGGGTACGCCGGGAGCCGTACAGACCAAGACGCCACGGGGGTACGGCTCCCGCCGCGAGAGACAGTGCGAAATCATGGTCCGGTGGAACTGCGCCAGCTCGAGTACTTCGTCGCGGTCGCCGAAGAGGGCGGCTTCACCCGGGGCGCCCGGCGGGTGCGCGTCGCCCAGTCAGCCGTGTCGGCCACCATCCAGAAGCTGGAACGCGAGCTGGGCCTGCCGCTCTTCGTCCGCGAGGCCGCAGGCGTCACGCTCACCGACGCCGGCACCGCGCTGCTGCCGGAGGCGCGCGGCCTGCTGAGCGCGGAACGCCGGGCCCGTGACACGGTCGACCAGGTGCGCGGCGGCCTCCGCGGCACGGTGAGGATCGGCACGCTCACGTCGATCGGCGTGCGCCCGGCGTCCCGAGGGCTGCTCATCGTCGACCTGCCGCTGGTACTGGGCCGATTCCACGTCACGCACCCGCTTGTCACGTTCCAGCTGCGCACGTCGCGGCGCGGCACCGCAGGTCACCTCGAGGCGATCCTCGCGGACGAGCTGGACCTGGCGATGGTCGGCACGTCCAACCCGCCGGACGGCGTGGCGCTGCACCACCTCGGCGCGATCCCGTGGTGCTTCGTCTGCCCGCGCCGGCATCGGCTTGCGGATGCGACGTCGGTCAGCCTGGCCGATCTCGCCGACGAGACGTTCGTGGACTTCCCACCCGGCTGGGGCAACCGCACCATGACGGACCGCGCGTTCGCCGCCGCCGGCATCGTCCGCAACATCCCGTTCGAGGCCGCCGACCAGGAGACCGCACTGGGCCTGGTCCGCAACGGCCTCGGCGTCACACTTGCGCCCCGGGCCGGCAACGAGGACGACGAGGGCATCTCCGTGATCGACATCGCCGACGCCGGAATCAGCCTCCCGATCGCCATGGCCACCGCCGCCGGCCGCGACCTCGCCGCCGCCCCCGCCGCACTCCTGGCCGGCATCCTCCGCGCAGCAAGCCGTCAGCAGGCGGCTCAGCGGCAGCCGGACGGGCAGCCGGCAGGCCGCGACTGACCCGGGCGGACCGCAATTCCGGCGGTCTACTGCCGGTTGCGCCACCCCGAACCGCTGGCTGGCTCCGCGCGGGGATCGGGGAGGCTGCCGTGGACTGCCGGGTCAGAGAGCCGGCGGGATGTTGTGGTTGATCCGGAACGTGTTGCGGGGGTCGTAGGCGGCCTTGATCCGGCTCAGCCGCGCGAGGACCTCCGCCGGGTAGGCACGGCCGATGCCGCCCGCCTCCACGTCGTACCCTGCGAGGAAGTTGATCTGGGTGTGGCCCGTCGCCCAGGGGGAGAGTGCCTTGGTGACGCCCTCCAGCGCCGGCCGGAACTCCTCGTCCATGCCGGGTGCGCCGACCGCGGCCGCGAAGAGCTGGAAACCGGCGCCACGGTACGCGACCGCGTTGGGGACGGCTGGCTCGCGGGACAGTGCGCCGCCGAGCTGGCGGAGCTCCACCATCAGTACCGGCAGGTCGGAGTCCGGGCCGGCGGCGGCGAGCAGTGCGTCCGCCGCCTCCTGCGGGAAGTCCGCGAGGGAGGCGGACACCTCGTAGGTCGGCAGCGGGTCCACCGGGTCCGCGTGGATGGCGGCGACCGCGGTGAACGGCATTTCCGCCACCGCGTCGATCAGTGTGGGTGCGGCGGCGCGCAGCCCGGCGATCAGTGCGGCGCCGTCGGCGGCCGATCCGAGGTAGGAGATGCGCACGTGCACTGTGAACCGGCCGCGCAGCGGCTCCGGGACGAACGGCGCCGGCGGGAGCCGCAGGAACGCGATGGACGCGGTCAGCTCCTCGGGCGCGTCGGCGATCAGCGCGCGGTAGGCGGCGACGACGGCCGGCGCGTGCTCGCCGGGGAAGAACAGCCCGCCGCCGTAGAGGCGGGTGACCGGGAACAGCGCCACGGTGAGCGACGTGATGACGCCGAAGTTGCCCTTGCCGCCGCGGATCGCCCAGAACAGGTCGGGTTCGGTGGACGGGTCGATGGTGCGCGCCTCGCCGTCCGGCGTGACGATCTCGGCGGACAGCACGTGGTCGGCGGCGTAGCCGTGCGTACGGCCGAGCGTGGGGCTGATCCCGCCGCCGAGGGTGAAGCCGGCCACGCCGACGTTTGGCGAGGAGCCGGCCAGCGGCGCGAGGCCATCCTCGGCAGCCTCGTCGACGAGTGTCTGCATCTCGACGGCCGCGCCGACCGTGGCGGTGTGCTGCCGCGCGTCGATGGTGACGCCGTCCATCCGGCGCACGTTGATCAGCACCGCGCCGTCCGCGGACACGAACGCGCCGTGCCCGGTGGCGACGACCGCGACCGGCAGTTCGTGGGCGCGGGCGAACCGGATCGCGGCCTGCACGTCGGCGACGCCTGTGGCGCCGACCGCGACGACCGGGCGGTGGGGGAGGGCCTGGTTCCAGGTGGCGGTCTCGCCGGCGTAGCCCTCGTCGCCCGGGGTCAGGACCGGGCCGACGACGAGCGCGGCGAGTGCGGTGATGTCCATGGTCATGATGGGGTCCTCAACGGGAAGAAGGGGTCAGGAGGCGGTCGCGGGAGGCTTCCGCGCGGTTGCGGACGGCGCGGGCGTCGACGCCGACGAGCACGCCGTCCCGCTTGCGGAACTCGCCGTCGACAAGCACGGTGTCGACGTCGCGGGCGTCGGCGAACGTGATGGCTGCGGTGGGGTCCTGGGAGAGGCGCATCGGGGAGCGCGCGGTATCGACCAGGATCACGTCGGCGCGCTTGCCGGGCGTGAGCGAGCCGATCCGGTCGTCAAGGCCGAGCGCGCGGGCGCCGCCGATGGTGGCGAACTCGATTGCCTGCCGGGTGGTGAGCGGCACCGTGGCCGGCGCCTCCCCGGCCGACAGGAGCGCGTCGTACCGGCGCAGGCGCTCGGCCTGGAGCACGGCACGCATCTCGTCGAACATGTTGCTCGGCACGCCCGCGACCACGTCGACGGAGAGCGCGGGCCGCAGCCCGGCCTCCAGCAGGCGGCCGGTGGCGGGGAAGCCGTGGCCCATCATCATCTCGACGCGGGCCGAGACGGACGCGTGGCCGCCGGTGTCGGCGAGCATCTTCAGCTCGTCGTCGGTGCAGGTGTTGGCGTGCAGGAAGATCAGGTCCGGTCCGAGCAGGCCGCGGCCGTACAGCGAGGTGATCGCCCGCTGGGCGCCGAGCAGGCCGACGCCGACGTGCATCGACGCGCGGACGCCGAGTTCCCGGGCGAGCGCGAGGTCGTCCGCGGTCGCGTCGATCGTCGACATCTCCGGGCCGCGGATGGCCAGCGCCAGCGTGAGCAGCTGGTCGGTGGAGGTGAAGTGCTGGGCAGCGATCCGGCGGACGTCCTGCGGGTGCCGTCGCTCGCTCGCGTAGTACCAGGACGGGTCCGAGGTAGGTGTGCTGTAGCCGAAGACCGCACGAAGACCGGAGGCCCGCAGCGCCTCCACCGACGCGTCCGCGTGGTCCGGCGTGTTCATGATGTGCGCCCAGTCGAAGAGCGTGGTCACGCCGCTGTCAAGCGCCTCGAGCGCGCCGAAGTGGGTACCGTCACGCACGTCGCCGGGGGTGAACTCCGGGGACAGCCGGCCGATGATGCCGGCGAAGTACTCGTTGAGCGTCCAGTCCGCGGCGGTCTGGGCGAACGCGCCCTGCCAGGTGTGCCGGTGGGTGTCGATCAGGCCGGGCATGACGACCATGCCGGCCGCGTCGACGATCTCGGCGCCGGCGGCCTCGGCGTCACCGGTCGCGGGCCCGGCCGACACGATGACGCCGTCCTCGATCAGAACGTCACCGTGGGCGTGGTCGCCGACAGTGGGGTCCATCGTCAGCAGGTGGCCACCGCGGATGAGCGTGCGGGACATTGTGGATCCTCTCTCGTCTGTGGGAACGAGATCTACGATGCCGTCCCGGACCGGCCCCGCTGAACGAGCTTGACGCTGGGCGCCATCGGAATCCGCGATGGCACGCCTTGATGGCTAGAAAAACCCATAAAAGCCACATGCCCCATTCGTCGGTGTACGCGACTGGCGTGCACACGAGGTACAGGTTCGTAAATGCCGATCCAGCCGAGCGCCCCGGGTGACATCCGCACAGGATCGAAAATCACCGTGGTCGTGAGTGGCCGGTCTTGACGCCCGGCCTGGCCATGACCACGCTGTCGCCTCATCGGCAAATGAACTACTTACGAACCTGGTTCGTGGATCGGGGCTATATACATGAACCTCCGGAGGTACGTCGCCGCCGGGACCGCGCTGGTCCTCGCCGCCGCGCTGACGGCCGGCTGCGGCGGTGAGTCCGGGTCGGACAGCGCGGGCGGCGAGCTGGTCTTCGCCAACTGGCAGTGGCTGGAGCCCGGCCGTGGCGAGGCGCTGTGGACCGCGGTCACCGGCTACACCGCGACCGATCCGTTGATCACGCTCAAGCAGCAGTCGATCGCGCGTAAGGACTACGAGAGCACGCTCAAGACGCAGATCGGCGCGCGCGGCGGCCCGGACATCCTGATCATCCCGGACACGTTCCTGCCCGAGCTGGCGGACGCGGGCGCGCTTGCCCCGCTTGACGACGTGCTCGACGGCACCGGCAAGGCGGCGCTGAACGCCACAAACGAGGCCGGTGTCTACGAGGGCAAGCAGGTCGGCTACGCCTGGGAGATCGTCAACTACGCGCTCTTCTGGAACACCGCGCTGCTCGACCAGGCCGGTGTCAAGCCGCCCACCGACATGCCGAGCCTGATCGCCGCGGCCAAGGAGATCAAGGCCAAGACCGGCAATCCGGGCTTCGCGGTACGGCACCAGATCAACGAGGAGGCGCCCTGGTGGATCGACTTCTCCAACTGGGCGTACGGCTTCGGCGGCGCCTGGTCCAAGGACGGGAAGCTGACCATCGACAGCCCGGAGAACGTCGCCGCTGTCACCGCGTTCCGTGACATGTACGCCAGCGGCGCCATGGCCGTCGGTGACGACGCGTCCACGTTCCGCTCCAAGTTCAAGGCCGGCAAGGTCGGCATGATGATCGACAACAGCTCCGCGCTCGCGACGATGGTCGCCGGCAACGCGACAGTGCCGAGCACAGGCGTCGGCGCGAGCCCGCTGCCGTTCCCGGTGAAGGCCAGCAGCCAGGCCGGGTTCTTCATCGGCATCAACGCGTTCTCCAAGAACAAGCCGGCCGCGAAGAAGTGGCTGCAGTGGTACTACGGTGCGGACGCGCAGCAGAAGGCCGCGGCCGCGCTCGGCGCCAGCGTGCTCGGCACCGACGCGAAGCCGCCGGCCGAGTTCGTCACCGCGAACCCCTGGGTCCCCACGTTCCAGGCGCAGGCCGCGACCTCGGCGGACGCGGTGATCGACGGCTTCGAGACGGCCACCCCGCTGATCCGCCACGCGGTGCTCACCGAGGTGGAGAAGGTCCTGGTCGACGGCGACGACCCGGCCACCGCCCTGGCCCGCGCGCAGGAGGCGGCGGAGAAGATCCGGTGAGACGCGCGGAACGGCTGGCCCCCTACGTCTTCGCCTCGGCGGCAGCGCTCTACCTGCTCGTCTTCACGGCCTGGCCGCTGCTCGACGGCGTCTGGCTGTCCTTCACCGACACCGGGCTGCTCAACCCGGCCGGCGGCGAGTGGATCGGCACTGACAACTACGCCGCGCTGTTCGACGACTCGCGGTTCGCGGGCACGCTCGGCGTCACGCTGATCTACAGCTTTGCGACGGTGGCCGGGTCGCTGCTGCTCGGAACGGCCGGCGCGGTGCTGCTTGACAAGGCGTTCCGTGGCCGCACCGCGATGCGGGCGCTGCTCACCCTGCCGTGGGCGGCGCCGACGGTCGCGGTCACGCTGATCTTCGTGTGGATGTTCAACGCGGACGACGGCGTGCTCAACCATGCGACAGAGGCCGCGGGCCTGGGCCGGCACGGCTGGCTGACCGCGTACGCGCTTGCCACAGTGACAGTGGTGTCGATCTGGAAGGTGTTCCCGTTCGTGCTGCTTGTGGCGCTTGCCGCGCTGCAGGCCGTGCCGAAGGAGCTGGTCGAGGCCGCGGTGGTGGACGGCGCCGGCCCGGCCACCGTGTTCCGGCAGGTCACCTGGCCGTTCCTGGTGCCCACGCTGCGGGTGGTCGCGCTGCTGATGACCATCTGGTCGTTCCGGCGCTTCGAGATCATCTGGCTGCTCACCCAGGGCGGCCCGGTCGACCGCACCACCACGCTCGTCATCGACGTCTACCGCACCGCGTTCCTGGAGTCCGACCTCGGCCGGTCCGCCGCCACCGGCACGGTCGGCCTGGTGCTCTCCGCGATCGCCACAGTCGCCTACGCGCTCGCCGAACGGCGTGCCGCCGGAAAGGACCTGGCATGAGGGTACGGGTCATCGTGCTCGCCGCGCTGGCGGCCGTCGCGGGATTCCCGCTCTACTGGATGGTGGTCACCGCCACCCGTACCCAGGACGAGCTTTTCGGGGGTGAGGTGCACTGGCTCCCGGACCTGACCCGGCTCGGTACCGCGTTCACCGCTGCCACCGACGGGGTGCCGATGCTGCGCTGGCTCACCAACAGCGCGTTCGTGGCGGCCGGCACCACTGTGCTCAGCCTGGTGCTTGCGGTCCTCGCTGCCTATGCGCTGTCCCGCTTCTCCTGGCGTGGCCGCGGCGTGTTCGGGTTCGCGTTGTTCGCCACGCAGATGCTGCCCGAGGCGCTGATCGTCGTACCCCTGTATGCGATCTTCCTGACCCTGGGGTTGCTCAACAACCTGTGGGGGCTGGTGCTCGGCAACACCGCGTTCGCCATGCCGGTCGCGGTCTGGATCATCAAGACCGCGATGGACGGCGTGCCACGCGAGCTTGAGGAGGCGGCCGCGCTCGACGGCTGCTCCCGGTACGCGATGTTGCGCCGCATCGTGCTCCCGCTCACCGCGCCGTCGCTTGCGGCCGCGGCCGTGCTTGCCTTCTTCGACAGCTGGAACGAGTTCCTGCTCGCCAACACGTTCATGGTCGACGAGGAGAAGTGGCCGGCGTCGAAGGGGCTGGCGTCGTTCGTCGGGGAGTTCGTCACGCCGCTGCCCACGGTGATGTCGGCAGCGGTGCTGTTCACGCTGCCGGCCGTGGTGTTCTTCCTGCTCGTGCAGCGGCACATCGTGGCCGGGCTGACCGCGGGCGCGGTGAAGGGCTGAGTGCGGCCGCCGGGCCGGGGTGGTGGATGATCTCCAGGTGTCCATCGTGGTTCCACCCACCCGGGCCCGGCGGGCATGAGCCGCGCCGAGCTGGTCATTGCCTGGAGTCGCGGCTGGGCGCGCTCGCGGGGCGTTCCGGCGCTTGTCAACATCCCGGGTGGCCTCCGCCTCGACATCGGCCGTCCCGGTCACCGCCGCCGCTACGTGCTGCACACCTGGGACCCTGACTATCTGCGGGAAATCGGCCGGAACATCAGCACGCCCGGCACCTGGCTGAAGATCGACTGCGCCGCGGAGGAGTTGAGCGCCGCGCTGCCGCCGCACTGGCAGATGTTCGAGACCAGCTACCTGATGAGCGCCCCGCTGCGTCCCGAGCGCGTGGACGTCCCGCCGCCGTACCTCCTCACCGTCGGCGCCGACCAGTCGCGCGTGGTCACCGCCACGATCCGCGACCGCTCCGGCGAGACCGCGGCGTCCGGCCGTCTCGCCGCCGCCGGTGGAGTCGGCGTCATCGACCAGGTGGAGACCGCCCCCGGCCATCGGCGGCGTGGCCTCGGCACCGCCGTCATCCAGGCGCTCACCGACCACGCGGCCCGCCAGGGCGTCCGTCTGGGCATTCTGGCCGCCACGGACGACGGCCGCGCGCTCTACCGCACGCTCGGCTGGACCAGTCACACCGAACTGGCCACGGCCTTCATTCCCGAGCCGTGATCCCACTTTTGTCCTGGAGTGCGGAAGTTCTTGTGAGTCTGCGTAAAGTGACCTAGGGTCGCGTCACGTCCCCTCCCCAAGGGGCGTCCAGGTACTCAAAGAATCGATTCATCTCCACCCTTGAATCAATGCTGCTGGACGCCGGTGTGCTCGTCTGGACGTCGCCAACCAGAAGTGGGTGTTGCCATGATCGGTCGACTGCTCGCGGCCATGCTGCTGCTACCGGCGCCGGTGCCGCTCGCCGATGACCCCTTCGACGTCCTCGTCTTCTCGAAGACCGCCGGGTTCCGGCACGATGCCATCCCGGCCGGGGTGCAGGCGATCCGGGAGCTGGGCGCGGCCAACGGGTTCACTGTCACCGCGACCGAGGACGCGGGCGTGTTCACCACGTCAGGTCTGGCACCGTACGAGGCGGTGGTGTTCATGAGCACCACAGGTGACGTGCTCGACGCGGGGCAGCAGACCGCGTTCGAGTCGTACATCCGCGCCGGTCACGGCTACGTGGGCGTGCACGCGGCGGCCGACACCGAATACGACTGGCCGTTCTACGGCGAGCTTGTCGGCGCGTACTTCGCCTCGCACCCCGCCATCCAGCCCGCAGTGATCCGCACCGAGGACCGCGCGCACCCGGCCACCGCGCATCTGCCGCAGGCGTGGAACCGCACCGACGAGTGGTACAACTACCGCACCAACCCCCGGGCCGGCGCGCATGTGCTGGCCACGCTCGACGAGAGCACCTACACCGGTGGCGGGATGGGCGCGGACCACCCGATCGCCTGGTGCAAGACCTACAGCGGCGGCCGGTCGTTCTACACCGGCAGCGGACACACAGTCGAGTCGTACGCGGACCCGGTCTTCCGGCAGCACCTGCTCGGCGGCATCCGCTACGCCTCCGGCCAGGCGCCGGCCGACTGCCGCCCGGAGACCGGCTACACGGCGCTCACCGGCGGCTGGGCGCAGGCCGGGCCCGGCTCGTTCACCGAGACCGACGGCACCCTCACCTCGGTCGGCGGCATGGGACTGCGCTGGTACCAGGCGAAACAGTTCACCAACTACTCGCTGAAGCTCGACTGGAAGATGGCCGACGACGACAACAGCGGCGTCTTCATCGGCTTCCCACCCTCGGACGACCCGTGGTCCGCGGTCAACAACGGCTACGAGATCCAGATCGACGCGACAGACGCCGTCGACCGCACCACCGGATCCGTCTACACCTTCAAGGCCGCCGACCAGGCCGCCCGGGACGCCGCCCTCAACCCGCCGGGCGAATGGAACACCTACGAACTCCTGGTCGAGGGCGAACGCCTGCAGATCCTCCTCAACGGCGTGAAGATCAACGACTTCACCAACACCGACCCGGTACGCTCCCTGGCCGGCCACATCGGCCTGCAGAACCACGGCGACGGCGACACCGTCTCCTTCCGCAACATCCGTATCAAGGAGCTGGGCGGCACCAACCCGCCGACCGGCACCGGCCCGATCGTCGGCCTGGCCGGCAAGTGCCTCGACGTGGCGGGCGGCAACTCCGCCGACCGCACAAAGGTGCAGCTCTACACGTGCAACCAGTCGGCCGCGCAGACCTGGACCCGGAACGGCAGCACGCTCCGCGCGCTCGGCAAATGCCTGGACGTGGACGGTTCCGGCACCACCGACGGCACCAAGGTCCAGCTCTACACCTGCAACAACTCGGGCGCACAGAACTGGACCCCGCGCGCCGACGGCACCATCGTCAACCCGAACTCCGGCAAGTGCCTCGACGTGAGCGAGAACAACTCCCGCGACGGCCAGCAGATCCACATCTGGACCTGCCTGGCCGCCCCCAACCAACTCTGGCGCCTGCCCGGCTGACCCGCCGTCCGGCCCCGGGCACTCGTCGCCCGGAGCCGCACGGCAGTCAGGCGCCGATCCCCATCCGCTCCGCCAGGCTGCGTAGTTCCGGCCACCCCTGCCCACGTTTGGCACGCTCCAGCAGTCCGCGCACGGTCTCCTTCGCGAGGGGGTTACGCCCGGTGCGCTGCGGCGCGAGTCGGTACGCGGTCGCCATCATGCGGATCGCGGCCTCGTCGGCGCCGGTGCGGGCCAACGCCCGGGCGGTGTCCGCATAGAACGCGGCCTGGCGGGCGATCGACTCGATGGCGGCCGGATTCGTGATCCGGGCAAGCTCGACCGCGCGGCCCGGCGAGTCACCGTCGGCCTCCATCGAGATCCTCCAGAACCTGATGTTGGTAGGGCCGAACTTCAGCCGCAACGCGGGGGAGTCGCCGGTGCGCGCCGCGATCGTCTCCGCTTCCGCGACCCGGGCCAGCGCATCGTCCTTCCGGCCCAGCGCGTACAGCGAAAAGGCCTGGATCATGAAGAGCTGGCCGAGCATCTCCGGTGCGTCCTCCGTCCCGTAGTGCGGCTCCAAGATTTCAGCCGCCCGCGATGCGATCGCCAGCGCACGGTTGTAGAGGCCCATGCCGGTCGCCGCGTGGGCCCGGTCCCAGGCCGCGAGGCCCAGCAGGGACGGGATCTCCAGTGCCTCCGCGGCCTGTTGCGCCCGATCGGCCACCAGGCATGCGCTCCCCGGGTGCCCCAGGTAGCGGACGATGAAGCTCGCGGTGTCCGCGGCGAGCACCATGCTCCGCAGCGCGTCGGCACGGTTCTCCCCGACGGTGGCCGTGTGAAGTCCCTGCGCGATCAACGGCAGGCGGCTCGCCGCCCCCGCATAGTCACACCTGACCCGCAAATCCCGGACGAGCTCGAGCTCCGCGGTGAGGAAGTCCCAGGGGTGGGCCGGCGTCTCAGGCGGATAATCGAGATCCGCCTCCACGAACGAGCGCACGGTCTCATAGATCGCGCCGCCGGTCTCCGCCTGATCCCTGGACACTGGATCCTGCGGCAGCCCGGTCAGATCCGTCACCGGGCATTTCAGCGCCTCGGCGATCCGCGCCAGCGTGATGCGATTGTCCGCGCTGATCTGGCCCCGCTCGATCCGGCTGAGCGTGGAGTGCGATATCCCCGCCCGATCGGCTGTATAACGCACGGTCCACCGCAGCAGCACACGCCGGTCCCGAATCCGCTGCCCGACGGCGACGTCCTGACTGGAGTTTCGCGACATGCGGATGTCCTCCCGACGACGTGAGCGGCATACCCACGGTACGACACTGGTGCGTCTTTGCACCAAGGTGCACCCGCGGCGGATCTACTGTCCTTTCACGAGCCTGGTGCACCCCACACACGCGTGCACATCTGATGGGAGCCGCTGACATGACCTACCTTGCCAACGCTGATGTCCTCGACGGCTGGGGCCCTGCCTACGGTGACCCCGCCGAGGGCGGAGAGCGGCTGCAGATCGCGCCGGCCCCCGCCGGTGGGCTCGCACTTCGCAGTTCTACCGAGTCCACCGGCCCGGCGCTGGTGCTTCCCGAGCGTGCCGTGCTGGAATTCGTCCAGGCGATCCGAGAGGGGGCGATCAACACCCTGCTCGGGTTGACCGCGTCCCCGCACCCGATCTGGTGCACGCGTGAGGAAACATCCGGAGAAAAGCACCGTTCCGAGGTGTTCCCGGCCGCCTTGCCCGGGGACGACACCGAGGTCCGGATCGGGCTGGTGCAGAGCCCTGATATAGACGAGGAACAGCTGCTGATCAGCGTGGAGGAGTCGGACTGCGACAGAAAGGTGCTTCGCCTGGACGGCACGCTCACCGCGCGGTTCATCACAATCGTCCAGGAGACCGAGTACCTTGCGGCCGATTCGGTACCTCAGTTGCGCGATGACGGCGTCCTTCACCCGCGGTGGTGTGCCGGTGGCGAAGGCTCGCGCGAACCGCACCGCTCGATACCGAAATTCATCACCGCTGATGCGGACCTTCAGTCGATCTGGAGTTATCTCGTTCAGCCCGCATTCTCGCCGGACGGCCGCCCGAGCGCCCACACGTTCGCCTCGCTTTCCATTCGTGAGGACGGGCAGACGAGCGGCTGGCTGCTTGGCCTCCATCAGCTACCGCTGATCCGACGGGCGCTCACTGAGGTCACATACCTGTGGGCGGCGGTGCGTGACGCGGCCGCGACCTGATCCGCGGGCAAGGCAGCCGTCTCTCAGCGGCGCCGTGGCGCTACCGGTGCGGAGAGGCCGGCGCTGAACAGGCGCTCGTCGACCTCGTTCAGCGACAGCTTCAGTGCGCCAAGCGCCACCGAGTCGGCGCCGAGCGTCGATGCCCGCACCTCCGGCATGCGCAGGCAGAGCCGTTCGAGCTCCTGGCGGAGTGGGTCAAGCACCAGATCGGCGGACCGGGAGAAGCCGCCGCCGAAGATGACAACCTGGGGGTCGAGCGCCAGCACCAGCGCGGCCGCGCCGATCGCCAGGTCCTTGACGTAGCGCCGCACCGCGGCCCGTGCCGCCCGGTCGCCGTCGCGTGCCGCGGTGAACACCCAGGCCGCGGCATCGTCCGGGCCGACAGTGGACGGGATGCCGGGGCAGTTCTGCAGATGTGCGGGTGCGTCCAGCCAGCGGACCTGCTTGAGCGCGCCGATCTCACCCGCCGCGCCCCCGAAGCCGCGCCGCAGCACACCGTCGATGATCAGCCCGGCGCCGATCCGCAGGCCGGCCAGCAGGTAGACGATGTCGTCCGCGTCGCTTGCCGCGCCCTTCCACCGTTCGGCGAGCGCGGCGAGCTTGCAGTCGTTCTCTATCAGGATCGGGCAGTCGAACCGGGCGTCCAGATGCGTGGCAAGGTTGACGCTCTTCCAGCCCGGCAGCGGCGAGGAGAAACTGGTCCGCCCGGACGCGTCGACCGCGCCGGTGACAGCGCCGGTCACGGCCCAGATGTCCGCCGCCGACTTTCCGGCCTCGGCCAGGCAGGTGTCCAGGACCGTGTCGAGCACGGCGAGGCGTGCGGCAGGCTCCGCGTCCGCCGCGACCGCCTGCCGGACCGAGTGCACGATCGTGCCGTCCAGGTCCGCAAGCAGCGCCAGGATCTTGTGCACACCCACGTCGACGCCGATCACGAACCCCGCGCCCGCCCGAAACTGGTAGCGCCGCGCCGGCCGCCCGACCGCGCTGTTCGCCCCCGGCTCCAGCACACCCGCCCAGCCGCCCGCCACCAGGCCCTGCGCGATCACGTCGACCGCGGGCCGGGACAGGCCCGTACGCTGCGACAACTCGGTGACTGTCGACGGCGGATGGCTGCGCAACGCCCGCACGATGCTCAACGAGTTCAGCTCACGCAGCCGCGACAGGTCCACCCCGCTCGTCGCCGGCCCGGTCACGTCAGGTCCTCTTCACGTGCGGTCACCCTCGCCATAATACGCTTTGATCTTTACAAAATACGCCCCGCGCCGCCCCGGCCCTCCTGCCTCCGCGAGCGCCCCGTCACCCCCACTGCCGACCACCAAGGGCAAGATCAAGATTGCGCTTTCCCACTCTGCGGTGGTTGCGGCCCGCATGCTCCCGCGGGCACCGGTCACAATGCCGCTCGGCATTTTTTGATCTTGAAATGGACCCGGTCGGGCCGCGGGCCTCCGGCCGGTGCGGATGCTCTCCTGCCCGGTTCGGTGGGTCGCAGGTGGGCGTTACTGGGCTTTCGGGCTCAGGGTCCATGTCCGGCGAGACCGTCCAGCCCGCCGGCCGGAAATGGATCTTCCACTATGCGGGAATCAAGATCCTTGTTTTGCTCACGGTCCTTTGCGCCGCCGGGAAAGGACCGTGAGCAAAACAAGGATCTTGACCATCCCCGGCCACTCCACCGGCAGGTGCTTATGAGATGACATTTCCGGTTTCGTGTGGGTTTCGTCCTTCGGTATGGAGCACGCCGCTCCTGATCCCGCGGGACGTACTGATCTTCCGGATTTACGGTGAGCATCGTCGAGCTAGGCGGGCGAGTGCCGACCTTTCCGGCTCGTCAGGGCCGGAGGAGTTCTGGAGGCGGCGATCCTGCGTGCAGGACTCGTTGCCGTCGCCGACGGTGGCGATATGGGTTAGATGCGGGGATGTGTGGCGGGGTGGGTGGCGTCAGGTGAGGCTTGGGCACGCTATTCGTCGCGAATGACGTGCCCATGTCTCACCTGGCCGTTGATCTATCGGGTGTTGGTCATTGGTGACAGCTGCACCAGGTCAGCCGCGGGTGACTTTTTGCGATATTTCGGGCAGGCGCCGGGAGCACGCTTGAGCTGATTCTGCGGTAGCCGGGCCGCCTGACGTGGGCAACGGCTCGCTCTGTGTCAAGCAGGATGCGCCCGCAACAGGGGCGGCAGCGGTGACAGCTGCACCGGGTCAGCCGCGGGTGACTTTTGGCGATATTTCGGGCAGGCGCCGGGGACACGCTTGAGCTGATTCCGCGGTAGCCGGGCCGCCTGACATGGGCAACGGCTCGCTCAGTGTCAAGCAGGATGCAACCGCAACAGCGGCGGCAGCGTGCGGGCTGGGCTACTACCGGTGCGGCAAGACGTGGGTGGGGTTCGCCGCGTGCGCGGTGAGGATTTGCACCGCGCCCTCGACCACGTCGGGGGTTGTCCCACGGCGGGTCTGAGCGCCCGCGGGAGCATGCGGGCTGGGCCACCGCGGGTGCGGGAAGATCGGTATTGATCGGGTTTTGACGTTGAGGATCTGGGGAGGTCCGGCCGCGCCGCCCGGGACGTGAGGCGGCGCGGCGGGTGGGGACGGTCAGGTGATGGGGTACGCCTGGGTCTCCGGGGTGATGGCGGGGGTGAAGTCGACCTCGCGGCCGTCGATCTCCCAGCGGTAGCGGCCGAGTCGCCGGATGTCGGGGTGGGCGGCCAGGTAGTCGGTGAGGGTGGCGAGTTCGGTGGCGGTGAGCCAGCTCGGCGGGTCGGAGACGGCGCGGAAGCGGGTGATGTCGGCGAGGTCGCGGAGCCAGGCGAGTTGCCCGTCGGTGAGGAGGTTGAGGCGGCTGCGGAAGTAGATGACGTCCGGGTCGACCTCGGCGAGCGGCTGATGCCAGAGGCGGTGGAGCGTGTTGACGACGGCGTTGCGGGCCATGGCGTCGGACGGGTCGTCGCTTGCGTAGTTCTGCCACATGGGTGCGACGTCGGGGCCGCTGCGCAGGCCGTCGAGCAGGCCGAGCGACGGCAGCAGGATCGCGCCGCTGCCGAGCAGGTAGACGTCGTCGCCCGCTGTCTCGCGGATCAGCGTGAGCGCGGTGCGGTAGGCCTGTTCGCGCTCAACGGTGACGAATCGGGAGCCGGGTACCGCGCCGGCGTTGATGAAGTCCAACTTTAAATATTTAAATCCCCATTCGTGGACGACGCGGCGGATCAGCGCGGCGATGTGGTCGAGCGTCTCCGGCCGGGACAGGTCGAGCGCGTGGTAACCGGTGCCCCAGTTGTGGCCGGCGATCACCGGGGTGCCGTGCGCGTCACGAAGCAGCAGCTCAGGGTGCTCCCGCGCGAACTGGGACTCCGGCAGCGCGATGAACGGCGCGAGCCACAGCCCGGCCGTCATGCCCGCGTCGGTGATCCGGTCAGCAAGCGCCCGCATGCCGGACGGGAACGTGTCGTTCGGCTGCCAGTCGCCGACCATCCGCTCCCAGCCGTCGTCGATCTGCACCACGTCGAACGGAAGTCCGCGCAGGTCGTCGACGTCCTTGGCGAGCTGCTGCTCGGTGATGCCCTCGTAGTAGGCGTACCAGGAGCACCAGACGTTGCCGGCCCGCCTGTCGCTGCTGCCGAGCCGGTCCGCGAGCTGCCGGGTGTAGGCGGCGAACACCTCCTCCTCCGGGCCGTAGGCGACGAACCAGGGTGCGGCTCCGGATTCGTACCACCCGGCGATCGTGTCCTGATCTGCCCGCAGCCGCGGGACGCCGAGGCCGAGCGCGCCGAGCAGCAGCACGTCACCGTCGCCGCTGTCGGAGGAGAGCGCGGCCACCGCGGACGAGTGGTGCCGGGCCGGATCGTCCCAGATGTCGTCGTCGGCGGTGACGCGCCGCTGCGGGTTCGCGATCCGCAGCGGCGGGTCGGTGAGTCGCCGCCAGCCGCACGGGCTCCAGGAGTTCTGCCCGTGCCGGTAGAACAGGGCATCGCCCAGTCCGTGAAGCAGCGCGACACGACCGGGGGGCAGGATCAGGCCCCCGTCGGCTGCCTGCGGAGTGCCGGGGCCGTCGAATTCGAGTGCGAGGGTACGGCCGGCCAGCTCGATGAGCAGTGCCATGGTTCTCCTTCGTGGGCGGCGCTACTTGAAGAGCGCGTTGACCTGGTCGTTGGCCTTCTTCAGCGCGCTCGCGGAGTCGGTCTGGCCGAGCACCGCGGACTGGATCGCGCCCTGCACGATCGTGCTGATCTCGTTGCCGTGTTCGGTGATCGGCAGGAAGAACGTGCCGTTCGGCGCCGCGGCCGCGTCGACGTAGACCTGCACGTCGCGGCCCTTGGCCTGGTGGGCGGCGAGCGCCTTGTCCGCGCCGGACGTGATCGCGGGGAAGACGACCGCGTTGGCGCCGACGATGTCCTGGCACCTGGCGGAGGCGAGGAAGCTGACCCACTTCCAGGCCTCGTCCTTGTGCGGGGTGCCGGCCCAGATCGCGTCCGACAGCCCGTTGATCGCGGTCTTGCGGCCCTGCGGCCCGGCCGGCAGCGGTGCGTAGGCGAACGTGACCTTCGCGGAGTCACCCAGGTAGCTGTTGATCATCCAGGAGCCGGAGGTGGTCATCGCACCCTTGCCCGCGTTGAGAAGCGCATCGTTGCTGAGCGTGGACGCCTTGTCGAACGACGGGCTGTAACCCTTGGCGATCAGCGCCTTGAACCAGTCGATGGTCTGGGCCAGGCGCGGGTCGTCGTACTTGTAGGAGGTACCCCACGGGTTCGTGTCCAGGTACGTGAAACCGTTGCTGGCGGCCAGGTTGCCCCAGCCGTTCTGGCCCTGCGAGCCGTCCGCCCACTCCGGCAGGTAGCCGTAGGTGGCGACCTTCGACTTGTCGAACGCGGGGTCGAGCCCGTTCCGGCCGTTCGCGTCGACGGTGGCCTTCGCGATGACCTGCTCGAACGTGCCGCCGTCAGCCGGGTTCCAGGTGAGGTCCTTCAGCGAGGCCGGGTCGATGCCCTGCTTGCCGAAGTGGTCGGCGTTGTAGACGAGCGCCATCGTGTCCCAGTCCTTCGGCAGGCCGTAGCGCTCGCCGTCCTTGGTGAACAGCTCGGCCAGGCCGCCCTGGTACCGGGTGAGGTCCACCTTGTCCGCGTCGACGTAGGGCTGGATGTCGAGGATCTGGTGGGCGGCCACGAACTGCGGGTAGTACGACCCCTGGTTGGTCCACACGTCGGGTGCCTCACCGGCCGCGAGCTGGGTGGTGAGGTTCTGCCAGTAGGTGGTCCAGGCGGACTGGGTTATCTCGATCTTCACGCCGGGGTTGGCGGCAGTGAACGCGTCCGCGCAGGCCTGGTAGGACGCCTTCTGGTTGTCGTCCCACAGCCAGTAGCTGATGGTGACGTCGCCGTCGTCTCCGGCGCCGCCGCCACAACCGGCCAGGACGGCCAGGGACAGCAGCGCCGCCCCGGCCCGGGTAACACGCTTCATGACTGTGCCTCTCTCTATTTGTTTCCGGTGAAATTCAGGGACTGGACCAGCCGTCGTCCCATCAGGAGCAGCAGGATCAGGACCGGCAGGACCGAGAGCGTGGACGCGGCCATCAGCCCGGTCCAGTCCGGCGCCGTGTTCGGCGACTGCTGCAGGAACACGCCCAGTGCCACGGTGACCAGGCGGTTCTCCTCGCCGCGGCCGACAAGCAGCGGCCACAGGTAGTCCTTCCAGGCCCACACGATCGTGGTCAGCCCGATGGTGATCAGCGGCCCGCGGCTCATCGGCAGCGCGACCCGCCAGAAGATCCCCCAGGGCCCGTTGCCGTCGAGGATCGCGGCCTCCTCCACCTCACGCGGCAGCGACAGGAAGAACTGGCGCAGGAAGAACACTGCGAACGGCGTCATGAGTACGGTCGGCGCGACCATCCCGGCCATCGTGTTCATCAGGCCGAGCTCCTTGACCAGCACGAAGTTCGGCAACAGCGTGAAGATCGGCGGCACCATCAGCGCGGCGATCAGGATCCCGAAGACCAGGTTCCGCCCGGGGAACCGCAGCCGGGCGAACGCGTAGCCGGCCATCGCGCAGAACAGGGTCTGGAAGCCCGCGATAAGCACGCAGTAGACGATCGAGTTGACCAGGTAGCGGGCGAAGTCGACCCGCGCGCCGGAGCCGCCCGCTGCACGGGCCTCCGCCTCGGTGGTCAGCCCGAGGATCCGGGCGAAGTTGATCAGCGTGGGGTCGTGGGGGAGCAGGCCGAAATTGTCGGTGTAGAGGTCGGCGGCCGGGGTGAGCGCGGTGCGGACCATCCACCAGAACGGGAAGATCGTGAGCACCACGACGACGGCCATCACGGCCCAGGCCAGGATCTTCTTCATGCCAGGTCCGAACTTGAGGCGCGCAGCAGGCGCATTTGGACCGCGGTGAGCACGCCCAGGATCAGCGCGAGGCAGATCGCGGCCGCCGCGGCGTACCCCATGTTGAAGTAGTTGAATGCCTGCTGGTAGATGTAGTAGTAGATGACCCGGGTGGCGCTCACCGGGCCGCCGCGGGTGGCGACCGCGACCGTGTCGAAGATCTGGAACGACCCGATCAACGAGATCACCAGAACCATCGCGAGTACGGGCCGGAGCAGCGGAAGCGTGATCGAGCGGAACATCCGCGCCTCGCCCGCGCCGTCGATCGCCGCGCCCTCGTAGAGGTACTGCGGGATCTGCAGCATGCCCGCGTAGAGCAGCAGCGCGGTGTACCCGGTGTAGGCCCAGGTGTTGACGGCCGCGATGGACGGCAGCGCCCACGTCGCGTCGGTGAAGAAGCCGACCGGGCTCAGGCCGATCGCGGTGATCAGGTGGTTGACGAACCCGAGGTTGGTGTCGAGCAGCCACACCCAGAGCAGGCCGACAGTGACGTTCGGGACCAGCCAGGGCAGCAGCAGCGTGGCTCGTAGTACAAGCGAGCTGGTCAGCCGGTGCATGAGCGTCGCGATGCCGAGCGCCAGCAGCGTTTGCGAGCCGATGTTGAGCACCACGTACCAGCCGGTGACCATCAGCGAGTTCCAGAACTCCGCGTCGCCGGCCAGCTTCGCGTAGTTGTCGGCGCCCACATAGGTGGGCGTGTTGATCAGGGAGTAATCGGTTACCGAGTACCAGATGCCGCGGATCGCCGGGTAGCCGTAGAAGACGGCGAATCCGACAAGCACCGGTAACAGGAACCACCACGCCGCGCGACGGTCGTCGCGTCGTCTTATCGCGCTCATCGATTGCCTCAGATTCGTGCCGGGCGGGCTCTTGCCAGCCGTCCCGCTCTCGAATAATGATGTGGTCCTTCGAAATTTTGTCAACACCTCTTCATAATCCCCTCGTCCTCGGGAGCGACATGAAGACACCCAGACGCGGCCGGTTCGCCCTGGCCGCCACGCTCGCCGGCGTGCTGACGCTGGCCGGCGTGCTCACCCTCGCCGGGTCACCGGTGGCGCAGGCCGCCGCGGCCGGGCCGCCACCCCGGCCGTCCGCGCCGGCGAACCCCGATCCGGCACTGCAGTCCCACCCACTGACCGCCGCACCCGGCCCGCTCGACAATCCGCTCAAGGGCTGGGCGAAGTTCTACACGCCCGGCGCGAACCAGAACGTCGGCTATCCGCACGCGCTGACCTGGGGCTACTTCGGGCTGTCCGAGATCATGAAGAGCGCGTCGAACTGCGGCAGCTACGACTGGTCGATCATCGACAGCATGCTTGCCGAGACGGCGAGCTACGGGAACCAGGCGGTGATCCGGGTGTACATGACGTACCCCGGCGGTCAGGCGACGCACCCGGCCAACGCGATCCCGGCCTGCTTCAACGGCACCGTGGCGATGCGGCAGGACACCTACTGGAACGTCACGCACCCGGACTACGACAACGCGTACCTGAACACCGCGCTGCGGAACTTCATCGCGGCGTTCGGCGCGCGCTACGACGGCGACCCGCGACTCGGCTTCATCCACATGGGACTCGTCGGGCTCTGGGGTGAGTGGCACACCTGGCCGTACGACACGGACACCGCGGACGGCCTGCCGAACTACATGCCCTCGGACGCCAACGGGGCGGCGCTGATCGCCGCGTTCGACACCACGTTCAACAAGACCAAGCTGGAACTGCGCTACCCGGGCGCGGCAGGTGGTGCCGCGAACAGCCGGGACATCGGCTACCACGACGACTCGTTCTGCTTCCGCGAGGGATCGCCGCTGCAGGGTGTCACGCTTCCGGTGTCGATGGGCGGCGCGTCCTACGGCCAGCTGCAGCGCACGCTCGACGCCGGCGTCGAGAACAAGTGGATCACCAGTTCGATCGGCGGCGAGCTGCGGCCCGAGATCCAGTCCAGCGCGTTCCAGTCCTGGCCGAACGGGTCAGGCGCGGTCGACAACCTCAAGGCCTGCATCGAGCTGACGCACGCCACCTGGATGATCAATGAGGGGAGCGGCGGCTACTCGTCCACGGACGCGAACGTGGCCGCGGCGGTGCGGCTGATGGGCTACAACCTCACTGTCGACAACGCCTACTTCACGAATACGGCGAGCGGCAGCACGAACGTCGGCGTGCGGATCAGCAACACCGGCGTGGCGCCTTTCTACTACCCGTGGCAGGTGACGCTCGGCCTGAAGAACAGCGCCGGGACCGTCGTCAAGACCTTCGACACCCCGTGGGACCTGCGTACCGTCCAGCCGCGCACCATCCGCGACTTCCCCGACTGGAACACCGGCGGCGGCTACCGCGACTTCGGTTACGCCAATTACTTCCAGACCGGCGTCGACCTGAGCGGGGTGGCACAGGGCGGCTACCAGTGGGTGCTGCGCGTCAAGAACCCGCTCGAGTCGGTTTCCTCGAACGCCAAGAAGCTCAGGTTCGCCAACGCCACGCAGCAGGCGGACGGCTGGGTCGGGCTCGGCGACGTCGCGGTCGGCTCCGGTAACGGCGGCACGCCGGTCAGCTACGAGGCCGAGGCCTCCGGAAACACCCGGACCGGCGGCGCGCTTGTGGCGTCGTGCAGCGGCTGCTCGGGCACCTCGAAGGTCGGCTACCTCGGCAACGGGGCGACGCTCTCGTTCAACGGCGTGTCCGCGAGCAGCGCCGGCACCAAGACGGTGACCGTCTACTACGCCTCGGCGGTCGCGCGGACCGCCACCATCAACGGCCAGTCCGTGAGCTTCCCGGCGACCTCCGGCTGGGAGTCAGTCGGCTCGGTCACCGTCTCGGTGAGCCTGGCGGCCGGCACCAACACCGTCACGATCGCCAACGCGTCCGATTGGGCGCCCGACATCGACCGCATCACGGTCGGCTGACCATCGCCGCACCGGCCGGCTGGGGAACCGGCCGGCCGGCGCGGCACTCTCGGCCGGTACGAGGGTCTCCCAGCAAGTCGAGAGCGGGGCCGGCCGGTGCGGCCAGGGACGGTCTCCTGCCGCCCGGGAGTCTGGCCGGCCGATGCGACCAGGCCGGAAGCCGCGCGGCACCTCCAGCGCGGCGATCCTAAAATCTCGCCCTTGCCGTAATTTCGCATCGGCGGTCCGCGCCGTCACACAAGGAGACCGCCTCATCTGCCGAGCCCGATCTGCGGCCGGCGCGGGGTGAGAGTCTGTATCGACGGACGGGCTGCGGGCCCGCACCGGATCGGCTGCCGACCCGGTCAGCGGAGGCAGCGCGGGGCACGGAGCCCGAGAATGCGCCGGCCGGCGCCGACCAGGTGCTCGCGCAGCACGTCGTCGTCGAGCTCGATCGCCCGCATGCCCATCCCGCAGGCGATCCCGGAGACGGCAAGATCGGCCTTGATCCACCCGCCCACGCCGGGATCGACGTCGGCGAGCAGCCTGAGCATCCGTTCGCCCAGGTCGCTCCAGTCGGCGTGCGAACGCAGGATCTCGATCGCCCCGGGATCGCCGACAAGCACGGGGACCAGGACGCGGTTGCGGATGACCACGTCGATGAAGCCGGTGAGCATGCGCTCCGCGCGCCCTCGCCGGCTCCGTTGCGTCTCGGCCACCTCCACGGCTGCCCGCAACTCCGCGGCAAGCGGCTCGACCACCGCGGTGAGCAACTCCTCCCGGGTGCGGAAATGGTGGTGCACGGCCGACTTCGTGACACCCACCTCGTCGGCGATCATCTGCAGCGACGTGCCGGCGAAGCTGCGCCGGGCGAACAGGTGGATCGCGGCGTCGACGAAACGGTGCCGGCTGTCCGGCGCCCGGACGGCTGTCACGGACATGCGTCCTCCTTGCTGAACCCGGTGGTGCACAACGCGCGGCACCCGGTAGGCGACGCGCGGCACCGGTAGGCGCGACGCGCGGTACCCGGCGGGCGCGGGCGCCGAACCTGATGGTGCGCCATGCGCCGAACCCGTTGGTGCGCGAGGCGCCGAACCCGGTGGTGTCTCGAAGCCTAACTGGCCGATCGTTCAGGAGGCAACTGCACGATCGTGAAGCCGTCGACTGTACGATCGTAAAGTGAACAACTTCACGATCGTGTAGTTTCGGACTGCACGATCGGCTAGCTTGCGGAGCACACCAATCTTCCGGAGGAGATTCACGATGGCTTCATTCCTGTACCGGCTGGGCCGGTTTACGTTCCGCCGGCGATGGCTTGTCACCGGGCTGTGGCTGGCGGTCCTGGCGGCCGCGTTGACCGGCGCCGCGACGCTGTCCGGCCCGACGTCCGGGGCGCTCCGCATCCCCGGAACGCCGTCGCAGGAGGCGATCGACCTGCTTGAGGGACGGTTCCCGCAGGCCTCGGCCGGCGGCGCCACCGCACGGATGGTGTTCGCCGCTCCCGCCGGGCAACTGCTCACCGACGCGCCCACGAAAGCGGCAGTCGCACAGGCCGTCGACGAGCTACGGCAGGCACCCCAGGTGGTCTCCGTGACCGACCCGTTCGCCCCGGGAGCGGTGAACCAGGCCGGCGTCGTCGGTTTCGCGCAGGCGACCTACCGCGTGGCCACGCAGGATCTGACCGACGGCGACCGGGACGCGCTCCTCGGCATCGCCGAGCGGGCCCGCCGGACGGGCTTGACCGTCGAAGTCGGCGGCGACGCGCTGCAGCCGCCAAACGAGCAGGGCCTCGGCGAGGTGATCGGCGTCGGAGTGGCCGCCGTCGTCATGGTGATCACGTTCGGGTCGCTTGTCGCGGCCGGCCTGCCGCTGCTGACCGCGCTGCTCGGCATCGCCGTCGGCGTCGGCGCGGTCACCGCCGCCACCGGCTTCGTCGACCTGTCCTCGACCACGCCGGTCCTCGCGCTGATGCTCGGCCTCGCCGTCGCGATCGACTATGCCCTGTTCATCGTCTCCCGCTACCGCCAGGAACTCGGCGACGGCCGCGATCCGCTTGATGCCGTCGGCCGGGCTGTCGGCACCGCCGGCTCAGCGGTCGTGTTCGCCGGGATGACAGTCGTGATCGCGCTGGCCGCACTCTCCGTCGTCGGCGTGCCGCTGCTGACCCAGATGGGCCTGGCGGCGGCGTTCACCGTCGCGGTAGCCGTGGTCATCGCCCTGACACTGCTGCCCGCGCTCCTCGGCTTCGCCGGCCCCCGGATCTTCGGCAGACGCGCCCGGAGCCGGCTCAGCCGGGACGTTGCGGTTGGTGGTGCCACTCGCGATCTCGCGGCTGACCGGACCACCACCGCCGGGCTCCGCTGGGCTCGCGGGATTGCCCGCCGGCCGGTCGTCGTGCTCCTGGTCGCCGTGGCTGCGCTCGGCATCGTCGCCATCCCGGCGCTTGACCTGCGCCTGGGCATGCCGGACGACGGTACCGCCGCACCGGACAGCACCCAGCGCAAGGCCTACGACCTGCTGGCGGCCGGCTTCGGCGCCGGTTTCAACGGGCCGCTGACCGTCGTGGTCGACACCCCGGCCGGCGCTGCCGAGACCTCCGCCGCGCAGGTGGCGCAGCGGATCACCGAGCTGCCCGGTGTCGTCGCCGCGGCCACCAGCGCGGTCAACCCCGCCGGGGACACCGCGCTGCTCACAGTCGTCCCGGCCGGGGCACCAGGCGACGCGAGCACCCGGGACCTGGTGCAGGCCGTCCGGCGCCTGGACGGCACCATCGCCGGTACGCGCATCGGTGTCACAGGCCTGACCGCAATCAACATCGACGTCTCCACCAAGCTCGGCGAGGCGCTCGTCCCGTACCTGGCGGTCGTGGTCGGTCTGGCGTTCGTGCTGCTCATGCTGGTGTTCCGGTCGGTACTGGTGCCGATCAAGGCCACGCTCGGGTTCCTGCTCAGCGTCGCCGCCACCTTCGGCGCTGTCGTGGCGGTCTTCCAGTGGGGCTGGGCGGCCGGCCTGCTCGGCGTCGAGCGGACCGGGCCGATCATCAGTTTCCTGCCCGTCATCCTGATCGGCATCGTGTTCGGCCTGGCCATGGACTACCAGGTGTTCCTGGTGACCCGGATGCGCGAGGACCACGTGCGAGGCGCCGCCGCCCGCGAGGCCGTGATCACCGGCTTCGGCCACGGCGCCCGGGTGGTCACCGCGGCCGCGATCATCATGGTCAGCGTGTTCGCCGGATTCATCATCGCGCCCGACCCGGTCATCAAGTCGATCGGTTTCGCGCTCGCCGTGGCCGTGCTCGTCGACGCGTTCGTGGTCCGGATGACGATCGTGCCGGCCGTGATGACGCTGCTCGGCAAGGCGGCCTGGTGGCTGCCCGGCCGGCTTGACCGACTCCTACCAGACCTCGACGTCGACGGCGAGAAACTCCGCCATCGGCTCGACGGCGACGGCGGCATCGACGGCGACGGCGATGGCGATGGCGATGGCGACGGCGACAAACTCCGCCTCCAGCTCGACGGCGACGGCGACAAACTCCATCACCGGCTCAACGACGACGGCGAGGAACCACATGACCGGCGCGACGACGCGTCCGTCGCACCGATCGTGGGCCTCTCCGAGCGGAGTCCGGCATGAGGGTGCTTGTCTACGGCGCCGGCGTGCTCGGCAGCCTGCTCGCGGTCCGCCTGCACGAGTCAGGGCACGACGTCTCGCTCCTCGCCCGCGGCGCGCGCCTGGAAGCCCTGCGCCGGCACGGCGTTCAGCTCGCCGAGGGGGACAGCCCGGTCGTCAGGCGGGTGCCGGTGCCCGTGGTCGGGAACCCCGCGGGCGGGTACGACCTGATCGCCGTTCTGGTCCGTGCCCATCAGGTGGACCCGGTCCTGGAATCGGTCGCCGATCTCGGCGGCGACGTGTTGTTCCTGCACGCCTGGGCGGCCGGCGCCGAACCGCTCGGCGCGGTGATCGGCCACGAGCGAGTGCTGCTCGGCTTTCCCACCGGCGGCGGCACGATGCACGGGGACGTGGTCCGCTACCGCGCGCCCGGCTTCCTGACCCGCCGCGTCCCGCTGTCGATCGGCGAACCCGGCGGGCACGACAGCCCTCGCTTGGAGCGGATCGTGCGGATGTTCCGCTCCGCCGGTCTCCACGCCAAGGCCGAGCCGCGGATGGACGCCTGGCTCATGACGCACGCCGCGATCGCGGTGCCCCTCGGGCAGGCGGCGGCCGCGGCGGGCGGCCCGGTGGCGCTCGCCGGCGACCCGGACGCGGTCCGCGGCATGATTCACCGCATGCGGCAGGACCTGGCAGCCCTGCCGACGCCGCCGGTCCCGCGCGGTCTCGCCGTGGCGCTGGCGCTTCCGGACGGCGTGCTCGTGCCGGTCATCAGGCGGTTCCTGCGCAGCCCGACGGCCACCCGGAGCGGACTCAACAACACGTCACCCGCGACGGAGGCGGCGGAGCTGGAGCGGCTGGCCGAGCAGTTGCGCGCCCGGGGCCGGTAGGCGATCTGCGGCCCGCGCCACGGTGCACACCGTGACGCGGGCCGGTTGCCGCCGGTCAGGCGGGTTCGATCCAGATGGTGCGGTAGCGGACGTTGGCGCCGGCGTCGTTGTGGTCCTGGAGGCGGATGGGAAGTGTGGCCGCGCTCTCCGCGGCGCCGTTGCCGGTGGGGCCGTCGATGGCGATGTTGTTGTGGACTGTGACGCCGTTCCAGACCACTGTGACCCGGGCGTTCTCGGTCTTCGTGGTGCCGTTCCAGCGCGCCGCCCGGAACGTCACGTCGTAGGTCTGCCAGGTTTCCGGTGCGGTGGCGGCGTTGGAGGTCGGCACCGCCTTCTGGTAGATCGCCGCGCAGTCGTCGTTGGCAGGTGACGCCTTGCCGTACGAGTCGAGCACCTGCAACTCGTAGCGGTCCTGCAGGTAGATGCCGCTGTTCGCGCGGGCCTGGCCGGTCACGTCGGACGGCAGGTTCGGCAGCCAGAACTCGGCGTGCAGTTTGAAGTCGCCGAAGGTCTGCTTCGTGCGGATGTCGCCACCGAGCACCTCGGTGGACCCGCCGGAGATCGGCCAGGTGACCGCGGAGCCGTCCGCGTTCCGGAACGCGCCGAGATGGGAACCGTCGAAGAGCGTCACCCGGCTCGGCCCGTTGTGCGTCCAGCGTTGCTGTGCCACGTCGGCCCACGTCCAGAGCTGCACGGCGGTGCCGTCGGCCGATGCGCCGCCGGCCACGTCGAGCACCTTGCCGGACTGCGGGTTGAGCAGCGAGCCGTTCGACTGCGCCCGCCAGATCTGCGCGGCGCTGTTGTTGCAGGTGTACAGCTGCACCTTCGTGCCGTCGGCCGTGCCCGAGTTGGCGATGTCGAGGCACTTGCCGAGCGCCCGCAGCGTGTCGCCCTCTCGCGTCCAGCTCTGCGCGGTGGAGTTGTTGCAGGTGTAGATCTGCACCTTCGCGCCGTCGGCGATGCTGGCGTTGTCGACGTCCAGGCATTTGCCGCCGATGCCGGTGATCGTGCCGGTGCCGGCGACCGCGGCCTGTCCTGAGCCGACGGTCAGGCTGTCCAGGTTGACGTGCCCGGTGTCGGCCGTGTCGACGCGGTAGGAGACCGCGTTGGCGCCGGCCCGCAGCGTCACTGAGTCGGCGAAGGTGGCCCACGTGTCCCAGTTCGCGGTGCTGGGCAGGCTTACCTGTTTCACCCGCGCCCCGTTGACGTACACGCTGAGGGTCTTGGTCATTTGTGAGGGGTTCGGCCCGTTGCTGTAGCGCAGCGAGAGCGGGTAGGTCCCGGCCGAGGGCACTGTGACTGTGAACGTCGTCGCGGAGCCGGCCGCGCTGTGTCCCGCCGCGAATCCGGTGCCGGTGTAGCCGGGGTGGTCGGTGGCGAACGAGGTGCTGCCGGACAGCCCGGACCACTCGGCCTCGACCACGCCTGACTTCACTGTGGTGCCGTCGGCCAGGGTGTTGAGCGTGTACCAGGCCTCGGTGCTCCACAGCGAGCTGCCCGAGGTGGAGGTGAACGGCCGCGGCGAGCGCACGTGCACGACCCGGCCGGGCTTCAGGTTGCCGAGCTTGAGCGTCACCTTCAGCCGGTCCGCGGAGAGCGTGGCGGAGGTGACCGGAAGCGTCTCCTCGTCGAGCTTCGGGCCGCCGTAGTCAGGTGTCGGCTGGTAGCGCCACTGCTTCGCCCGGTAGCGGGCGGCCAGCTGCGCCACGGTCGCGTCCGAGACCGGCTGGGTGTACTCCATCTCGAAGCCGCCCGCGATCGCCTTCATCGACTTGATGTCGAAGACGCTCGCGTTGTTCGGGGCGAGTTTCTGCAGGCCGTAGGTGAGCTTGCCCTCCTGGCCCCAGTTGCCGCCCGCGCCGAGCCCGCCCACGTAGAGTGCGCCGTCCGGGCCCTTGCTCAGCCGCAGCACGCCCATCTCCAGGCCCTGGGTGAGCCGGAAGACCGCGCCCTGGTACTGGCCGCCGACCTTCTCCAGGTAGGCGCGCTGGATGCCGCCGTAGGTGACGTCACCGAAGAGCATCTGCCCGGAGTACGGTCCGGAATCAAGCATGATCGGCGTGCTCGGCGAGTTGGCGATCTCGTTCTGCGGCAGCCACAGCACCGGCTGGGTGACCGGCTGCTGGTCGAACGGCCCGTCCGGGTTGGTGTAGTGGCCGAAGAACCGGTCCTGCTTGATCTGCAGCAGCTTCGACGACGGGAGCCAGCCACCCTGGTTGTCGAGCACGAAGATGTCGCCCTCAGGACCGAAATTCAAGCCATTGGGGGTACGGAGTCCGCCCGCCACATATTGCACCGCGCCGGTCGACCGGTTGATCTTCAGCGTGGTGCCGCGGTTCGGCGAGCCCTGCGGGTCGGTGGTCGCGCCGCCCAGGTTGATCGAGACGGAGAGGTTCAGGTAGAAGAACCCGTCCTGGTAGAGCAGCCCGAACGCGAACTCGTGGAAGTTCCCGTCGAACGGCCAGGTGGCGACGCGGCGGAACTGGTCGATCGTGCCGTCGCCGTTGGTGTCGTTGAGCTCGGTCAGCTCCTGCTTCTGCGACACGTAGATCTTGTTGTCGACGATCTTCAAACCCATCGGCTCCTGCAGCCCGGTGGCGATCCGCCGGTACGTCACCTGGCTCGGCGACGTGGTCCCGGTGACGCCGCTGAGGATGTAGACCTCGCCGGCGGTCTGCTCGCTGCCGCCCCAGGTCGCGATCGCCAGCCGCCCGTCCGGGAACCAGTCCATCGCGCTCACCTGCGGCTGGAATCCGGTGGGCCGCAGGTTCGTCAACGTGTAGCCGGGGTGCACGCCGGTCAGTGGCAGCCCGTCGCCGGGACTGTCGCCTGCGGTCTCGCACTCCTTGCGGCCGGGCGCGGTCACCCGTACCACGCCGGAGTCGGTGCTCAGAGCGCTGTTCGGCACCACGGCGAACGCGGTCGCGCCGGGCGGCCGCCACTCGAGCGTGAGCTGCTGTCCGCCGCCGCGCTCGAAGTAGTCGATGTGCAGCGCGTGGTAGCCGGTGGTGAGGCTGATCGTGCCCTCGACCGGGGTCGGCCCGTGCGCGCCGTCGTTGTTGATCACGGTGGTGCTGTCGATCACGAGCCGGGAACCGTCGTCGCTTGTCAGCCGGAAGGCGTACGACCCCGCGGTGGTGATGTTGACGTTGCCGATTACCTCGGACTGGAAGTTGTCCTCAAGCCCGAACTCGGCCGCGGTGGTCCAGTTGATCGTCGGCAGGAGCTTGTCCACGTTGGGTGTCTGGCCGGGCTTGAGCACGCACAGCGTGTCCCGCGCGGTCTGCAGGTCGAACGTGCGCAGCGTGACGCCGGGCTCCTGCGGGGGCACGGCAGCGGCGGCGGGTAGGGCGGGCAGCAGGCCCGCGATAGTGGTGACGGCGAGCAGCACAAGCGGTGTCTTCTTCATCCGACCGTCCAGACCTCGACGTAAATCGATGTCTGGAGACCGTAGGCCGCTTTTGCTCGTACGTCCATAACTTTTGCATGATCGTAGAAAAGTTTGTTTCCTGTTGGTGTCGTGCCACGTCGGCGGCGCGCCGGGCCGGGCCCTCCGGCTGGTGATCATGGAGGTGCGGCGGGCTCTGGCGTTTCGCGAGCGTTTCCATCGGGTTGATGAATGGCGCCGGTGCATTGTGACCCCGCGCACTGATCGACAATCACAGTTGAATGCACGGAAATCAGAAATCGCAGCTCACCGCGGCACCGGGTTACGGTTCGGAAATCACGAAGACATTTTGTGTGTCTTTTACACCACGTGACCGCGAAGAAATATATGCCTCAGCGCTCGCATATTTCCGAGCGCTTCTGTTCGCTGGGGAGCGGAGCCGAATCAGCGGCACTGAATACCGTGGATCGGGAGAACAATCATGACCGCATCGCCCGCGCCACCGGCCCGGGCCGCGGCCCGCCTGGCATGGCGGCCGCTGCAGCGCTCGACGCGCGTCGCGATCATCGCCGCGCTCGCCGCCACCGTGTTCTACCAACTGTTCCTGCTCAACCCGGCCTACCGCGGGCCGGGCTGGCTCTGGGTGACCATGCTTGTCGCCGAAGGGCTTACCGCGCTGCACCTGATCGGTACCTGGTGGACCATCCTGGCGCACGACGACCGCCCAGAGGCGGTGGACGCCACGGTCTGGCGCAACCGGCTGTACGCCGGCGCGGAACCGCCCTCGATCGACGTGTTCATCACCGCCTACGGCGAGGACCCCGCGCTGGTCAAGCGCACCGTGATCGCGGCGCGCGAGATGGACCTGGCGCACCGCACGTTCCTGCTCGACGACGGCGACAGCGACGAGCTGCGCCGGATCGCGGACGAGGCCGGCATCGGCTATCTGCGGCGGGAGGGCGGCGCGCACGCCAAGGCCGGCAACGTCAACGCCGGGCTGGCCCGTACTGACGGTGAGTTCGTGGTGATCTTCGACGCGGACCACGTGCCGGAGCCGAACTTCCTGATCAGCATCCTGCCGCACCTCCAGGACCCGGACGTGGCGTTCGTGCAGTCGCCGCAGTCGTACACGAACAACGTCAACCTGGTCGCCACCGGCTCCGGCGAGGCGCAGCGGATCTTCTACGAGCTGGTCTGCCCGGGGAAGAACCATTTCAACGCCGCATTCTGCGTCGGTACGAATGTGATGTTCCGCCGCGCCGCGCTGGATGAGATCGGGGGCATCTGGACCGGCAGCAATTCGGAGGACATCTGGACCTCGATCGAACTTCACAAACGCGGCTGGAAATCAATCTACGTACCGCAGGTGCTCGCCCGCGGGCTCGCGCCGGAGGATGTTCCGTCCTATTTGAAACAGCAGATGCGGTGGGCGAGCGGCGGTTTCGAGGTGCTGCTGCGCGGCCGGCTGTTCAAGCGTGGCACCGGCCTGACCATCGACCAGCGGCTGCAGTACCTGTTCTGCGGCACCCACTACCTGCTCTCCCTGGCCATGCTCACGTTCATGCTGTTCCCGGCGCTGTACCTGCTCTTCGCGCTCAGCCCGATCCGCGCGGACGGCGTCGCCTGGGCCACCCACTACCTGCCGTTCCAGGCCGCCGTCCTACTTGTCACCTGGCTGCAGTCCGGCGGATTCAAGCTCTCCGCGATCGTGGCGAGCATCGGCGCCACACCTGTGCACCTGCGCGCGCTCGGCGGCGTGCTGCTCGGCCGCCCCGCACAGTGGAAGGCCACCAACGCCGGTGGCGGCGCCGGGCGCTCACTGTGGGCGGTCATGCCGCTCTTCGTGCTGCTGGTGCTGAACGCCACAGCAATCGTGGTCGGCCTGCTGGTGATGGCCGACCCGGCGCCGACCTGGCTGTCCGTCGGCTGGGCCGCCATGATCGTGCTCATCCTGGGCCGCATGATCGTCGAATCGGTCACCGGCGGCCGGATCCGCCGGTCCGTGACTCCGCCGGTCTCACCCTCCGGCGATCGTCGCCAGCCGGACGCGGGCCGACAGGTCACGCCGCCGGCCGTCGCGGTCCCCGCATAACCCCGCCGTTGCCTGACCAGGGCAGAGAACATCGAACACCCCACCGGGAGGGTACGACCATGAGCACCGCGATCGACACCGGCCTCACACCTGATCAGGCCGAGGACGCGCCACCGAGCCCCGAGCCCGCACCGAACCCGCCCCGCCGCCGACTACGCAGGACACTGCGGGTCATCCGTACCGGAATGGTGGTCCTGATCGTGCTCACCACCGCCGTCGCGGGCGGCACCTACGTGGTGCGGGAGCGCCTCGCCGCCCGGACGATGGTGGACGCGGGCACGGCCGTGCTTACCGCCCGCCCGATCACCGTGGGTTCCGCCGACGCGGCAGTTGTCACCACAGTGCTCACCGCGCAGCGGACGAGCGTGCCCGCCGGCGCGGTGCTTGCCACCATCACGCTCACCTCGGACGGGGGAGCGGCCCGGGTGCAGGAACTGCACGCGCCCGCCGCCGGCATCGTCACCGAGATCAACGTGGAGCCCGGTCAGATCGCCCGCGCCGGCGAGCCGATCATCACGCTCTACGACCCGGCCGAGGTCGTCTTCGAGGTCGACGTGCCACTTGAGACGCTGCGCAAGCTGCGACTCGGAATGACCGCCTACGTGACCGGCCCCGGCCTGCCCGGCAGAATCGCCACCACGCTGCGGGAGGTCGAGCCGCGGGTGAACGCGGGCGCGCCGGTGGGTGCGCCGGACCGGCTGACGGTGGTCCTGCAGCCGGACCCGGCCGCGCTCGCCACAGTGCGGACGCTTGTGCCAGGCCTGCAGTTCGCCGTCATCGTCGACACGACCACTGCCGCGGGCAGCACTCCGGCGGTGAACAGCGCGTGATCCGCCACCTGACGGCCCTGACCCTGATCATGGCGCTCGCCGCCTGCACGCCCGGCCGGGTACCTGTCGCGCCGCCCGGCGAGGAGCTGACCGAGGGCGCCGCGACGTCGCGGATCACGTTCCCGCGGGTGACCGGGCTCGGCAGCATCGCCGACTCGCTTCCCGCCGCATCCACGCCGACGAGGACGCCGGTCCAGGCCGGAGATCTCACCGGCCAGGCGGTGCCGACAAACCAGTGGTGGAGTTCCGCGCTGACCGGGCCGCGTACCCAGCCGATCTGGACCCACCCGCTTGCCGTGCAGGCGGCCGCGGGCGGCGTGCAGATCAGCGGCGCGCCGGTCACCGCGTCAGCGAACGCGGTCGTCACCCCGTTCCTGCCCGCGCTCACCGCAGCCGGCGCCACCGGCGAGGTGAGCGTGGCCGGCTACGGCGCGTTTCACGTCGTGCTGCGGGTCGGGCGGGTCGACGTCACGCTCGTGCAGGGCAGCCCGGTCGTCTGGCTGCACTTCCACGACGGCACCCCCACGCTCACCGGCACGTTCACCGACGTTGGCAGCACCGCCACCCGGGCCCGGCTGGACATCGCTGGCGCGCGCTGGGACGTGCTCGGCACCGGCCTCACCCAGACCGGCGGCACGCTTACCGGGACGGGGGAGCGGCTCGCCGTCGCCCTGGTCCCGGCCGGGGCGGACCGGGCGAGCTGGGAGGAGGCCAGCAGCGGCGCGCCGGTCGTGCGGACCACTGCCGCGATGTCCTATGACGCCGGGACCGTCACCCAGACGCTCACCGCGGACCGGGAGGGCGGTGGCGCGGGCGCGTGGGCGCTGCTGCCGCACCAGCAGGCCGGCCGGACCTCGATCGGCTCGTATCCGGACGCCCGGGGCACGATGTCCCTTGTCAAGGCCACCTCAGTGCAGGTCACGGCGCCGATGCCAGGTCTGCTCACAAGCATGCCGAAGGTGCCGCTGACCGCGGACGCGAAACAGGCCGTACTTGCCGACCTGGATCGTGACCTGGCCGACCCGCCCGGCGCGGGCGGCAGCTACTTCGGGCTCAAGGAACTGGGCCGGCTGGCCACCGTCGCGGAGGTGGCGGACGCGGCCGGCGCGGACGCCGCACGCACGGCCGCGCTCGACCGGCTCCGTCCGCAACTCGTGGACTGGCTGACCTACGGCGGCGCGGACGACGGCCGGTACTTCGGCTATGACCACGCCTGGGGCGGCCTGATCGCGGTCCCGGCCGAGTTCGGCGCACAGGACTACAACGACCACCACTTCCAGTACGGCTACCTGGTCCGGGCCGCCGCCGTGCTGGCCGCCGCCGACCCCGGGTTCGCGCGCGACTACGGGGACGTGGTCGACCTGATCGTCCGCGACTACGCCGGCTCGCTGGCGATCGGGCCGGCGAGCGGGCTGCCGCCGTTCCGGGCGTTCAACGCCTATCTGGGCAGCTCGGCCGCGTCCGGGTTCGCCCCGTTCGCGGACGGCAACAACCAGGAGTCGTCAGGCGAGGCGGTGGCGGCCTGGGAGGCGGTCGTGCGCTGGGGAACCGTCCGCGGCAACGAGGCGATGATCTCCTACGGCGTCACGCACTACGCGCTGGAGGCCGCGACCGCGCGGATGTACTGGCTCGGCGCCGGCCTCACCCGGGAGCCCGGTTACGCGCACTCGGTCGCGGGCATCGTCTGGGACGCGAAGATCGACTACGCGACCTGGTTCGACCCGAAGCCGGAGTCGATCCTCGGCATCCAGCTGCTGCCGCTGACCGCCGGTGCGTTCTACCGCGGGCCGTCGCTCGACCGGCAACGGGAGCTGGGCGACGCGCCGGTCGTCTGGGGCGATCTGTTCGCGGCCGACCTGGCGCTGTCCGACCCGGCTGCCGCCCGCCGCCGCCTCGACGCCGGCCTCACCCGCGAGGAGAGCACAAGCCGCGCGATGGTCCGCTACTGGATCGAGGCGCTGGTGGCGCTCGGCCCTCCGCAGCCCGGCACGGTGGCGCCGGTGGGCTCGCTCGCCTTCGGCCCGCCGGAGGCGCCGACGATGATCAAGGCGGGCTGAGAGCGGGCGGTCGCGCAGGCCCGTGACGAGGCCGGTGAATCGACCACCGCAGGTGCGCGGCGGCCTGGCGTCCTGGCGTCCTGGCGTCCTGGCGTCCTGGCCTCCTGGCCGTGGCAGACCCGCAGCGCGTCCTGGCCGTGGCAGACCCGCAGCTCGCTCCGCGCGACAAACCGCTGATGACAGGACGGCCGCTCTGCCACAGCGTGATCGCCGTGGCAGAGCGGCCGGAGACCTGACCGGGGGCGCCAGAAACGTCAGTGCCGCACGTCTTCCTTCTGGTGGCCGAGGTGCGGCAGGTGCGGCTCGTCCGGCTCCGGCGGGAGGTCGTCAACGCCGTGCGCGACCGCCTCCTCGTGGCGCCGGCGCGCGGACGGCACTGCCAGCGCCGCCGCGATCGCCAGGGCCGCGACGACAGTGCAGGCCCAGAAGCCGGTGCTGAACGCGTCGTCCGTCGGCAGGCCCTGCGGCGTGCTGTGCGAGGAGATCACGGCCGCGATGACCGCGGTGCCGATGCTGCTGCCGATGGTCCGGGCGATCGCGTTGACGCTGCTCGCCTCGCCGGTCTGGCCGGCCGGGACGGCCTCGATGACCGCGTTCGACATGGCGGCGAACGCCAGGCCGATGCCGGCGCCGGTGAGCAGCCCGGAGGCGACGATCTGCCACAGCTCGCCGTGGGCGAGCGCGGGCAGCAGGAACGCGCCGGTGACCGCGACCGCGCCGAGGAACAGCGGCAGCTTCGGGCCGTAGCGGCGGACGAGCATGCCGGCCAGCGGGCCGAAGATGACCATGGTGAGCGTGGTGGGCAGCAGGTACAGGCCGGCCTCGGAGACCGACTTGCCGAAGCCGTAGCCGGTCTCGGCCGGCAGCTGCAGCAGCGTCGGGACAAGGACGAACGTGCCGAACATCGCGAAACCGAAGATCAGCGCGACCAGGTTGGCGGTCCACACGCCGCGGATCGCCAGCAGGCGCATGTCGATGAGCGGCTCACTGACGCGCAGCTCGACGAGGACGAACACGACAAGCGCGATCACACCGAGCACGAGCAGGCCGATGGTGCTGCCCGCGTCCCAGCCCCAGCTCTGGCCCTTGCTGATCGCCAGCAGCAGCGCGACGAGCGAGACCGAGAGGATGCCGGCGCCGAGCACGTCGAGGCGGCCGGGCGTGCGGACCGCGGAGTCCGGCATACCGAAGACGGCACCGAGCAGCGCGATGACGACAAGCGCCAGCGGCAGCCAGAACAGCCAGTGCCAGGAGAGGTTCTCGACGATCGGGCCGGCGGCCACGATGCCGATGCCGGCGCCGATGCCGAAGATTGCGGAGAGCAGGCCGATGGTGACGCCGACCCGCTCGCGGGGCAGCTCGTCGCGGACGATGCCGATGGAGAGCGGCATCACCGCGCCGGCCGCGCCCTGCAGCACGCGGGCGACGATCAGGACGGCCAGGTTCGGGGCGAGCGCGGCGAGCAGCGTGCCGATCGCGAGGATGGCGAGCACGGCGATCAGGACGCGGCGCTTGCCGACCATGTCGCCGAGCCGGCCCAGGATCGGCGTCAGTACGGACGCGGACAGCAGGTACGCGGTGAGGATCCAGCTGATGTCACCCGTGGTGGCGTTCAGGTCCCGCGCGATGGTCGCCATGGCGGGCGCGACGAGCGACTGGAGGACCGCGAACGCCAGGCCGCCCAGCGACAGGTAGAGCACCAGCAGGTTGCCGTGCCGGGCCGTACCCCTGGCAGGGCTGTTGATTGTCTGTGACATCGATCCTCGAACCTTGATGTAAACGATTGATTACGTGCAGAGTACAAGCATCGCGAGAAGCAAGTCAACACGTGTTTACGTCACACCGGGTGACGGCTACGCTTGTGAGCCGACCGAAGGGATTAGATGAAGGCCGACGAGGAACCGCCCGCCACCGCCCGCCGCCGGGATGCCGCCGCGACCCGGCAGCTCCTGCTCGACGCGGCGCGCCTGCGCTTCGCCCGCAACGGATACGCCGCCACCACCGTGCGGGAGATCGCCGACCAGGCCGGCGTCAACGTCGCCCTGATCAGCAGGTACTTCGCGTCCAAGGAAGGGCTGTTCGAGGCGTGCCTGCACGGCGCGGCCGACGAGCTGGACCGGGTGGTGCACGACGACGTCTCGATCGACGCGCTTGCGGACTCGATCGCCCGGCACCTGGCCGGCCCGTCCGCCGACTGGCACGCCCACCAGATCCTGATGCTGCTCCGCGGCTCCGGCGACGAGCACGCCGACGTGATCCGGCAGACCAAGCTGCGCTTTCTCGCGGAACGCCTGGCCGCCGCGGCCGGCTGGTATCCCGGCCACCCGGACGAGGCGACGCTGCTGCTCCGCGCGCAGATCGCGTTCGCGGCCACGCTCGGCCTCGCCATGCTGCGCACCGCCGCGCCGCTCGAGCCGCTCGCCTCCGCCGGGCAGGACGATCTCGCCGGGCCGCTGCGCGCGATGATGAGCGCCGTGCTGACACCACCGCAGTAGCACCCGGCACACGACTGTGGAGGATCAGTGAATCGGCCGGTTCACTTGTTGTCCACCGGGCGCGGCCAGGCTTGCCTCTCCACTACAGAGGGAGAGGCAGATGGCGAAACCGTCGATCGTCCTGGTGCACGGGGCCTGGGCAGACGCCTCCAGCTGGAACGCGGTCGCCCCGGCGCTGCAGGACCAGGGCTTCGCGGTGCTGGCGCCACCGAACCCGTTGCGCGGCGTGGCGAGCGATGCCGCCTACCTCGCGTCGTTCGTCGCGCAGCGGGTCAGCGGCCCGGCGGTGCTCGTCGGGCACTCCTACGGCGGCGTCGTGATCAGCAACGTGCCGGCCGAGGACGCGCGCGCCCTGGTCTACGTCAACGCGTTCATCCCCGAGGAGGGGGAGACCGTGTTCCAGATCCTGGGCGGCTCCGGCTCCGCGTTCGACATTCCGGACCCGACCACCGTCTTCGACATCGCCGGCTACCCGGGCGCGCCCGAGGGTGACGCGGAGGCGTTCCTGAAGCCGGACACGGTGCACCGCTACTTCGGCCAGGACCTGCCCGAGGCGAGCCGGTGGCTGACAGTGATCGGGCAGCGGCCGATCACGCTCAGCGCCAACGCGTCGCCGTCCGGGGCCGCGGCCTGGAAGACGCTGCCGAGCTGGGCTGTGGTGGGCACCGACGACCTGGTGATCCCGGCGGCCACCCAGCGGTCGATGGCGAAACGGGCGGGCTCGACGATCACCGAGGTGGCCGCGTCGCACCTCTCGATGGTGTCGCAGCCGCAGACCACGATCGACACGATCCTGGCCGCGGCCGCTAGCCTCTGAGAAATCCGTCGGCGCGGTGCACGAACAGGTGCGCCTCGCGCGCGAGGGACCGCGACCGGGCACGCTCGGCCGCGGTCCGGACCGCGTCGGCGGGCTCGCCGCACGCCCGCATCAGCCGGGCACGCAGCAGCAGGAGCAGGCCCTCGGCGTACCGCTGGCCGTGGGCTTCGAGGAATTCGTCCGCCAGGTCGAGCGCCTTCGCCGCGTCGTCCGGCCGGCCGGCGGCCAGCCACGCCTCGGCGAGCAGGCCGTACCAGGTGGCCACGTTCGAGCGCGGCGGGTCCAGGAGCACGTCCGTGATCAGTTCCTCCGCGCCGGCCGCGGCGCCGGCCGGGTCGTCACGTGTCAGCGCACGCGCCCAGAACCGGGCCAGCCGCAGGTACGCGCCGAAGAACGTGTAGGAGAAGCCGGGATCCTCGGCGATGCCCCGCTCGGCCGCGCGCAGCGCCCACTCCGGATCACCGGCCAGCGCGGCGATCCGGGCGGAGAACGCGGCCCAGACCGTGACCGCGTAGGGATGGTCGCCGCCGGAGGCCTCAAGCGTGTCAAGCAGCCGCCGCGCGCCGGCCACGTCGCCGTGCAGCGCGGTCGTCTCCGCGAGCATCCCGGCCGACATCAGCCGCAGGTCGTGCCGGAGCGGCCGGTCCGCGCGCCCGGCCAGGTCGTCGGTCATCGTCTGGTTCGACTGGCTGAGATAGCGGAACGCCTCGCCGACGTTGCCGACGTCCCACTGGTGGATGCCCCAGGCGTGCAGGCCGTAGGCGCGCACCACCGGGTCGCCGGAACGCTCGCCCTGCCGGAGCAGCCGCGCCGCCAGCCGGCCGCTGTCCTGAAGCTGCGCGGCCTGCGAGTGCGCGGCCCGGCGGGAGAACAGGAACTCGGTGGCCTGCCGCTCCCGGCCCAGCCCGCGCGCCAGCTGCTCCGCGCGTTTGAGCAGGCCCGGCGCGGCCGCGTTGTAGCCGGACCGCATCCCGGCCACGGTGGTCAGCTGGGAGAGCGCGGCAAGTTCCCACTCGGCCAGACCCGCGGCCCGGGCCGTCCGCGCGGCCGCCTGCAGGTGCCGCTCGGCGGACTCGAGCGCGGACTTGGCCGCCGCGTGCCGTCCCGCGCGGACAAGCGCCTCCGCGGTGCGCGCCGGGTCGGCGAGCGGCCCGGCGGCCCACAGGTGGTGCGCGAGCCGCTCGGCATCATCGACCGCGGCCCGGTCCAGCGCGTCCGCGATCCGCAGGTGCAGCCGGGTCGCCAGCAGCGGCGGCGTGGTCTCCACCACCGACTCGCGGACCAGGTCGTGCGCGAACCGGACGGAGAACGGGTCCCCGGGCACCAGCAGCCCTGGCGTTTCCAGCAGCTCGATCCGTTCCAGGCAGGTCGCGGCGTCCAGCCCGGCCGCGCCGGCCAGCAGCCCCAGATCGACGTCCCGGCCCAGCAGCGCGGCGATCCGCAACAGCCACCCGGCGTCCTCGTCGAGACCGGCCATCCGGTCGCGCACGATGTCGCGCACTGTCGACGGCACGCCCGGCCGCGCCGCCGCCTCGTCGGTGAGCCCGCCGCCGTCCGCGAGAAGCCGGGACAGTTCAAGGACGAAGAACAGATTTCCGGCGGTACGCGCGTGGATGCTGCGGACTGCGGACGGGCCGGCATCCCGGCCCGTCTCCCGCCGGACCAGCTCGGCCACGTCGTCCGCGCGCAGTGGGCCGAGCCGGATCCGCCGCTGACCCCGCACCCGGCCGGCCGCCGCGAGCACCCGGGTCAGGCTCGGGCTGAGCGCCGGCGCACGGTCCCGCAGCACGCCGACGACCACGGCGCCGGCCGGCAGGTGCGTCGCCAGGTGCCCGAACAGGCGCAGTGAGGCGACGTCGGCCCACTGGAGATCGTCGACCACGATCAGCACCGGGCTCGTCGACGCGACCTCGGCGATGACCGCAATGACCTGCTCGAACAGCCGGAACTGGGTGCCCTCGTCCGGCTGCGTCACGGTGGTCGCGGCGCCGGCGGCCGGGGTCGCGATCCGGCCGAGCTCCCCGGCGAGCCACCCGGCCCGCGCGGCACCGGGCAGCGCGCCGAGCACGGTGTCGATCACCCGCATCCACGGCCACATCGACGGCATGCCGTCGTCCTGCAGGCAGCGGCCCCAGGCGGCGAGCACGCCACGCTGCCCGGCCTCGGCGGCGGCCGCCTCAAGCAGCCGGGTCTTCCCGCTGCCCGGCTCGCCCTCGACGATGACCAGCCCGGTGCCGCCACCGAGCGCGGCGGCGACGGCCTGCCGTACCGTGGCCAGCTCTTCGGTCCTCCCCACCAGTCCGCTGTCCGCGGTGGCCGGGGCAGGTGGCGCCGGAACCTCGGTCAGCACCCGCCGGTGCGCGGCCTGCAGCGCCGCGCCGGGATCGATGCCCAACTCCTCGGCCAGCCGGGTCCGGACAGCGGCGAACACGGAGAGCGCCTCCGCCTGCTGCCCGGCCGCGGCCAGCGCGAGCACCAGGGACGCCTGCACCGGCTCGTGCAGCGGCGCCATCGACGCGGCCAGGCGCAGCGGGCGGAGCACCTGCCCGGCCCGGCCCAGCCGCAGCGCCAGCTCGGCCGCGGCCACGCACGCGTCGAAGAAGTCGCCGTGCAGCGACGCGAAGATCGAGGCAGCGCCGGGCCCGCAGTCCAGCCCATCCGCCACCGGGCCGTGCCACAGCTCCAGCGCGTGCAGGTAGGCGCCGAGCGCCGCCTCCCCACGACCGGCCGTGTGCGCGGCGTCGACGTGCGCCCGGAAGGCCGCCAGGTCAAGCGCGCCCGGCCCGGCCGCGATCAGGTAGCCGGCGCCGCGGCGCAGCAGGTACGCGCCGGTCTCCCGGGGCGGCAGTGCCGGCTCCAGCAGGCGGCGCAGCGTGCCGACGTACTTGTGCAGGATGTTCAGCGCACTTGACGGCGCCGCGTCGCCCCAGATCAGGTCGATCAACTCGTGCGCGCTGACCGGCTGCCCCGCCCGCGCCAGCAGCACCGCGAGCAGGCAGGCCTGCTGCCCCGGCAGTGCGCCCGACTCGCGCTCGCCGTGCCAGACGCGAAGCGGCCCGAGGATCTGCAGTCGCAGCGGAGGGGGCATGCGGTGTCACCCCTCAGAATCGGTCAGGCCGTGCCCGCCCAGGGTAGCGGGGCAACGACGGCCGGGCCGCCCCGCAGGTGCGCGGGACGGCCCGGGTCGTACCCCGTGTGATCAGCAGGGCTTGAGGTGCCACCACGGCGTGACGTTGACCGAGCCGCTGGCCGGCGCGGTCGAGCTCCACACCTGGTTGTAGTTGTTGTCGTAGGCGCGGAACACCGTGCCGGAGGACTGGTTGTTGTTGTACGGCGAGACGCCCTCCCAGTTGGTGAGGTCCCAGTACCGGCACGCGGTGAACTTGAACGCGGTGCCGCCCACGTTGATGCAGAAGGAAAGGTAGCTGCAGCTGATGGCCGCGGTGGTCAACGCGGAGCCGGCGTGCGGTCCGGCGTCGACGGTGGCGGTGAGGCCGTCCCAGCGGACCTCGTTCGCTGAGACCTGCCTGCCGCCGGGGACTGAGACGCGCACGGCGTCGACGCGATCCTGCAGGGCCTGCGCCTCGGCGGCGGAGAGCCCGGCCCGCTGCGCCTGCGCGCCGAAGTCGGGCGTCGCGGGTGCGGCGTTGGCGATCCCGGCCGACGCGGCGAGCAGCGCGGTCGCCGCGACAAGCACTGTGGCTAGCTTCCTGAGCATGTGATGTCCTCCCGTGTTCGGCGACCGTTGCGGTGCGCCTGGAGACATCCTCAGCGCAGGTCGGGACATCCATCAACGGCTTTGCGTCTCACGTTAAACCCGCAGCTCAGGGCGTCTGTGAGGCGAGCATGGCGGCGCCGAGCGGGGTGAGGCTGTGCACGGCCGTACCCTGCTTCCGCTCGGTGGTGATCAGCCCGGCGCGGCGCAGCACCGTGGCGTGCTGGCTGGCCGACGGGACCGAGGTGCCGGCCCGCCGCGCGAGGTCCGACGTCGAGTACGGCACCTCGAGCGCGCGCAGCACCGCGGCCCGGGTGGGCCCGATCATCGCGCCGAGCGGCTCGTCCCCGTGCGCCCGGCCCGCGCCGAACGGCACCGGGTGGCGCAGGCGCAGCGGGTAGACGAGCACCGGCGGCAGCTCCGGGTCGAGCAGCGTGCACGGGTGCTTCCAGCAGAAATACGACGGCAGGACGACAAGCCCGCGGCCGTCCAGGAACAGATCCCGATCCCAGGGGTACGGCAGCTCAAGCACCGGTGGCCGCCACCCGCCCGGCCCGGCCAGCTGGGTCAGCACCGCCTCGGAGCCGCCACGCAGATATGCCTGCGCCAGCCGTTGCCGCTCCGCCGAGACCTCCGCGACGACAGTGCTCCAGGCCGGCAGCACTGCAGTCCGGTGGTACGCCCGGTACAGCCGCCCCAGCTCCCGGATCGCGCCGGGCTCGGTGTCGGCCACCGCGCGCACCCACTGGCGCATCCGCGCGGGGACGGTCAGCTCGCCCAGCTCGATCCGCAGTCGTGCGCGCGGGGTGGACAGCATCAGGTCGAGCCCGGCCTCGAAGTCGCTCAGCCCGGTGGTCGGCGTTAGGAAGTCGGGAAACGACCCGATTGCCGGATTGAGCGTGATCAGCATCCGGGCCGGTGCGCCGAGCCGCCGCCGGCTCTCCTGCCGCCACCCGTCGAACAGCACCGCCCCGCGCCGCGTCTGCAGCATGTGCATGCTGTTCGCGGTCTCCCACAACACGTCCGGCCCGGACGCCACCCGCAGCCGGGCCACATCCGCCACGCCGAAGTGGATGCGCAGTCGTCCCGCCATGTCTCCCCCTGACATCGAACGATCTCGACATCCGAGTGTCCACGAGGGGCCGTCGCACCGCCAGCTTGTTACCGGGGGCGGGCCGGCGCGCCCAACTCCTCGCTGAGTGCCTTCGCGCACGTGAGGAGCGACTCCAGCGCCGGCGTCAGGTCCGGCAGGTCGCCCGCTCCCAGGACGGCCACCGTGGCGCACAGGCCTATCTCGTCGAAGACCGGTGCCGCGACCACGAACGAGCCGCCGCTCTGCCGCACGAAGCTGAACCCGCGCTCGCCGGCCGTCTGCACGTCGGACTCCAGGCGGGCCCGCTCGGCCGGCGATATTCCGGCCGCGAGCTGCTCCATCAGGGACGGTTCCGAGTGGGCGAGGAACACCCGGGTCTGCGCCGCGTCCACTGTGAGCTTGGTGCCGGCGTGGACGGTGACCACCACCATCCGGCTAGTGTCTTCCTCGACGAGCGCGACGACCGGGCCCTGCGTGCCGCGGACGCTCAGCACAGCTGTCATCCGTACCGCGGTGCAGAGCTTCTGCAGGTGGGGGCGGGCGATCTCGACGACCCGCTGACGCCCGAGCGCGAGTGCGCCGAGTTCGAGCATCAGCGGGCCGAGCGCGAACGTGCCGCGACGCGAACCCCGTGCCAGGATGCCGGCCGCCACCATCGACGCGCAGTAGCGGTAGGCGGTGGTGCGGTTGAGGCCGGTGCGCTCCGCGACGTCGGCCGCGGACAGCTCGGGCACCCGGGGACCGAAGAGCGCGCAGATCTGGCCGACGCGGGCGACCGCCCGGATGTCGGAGGTCGAGGCATCGCTCGGGTCAAGGTTCGCCATTGAAGAATCCTAAAATAGGGGGTACGGACGGTTAGCCGACCAACCAGTTGTTGAGCTTCGTCGTGACCGCGTCGAAGTTGGCTGCGTACCAGCCGACATCCTGCTGCACGGTCCTGCCGGTGTTGACCGGCCCGTAGACCTCGACCTTCTTCGCGTTGGCGGACAGCGCGGGCTTGGCCGCCTTGTTGACCGGCGCGGTGCCGAGCGCCGCGGAGATCGCCTCCACGTCGGCCGTGCTGACGAGCGTCTCGAGGAACCGGCGCGCGGCCTCGGCCTTCGGGGAGCCCTTCGGCACGCCGAACCCGTTGAGCGCGGTGACTGTGGTGTCCCAGCAGATCGTGAGGTCGGTGCCGGCGTCCAGCAGCGGGACCAGGCGGGAGTCGGGGAGCACGAACACGTCGACCTGGTTCGCGCCGACCGCCTGCTGCAGCGCGCCCACGTTCGGCGCGAACGTGGTGGCGGACCGGATGGTGTCCAGCTTCTTCAGCGCCCGGTCCACGTCGAGCGGGTAGAGCGCGTCCGGTGCGACGCCGTCCGCGAGCAGCGCGTACTCCAGGATGCCGTTCTGCACGTTGGTGAGCAGGCCGCGCTTGCCCGGGAACTTCTGCAGGTCGAAGAAGTCCGCGGGCGTCTTCGGGGCCGCTGCGGCGGGGTACGCGGAGGTCCGGTACGCGATTGGATTCGCGTTGATCCAGTTGGCGATGTAGCACTTCCCGATCGCGCCGTCGACGAGTGTGGACTTGTCGACGCCGGAGAAGTCCAGCTCCTCGAAGAGCGTGCCGCAGTTCTGCTCCGCGGCGGCCGGGGCCAGCGCCACCACGTCCCAGCTCACGTTCTTGCTCATCACCTGCGCCTTGACCTGTGCGAGATCGGGCGGGGAGGTGTTTGTGAACGTCACGTTCGGGTGCGCGGCGGTGTACGGCTTCTGGTAAGCGTTGATCATCGCTTCCTGGCCGGCGCCGCCGTACGCGGTGAAGGTCAGCGTGACGTCGCCGTCCGGGTTGACGGTGGCGGCCTGCCCTCCGCATGCGGCGAGGACTGCGGACATCAGGGTGGCGCTGAGGACTGTCAGCGCACGGCGGGGTGCGGACATCTGTGTCACTTCCTATACAGAGGAGGGGATTGCGGTGGTGACGAGTCGCTGCCGGGCGACGGGCCAGGACGCGATCACGGTCTGACCGGCGGCGATCGAGGTCTCTTCGGGGCCGAGCCGCGCACGCCCGGCGAGTCCGGAGCGGCCGAACGCGAGCAGGACCGTGCGGTAGGAGCCCATGTACTCGACCGCGGTGACTGTCGCGGAGACCGAGTTGCTGCCGGGGGCCGCCTCGCCGGCGAGCCGCAGGTCCTCGGGGCGCACGACGAGCGCGGTGGGGGAGCCCGTGGGGGCGGCGTCGATCGCCCAGACCGAGTCCTCCCACACCGCCTTGCCCTCGGACGGGGAGAGCGGGAAGACGTTCGAGTCGCCCAGGAACCGGGCGGTGAAGAGCGTCTCCGGCCGCCTGTAGAGCGCCTCGGGCGTACCCACCTGCTCGATCTTTCCGTTGTTGAAGAGCGCGATGCGGTCGGAGAGGTTCATCGCCTCCTCCTGGTCGTGCGTGACGAAGACGAACGTCGTGCCGACCTCCTGGTGAATGCGGTGGATCTCGGCCTGGAGCACCGCGCGCAGGTTCCGGTCGAGTGCGCCGAGCGGCTCGTCGAGCAGCAGCGCGGCCGGCCCGAAGACGATCGCGCGGGCCAGTGCCACCCGTTGCTGCTGGCCGCCGGAGAGCTGGGACGGGTAGTGCCCGTCCCGCCCGGTCAGCTGCACCAGGTCCAGGACGTCGGCGACGCGGCGGGCGATGTCCGGCTTGGAGACCTTCCGTTCCTTCAGCGGGTACGCCACGTTCTGCGCGACGGTCATGTGCGGGAACAGCGCGTAGTTCTGGAACAGCATGCCGAGGTTGCGCTTGTGCGGCGGGAGCGTGCTGACGTCCGCGTCGTCGAACGCGATGGTGCCCGAGGTGAGCGTCTCGAAGCCGGCGATCAGGTTGAGCGTGGTGGTCTTGCCGGAGCCGCTCGGGCCGAGCAGCGTCATGAACTCGCCGGGCTCGATGGTGAGCGAGACGTCGTCGACAGCGGGCACGGCGAGCCCGTAATCCTTCGTGACATGTGTGAGGCGGATCCGGGTGGACATGGGAGGCTCCTAGGAGGACTTGCGGCGGCCGCCGACGAACTGCAGGACGAGGCAGATACCTGTGACCGCGGTGACGACGACGCTTGAGGACGCGGCGATCGTGGGGTCGATCTCGACGGTGACGCTGTTGTACATCTGCACGGGCAGCGTCTGCAGCGCCGGCGAGCGCAGGAACAGCGCGATGACCACCTCGTCGAACGAGGTGACGAACGCGAACACCGCGCCGGTGATGATGCCGCGGCTGATCAGCGGCATCGTCACTGTGATGAAGGTGCGCAGCGGGGTGGCGCCGAGCGAGGACGCGGCCCGCAGCAGCTTCGCGTCGAAGCCGCCGAGCGCGCTGCTGACCGAGACCAGCACGAACGGGACGCCGATCGCGGCGTGCGCCAGGACATATCCGGCGAGCGTGCCGACCAGCTGCCATTGCAGGAACGAGATGTAGATCGCGACCGCGATGACGATCGCGGGCGTGACCATCGAGATCATCAGCACGGTACGGGCGAACCGTGCCAGCCGCCCGCGCAGGTTGTGCAGCCCGACAGCGGCGGCCGTGCCGGCCACAGTGGCGAGCAGCGCCGCGAGCGTGGCCACGACGACGGAGTTGCGCAATGCGTCCAGCCACACCGGGTCGGTGAAGAAGTTCCGGTAGAGCGTGAGCGAGAAGCCCTGCGGCGGGAACTGGAACGTGGTCGCCGAGCTGAAGCTCATCGGGATGACGAAGAGCGTCGGCAGCACGAAGTACAGCCCGACGACGAACGCGATCAGCTTCAGCCACCAGGGGACCGGGTCCACCCCGCGCACGCGCCGTTGCGCGCGCGGGGTGGAGATCTGAGTAGTCATGGCCGGTCCTTCGTGGGTGCGGAGGCGGCGACGCCGATCGCGGAGATCGTGCCGCCGAAGCGGTTCGCCCAGGTGACAAGCGCCAGTGAGACGACCAGGACGAGGATGCCGAGCGCGCTGGCGCCCGGGAAGTCGAGCAGCTGGGTGGTGCGCTGGCCGAGCAGCTGGGCGACGAGTGAGTTCTGCGGCGAGCCGACCAGCGCTGGCGTGACGTAGAAGCCGAGGCTGAGCGTGAAGACCAGGACCAGCCCGGCCACCACGCCGCCCCGGGACAGCGGCCAGTAGATCTTCCAGAACGCGGCGATCGGGTGGGAGCCGAGACCGCGGGCCGCGAGCAGCAGCCGGCGGTCGATGCCGCTGAGCGCGCTGAACAACGGCAGCACCATGAACGGCAGCAGCACCTGGCTCATCGCGATCGTCACGCCGGCCACCGACTCGTAGAGCACCAGGTCCCAGCCGAAGAGTCTGAAGAACGAGTTCACCGGGCCGCCGCGCTGCAGGATGATGATCCACGCGAAGTTGCGGGCCATCACCGAGGTCCAGAACGGGACCAGGACGATCACCATGAGCAGCCCGCGCAGGCGGGGGCCGGCCCTGGTCATCAGGTATGCGTACGGGTAACCGAGCAGCACCGCGATCAGCGTGACGATCGTGGCGGTCAGCGCGGTGCGGGCCAGCACCCTCAGCGTGACGCCGTCGGTGAACAGTGCCGTGTAGTGGTCGAGCGTCAAGGCGGGCGCGTCGACGCTGTAGGTGAGGCTCCGGCCGAGCGGTGCCAGCAGGATCACGGCCAGTAGAGCGAGCGCCGGCAGGACCAGCAGCCATTGCGGGCTGGGGATCCGGCGCCTCGGTGGGTCAGCCATTGGCACGCCTCCGTGAACGGTCCGGGTGTGACCGGGGTCCCAGTAGAGCAGGCGAATGTTCATAATGCAATGAGCCAGTCCGTATCGCGAACGCAACATTGACGCGATAGTGCCCTGACTACGGGGCGAGGGCTAGACGGCAGGGTTGTTCATACCTATCGTGAACATCCATTACGGCATCCGAACATCAGGAGGCACGCATGGAGACGCTGCTCAAGGTCCTCGAAGGCACCGTCGACCTCCACTGCCACAGCGGCCCGAGCCCGTTCCCGCGGCGCTTCGACCACGTGGAGGCCTCCTACGACGGGGCCCGGATCGGCATGCGCGCGATCCTGGTCAAGTCCCACCATCACAACACCGTGATGGACCTGCTCGCCATGAAAACGCAGCTCAAGGACGCGCCGACCGCGATGTACGGCGGCGTCGCGCTCAACTCCGAGGTCGGCGGCATCAACCCGTCCGCGGTCGCGGTCGCGATCACCATGGGCGGAAGGTGCGTCTGGGCCCCGACCGTCTCGGCAGGCCGGCACCTCGACGCGCACAGCCACGACGACGGCTTCCCGAACAACACCGGCAACCTGTACGAGGAAGAGGTCTCGATCTTCGACGCGTCGGGGGCGGTCTCCGCAAGCACCGACCTGGTCACGCGGCTGATCGCGGACGCCGGGATCATGCTCACCGGCGGGCACCTGGCCGGCGAGATCCAGGCTGAGCTGTTCAAGACCGCCCGTGCCAACGGCGTCACACGGCTTCTTGTTCACCATCCGGACTTCATCGTGAATGTGTCCGAGGCCGCGCTTGACCAGCTGCTCGGCCACGGCGCGTTCATCGAGCACGAGCTGGCCATGTACCACCCGGGCGTCTCCGCGCCGCAGTGGCCGATCTCCCGCCTGGTCGACTGGATCCGGAAGGTCGGGCCGGAGCGCACCGTGCTCGACTCCGACCTTGGGCAGCAGGGCAACCCGCTGCCTGTCGACGCCTATCTCCTGATCATCCAGCAGCTGCTCGACAGCGGGATCTCCGCGGCCGACGTGCGCCAGATGATCTGCAAGAACACGGCGTACCTGCTCGGGCTGGAGGAGAGCAACCGATGAGGCACGCCGCGAAAGTGATCATCACGACGGCCGTCACCGGGTCGGTCAACGTACCCTCGCAAAGCCCTTATCTGCCGTTGACCACCGCGCAGGTGGTCGAGGCCGCGGTCGAGGCGGTCGAGGCCGGGTCCGCGATCGTCCACCTGCACGCGCGCCACCCGGACGGGCGGCCGGCCTGGGAGCCGGAGGTGTTCGCGGAGATCGTCCCGGCGATCGAGGAGCGCACCGACGCGGTCATCAACATCTCCACAGGCGGCTCGTCCGCGATGACCATGGACCAGCGGCTCGCGGCGGCGACGCAATTCCGGCCGGAGCTGGCCTCGCTCAACATGGGCTCGATGAACTTCGTCTACTCCGGGATCGCCTCTCGCGTGACCGATTGGCGGCATGACTGGGAGAAGCCGTACGTCCTCAACACGTACAGCCAGCCGTTCATCAACACGTTCGACCGGATCGAGCACACGCTCCGCACGCTCGGCGCGAACGGCACCCGCTTCGAGTACGAGTGCTACGACATCGGGCACCTCTACACGCTCGCGCACTTCATGGACCGGGGCCTTGTCGAAGCGCCGCTCCTGATCCAGGGCGTGTTCGGGATCCTCGGCGGGATCGGCGCGGACCACGAGAACCTCACCCACATGGTGCGCATCGCGGACAAGCTGTTCGGCGACGACTACGCGTTCTCCGCGTTCGCGGCCGGGCGCGACCAGATGCAGTTCGGCACGCACAGCGCCTGGCTCGGCGGGCACGTCCGGGTCGGGCTCGAGGACAGCCTCTGGATCGGCAAGGGGCGGCTCGCGGAGTCAAACGCGCAGCAGGTCACCAAGATCCGGGCGGTCCTCGACGACCTCGGCAAGCAGATCGCCACCCCGGCCGACGCGCGCGTGATGCTCGCGCTGCGCGGCCGAGAATAGGAGCACACGATGAGCACCTACGCCGCCGACGACATCCGTTCCCGGCTCGCGGCCCCGGCGCGCCAGACCGATCTCAGCACACCGATCCGGCCGTCGCAGTGGATCGAGTTCCTGTCGCATCCGGCGGCCGAGACCGCGCCGGGCGGCAGCCGCACCTGGATCGCCCGCGCGGCCAACCTGGTCATCGCGTACACGGACGCGAAGGAGGGGGACACGTTCCCCCGCATCGGGCAGCCCGACGAGTACGCGGTCCTCATGTACTCCGGCAGCGCGCCGATCACCGTCGTCTCCGGGCCCGTCCCTGGTGGGCCTGCGGTCCCTGGTGAGCCTGCGGTCTCTGGCGAGGCGACGGGCTCTGGTGCGTCCGGGGTGGCCGGGTTCCGGGAGTCGATCGCTGAGGAGGCGTTCGTCGTCGTGCCGCCCGGCGACAGCGAGATCCGCGTGGACGGCGACGGCATCCTCATCCGCGTCTTCTCCTCCACCGCCCCGGACCTGTGCGCGTCCGCGCTCAACGCGTCGGTCTACGCCGCACCCGACCCGCGCGCCGCCCCGCTGGTCCCGTGGCCGGACCCGGTCGGCGGCTTCCGGCTGCGCGTCTACCGCCTGGCCGAAACGCCGATCGCCCCGGACCGTTTCGGCCGGATCTTCCGCACCACCAACCTCATGGTCAACTTCCTGGCCGAGGAGCCGCAGCCGCGCGACCCGCACAAACTCTCCCCGCACCACCACGACGACTTCGAGCAGATCTCGCTCGCGGTCAAGGGCCGGTTCGTCCACCACATCCGCTACCCGTGGGGCCCCGACTCCGCCCGCTGGCAGGACGACGAGCACCGGGAGATCGCCACGCCGTCGATCTGCGTCATCCCGCCGCCGACAGTGCACACCACCCAGGGCGTCGGCGACCACCAGCAGCTCATCGACATCTTCTCCCCGCCGCGGGCCGACTTCTCCGCAAGCGGCTGGGTCCTCAACGCCGACGACTACCCGGCCGCATGAACGGCCTGCTCCGCCTCGCGCTGGCCCGCGGTACGCCCGCGCTCGGCACCTGGGTCAAGATCCCGGCGATGGAGGTGATGGAGCTGATCGCGCTGGCCGGCTTCGACTTCGCCGTCATCGACCTCGAACACGCGCCGATCGGCATCGAAACCGCGTACCGCCTGATCGGCACCGCACTCCACACTGGCGTGGCCCCGGTCGTCCGCCTCCCCGGCCTCGATCCCGGCCTCGCCCAGCGCCTGCTCGACGCCGGCGCCGAGGGCCTGATGATCCCGCACGTCGACACGGTCGCCGAGGCCCGCGCCGCCGCCTCCGCCGTCCGTTTCCCGCCCCTCGGCACCCGCGGCGTCGGCTCCACAAGCCGCGCCGGTGCCTGGGGCGCCCTCCCACGCGACGTCTACCTCAGCCAGTCGCCGGTGCTGATAACCCAGATCGAGAGCGCCGAGGGGGTACGCAACGCAGCCGCGATCGCCGCCCTGGACGGAGTCGACGCCCTGCTTGTCGGCACCGCGGACCTCTCGGTCAGCCTCGGCCTGCCGGAGAGCGACCCGCGCGTCCGCGAGCTGATCGCGCAGACGGTCCGGCAGGCGCACGCCGCAGGTGTACCCATCGGCAACGCGGGCGGCGCCACCGCGGAGGCCGCCCGCGCTTCCGCCGAGGCCGGTTTCACCTTCACGATGCTGAGCAACGACGCCAGCCTGCTCGGCGCCGCCGCCCGCACCGCTGTCGAGGCGGCCCGCGCGGCCGTGACCATCAGCGGTTCCGCTCAGGGGGCCGGTACCACGGCCCGGGGAACCGGTGACGCCACTTACGGAGCTGGCGGCCGGGCCAGCGCTACAGACGAACCATCACCCGGAATGGGCGGTGACGCAGGCGCCACCGGCGGCCCGGCGCATGCGATTGACGATCAGACTGACGCCCCGGCTCCCGCGGCCGAGAGGTCAACCGCCGCCGGAGGCGGGTCGGCTCGTGCGACCGCTGAGGGCGGCGACTCGACTGGTGCGGCAGTTGCCGGCGGCGAGTCGTCTGGTGCAGTCGGCGAGTCGTACCCCACCGTCGTAGAGGCGGACCGTATCGGAAGAGGAACACATGCCTGAACAATCACTGCCACTGGCGGGCAAGGTCATTCTGATCGTCGGTGCGAGCGCCGGAATCGGTGCGGATACCGCAAGGGTGCTTGCCGCGGACGGGGCGTCGCTGATGCTAGTCGCGCGCGGCGAGGAGCCGCTCGCCACGATCACCGCTGAGTTGTCGGACGCCGGCCATCAGGTCGCGTTCACCAGCGGTGACATCTCCCGCGCGGACGACGTGGCCCGGTTCGTCGACGAGACCGTGGCGCGCTACGGCCGGCTGGACGGCGCGTTCAACAACGCGGCGATGACCCAGGGCGGCCGCCTCGACCAGGTGCCGGAGGAGGACTTCGACCGGATCATGGCGGTCAACGTGAAGGGCACCTGGCTCTGCCTGCGAGAGCAGGCCCGCGTGATGCTTGCGCAGGGCTCCGGCGCGATCGTCAACGTCAGCAGCATCGGTGGCCTGCGCGGTAGTTCCGGCATGGGCGCCTACCAGGCAAGCAAACACGCGGTCATCGGCCTGACCCGCACCGCCGCGCACGACTTCGGCCCGCTCGGCGTGCGGGTCAACGTGATCGCCCCCGGCCCGACCGAGACCCCGATGCTCGACGAGACCCGGCGCAACGTCCCAGGCGGCGTCGAGAAGCGCATCGCGGCCACGCCGCTGCGCAAGGCCGGCACCGGTGCCGAGGTCGGCGCCACAGTCTCGTTCCTGCTCAGCGACCGGGCCGGCCACCTCAGCGGCGTCATCCTCCCGGTGGACGGTGGTTTCCTTGCCTGATCAGCCGATCAACGTCCCACCGGCCCCGCCCCCGGCCCTCGGTGCTGCGCCGCACGCCGGTCCCGGGCCGGATCGGGGAGCAGCCCGTGCGCGGGAAACCGGCATGATGCCGGGGATCGGCACGTTGCGGCTGCCCGCGCGTATCCACGTCGGCTACGGCACCCGGGCGCAGCTCCCGGCGGTCGCGGCCGTGCACGGGCGGAGGGTGCTCGCGGTCGTCGACCCGTTTCTCACGCGTACCCCCTTCTTTGATGATCTTGTCGGGGGGATGACCGCGGCGGGCCTCGAGGTGAAGGTCCACTCGGACGTCACGCCGGAGCTGCCGGTCGGCACGCTCGACGCAGCGGGGGAGATCGCCCGCGACTTCGGGCCGGACGTGATCGTCGCGATCGGGGGCGGGAGCGCGCTCGACGCGGCGAAGCTGATCGCGCTGCTTGCGGCGCACGGGGGGCCGCTGTCGGCGTACTACGGCGAGAACCTGGTGCCGGGCCCGGTGGTGCCGATCGTGGCGCTGCCGACGACGGCCGGGACCGGGTCCGAGGTGACGCCTGTCGCTGTCGTCTCCGATCCGGGGCGGGAGCTGAAGGTCGGCATCTCAAGTCCGTTCCTGGTACCGGCGGCCGCGATCGTCGACCCGGAGCTGACGCTTGACGTGCCCGCCACAGTGACCGCCTACTCCGGGATCGACGCGCTTGTGCACGCGGTCGAGTCGTACACCGCGAGGGCATTTGATCTTGATTTCGGCGGCACGCTTCCGGTCTTCACCGGGCGGAACGCGCTGATCGCGCCGATCGCGTTGCGGGCCGCCGCGCATCTCGGGCCGTGGCTGCCGGTAGCTGTCGCCACGCCAGGTGACCGGGAAGCCCGCCACGAGGTCGCGGTGGGTGCGCTGCTCGGCGGCATCGCGTTCGGGTCGACAGGCACGCACCTGTGTCATGCGCTGCAATATCCGATCGGCGCGCTCACCAAGACGCCGCACGGCCTGGGCACTGGGCTGATGCTGCCCTACGTGATCGACGCGATCGGGGACGCGCCGGGTATGGCGGCGCGCCTGGCCGAGCTGGGTGCCGCGATCGGCGGCCCGGGATCGCTGCGGGACCGCGTCGTCGAGATCAACAGGCAGATCGGCGTGCCTGCCACGCTCGCGGAGATCGGCGTGACGCGCGACATGCTGCCGCACATCGCGGAGCTGGCGACGGCGTCGAAACGGCTGATCGCGATCGCGCCGATCGATCCGGCCCCGGACGTCCTGCTCGACATCCTCCACCGCGCCCTTGAGGGAGTGCTGACATGAATCTCCTGACCGACCTGTTCATCGACGGCCGGTGGCGGCCCGGCGCGGACGGGCGCCGCTTCGACGTGATCGACCCGGCGGACGGGTCCACGATCGCGGCGTTCGCTGCCGCGACGGAGCAGGACTGCCTGGACGCGGTCGACGCGGCAGCGAACGCGCAGCCCGGCTGGGCCGCGACCGCCCCGCGTGAGCGCGGCGAGATCCTGCGCGCCGCCTACGAGATCCTGACCGCGGAGACTGAGACGTTCGCCGAGATCATGGTGCGGGAGAACGGCAAGGCGTGGGCGGACGCGATCGGCGAGGCGACCTATGCGAAGGAGTTCTTCCGCTGGTTCTCCGAGGAGGCGGTCCGGATCGCCGGCGACTACCGGCTGTCGCCCGCGGGGGACAAGCGCATCGTTGTCGACCGCGCGCCGATCGGAGTGTCGCTGCTGATCACGCCGTGGAACTTTCCGGCCGCGATGGCGACGCGCAAGCTCGGCCCGGCGCTCGCGGCCGGGTGCACCACGATCCTCAAGCCGGCCCGGGAGACGCCGCTCACCGCGGCCTACGTGGTCGATGTGTTGCGCCGCGCCGGCGTACCCGCGGGGGTGGTGAATCTGGTGACGCCGGTACCGACCGGTCCGCTTGTCAAGCGGATGCTGGACCGGCCGGAGGTGCGGAAGCTGTCGTTCACCGGGTCGACAGAGGTCGGCCGCGAGCTGCTGCACGCGTGCGCGGACACCGTGGTCAGCGCGTCGATGGAGCTGGGCGGCAACGCGCCGCTGATCGTGCTGCCGGGCGCGGACCTGGACGTCGCTGTCGAGGGCGCGCTGCTTGCGAAGATGCGCAACGGCGGCTCCGCGTGCACCGCGGCGAACCGGTTCTACGTGCACGATTCCGTGCACGACGAGTTCGTGGCACGGTTCGACGCGGCGCTTGCGGCGATCCCGGCCGGCCCCGGCCTGGACCGGGCGAACGGGCTCGGCGCGCTCGTCTCGGTGGCCGAGCGGGACAAGGTGGCGGCGCTCGTCACGGCCGCGGTGGCGGACGGCGCCACGCTCCGGCGCGGCGGGCGGGCCTCCGAGGTCGGTGCGTTCTACGACGCGACGCTGCTCACCGGCGTGCGGCACGGCTCGGCGATCACCACGACGGAGATCTTCGGCCCGGTCACGGCAGTGGTCCGCTTCGACGACGTCGACGAAGCGGTCCGGATGGCGAACGACACGATCTACGGCCTGATGGGGTACGTGTTCGGCGAGGAACGGGAGGCGGTGTCCGTCGCCCGGCGCCTCGAGGCCGGCATGGTCGCTGTCAACCGGGGCGTGGTCAGCGACCCGGCCGCGCCGTTCGGCGGCGTGAAGCAGAGCGGACTCGGCCGGGAGGGCGGCTCCGAAGGCATCACGGAGTTCCTTGAGGAGAAGTACATCGCGCTCACCGCGGACGGGCAGCGGTGAACGCGGCCGGCGCGCTTGCCGGGCTGCTCCGGGACGGGATGACGATCGCGGTCGGCGGGTTCGGCCTGTCCGGGAACCCGTTCGACCTGATCGAGGCCGTGCGGGACGCCGGCGCCGGTGATCTGACGATCGTCTCCAACAACATGGGCATCGACGGGTACGGCCTCGGCCTGCTCCTGGAGGCCAAGCTGGTCCGCCGGGTCGTCGCGTCGTACGTCGGGGAGAACCGGCTCTTCGCCCGGCAGTACCTGGACGGCGTGCTGGAGGTCGAGTTCGTGCCGCAGGGGACGCTCGCGGAGCGGCTGCGGGCCGGCGGCGCGGGCGTGGCCGCCTTCTACACGCGCACCGGCGTCGGCACGCCGCTCGCCGAGGGCAAGGAGGTGACTGACTTCGACGGCGTGCCGCACGTGCTTGAGCGGGCGATCCGGCCGGACCTGTCGCTTGTTCACGCGTACCGGGGCGACCCGGCAGGCAACCTGCGGTACCGGCTGACGGCCCGCAACTTCAACCCGGTGGTGGCGGCCGCCGGTCTGGTGACTGTTGCCGAGGTGGAGGACCTGGTCGATCACCTCGACCCGGACGACGTGCACACGCCCGGCATCCACGTGCACCGGCTGGTTCCGGCCCGGCCCCGGGAGAAGCCGATCGAGCAGCGTACCGTCCGAAGTGGAGCGGCCTGATGCCTTGGAACCGTGACGACATGGCCGCGATCGCCGCGGCGGAACTGACCGACGGCTCCTACGTCAATCTCGGCATCGGCATCCCCACGCGCGTCGCCAACCACCTGCCGGCCGGCGTCTCCGTCTCGCTGCAGAGTGAGAACGGGCTGCTCGGGATGGGGCCGTTCCCACCGGCCGGCGCGGAGGACGCGGACCTGATCAACGCGGGCAAGCAGACGGTGACGCTGCTCCCGGGCGGCAGCTGCTTCGACTCCGCCGACTCGTTCGCGATGATCCGGTCCGGCCGGATCGACGTGGCAGTGCTCGGCGCGCTTCAGGTGTCCGCCGCCGGCGACCTGGCCAACTGGACCGTGCCGGGCGCGATGGTGAAAGGCCCGGGCGGCGCGATGGACCTGGTCGCGGGCGCCCGGCGGGTGATCGTGCTGATGGAACACGTGGCCAAGGACGGCAGCGCCAAGATCGTTGAGGCGTGCACGATGCCGCTTACCGGCCTCGGCGTCGTCGACCGGATCATCACCGACCTGGCCGTCTTCGACGTGACCGGCGACGGGCTGGTGCTGCGGCGCACCGCCCCGGACGTGTCCGAACAGACAGTCAGGGAGCGCACCGCAGCACCGTTCACGTCACCTCGTTGACCGCCGGGCCACCGGCCGTCACAGGGCGCCGTTCGCCCTGGCGATGTCCTTGTTGCGCTCGTGCTCCGCGTGGGTGGCGGCGAACGCCGACTTGCCGCTGTCGTCGATCGCCACGAAGAAGTACCAGTCGCCGTCCGCGGGCTTTTCCGCCGCCTCGAGCGCGCCCTTGCCCGGGTTGGCGATCGGTGACGGCGGCAGACCCTCATTGAGGTGCGAATTCCACGGATTCTTCCGGTCCTGGAGTTCGGCCTCGGTGAGGCTGCCGGAGTTCTTCGCCTTCTTACCCTGCTTCATCAGGCCGTAGTTGATCGTCACGTCCAGCCGCAGCACCGGCTTGAAGCCGATCTCGTCGCCCGGTTTGAACAGCGTGTTGTAGATGACCCGGGCCACCTTCGGGAAGTCCTCCGCGATGCCGGCCTCGGACTGGGACAGCGACGCCACCATCAACGCGTGACCTTCGTCGACACCCGGTTCTTCAGGTCGAGAAGCATCTCCAGCGCATCGGCAGCCTTCATCTGCTTCTTCACCGTGTAGAAGCCGACCTGGATGCCGGTGCTGGCCGGGTTCGCGTCCGCGGCGACGATGAACGCCTTCACGGACTTGACCACGTCCTGCTTGTACAGCGCATTCCCGATCGAGGTGGCGGACGCGCCGGTCTTCACCTCGACCATCGCCTCGCCATGCCCGGGGCCGCTGTAGTCGGGCGTGGTGAAGCGGTCCTTCAGCCTGCCGAACCCGAGAAAGCCCACACCGCCCACGAGCAGCACCACAAGCACGAGCGCGACGGCCATCGGCCCGCGCTTCCTGCCGCGCCAGTGCAGCGGCCGACCCTTCTGCGGCTGCCGCTCATCATGCGCATCGTCGAACATCGGCTCCGCCTCCCACCGGTCCTGCTGAATCTCGGACACCCTAATGGGTAGCCCGCCGCCGTGCTCGCCGTCGGGTGGCGCTGTCCAGAAGACGTTGCCGGGGCGCCTGAGGTTGCTCCTGTCGATGACACAATGGTCGCCCCTACTCAATGAAGGTGATCATTGTGACCGGTACTGAGGTGATCGTCGCCGCGCTTGCCGCAGGCGCGGTGGCAGGCTCGACGGACGTGGCGAAATCCGCCGTCTCGGATGCGTATGCGGGGCTCAAGAGCCTGCTGCGGGGAAAGCTGGCGGGGCGGGAGGCCGCGCAGCAGTCCCTGGAGGCGGTCGAGACCGAGCCGGGCCGATGGCAGGCGATGCTCGGCGCCGACCTGGCCGAGACCGGCGCCGACAGGGACGAGCAGGTCCTCGCCGCAGCCCGTGAACTGCTCAACCTGGCGGGGGTACGCGCCGGGAAGTACCACGTGGACCTGCGTGACGCGAAGGGCGTGCAGGTCGGCGACGTCAACGTCCAGCACAACACGTTCGGCTGACCCGGCAGCAGCCACGTCATCCGCGCCTTCACGAAGCAGTACGGCGCGGATCCGGGCCGGCGGTGACCGCCGTCGGGGAGTCGTTGCGAGATGCTGACAATCTCCAGACAACCCGGTGCCAGGCTGGCGGGCATGTTTCTACAGTGGACTCCTGTGACGCGGAGGGCGGCCGCGGCCGTGGCGGTGCTGAGCGCCGCGACCTACCTCGCGGTCGCGCAGCTGGACGCCGAGGCGGTCGCCCGGCCGGAGGGTGCGCTCGGCGTCTACACCGGCACGCTCGATTCCGCCGAGCTCGACACGTTGCGTGACGCCGGTCTGGACCCGCACGAGATCGACCAGGCGCCGCAGCCGTCCGGCGACGTGGAGGTCGAGGTGGTGCTCGGTCACGACCGGGCGCGGCAGCTCGTCGAGACCGGCGTGCCGCTGACCGCGAAGCAGGCTTCGGCCGCCGGCGCACCCGAGGTCTTCCGTCCCTACGCCGGCCCCGATGGGCTTCGTGACGAGCTGGCCGGGCTCGCCGCGGCGTACCCCCGGATCGTTTCGCTTCAGACGATCGGGCGCAGCGCGCGTGGGGTGGAGATCCAGGCAGTCAAGATCACCCGCGATGCGCGGGAGACCCGGGACGGCAGCCGGCCCGCGGTCCTCTACCTCGGTGCGCAGCACGGCCGGGAGTGGATCACGCCGGAGATGAACCGGCGCCTGATCCGCCACGTCCTCGCCGGGTACGGCACCGACGCCGCCCTGACGAGCCTCGTCGACACGACGGAGCTGTGGTTCGTGCCGGTGGCGAACCCGGACGGCTACGACTACACGTTCACGCCCGGCAATCGGCTCTGGCGCAAGAACCTGCGGGACAACGACGGGGACGGGCGGATCTCCGAGAACGACGGCGTCGACCTGAACCGCAACTTCGCGGAGAAGTGGGGCTACGACAACGAGGGCTCGTCGGACAATCCGGCCGCGGAGACCTACCGCGGGCCCGCGCCGCAGTCCGAACCGGAGACCGCCGCGCTCGACGGCCTGTTGACCCGGATCGGGTTCGAGTTCCTCGTGAACTACCACTCCGCCGCCCAGCTGCTGCTCTACGGCAACGGCTGGCAGGTCGGCACGCCCAGCCCGGACGATCAGATCGCGGTCGCGCTTGCCGGTGACGACGCCCACCCGGCGATCCCCGGCTACGACCCGGGGCTCTCCGCGGAGCTGTACACCGCGAACGGTGACACGAACGTGCACGCCCAGACGCGTACCGGCGCGATCGGTTTCGCCCCTGAGATGTCCTCGTGCGGCACGGCGGCGGAGAGCGTGGCGGACGACAGGTGGGAGGCGGACGACTGCCCGAGCGAGTTCGAGTTCCCGGACGGCGAGCGGCTGGTGCAGGACGAGTTCCTGAGAAACCTGCCGTTCGCGCTGGCGGTCGCCCGGTCGGCGGCGAACCCGGCCGGGCGGGCACCCGCGCTCGTCGCGGACCCGTTCCCGGTGTCCTACGGGGAGACTCAGCAGGTGGCGGTGACCGCCCGGCGCGACCTCCCCGGCCTGCAACTTCACGTCACAGTCAACGGGGGTACGGAACGCGCGCTCCCGGTCGCGGAGTGGCGCGGCGGCGAGCGCTACGGCCGGGGAGCCGACCGGTACTACGCGGAGTTCCGCGGCACGGTCCCGGGGCAGCGGCCGGGGGACCGGGTCACTGTGCGGTTCGCGGACGAGGGCGGGCACGTGACGGAGCCGTTCACCTACACCGTGCACGAGGACATCGGCGGTGACGTGCTTGTCCTCGCGGCCGAGGACGTCACGGGAGTCGCACCTGACAACACGGACGGCGCGACCACCGCCCGGTACGCGGACACGCACGTGGACGCGCTCCGGAACGCCGGCTTCTCCGCAGACGTGTACGACGTGGACGCGTACGGCGGCCGGGCGCCACATCCGCTCGGCGTGCTCTCGCACTACCGCGCGGTCGTCTGGGAGACCGGCGACGACATCGTTCCGCAGGTCGCAGGGCAGCACTTCACGGCCACCACGCGGGAGGCGGTCCGGACCGAGCGGGCGGTCCGCGACTACCTCAACGAGGGCGGCCGGCTGGTGTTCGCCGGGCAGTACGCGGGCTACGCGTACCGCACCGACCTGGGTCAGTTCTACCGGCCGGAGGGCCCGGGGGAGTGCCTCAGCTTCGACGATCCGAGCTGCCAGGCGGCGGGCAACGATTTCGCGCAGTACTGGCTGGGTGCCGCCGAGTACATCGAGAACGGGGCCGCCGCGCAGCTCGGCGGGAAGACCGGCGCGTTCGCGGGCTTCACGGCCGAGCCCGGCGACCAGGCGCACAGCTCGTCGTTCGTGAGCCTGTCGTCGGTGCTGCCGCGGGAGACGTTCCCGTGGTTCGACAGCGCGGCGGCGATCAAGTGGCAGCCGGGCGGCCGTCCGGCTGATGCGCCGTACACCGGGGAGTTCGCGCTCTTCAGCGGGCGTGCGGACAACTCCTACAAGCGGCTCGGCACGACACTGGACGTACCTGCCGGTGCGCGGCTGCGGTTCCGCACGTCGTTCGACACCGAGGCGGAGTTCGACCACCTGATCGTGGAGGCGCACGTGGCCGGCACCGACGACTGGACGACGCTTCCGGACACCGGCGGCCTGACCCGTCCGGACCTTGTCGAGTGCGACGCCGCCGGGCACCCGTTCCTGTCCCACTACCGCACCGGGTGTGAGCCGTCCGGGACCACAGGAACCTGGAACGCGGCCTCCGGCGACAGCGGCGGGTGGCGGGACTTCGACGCGGATCTGTCCGCCTACGCCGGGCGGCAGGTCGAGATCGCGGTGTCGTACGTGTCGGACGGCGCCTACCAGGCCCGCGGCGTGCTCCTCGACGATCTGCGCGTCGAGGCCGGCGGCGCGGTGCTCGCCGGGACCTCGTTCGAGGACGGCCTGGGCGGCTGGTCAGTTGCCGGGCCACCGGACGGCAGCCCGGTCCCGGCCGGCGACTGGACCCGCACGCGCGAGTCGTTCACCATCGGCGCCGGCCTGGTGACCGACTCGACGGTCCTGCTCGGCTTCGGCCTCGAACGACTCGCGGCCCCCGACCGCGAGGACCTCCTGGCCCGCGCCTTTCGCCACCTGAAGGTCACCGCGGGTCGCGGAGCAGCGCGCTAGGAAGCGCCTCGTTGAGCCAGGCCTCGGACTCGTCGAGCGTCCACCCGAGGTCGTCCGTGCGGATGAAGTAGGCGGCATTGCAGAGATGCAGCCAGAGCAGGTCGGTGGCGCGCGCGACGTCGACGTCCTCCCGGAGGGCGTCGAGCGTCGCGAGCCGCTGGGCGGTCAGCGCCAGGCCGTGCCGCATGCTGGCGTGGGCGATCTGCTGGATCTCGCGCACGGTCGGCTCCTGCGGGGCGGCCGCGACGACCTGGCGCATCAGCCCGGACCACTCGGCGAACTGCTCGCGGGTGGCGTGCACGATGAAGCGGACCAGCTCGTCCGGGTCGGTGGCCTCGGTGATCCGGGTCAGGATGCGCGCGATGTCGTCGGCGCCGGTGCCGGACTCGATAAGCGTCCGCAGCAGCCCGTGTTTGCCGCCGCCGACCGCGTAGACGGTGGCCGGTGCGACGCGCGCGGTCCGGGCGATCTCCTCGACCTTGGTGGCGAAGTAGCCCTGCTCGACGAAGAGCACACGCGCCGCGTCGATGATCGACTGGCGCGTGTGCTGGGCGTACTCGGCCCGCCGGCCGTTCGGTGGCACGTGCGGAATCGTACTTGCTACTGTTCCATCAGAGTCGACTCTGACGAGTATGGCCAACTATATGAAGGGTAGTATCCCTCTGATGAAGGCCCTCTTCACGACGTTCCCCGCCTACGGCCACCTGCTGCCGATGCTGCCGCTTGCCCGCGCGGTCGCGGCCGCCGGCGACGAGGTCGTGATAGCCACGCACGCGGAACTGCACGGCACCGCCCCCGACCTCACGATGCGCGCGGTCGGCCCGGCGCTGGCCGCGGTGATCGCGGAGAACGAGTCCCGCTTCAAGCAGGACGTGCTCGACTACCGCAGCGACGGCGACACCGACGGCGCGCCCGACCTGCTCGCCGCCACTGTCGCCCTGTTCACCACCACCTACGCGGACGTGGTCTTCGACGACCTGGTCGCGCTGGTCACGGCCGAGCAGCCAGACGTGATCGTCGCCGAGATGTGGGACTTCGTGACGCCGCTCGTCGCACAGCGGCTCGGCATCCCGTTCGCCACGTTCACACACAGCCCGGCGACCGTGATCGACCCGGTGCTGGCGGCCGGCGCGGCGAAGGCGGGCGCCCAGCGCGGCCTGACCGAACCCACGCCGCTGGCCACGATCCAGCTGTGGCCGGAGTGGCTGGAGACGCTTCCGGTAACACCGTCGGACCCCGCAATCGCCATCAGCAGCAGCGCCTACGACACCGCGACCCCGGCCGGCCTCCCCGCGTTCGCCGGGGACCGCCCGGTCGTACTTGTCACGCTCGGCACCGTGGTCGACGACCTCGACCTGCTCCGCTCCGCGGTCGGCGCGGTCCTGGACTCCGGCGCCGACGCACTTGTCACCACAGGTTTCACCGCGACCCCCGAAGACCTTCAGGCAGACCCTTCGCGGGTACGGGCGGTGTCGTTCGCCCCGATCGGCCAACTGCTCGACCGGGTCCAGGCGGTCGTTGCGGCCGGCGGGTCCGGCACCACGCTCGCCACGCTCTCCCGCGGCCTGCCGATGCTCTTCGTGCCGCGGATCGCCAACCAGCCGCAGGTCGCGGCCGCGGTGACCGACTTCGGGGCCGGCCTCACACCGGGGTCGGTCGGGACGGCCGTGTCCACGCTGCTCGACGATGTTGATCTTCGCCGCCGGGCGGCCGAGGCCCGGGACCGTCTCGCGGCCCGCCCGTCCCCGGCCGCCGTCTGGTCCACGCTCCGCGACCGCATCGCCTGACGCGCGGGTCTAATCCTGTTGGTGGTGTTGGGTGGGTTGGCTGCGGTTCTTTCGCCTCCGGCGGCCCTCCGGGGGGAGCGCTCCGGCTCCGGGGCAACCGGAAGCGCAGGTCAGCTTCGCTGGTAGAGCTTTGTCGGTGGTCGGGTTT
>NZ_JBITDX010000035.1:0-64476 GCF_044454585.1 Catenuloplanes sp. NPDC051500
CGGCGCCTTCGAAATCGCATTCCCAGGCCGCATCACGTCTACAATGGTCTTATAGGGGCAAAAGGATGGTTACACAGACATCCTGACAGGCTCCCGCGGCCCCATCACGGCCAGGATCCCGTCCTCCCACGACGCCCGCAGCATCGGCCCGACCCTGCCCCGCGGCAGCCGGAGCACACCGATCGGCAACCCGACATCCGCCGGCTGCAACCGTCGGCCGATCAGGCCGGGCCGAAGCGTCCGGGCCCGCGCTTCTGCGCCGGCGGGGGCGAGCCCGGCCACCTCACCGACCCGGGCCAGCGACGGCAGCGGATCGTCGGTGCGGCCGCGATGCGCCGCCCACCACAGCGCGCTTCCCACCAGCGGAGCGGCTATGCCGGTTACGAGTGCGGCGAAGAGCACGGCGACCAGCAGCCGGTCGAGACCCGGATACGCGACCTCCCAGCGGCCGTGCAGGACCGCGACGACGAAGTCCTGCCCGAACGGAGGCCCGGCCGGACGCCCGCTCAGCCGCGCGGCCAGGAAACCGGCCGCCCACGCCAGCCAGGTCAGCACGATCGCCGCCCAGAACGTGCCGAGGATGACGAACGGAGTGAGCGGCATGGTGCCCACGGACGAGTTCGGGGTGACCGGGCGTGGGCTGCTCATCGGCGTACCGCCGTGTCGGTGTCGTAGAGGTCCGGTTCGTCGCCGACGAGCCGCATCCCGACCGGTAGACCCGGGCCTTCGCCGGTTTTGATCAGATACTTGCCCCGGCCGGGGTGTACCCGTCCGGGAACTAGTGCTTCGGGCGCGGCCCAGGAGGAGACCAGCCCGCGTTCTGCTGCGGACAGGCGGACCACCGCGCTGATCCGGTCCAGCTCACGGCCCGGCAACGCCGCCAGGATCTTGATCGCGGACCGTTCGAAGAAACCGCGCGCCTTGGCCCGGTCCTCGTCGGTGGGGAGCGCGTCGAGGTCGTCGAGACTGTGGGTGATCATGAGGGTTCCCATGCCCAGCGGCCTCGATAACCGGGTGAGGGCGTCGGCGTGGTCGACGAGGCCGGGTGCGCCGCGCAGCGCCCGCCAGAGTTCGTCCATCACGCCGAAGAACTGCCGTCGGGGTGCGAGCCCGTGCGCGGCGAGCGCCGCGGAGGCGTCCACGACGGCGAACGCGTACGCCCAGGTGCACAGCATCGCGATCGCGACGAGCTGATCGCCGGCTGCGGAGGTCTGGGAGATGTCGACGCTGACGGCGGGCGCGTCGAGGTCGATCGGGGTGCTGGTCGGCCCGTCGAGAACGCCACGCAGCGACCCGTCACACAGCAGCGTCAGCGTCGCGACGAGGTCCGCGGCCTGCCGATCGTGGTCGGCGCCGAGCCTCACCTCGTCCGGGCCTTGGCGGAGCACGGCCAGGACGTCCGGGACGGTCGGCTGCCGGGTCAGACGCGCGTCGAGCAGGTCGACGGACCGACCGAGGAGCACCTCCTCCGTGTTCGTGATCCGACCGCCGCGGATGAGCGTGGCAAGGGCGAGCAGCAGCGCGAGCCGTCGGCCGCGGACTTCCAGGCGCAGCCGGTCCGCTTCCCGCTGCGGCAATCGGTCCAGGGCGGTGCCGAGCGGTCCGGCGTCGAGTGGGTTGATCCGGTCCAGGCCGCGGCCGACCCGGATGACCTGCCCGCCCAGCCGGTGCACGAGCGGGGTGTAGTCCGGTTTCGTGTCGCCGAGGATCAGCACCCGCGTGCCGAACCCAGCCATCCCGGTGATCAGCCGTTTCGCCAGGGCACTCTTCCCAGCGCCGGGCTGGCCGAGCAGGAACATGCCCGGGTTCGTCACCAGCCCGGCGCGCAGCCATTCCAGCGGGTCGAGGCATACGGTCTCGCCGAACAGCAGGTGCTGGCCGATCGGCACGCCCAGCTGCGGCGCACCGGACCCGGCCACGAACGGGTACAAGCCCGCCAGCTGGAGCGTTGTGCCCTGGAACTCGGCGCCCGCGTCCACATGCGCGGCCCGCCCGGCACCAGGAGCGCGCCAGCCCCACGACGGGGCGGTCATCGCGGCCACTGCGTCGCCAGTTGCGGCGGGCAGATCCCGCACGGCAACGTCACCGCGAACCCGGCCGCCTGCCCCGCCCACATCCTGCGCAGCCGGATCCGCGCCGACTCCGCCCGCGCCTCCACCTCCGCGATCGCGTCGGCGAGCTGATCCCGGTCGGTGACGGTGACGGTCGCGAACATCGACAGCAGACCGACACCCGCCCCGGCGGCCTCCTCCTGGGCAGTGCGCAACGCCCGCGCCCGGTCGGCGCGCTCGCGGGCGTTCTCGTCCCGGCGGGACACCGCCCGCATCGCGTCCCGGAACACGGCCGCGTTAACCTCCTGCTCCACCAACCGAGCCGCGTCACCAGCCGGGACCGGCCGATAGATCAAAGACACCCGCAGCGGGTACGGGCCGGGAGCGAGCAACCGGGCCAAGACCTCCGCATGGACCTCGGTCCGTGGTGCCTCGTGCCAGGCCCAGGAGACCGACCAGCCGCTGTCGTGGCGGTAGCAGCCGTACTCCTCGTCGGCAGCGACCGGCCCGGCCGTACCCCAATCCAGATCTTCGGGTTTGTCGGTGAGGTCGTCGAGCAGGGCCGACGGGTCGTAAGCGGCCCGGACGGTGGCCGCGAGACGGTGCGCGTCGGCGCGGCCAAGGACTGTCAGCCCACACGCGGCGAGGGAGTCCTCCAAGCCGGTCAGGAGACGGTCGGTGTCAGCGAGCGCGTCGTCGGTGGTTTGTGGACGTGGGCGGGTGCGGGCCGGGTCGACGGTGACCGACACGTGCGTCTCTACGTCGGCGTCCCGGTCGGCCGCGTCATCGACGAGCTGTTGCAGCAGCAGGCGCGCGGACGGGGGAGCGTCGGGTGCGGTCCGCCCGCCAATGTAGCCGGCCAGGCGGCGGCCAGAGCTCGGGCCGGTGCGCACAGTCACGACGATCCAGCGCACCGACGGCTGGTAGCCGAGGCCGGACAGCCAGCTGCCCCAGTTCGCCACCCACGTCTCGGCCTGCTCCGCATCGGCGAGCCAAGTCGAGGACGCGGCGACCCGCAGCGTCGCCGTCAACGTCCCCGACCGACGATGCCGGACCACCCCGAACATGCCGCCGCCCGCGGCGGGAGCGGCGAGGAGATCGGTGGGGGCGAGCACACCGGGCAGCTGCCAGGCATGTGGGTGAGCGGCCATCACACCGGACCGGTAAGCGGTGAAACCGCGCGTGATCGCCCACGCCCAGCGGATCCGGCGCGCGAGGCCGGCGCCGAGCAGTACACCGTCCCAGCGCAGCACCGTCACCGCAATCAGCAGCCCGGCCGGGACCAGCACGGCCAGCAGCAGCGTGCCGCTGACCGCGCCGGCCGCGGCGACGGTGGTGATGGCGGCGACGACGGTGAGTGACTGTGCGGGGCCGAGGCCGAGCAGGCCCATGCCCCGGCTGCGCCGCCAGCCGCCGTACCGCCGGCGCTCCTGTCCGATCGGCATGTCACTCGCCCTCGGTGCTGGCGGCGGTGGTATCGGCTGCGGCACCGGCGGCACTCGCCACGCCCCGGGCGGCCGTCCCGGCGGCGACCGTAGTCCCGATCACGACCGGGGCGGCGGGACCGGCCGCTGCGGTTGTCCCGGCTGCGGTTCCGGCGGACTGTCCCGTCCCGGCCGTGGTTCCCGATCGTGTCCCGGCGGTCGTTCCCGCCGATGTCCCGGTGCCCCCCGGTGGCGTCCCGGTGTTTCCCGATCCTGGCCCGCCGCCGGTGAACGTCGGCGGACGCACGGGTCCCGGCCCGTTCCCCGGCGGAGGAGGATTCCCGTCGGGGCGCGGGGGCCCGTTGTCGTACCGGGAATGGCTGCTGCCAGGGCCGCCGGACAGATCGCGCAGCGACGCGGCCGCGTGCAGGCCGGCCGCGCCCGCCGACAGCGCGCTGGCGAAACCGCCACCGCCGGATTGCGTGGAGCCGACCGTCCAGGTAAACAGCCGCAGCAGCGCAGGCAGCGCGATCAACGCAACGATCATCAGAGCGACGCCCATCAGCAGGACACGGGGATCGTCGGCGGTGTCGTCGCCTTGCAGCCAGATCGCGGAGGCGTACACCAGGGCGGCGGCCGGTTTGTAGAAGATCAACGCGAGCTGCCAGGCGAGGACCTTGCGCAGCCAGCCGCTCGTCGCCCCGGTGAAACTCCCGGCCGCGGCGAGCGGCATCGCGGGCGCGAGCAGCAGCACGCACACGTCCCGGAACGGCATCAGGACCGCCTGGATCAGCGCGCACACCGTCGCGATCCCGGCGACCACGATCACCAGCAGCACCGGCAGACCGCTGGTGCCGGACTGCGGGACGACCAGGATCGACAGCCGGCGCGCGAAACTCTGATCGCCGACGCTGCCCAGGGCGGACAGCAGCACGAACGACGTGAACCGGTCCGCGCCGTGCAGCAGCAGATTCGTCCCGAACAGGCCCGCCGCCGACCACAACGCGGTGTTCCACAACCCTCGCAACACGTTCACCAACGGGGCCGGCTTCCGGGTCAGGATCAGCAGCAGGCTGTTCCACAACACCCCGCCCACCGCCACCATCGCGGTCAGCGGCAGCAGCAGACCACGCAGATTCGCGACCGCCTCGATCGGCGCGTCACCAGGACCGGTTGCACCATCCGGGAACAGCTTCAGCGAGGGCACCAGCACCCACCAGCTCGCCGACAGATCGATCAGGAATTGTTCGGCCGTCACGATCGACCGCGCGAACTGGCCGAACAGCCCATCCGTGGCGGCGGACATCAGGCAGCCGGTGTCCCACGGCGCGCACACGCTGCTCACCGTGCTCACCGCTCCGCCGGGAACCAGGTGAACGCGGCCGTGTCCGCTACCGTGCGGGCGTCGTCGCCCCACAGGCCGTCGGACGGGGCCACGATCCGCCAGTCACCGCCGATCCACCGGGTCCGTACCGTCAATTCGATCAGGACCGGCTGCCAGGTGCCGGGGCCCTCGATCAGCAGCCGGACCTCGGCGTCGATACCGGATAGCGTCACCTGGTAGCCGCGGGCGACCGCGTAGAGCGTGCCCGCCGGCTCGCCGTAGGGCAGACCGAGCCGAGAACGCGCCTGCTCGTACTCCTCGCCGAGATTCCGCGCCAGCGTGGCAGCATCAGCACCGACCACCTGATCTCGCACCGTCGGCTCGAATACCCGCGGCCCGGCCTGTGGTGATAGACGCAACGTTACGTGCGCCGCCGCGAGAACGGCGCCGAGCTTCGAGAACGCGAACCCGCGCGCCCGACCTGCAGAAACGTCCGCCGGGCCTCCCGACGCGGAGACAGGCAGGCGGGCACCCGCTACCGACACCCAGCGCAGATCACCCGTAGTCGGCGAGACAGCGGCGGACGCCGGGGGAGCGGCGGCCGATCCCGTCTCGCCGGGAATCGGGATCACCATCCCGGACTCCGCCGGCTGCGGCCCGCTGTCGTCCTGCTGATCGTGCATTCCCGCCAGGCCGGCCACCGCCGCGACGATCGACACCACGATCGCCGCGCCCGAAGCCGTCACCATCGCCGTACGGCGGCGGGCTTGTGTCCCGATCTCGTCCCGCATGGCCGGCTACCTGACCACTACGCCGACGATGGTCGCTCCGACCGCCGCCAGCGTCAGTCCGCCCAGCACCCACGGGATCCCCGCCGCGCCGTCCACGGCGGTCGCGGACCGGTTCCGTCGGCCCAGGATCATCATTCCGCCGCAGATGAACATGCCCAGCACACCCGCGACGACCAGGACCCACTTGCCCCACGCCAGGAACGTCTCCGCCACCGGCGCCAGACCTGGAATCGGTACCGGTGTCGGATCCGGCACCAACGGCGTCGGCACCGGAGCGGCCTCCAGCACGGCCATAGCCCAATCCATCAACATCAGCCACCTCCACGCTCCACCACCTGGCACAGACACGCAGGTGGGATGGCGGAAACCTCCATCGATGGAGTTAGCGGCTGCGTAGACACGTCGACCAGATCCAGGCCAACCGGGTCGAGTTACCGGTCAGCAGGTAGCCGCTGGAGGCCCGGACGTGTCGCCAGATGGATCGACAGGGTGTAGCTGTGCGGACCTCGGTACAGAACGGTCATGGCGTAACGCCGAGCGCGACAGCTGGGCTTCAGGAATCGGCGCGGCGCAGGCAGCCCGGGCGATCTGCGCAGATTTTCATCATGTGCACAGGACAGGTGCTTCATACGGATGGATGCCGTTCCGTCCGGGGCGGTGCGGCAGACTTCCCGGCATGCTGGCCGCGGACACGCACCTGTGCATCGACTACGGCACCGCCACCACCACCGCGCTGCTGTCCACCCCGGACGGCCGATCGCTCCCGATCGTCGTCGACGGCGCCACGACCCTCACCAGCGGAGTGTGGTTCGACAACACCACCAGCCGCCTGCTCACCGGTAGCCCCGCTCTGGAGGCCGCCCGGAAACACCCAGAAGGGTGGCTGGCCGAACCGCTCCGGCACATCGGCGACGAGACGATCGAGCTGGCGGGCGTCGCCCTCGACCCGATCGAGATGGTCGCCGCCGTCCTCGGCGGGATCGCGACTCACGCTTCCTCGCTCGCCGGAATGCCGATCGGCAGGCTCACGCTGGTCGTGCCGTGCTGGTGGGGACCCCGCCGCCGTCAGCAACTACGACTCGCGGCTACCAAGACCGGTCTCCCCGCGCCCCGGCTCGTCGCCGATGTTATCGCGGTCGCCACCCACTGGATGGCGTGGTCGGCCTCGCCGGTCAGTACCGGAGCCTGCGCGCTGATCATCAACGCGGGAGCGAGCGGAATCGCCGTCGCCGCCGTTCGGCGTGCTCGACGACGGCGTACAGCTCCTTGCTCACCACACCGTGTCCGGCTCGTCTGCCGCAGAAATCGACGTGGCCCTGGCCGAACACCTCATCACCTCGACCCCGGGTGCTGGCCGGCACCTGTGGGAACAGCTGACCACGCCTCACCACGCTGCCGACCGGCACCAACTGCTCGAAGCGGTCCGGATTGGCAAGGAGAGCCTCGGTCAGCAGCTGGCACGGGCTGCGATCGCGCTACCCGCCCCACATCCGCCGACGGTTCTTGACCGCGACATCTTGGACACCGTGCTGACTGGGGTCCGTCGGAGACTGTCGGAAGCCGTGACCCAAGTCCTCGCCGCCGCGGATATGCACCGAGAAGACCTCACAGCAGTGCTCATCACCGGAGGCCAAGCGTCACTTCCGGGAATCGTCGACACCGTTCGGAACACTGCGGGTCATACGCCGATCAGGGTGTCCCGCCCGGACGCCGCAGCGGACGGCGCTCTACGCATCGCCGGCACGCCCGCCGCTCCACTGGCGGCTACCGCAGGTGCGCAGGTGCCACCGCTGCGGATCTGTTCTGGCTGGCCTGCACTGGTCCCGCCCGGGTTGCTGGCCGTGGCCGCCATGGTCATGCTCGCGCAGACCCTCGACAACAGCGGGGTGAGTGAGTTCCCGGGCGGCGGGGTCGCATACTTCCTGCGGCTGCCGCAACTGGGCATCAGCGGCTTCCTCATCGCGCTCGCCTGCTGGAGCACCGGCATAGCGGTTACCGGCCTGCAGTACGCCGCACCGCGCACACCCAGCGAGCAGGCACTCTATGCCCGGAACTCCCGACGGGCACTGTTCACCGCCGCAGCATCAGGCCTGGCCTTGGCGACCGGCTTCGGCATGTACGTCAGCGCCTACATGAACCTCTACACGGACACGTTCGCCTGGTGGCCGATTCTCTTCGCCCTCCCCATCGTCATCCTCACCACCACGGCAGGCCTGGCCATTACTCGCGTCCCGCCCGGCGGCATACCCCTGTGGATCCGCGGTTACCGCACACCCGCCATCCCATCGCTCATCGCCGCCACCGGCATCCTCATCACCGGAGCAGCCACCCGCGGCGTACCAGACGTCTACGCGCTCAGCCCGCTCGCCAGCGCTTCCGCACGCCTCGGCATGCTGATCCTCGGCGCAGGCATCGGCCTCACCATCGTCCATGGCCACGTCAGCCGGGTCATCGCCGCCACCGTATTCGGCCTCAGTTTCGCCGTCCTCTTCACGTGGCGAACCCTCAATCACTACCACTGGATCTTCGCCGCTGCCCCGCCTGGTGGGTCCTGACCGCAATGTTCCACGCGATCCGCAGCCTCTCACCCGCCCTCAACGAACGTGCGCAGCGATTTTTCCGGTGAAAGGCCGAGCAACTTGGTGCTGGTGCTGGCCTACTGCTCCTACGTACGCAGGCGGACCCGCTCACCAGACCCCGGACCCGAGCTCATCCGCTCGGCGCACATTCCGCCGCTGCTGCGCCACCGCCTTCCGCGCTAGCACCCGCCCCGCGACCCGAGCGTCCCGAACGCGCGGACACGGAGCGGACGGCACCACCGCCCGCGGTCGAGGACACGCCGGAGCCGGCGCAGGCCGCGGCGGAGTCCGATGAGACTGATCTGTTCGACCTGGTGCTTCCGGTCACCGCCACGCTCGCGACGTCCGGGCTGCTCGCGGCGCTGCTGCTCATCCAGCTGCGCCGGCAGCGCCAGCACCGCCGTCTGCCTGCGGCGCCACAACCACAGACCGAGACGACGGTACGCGCGGCAGCCCGGCCCGCCGACGTCGAGCGCCTCGACCACGCCCTCCGCGCCCTCACCCACCTGCTCCGCGACACTCCCACAGAAGACCTGCCGGACATCATCGCCGTCTGGATTAGCTCGGACGCCTTGCATCTGATCCTCACTACTCCCGCCGGCGCAGCACCATCACCATTCATCACGGACCCGGCCGGCACCCGATGGCTGCTCGCCGCCGAAGCCGTACTGCCGGCCGTCGACGGCGACGAAGTCGCGCCGCTGCAGACGCTGGTCACCGTCGCCTCACACCCGCAAGGCCACCACCTGCTCATCGACCTCGAACGCGTCGGCACCCTGTCGCTCACCGGCGACCCGCGGCAGGCCGCGGACATGCTGCGCTACCTCGCCACCGAACTCGCCACCAGCACCTGGTCTGACGACACCGACATCATCGTGACCGGTCTGGACTCGGCAGACGTCGAACACCTCATTGCTCTCGGCGGTCACCGCCTCCGCACGGCATCCGCGACCCAGGCGCATACGCTCATGCAGCACCGGACTGCCACCTCCTCGGCAGACCGACTCGCCGCACGGATCTCGCACGCCCACGACGCACAGCCAGCTCCGCTCGTCATCCTCGCCGCTGGCCCTGACACTGCGACCGCTGTGGGACTCCCTGGACACGCGCTCCACGATGCGGAAGCCATCGCCGCTACCTCCCGCGCCGACATTCGATTCATGCTTCGGGTCGACGCTGACGGCACCGTCGACCTGGACTGGCTCGACCCGACCGGGCTCTACGCCACCGGCCTACCTGCCGACCAACTCGCCAACCTCGCGCGACTGTTCCGCAGCGCACAATCCCGCCAGCCGACTGTATCCGCGCCCGTTGACGAGCCGGTACCGGCCGCGACGGAGGAATGGGCCGACGGCACCGATGCCCACGGGCACCTTCTGCCCGCCCCGGGCGTCGTCGCTCCCGCCGCAGAACCGGCCGACACCACACGGCCGAAGCCCGCACCCACGGCAGCGACCGGCACTCGCCGGCGCCGGGCACCAGAAGACGATGCCGCACTCGACGCGGATCTTGCGGATTGGCACAACCCAGCGACCACCCGCCTGCGAATCGCGATTCTCGGCCCAGTCGATGTCCAAGCGGTCGGCCCGCCACCCGACGAACGACTCCGGTTCCACCGCGAGATCGTCGTCTACCTCGCATCCCGCGGACGACACGGCGCCACCGGCGAACAACTCGACGCCGCCCTCTGGCCCGAGACTATCGTCAGCCCACGAAGCCGCCGCGTCGCCATGAGCCGCACCCGCCGCTGGCTGGGCGAAGCACCCGACGGCCAGCCCTGGCTCCCACCGAACAACAGCATCGACCGCACCTAACCACCTCCACGACGGCTACCTATTCGACTTGAACCTCTTACGACGCCTGCGGACCCGTGCCGAAACGAACGGGCCGGATGGCGCTGAGGACCTCCGTCGCGCGCTCGAACTCGTTCGCGGCCAGCCACTCGCGGGCGCCGACCTCACCCACTCCACCCGCTACCGCACCCCGTACGCCTGGCTGCCGGACAGCGCCATCCAGCCCCACCACCTCGTCTCCGCGATCGTCGACACCACCCACCAGCACGTCGCCCTCTGCCTCGAAACCGGCGACCTCGCCAGCGCCCGCTGGGCCGTCGACATCGCCTGGCAAGCAGACCAGCAACGCGCCGAAGGCCACCCCTGGCTCGACGCCATCCGCATCGCATACCAAGCGGGACACTACGTGGAGGTCCGCACCCTGCTCGACGACCTCGTCCAAGCCCGAGACGCCGAAGTACCGGAAGACCTCAGCGCCGCGACGTACCGCGAGATCATCACCCTGATGCCGGACATCGTCGGATCGCGCTGATTCGGCGTCGCGCACGACGAAAACCCGGTCTCAAAACGACACCATCGGAGTATGGCGATCTAGTGACATGAGCGAGGATGATCGCCGCGTGCACGCGACGATCGCGCTTGTCGATGACCAGGTCCAGGAGCTGTCCTCGCTTTACGCCTGGCTCCAGTCGGACGATGAATTCCGGGGCCGGGTCACGGCGATTGCCAAAGACCTGCGGCCAGGCGAGATGGGTGGGGCGACTGATGCGCTGGTGGTCGCGCTGGGCGCCGGTGGGGCGATCAGTGTCCTTGTCTCCGCGGTCAGCGGCTGGCTTACGGCCCGGCGTACCAGGCTCAGCATCGAGATCACCGATGCTGGTCGCAGTCGACGGGTGGAAATCGACGCGGCCAATGCCGGAGTGGCGGCGCGGCTGTTGCGGGAGGCATTCGAGGTGACGGGCGGTCAGCCATGACCACGCGCCTGCCGGATCGGCGTCGGTCCAGCGTCCTGCTGGTGGGAGCGGCCCGGTTCGCTAGCGATGCGATCACCGATCTGCCGTCCGTGGCGAACAACGTCATGGTGCTGGCCGAGGCCTTGACCGATTCCTCTACTGGGATCGTGGACTCCAGCCGCTGTCGTCGGCTGATCGACCCGCGCACGCAGGACGAGGTCGGTGTCGCGCTCGACGACGCAGTCAACGATGCCGCAGACACCTTGATCGTCTACTACGCCGGGCACGGTCTGCTCACCCCGCGCGGCGTACTTCACCTCGCGGTCGCCAACACCGATCCGGCCCGTGTGACGTATTCGGCCGTGCCGATTGACTGGATCCGTCTTGCTCTGGCGGACAGTCCGGCGAAGAACCGGATCCTGATCCTCGACTGCTGCTTCTCCGGGCACGCGGCGGCCGCGATGACCTCCGTTCCCTCCGCGGTGACCGCCGCGATCGACATCAGCGGCACCTACACCGTCACCTCCGCGCCAGCGACCTCGACGTCGATCGCGCCGCCCGGTGAGCGCTTCACGGCGTTCTCCGGCGAACTCCTCAGGGTGCTGCGCAATGGCATTCCGGGCGCCGGTGACCTGCTCTCGATGCGTGACATCTATACGGCGCTCGTCCGAGGGCTGCACTCCCGCGGCATGCCGAAGCCGCAACACCTCGGCACCGGGCTCTCCGACCACATCGCGCTCGGCCTGAACCCGGCCGGCAGACCTTCAGCCCGCCGTGAGCCGCCTCCGCCGCCGTCGGCCGTGCGCGCAGAGCAGAGCGACGTGGACCTGCAGGCACTTGAGAAGCGGTTTCATGACGCCCTTGTTGCCGGCTACCGGGCCATGAAGCGCGAGCTGAACTACAACGCGACCATCTACATCCGCATGATCTCCACGTCGGGCGGGCTCGGTGCCGCACGCCAGCTCATCCATGCGACCTCGGTGTCCAGTGGGTTTACCACGCTCTGGGAGAAGGGCCGCCTCGACCTGACCGTCGAGGCCTTCGTGCTGCGGGAGCCGTGGTCGGCCCTCTTCACCGACGAGGAACTGCGGATCGCCCGCGACCGGCTCGCCGAGTACGGCTACCACCCGGATTGACTGGAGACCGGCGACATGCGGTCGCCGGGCTGCCGAGGACGGCCGACTCACCTGTCATGGCGCCGCCGCGCAGCCCACCGACGCGCTGATCTCACACCAGCGCGGCATCGCTCCAACGGCAGATGGGCGACCAGAGCCTTCACCGTGCCCTTCGCGACTGGGGCAGGAGATCCTCGGCAAGCCTGATTTCCGCTGATCAGAGGACGCTTCTCTACTGCGCGCCAACCCTTAGTCAGCCATACGGAGGCCGAGGTTAGAGTTCGATCACGCGACCGCTCTGCAGGAACTCCTGAACGACCAGGACAGGGCTCTTCAGGTCCTTGAACGGGCTGGTCTTGGCGATCGAAAAAGTCGTCAGAAGATTCGCGGTGCTCGTCGAAGGTTTTGTCAAGCGCGGTGAGGAGGAATTTCCGCTGGACCTGGATTATTTCTAGTTGGCTCTCCTTGCGTGCACGGATCACGTTGTCACTCGCCTGCAGATCTCATCGGCATTCCATCTGGCAGCGGGGCGTGCGTCCCAACCCGCGATGTCGTATGCTGTGTCTCGGTCGATCAGCTCCTGCTCGTTGAGAGATCCCAGTACCATGATGGCCGTCTTGTAAATAGGCCAGGCCAGTTCGGCCAGCCAGCCCTCGTTACCGAGTTCGTATCCGATCAAGGGCGCAGCGATTCCTCGTCCGGACAGCGCCGCTACCAAGTTATCCAGCACGGGGTCGCTGAGGTCGGCGTAGCGCAGCACGTCCTGCCAGCCCGGGTCGGTCGGCTGAGAGTTTTGGACGGCCGGGATGCTTGCGAGCATCTCGATGATCTCGTCGGCGTCTAGCCTGACATTGTTAAGGGGGCTCTGGGCGACGGCGAGTAACGCTGTGAAGGTCTGCCGGGCGGCCTTGTGCTCGCCGGTGTCAAGTTGTAGCTGCCCAATTTGCCGACGCAACCTTAACGCACGATTATCGGTGTCTCCGTGCGTCACCAAGTAGTCGGCGAACAGGCTTTCGAGGCGCTCCAGCGCGACGCGGCGCCGGTCGGTGAGGGCAGCGCATATCGCTGCCTTGTATCGGCAGTTGAACTCGACTTCAGACATCGTTGCCTCGCCGGGCAACATCTCGCCGAGCACTTGAAAGATTGGTTCGGCATCAGCATAATCAGCGGCTTCGAACAGCAGCCCGGCGAGTTCGTAGCGAGCGCTCATTGTTTCGGCATTGACGTTGTCCACAGACCGTCGCGCTGGCAACTCGGCCCGCGCTAGCACGTCAGCCGCCTCGGCAGGGTGGTTGTGCTGGATGAGCACACGAGTATCGGCGTTAGCGCGCCTGGGATTCTCCTGAGCCTCTCCCGGGTACGCGGCCGCCGGCTGCTCCCGCTCAGTTGTCTTCGCGAATACGCGGTGCAGGACACCGGCGTACATCCGGGCAGGGCTGGACATCGAGGGCAGGTCGAGGGCTCCGGGGAGTGGCCCGAGATCAACGGAGAGGGGCAGGAGCTGCCGATAGGCCTCTTCGGCGCTTGCCGGCCGGTCCTCCGGCTTTTTCTCCAAGAGACTTAGCACCAACTGATCCAGCTCGGCGGGCACCTCGGGGCGTTGGCTTCGTGGCGCGGGCGGGGGTGCGTTGACTTGCTGGATCATCAGCGCGAATGGGGTCGCGCCGCTAAACAGGGGCGTGCCAGTGAGCATTTCGTAGAGGGTGCAGCCGAGTGCGTAAAGGTCGATCGCGGGCCCGCATTCGTTGGATTGCATCTGTTCGGGTGTCATGCAGGCGGGTGTGCCGAGGAGGACGCCCATCTGGGTGATGCGGGAAATATCGGCGGCCGATGGCGCGACCGCGAAGCCGAAGTCGAGTACTTTGACCGACCCGTAGGGCTCGAGCATGACGTTGCGTGGTTGTAAGTCGCGGTGGACCAGGCCCGCGCCGTGCGCGGCCGCGAGTACGGAGCAGATCTGGGCACCGATTGCCGCAACCCAGCCGATCGGCAGCGTGCCGAGGTGCTGCGCAGCGACCAGGTCGGCGATGGTGAGGCCGTGGATACGCTGCATGACCATGTACGGGGTCTCGCCGTCGTAGCCCACGTCGTAGATCGCGGGCACGCCTGGATGCTCGAGACAGGCGATGATCGTGGACTCGCGTTCGAAGCGGCGCCGGATGTGCTCCTCGTCGTCATCCCCAGATGGGACTCGGAGAAATTTGACCACCACTTCTCGGTTGAGCCGGTTGTCGTGACCGAGCCACACCTCTCCCATGCCCTCTTGAGAGAGCGGGCGTTTCCGCAGTTCGTAGCGCCTGTCAACCAGGCGGAGACCGGACATGTGCCCTCCTTGCACCCGCATGAGCATATTGGGGCTGTTAACAGTGCTTCGCATCGCATCGTCCACTTCGTTGTGCATCGCACGGCATAGCGACCGCTGCTGCCAGTGTGGGCCTGCTCTCGCGCCCTCTTATAACGCGACGACATGTGCCAGGCAGAAGTTCTCCTGCCTTTGAACTAGCGACCGACAAAACACTCGCGGGAGTGCAGAAGCTGCCGGTTCTGCCCCTGACCGTTTACTGTGTGTGCCCTGGGAGGTGCGCAGATGAACTACCTGGAGTGGAACAGCAGGCTGTTCGAGGATGTGATCGACCGTGGCGACCCGAATCGGGGCCTCTACCTGTACGTCGACAGGGACCTGCTCGCCAAGTTGTCCGGCCTCAGCCCGGAACAGGCCGTCGAGGATTTTTGCCGGGCCTTCCAGGTTGGGATCGGCGACTTTCCTTTCCGTCGTGGCGCGGAATCCGCAACGACGTGGCGGCGTCGAGGCTTCCCTGGGAACCCCCCGTTTGTGTCCGACCTCGCCATGACGGTGCTCGCGGTCACCGAAGACCCGATTGGCAAGGGCGTCTACGCCCGTCAGAACGCCTTGCTCGGACTGCCTCCCCTCAAGATCGGGCCGAACGGCTACGACATTCACGTCCCCGAGATGTGGCGAGCTTGGAACCGTTGGCTTGACGGGCCCGGCTCCGTCCATGGCCGCCCAACCGCGGAGTCTCACTCGAAATGGTCACTGCAGGGGTGGTCGCGTAGCCAAGCGCTGATTCGCTCTCACGACCGGCTCCAGATCGAAGGCTATCTCGCTTCTCATGGTGCGTCGTTCGAGGCCTTCTGTACCTGGCTGGTCCTGCACCACCCCCGTTTCCTAGACCGCTTCCGGGAGGAGCCAGCACTAGCAATCCTGCGGGCTGTCTTCGAGGAGGAAGCCGTCCGTCTGATGAAGGTCGGGCCACGTTCGCGGTCGCGGCCGTGTGCGAGCCACAGGCAGGGCCTGCTGAGTTTCGACGAGTTCACCGGCACGTTCGCCGGCGTGGTAATGGTCGACAGCGGTTGGGTCGGGCGTGAGGTCGATTGTGGTAGCGGCAGACGAGTCCTCATCGAAGATCATGAATCATTGGTCGAGGTGCGGACCGCCATCGCCGAGTTGGTGCTGCTTGCCGAAGGAGTCCAGCACCAGCTTGCGGACGACCTCGTACTGCGCTTCGGCGGTGAAAGTCTGTATGTGATGCGTGAAGATGCCCGCGCGGATGCGATGCTGCAGGTCCGTAGCGTTATCCATCCCATCACCGCCGATCTCCTTGTCCGCCCGGACCAGGTCTTGCGTATCACCGGGGTCCTGAAGGCGGCGGGCATCTCCGCCAAGCAGTCACCGGCCGGGTTCGGTAACTGGGTATGGTTCCGCACCGTCGCGTTGTCCCCGGACCAGCCAGCCGTGCTTGAGCAGCTCAACCTGGGCCGCGCGGTCGGCGGCGAGCGCACTAGCTTTTTCCACGGTGGGCAGCAGGTGCGAAACGGCCTCTATCTCGTCGGAGGCGAGCCGGATATCTACTTTTCTGGCGACGAGCCGGTTACTGAGGTCGCCATTGCCGGCGAGCGGTATCCGGTATCGGTGGACGATCAGCGACTCGCCCTGTCCGAACTCGCGCTTCCCCCGGGTCGGTACCAGATTGAATCGCCCTGCGGCGCGCTGCTGGTACGAACCGAGGATTTTGTGCAGCACCTCCCCGTGTGCAGCGACATCTTTCGGCCTGTCATGAGACTGCCCCACGGCTATGCCGTCAAGTCAGCCGAGCGGCGTAGCTCAGCTGGGACTAGCCTGGCCGGTGCCTCCCTCGAGGGCATTGATACGCGCGAGCCACTCGTGATTAGCAAGCGGCCGGGTACCGAGCTGCTTCTAATCACTGAATCCGGCGAGGTTAGCGAGGTCAATCCGGCTTTGCCTCACTGGCTCGCCGACACCGGGCTGCGGCCCAATGCTGTAGATGTCCTGGCCGCCATTCGCGGCACGACATCACCGATCGCCTGCGTCCTGGTCCGCAGCCGGACTACTGAGCGCGTCCAGGCCATCGCGGTGCCGGCTGACGCGCCCCGGTTCGATGGGAAGGTGAAGTGTCATCTGCGGCCGGACTTGGTCGGGTCCCTAGTTACCGGTTTCCGCAGCTGGTCATGGGTGGGCCAGCGGCATCCTCGTATCAACAAGATCATGAGCGAGGTGATGTCGTCACCGACCCGGGTCGCGCCTGCGCCACCCCGTTTTAACCCCGCACCGGAGATTGCCCGAACCACCGTCGCCGGGCGCCTGATCGCGGAGAACCCGTACGATGACGTGCTGACCTGGCTCTCTGAGCGGGAGCACGGCTCGGCCCCGGTGGGCGCGTTTGCCGAGACCTGGGCCTGGCTGTGCCGCCGATACCAGCTCCCGAACCTCGCGTACTACTGGCGCCGGACGCTCAAAACCCTGGAAGACCTCGGCCATATTGAGCGGCATTACGACACGGCCACGATCGGTGTCGCTCCCGCCGTCCTGGTCGCGCTCCCGGCCTCCTCCGGTCTCTATCTGTTCGCCGGTGCGCGCCCGCAGCGGCTGCTGGAACGACTCGATAACCCGGACGATGACGACCCGGTCGTTTCCGAGGCTGCCTCGAATTGGCAGCTCCACCGGCGCACGCCGGTGGATGCTCAGGGCCGTCCGAGCGGTCCGCAGGCTCTCTACCTGGAGTGGGACCCCGCGTTTCGGGACATTGTCCGGGGCGGCCTGCGAGCACTCGGTGTGACGATGCACGGGCTGGTCGCAGACGCACTCCTTACCATGCAGCCGGCGATTTCCGATCTTGACTCCGTCGGCACCCGCCTGACCATGTCGCCCGGCACTGAGATCCACCAGCGCTCTCCTACCGTGCTCGGTCACGAGTGGAGGAGGGCTTCCGATGACACACGTCCCGGCTTCTATTCATACAAACTTCGTATCGGCCGGATGTTCGCGTTCCGTGCCGAGACGGGGACGCCACTCGTCAAGGTTGAGTTCTCGGTGGGGGAGTGGCTTTTGCGCGCGATCGAAGGCAGGACCGACCTGCTGTACGCGGACGAGAGCATGCGGCGTCGCCTTGCCGTTCCGGAGAACGCGCCGCTCCCCCGCACGCTGGCGAGGGCGCTGGTGATGCGTACCGGACTACCTCCTCGGACCAGCTCGATCGGACCCAGCCCCACGAACTATCAGATCTACGAGAACGTCGACAGCACAACTACCGGCATCGTGGCTCAGCTGCTCAATCAGAAGCCGGTCACGAGGTCCATCACGATGGCACAACAGGGGTGACGCATCACATGAATTCATCGGCCCTGACTCTTGACGGGCTTCAGGATTACCTGGAACAGGCGTTCCTGAGGTACTACGAGACAGCCTACGAGCTGCGTGATACCGCATTGGAAGGTGAGCGTAGGCGCCTGCTCACTCAGCGAGGAACGGTCTTTGCTGACCCTTATGTCGAGCTGATGCCGTCATATCCCGCCGCCGACGAGACGATGGGCGAGATCCTCTTCGACCTCGGCTTGCCAGAAGCGGCCTCACTGCTACAGCCCGGCCTGCTGCCGCGCGGGGTCCACCGGCCGTACGACCACCAAGAGAAGGCGCTGCGGGAGTCGTTGCAGCGCGGGCGGAACGTCATCGTCGGTACTGGCACCGGCTCCGGGAAGACAGAGTCGTTCCTGCTGCCGGTGATTGCTCGGCTCGTAAAGGAGTCGAAGAGCTGGGTGACGCCCGCGGACGTTCGGGCCGACACCCCCTGGTGGCGCTCCAGCGGCGAATTCAAGCCGCAGCGTGAGAACGAGCAGGGCCGGATGCCCGGAATCCGGGCGTTATTGCTCTACCCGATGAATGCGTTGGTTGAAGACCAGTTGGTCCGTCTGCGCACGGCCCTGGACTCGCCAGTGGCACGTGCCTGGCTCGAGAAGTATCGACCAGGTCATCGCTTCTACTTCGGTCGATACACCGGCCGTACTTCGCTTCCCGGCACGCGGGAGAGCGCTACCGCGGACAAGGTTAAGCGGCTCGCGAAGCTGATGAGAGCGGCGGAGCAGCGGCAGCAACGCCTGGTGGAAGGCATCGCCGAAGGTACTATCGAGGACAAATGGCGGTACTTCCTGCCGGCGCTCGACGGCGCCGAGATGCGGTCGCGCTGGGACATGCAGCACGCCGTACCCGATATCCTGATCACGAACTACAGCATGCTCTCGATCGCGCTGTCGCGTTCCGACGAGGCACCCATGATCGAGGCGACTCGTCATTGGCTCGCGGCGTCACCGGCGAACAAGTTCACGCTAGTCGTCGATGAGTTGCACATGTATCGCGGCACGTCCGGTACCGAGGTCGCGTATCTGCTACGCCGACTTATGGGGGTGCTTGGCTTGGATGAGCGCCCGGACCAGCTCAAGATCATCGGAACGTCGGCCAGCATCCAGGACGACTCAGAGGGGCGAGCCTTTCTCGGCGAGTTTTTCGGTCGCGCCGACAGTTCCTCCTTCACTTTTATTAAGGCCAAGCTTGAGGAACACCAGGGCGCCGACGACCTGCGCGCGCTGACCGCACCGCTATTGGCCAAGACGCTCACCGCCGACGAGTTGCCCACCGACGGAACGCTGCCGCGAGCGCTGCAGCGAGCAATGACCGAGAACGACGAACTTCGGCCACGCGCGCTATCCAAGGTTGCGAGCAGGCTGTTCCCCGACATCGATGCTCAGCAGGCCCGCACTGCCTTCGACGTGTTAACGGCATTGCTCGAGACCCAGCAGTCGCCAGCGGTTCGGTTCCGTGGGCACCTATTTGCCCGTACCTTGCAAGGGCTCTGGGCCTGCTCCGACCCGGCATGCCCGAAGGTTGCGGCGGGGGAGAAATCCCCGCAGCGCAGAATCGGCAAGCTGTATGCCGCTCAGCGTTTCACCTGTGAATGCGGCGCCCGAGTGCTGGAGCTACTGTACTGTGAATCCTGCGGCGAGAGCATGCTGGGCGGCTACGTCGCTAAGGCCTCCGGTAGGGACTTCCTTGTTTCCTCAATCGCTGCGCTGGACCGACTGCCAGACCGGGCTCCGACCGGTCGGGACGCCCAGGACTACAGAGTTTACTGGCCGACCGATCGTAAGCCCGTGGTCGACAAGAAATGGCAACGCACCGGCACCCGAACCAGCAAGGACGCTAAGGCCCCGCGTTACGCCATGGAGTTTGTAAAGGCACAGTACTCGCCCGGCACAGGTCTGATCGAACGCAAGTTGACCCAGCCGTCGACCGGATATATCTACGTTCTTAGTGCCGCAGGCGCGGAAGATCGGATGCCGGCCTTCCCCACCAAGTGCCCGTCGTGCGGCGACGATCGGGAAAGGACAACCAGGAGCGACCGTGTCGAGGACCAGCGCCGGTCCGGATCGTCGATCCGTACCCAAGGTGTCGGTTTCAATCGAGCCAATCAGGTTCTCACCGGCGCGCTTAAACGTTGGCTGAAGTCGCGGCTGGTCACCTTCTCCGACAGTAGGCAGGGCGCGGCTCGCGTTTCGGCCGACCTGGAACTGGCCCATTACCTCGACCTTGTTCGCGCGCTTTTGGTCAAGTCGGTGCAGGGCAAGTCTGCCGATGGTCGGCTTCTGCAGAAGCTGCTCGACGGGGAGAAGTCTCCCGAGACGACCGCGGCACTCGAGCGTTTGCAAGCCGTCAATAAGGATGCCGCCGCGGCGATCTTGAAGAAGCTGGTCGGCCTCGGCCTAGACGCCGGTGATGAGCAGGCTCTTGCTGGCGCGCTGGAGGCGCTCAGCGGTCGGCCTAGCCTCGTCGATATGGTTAGCGATCTGCAGCCACGTCTGCTCGAGCTCGGTGTCAACCCAGGAGGGCCTGCACCGTCGTTGAACAAGGTGTTGTCCACCGAACAGTCGTGGACTCGTCTGTTCAACTGGGACGGCCCCTCGGTACGAGAGCGTGGCACGACCCTCGACGCCGACGAGCAGGAACTGCTTACCGAAATTCAGCGCGCTCTCGGCGCTCAGGTGGTCAAGACGGTCTTTGCCGGAGGCGATCGCGACTTCGAGGCCCTGGGCCTGGGGCACGTCGTGCCGGCCGCGCCGATGACGCTCGGCTCGTTGGAAGCTTCGGTCGCTCATGAGTTCGCCAGCTCCGCGTTACGGATGCTGGGTCGGAGGCGGCGTACCCCGTGGACAAGCAAGTACGCCGAGCGTGACTGGCCTAAGCACCTGGTCAACTACGCGGAGAAGGTGGTCGAGCTGAACCCTTGCGGACTAGACGGGGAAGGCTTGGTGGAGACATTCGCTCGCAGGCTAAATGCGGGCGAGCAGTCCGGATATCGTATCGACCCGGCCGAGATGCGCCTGGCTTTGACCAGTGAACCGGCGATCTGGCGATGCGGAACCTGCCGGACCAAGCACCTGCACCGCAGTGCCGGCATCTGCATCACCTGCCTTGCCCGTCTGCCCGAGCAACCGGAGGTCACGCAGGGCGGCCGGGAGGATTACTACGCCTGGCTGATCAGGGAGGACGGGGGCTTCCGCCTGCATTGCGAGGAGCTGACCGGGCAGACCGACCCGCTGGAGTCGCAGGCGCGGCAGGCACGGTTCCAAGATGTCTTTTTGGCCGGCACCGAGGTCCCCAAGGTCGACGGGATCGACATCCTGTCGGTCACCACAACAATGGAAGCCGGTGTCGACATTGGGGCCCTCAAAGGCGTCGTGATGGCGAACATGCCGCCCCAGCGGTTCAACTACCAGCAGCGGGTCGGCCGGGCGGGCCGGCGTGGCGAGCACCTCGCCGTCGCACTCACCGTCTGCCGGGGTGCCCGCAGCCACGACGAGCACTACTTCGCCCACCCGGGCTCGATCACTGGGGACGAACCTCCGCAGCCCTTCCTGGATATGCGTTCTGAGCCGATCCTCAAGCGGGCGTTCACCGCCGAGGTCTTGACCCGGGTCTTTCGCACTGTATCGAAGCAGGTCACATTCGACAGCGGCCGCAGCGTCCATGGCCAGTTCGGCACAGTCTCCGACTGGCTCGACCTTCCAGATCTCAGTAGCGCCGTGCGCGATGTTCTCGTCACCAACCGTGAAACATGGCGCTCCATCGCCGTCGGCCTACTGGTGGCGACTCAACTGAAGCCAGAGAAAGCGGACAGCCTCGCGGACTGGGCCACTCACACGCTGGCCGAGGAGATCACCGACGCAGCTCACAAGGCACGAGTCCAAGCGCTGTCGCAGACATTGGCGCAAGCCGGTCTACTCCCGATGTTCGGCTTCCCCACCCAGGTCCGGATGCTCTACACCGAGCGGCCGCGAGGTGCCGGAGAGCCCAAGACCCTGGACAGGGATGCCGGGATCGCCCTGTCAGAGTTCGCGCCTGGTGCGGAGGTAGTCAAGGACAAGTCAATCCACATTGCCGTCGGGGTGGCCAGCTACGTACAGTCCGCCAACGGCTTCTGGAGCCTGAGCCCCGAGGATCCGTTAGGCCCGCAGCCGCAGGCGCACGCCGGAGTTTGTCAGCAGTGTCTCGGCATCACCACGGCGGACACGCCGGTCTGCCCCTACTGTTCAGCCGGCGCTCCGAGCTTCGCACAGGTTGCGATCGCCGAGCCGATCGGCTATCGCACCTCCTATCTTCCCCGTGACTACGAGCAGATGGGCGAGATGACCGCCCGGGCGGCCCAGCCGCGGCTGGTCATGGGCGAGTATGACGAGAAGGGGTATGCCAACGCCTGGATCCGCTCGGCGACCGGGAAGATTATGTCGGTCAACACCAACGACAACGAGCTCTATCGGTTCACTGCGGCGACCGCCACCGGCCAAGGCAAGACGTGGCAAGCTGACGGGCTCATCGAGGCCAGCATGCTTACTGAGCGAGAGCGACAGAAGCGGGCGCGATTGACCAGCTATACCGCAGAGGGCTCGGCGCGAGAACCGGTCGCGCTCGCCGCACAGCGACACACGGATGTGCTCGTCGTAGGCCTCGCCAGCACGCCATCCGGCCTGACGATCGATCCACAGGAGCCGGCCGGCCGAGGCACCTGGGCTTCGCTCGGCTACCTACTGCGCGACGCCGCCGTGAAGTGGTTGGATATCGGCCCGGCCGAGATTCAGGTTGGTGTGCATCCACGCCAGCATGAGGGCCGACTGACCGCGGAGCTGTTCATTGCCGACAGCCTTGAGAACGGTGCTGGCTACGCAACCCGGCTTGCCGACAAGGTCGATGACCTCTTCTCGGAGGCGGAGTCGTTCGCGAACGAACTTACTGCGCACAACAACGGCGTGCCATGCGACTCCAGCTGCCATAGCTGCCTGCGTGACTACGGCAACCGGGCATGGCATCCACTACTCGACTGGCGCCTCGCCGTGGACCTGCTGGACCTGCTGCAGGGCCGACCGCTTGAGGTGAGTCGGCAGCGCGAGCGAGACCTGCGGGCAGCACGGCGGTTCGCGGTGGACTTCAAGTTCTCGTTGGTGGAGGACGAGGTTCCAATGATCGTCGCTCCGCGAGGCAGACTGGCGATCCTGCACCCGTTCGAAGATCGCTCCGGCAGCTCGGCTAACGCCCGGGTTATGGCTTTGCGTGATCAGGATAGTGAGGTCAAGCTCGTCAGCTCATTCGAGTTGATTCGCCGTCCGGGTGCCCTGATGGCGGAGCTGATGGGTCGATAGGGATCGTTGGGTGCGTCACGAATGGCGCACCCAACTGTGCCCGTTTGGCCGTTATCAAGCGATTGCCGAATTGTCCGGATCCTCGTACTCCCACAACCAGCGCATTTCGCCAGGAATCGCCCGGCATCGACATTTGCGTCCTCGTCTCAGTGCGCTTTGCATGCGACTTTTGCTGATGTGATCTGAAAGGTCCGGACTTCGTCACCAAGTCGGGAGGCGGTGGAGTCCGGGAGGAGCGGTAATTGGTAAAGAAGCCGGTATGGCCATCGTCGCCCAGCGGTGGCGTCACTGAACGATGCGGCGTTAAACCCCGGCAACGACTCACCGCTCTCGCGATCGCCGTACGGGTCAGGGCGGCAGTTCTTGCATAACCGCGTTTGGTGTCTATGGTTGGTTGGATGACACTTCGCGCGGCCTCGGGCCTTTGCCAGTGCCGGGGTGTGCCTTCTTGATTCCGAGCTGCGAGCGGTACTGCTCGGGTACTGGGACTGGAGGAATCGGCGGAGGAATCGCGCCCCTGATTCGCTCGCGAAGCAACTTAGGCCGTGCTTCGTCAACCTCATGCGCGTTATTAAGAACAGCCAGCAGGGTTCGCCCGACCACTTCGGCGAGCAGCGGAGGAGTGGCATTTCCAGCCTGCTTGATTTGTTGCCGGTAGGGACCGGCGAGCTTCCATTCGTCTGGGAAACTCTGCAGCCGAAGGCACTCGCGAGCGGTGAGTGGCCGATTGTCCCAATGGAACGGGCCGGTCGACGGTCCGGGGCTTGCCGCGAGCGTCCAGGCCGGCAGGTCCTTGGCCAGCTTGAGCAAAAATGACCAGTATCGTGTTCGATAGCCAAATAGCTCCTCGCCGCCACCCCGGGCGGTCAAATACTGGTAGTTTTTGCCCTCAGGGATTGACGGCAACAGTGCGGCATAGCTGCCTTGATTAGGTGGTAGGTCGATTACCTCCCTCAGGTCTCCGATTGCATCCCAGGCTCGAATGGGCGCGTGTGCATGGGTTGGGGCCGGCGGATCGATCGGCTTGCCGTCGCGAGTCGCAATGCCGATCACGCGGTTCCGGCGTTGCGGTACGCCGTAGTCAGCCGAGTCGATGATCTGCGCATGCAGCTCGTACGCCGTGCCGTGCTTCGCGTTGATCTCGGCGAGACGATCGCAGATGAATGGTAAGGCCGAGATCTCGCCACGGAGGAAGCCAGCTACATTCTCGATGAGTAGCGCTCTGGGCTGGAACGCGTCAACCAGATCGAGCATCGCGACCACAGTCTGCGCGCGATCATCCTCCATGCCTCGACGGCCGGTATTGGCCCATTGAGCTGCCACGGAGAACGGCTGGCATGGGGGTCCGCCGGCGATCAAATCTAGCTCGCCGACTTTCAGGTCTAGGCTTTTTGGCTTGATCGTGTCGGCCGCGATGGTGACGTCACGACATTCTAACTGTCGCCATTTGGGACGATTAGCTTTCAGCGTATCGGCGCAGAAGGGGTCGATCTCCAGGCATGCCTTCGTCTCGAAGCCGGCAGCTTCCAGACCAAGATCTAGGCCCCCTGCCCCGGAGAAGAGCGAGAGAACCGTGCCTTGGTGACCTTGCACCGTCAACCATCCTTCGGAGGAGATATCTGTGGGGATGCCGATCGCCCGCGCACTGGTGGCCAGGGCGCGAGCATCAACATCGTTCGGTCGGAGCATTGCAGTCTAGAGGTTGCGGGGGCCGCTGCTGCGGTGTGGTGGGCGGGTCCACCGCGTGTCTGTGGTTGTGGGGATCGCGTCTGCGACGCAGAGCCGGTACCGAAGGTCTTCTTTCTTGCGAGCTACTTCGGCGCGTTTGTGGACCCGACGTGATTGCAGTATTACCAAGTGCGTGGAGGGGGCTGAAGAATAGGCACGTGGCCTACCGCCGGTGAACCACCGCCAGCTCGTCTCGTGCACGCGTCGCGGCCACGTAGACCAGGGAACGGGCGCGTAGCTCCGCGTCGCGGCGTTCGCTGTCGTCCAGGCGCTGTAGGCGTTCCTTCTCCGCTGCGGACTGAAAGCCGACGTCGGCGAGCACGACCTTGGCGAACTCCATGCCCTTGGCGCGATGCATGGTCATCACCAGGACGCGGCCGTCGGCCGGGCGGTCACGGTCGACCGCGCGGGCGGGGACGCTTCGCTCGGTCAGGGCGTTGACCACCCGTTCCCGCTGAAGCTTGTCGTGCACGAGCACCGCGATCGTCTCGGGTCGGGCGCCCGCAGCGAGCCATGCCTTGATGCGGGCGGCGATGATGTCGAGCTCGGCGATCAGGGAGCCGGCATTGTCCACGGCCGGTTCCGGGCCGGAGCGGGCGGATCGATAGCCGGTCGCCTCGGCCTGTTCCTCGAGGTCGACGAAGTCGCCGCCCTCGAGGATCGCCATCGCGTAGCGCAGGTTCTGCGCGGTGGTGCGGTAGTTGAGGGTGAGCCGCTGGGAGCGGCCGACGATACGGATGCCGTACCGGCCCAGGACGATCCGGTTGCCGTAGATGCGCTGGTGCGAGTCCTCGGCGATGAACAGGTCGTCGGGGCGCTCACCGGCCAGCGCGCGGATCATCTGCCAGTGCACGGGGGAGAGATCCTGCCCCTCGTCGACTAGAACGTGGTCGGCCTTGCCACCGACCGCGGCGAGGTGTGCGGCGGCGACCGCGGCCGCCTCGGCGAAGTCGAGCGTGCCGTCGATCCGGCTCTGCGCACGGTAGGCCGCGATCAACACCCACACCGCATCGCGTTTGGGCCGGTCGAGCGCGACACCGCGCCCTGGCCGTCGTACCCGCCGATATTGCTCTTCGTTCTTGACCTGGTTCGTGAGCACGACGAGCGCGTACTCCGTGCTGAGGAACGTCTCGTTGGCGATCTCCGCAGGCAGCGGCGTACCGGACGATTCGACGATCTCACGCCAGCGCCCGCTCGGCGTCCGTCCGGTGGGCGCGGACCGGGCGTCGCCCAACACGGCCTGGACCGCATCTGTGATCGCGCTACCCGCGGAGCGGATCACGGCGGCGGCGAGGGCATCCACACCGGCGACGTGCACACCGGGCCCACCCAGCGCAGCAACCTGTGGCACGGCGGGATCGAGCTGGGCGAGCCCGTCCTTCAGCGAGTCGGCGAGATTAGTGGTGAACGTGGTGAGCACGATCCGGGCAGCCGGGTTTCGTCGTGCCAGCGCGCGGGCTCGATGGATGAGCACGACGGTCTTGCCGGTACCGGCACCGCCGGAGAGCCGAAACGGACCGGTGTAGGAGCGCGACACATACCGGCGCTGCTCCGGGTGGAGGAAGACTCGCCAGGAACCGAAGTCGTCCTCCTCGATGACCCGGCGCAGTTCCTCCTGTCCCTCGATGAAGGCGAACTGCGACTGCGCGCCCGGCTTCTTCAGCGACGTGAGGAGGTCGGCGTCCTCGTCGCCTGTCGGTTCCGGCGTTTCGAGCTGGAGCCGGTCGGCGATCGTGTCGATCGAGTCCTGACCGGTCAGGTCGACCAGAAGCAGGCCGAGCCAGCCCTCATGACGTTGCGCCAGCTCCAGCACCGCGTCCTCATCCGCGGCAGTGAGCGCCTGCTCCGCCACGTCCGCGGGAATGCCGAGCCGGTCCACCAGGTCGCCGAGCGTCCGGCCGAGCCGCGGCAGAATCGGCTCAACAGCTAGAGGCCTCGGGGGTACGGGTGGGCGCGGCGGTTCGGTCTCCTCGATCTGCGGCAGGCCGTTGATCGGATTGACCTTCAGACGCACGCGGTGCGCGACGGTGAGAGCGTCGTCGTGCGGCCACACGCCGTGGACCACGTAGTGGCTGCCGCCCTCACCATCGAGGCGGAACATCACCGCGCGCCAGAACTGATCCACCCGGCCGGTGCGCACTCGGGAGTCGGCCGCGTTCGCGATCGGCTCGACGTGCAAGCCCGGCGTGGTGTCGTCCTCCGACAGCTTCTGCAAGAACGTCATCGCCTTGGCCTTGACCGAGCCGTCGATCTTGAATGGCCACTTGGTCATGATGATGGTCGGCATCAGTGCTCCAGAAGTTCGGTCGGGCCGGTCAACGCCGCGATGATGGTCACCAGCTCAGCCTCCACCACGACCCAGCCCGCGGCGGTCAGGTCGTGGCGGTCTTCGTTGGGCATGTCGTAGAACGACGCCGCTACGTGCTGTTCCGGCCAGGACAGATCCATCGGGATGCCTCCCGGGCCTTCGGCGCCGACGACCGGCGCCTTGATGCCGCCGTGTTCGGCCAGCAGACGGATCAGGGTTCGTTCCAGGCCGGGCGCCGCTGCTTCGTAAGGCGCGTGCCAGCTCTGGTCAATACCCTCTGGCAGGGTGTCCGGTTCCGCCTTCGGGGCCGACGTGGTCGTGGCGGCCTGCTGTGCGACCCGGCTGGTGGTGGTAATGTCGGTTTCCCAGTCGCGCAGGGCGAGCGCGTTGGACATCTGTAGCCATAGTCTCCAGGCATCGGAGTGCGCCGAGTCGAGCGCCTCCGCGCGGTCGTCGAGGACGAGCGCCACCGCGATGTCTGCACCGACCTGTTCGACGGCGACCGCGAGAGAGCCGAACTGTTTGACTACCACGGATCGGGTCCCGGCCGGAATCTCCTCGTCGAGCAGTGCCGCTCGTCCAGCACTGGCCAGACTGACACCTTCGGCGATTCTGAGTGGCTTCTGCCCGGCCAGCATGAACATCGGCACGGCTCTGGCGACGATGCCGATATCGGTCGGCTTCGGCTCCGTCACCCAGTTCAGCAGCCAGGTGACCGGTCCGGTACGAAGCCCTTCGTACGCTGCCGGGGTGGTGAGGAACTTCGGCTGTTTGAGCAGTTTCGCCACCGCAGTCGCCGAGAACCACTCCGGAGGGGCGACCGTTCCCCGCTCCGCTTCTGTTATGTCTTGCGCGGTGATCGCCAGGACGATGCGGCCCGTGCCGCGCAGGATCTCTCGCTTCTCCGCGTCATCCGCGAGCCGGTTGCGCGAGGGGACCGCGTGGAAGGTGCGCCCGTCGGTGAAGATCGCGACTGCCGGTACCGAGGTGTCGTTCGATTCGAGGACGAAGTCGGGCCTGGAGTTCTCCAGGTTGACCTGGGGTGTCAGCGTCCACTGGCGGGACGCGCCGGGCAGCGTGAACCGTAGCGCGTTCCCCCAGGCCTTCGGCACCTCGATGATGGCGGCGCCGGTCGCTTTCAACCGTTCCAGGAGAACCTTGCGGAACCGCTGCTCGAGGTGGGACTCCGGATCATCCTGAGGCGCGGTTTCGGTGATCCGCCAGGGCACGCCGTCCGCACTGGTGGCGTCGTCGGCGACGCCGATCAGGGTGCCGAGATGCCGCACGGCGGCTGCCCGTGAGGTGCGCCGCACGGCCGCGGGCGCGGCGAACGGCAGCAGGCAACGGTGGCAGGCGAGCCGTTCCTCGAACTGGCATTCGCAGCCGTGCACCCGCTCCCAGGCGAGGCCGAGAAGCTCACGCAACTGTTCCGGAGCGGCCAGATCAGCCAGATATCCGGTACCGCCCGGCACCACGTCGTGCAGTAGCAGCGCATCGTGGTTGTCGGTACCGTCGCTGAGCGTCGGGTCGATGACGTGCTCGACCCGGATGTGGTCGGGGTGTCCGCCGACCTGCTCCCGCAGGCCGAGCAGAAGCGCCGCCGCAATGCTGGGCACGGCGAAGTCGTCGCCCAGGGTCACCGCATACGGCAGGCGGATCAGCAGGCCCTGAGTCCGCAGCGTGCGCGACAACGCGACGGTCGCCGTGTTCTCCGTGATCGCGGTCCGGTAGGGGCACCATGCGCGGTGCTCATGCGGCTTGTTCCAGCCGGTGTCGGTGTCGAGCTTGCCGCAGCCGGAGCAGACCCGGAACAGCGAGCCGGTACGTTCGTCGGCCGAGATGATCCGGGAGGCGCCGTGCCCGGGGACACCTACGTTGATCCAGCGCAGATCCAGCATGCGCAGGTAGGTGCAGCCGATCCCGGTGTCCTCGGCGAACCAGCGCCGTTGCATGTTGCCCAGGTCGATGTCGGCCGCGGTGATCACCTGGAACGGGATGTGCTCCCGCTGATCCCGCCGGTCGGAGATCATCGCCTCGTCCCGCCGGACCTCGGCCGAGACGTGCGACAGCTCGACAACGTCGAGGCGCTGCCCAGTGTCCGCGATGCCGGTGCTGCCGCATCGCGGGCACGCCGTTACCTGCCGCTCCTGGCCGGAGGCCGCGGTGTCGACCGCAAAACCGCAGGCCGGGCAGAACGTCCATGGCCGGATGGACTCGCCGTCGATGCCGAGGTCGATCGCGTCGATGGCGATCTCCCAGCCCCGGGCGTAGAACGTGGCGCCGGGCGCGAACTCACGGATCGCCTGCGCCGAACCACGCTGGAACTGGGCGTGGTCGTTCCGGAAGTCGTTGGAGTCCGGATCGGTCCAGCTAATCCCCACGTCCAGCGTGACGGTGTCATCGAGCAGCGTGTAGTTCGGCAGCAGCCCGTACTCCTCGAGCACGCCGATCCAGTATTCGCCGCGCAGGTGGGACAGCTGGCCTCTGGTGAGAGACCGTGTGGCCTTCGCCGACCGGAGTGCGCGCCGGTCGTCCTCGGTGGCGGCCGGCGATTGCTCCTTCGCCTCCAGCTCCGGGATGACCCGTGCGATCTCCTTCTCTCGCTGCTTGAGCGTCTCCACCGTCACCTGCCAGCGACGGCTCGCCGTGTGCACGTGCGCGGCGAACATGCTCGTGCCCGCTCCGGCGACCGGTCGCACCCACTCCATCAGGTCGTCCACGACCTGTTGCGGAAGCGGGGCCAGGGCGTCGGTGAAACGCACGACGGCCTGGTCTCCGCCCGCCTCGGCCGCGGCGATCAGATCGCCGAGGAAGGAATCAGCATCGCTCGACCCCATCGCGCCGGCCGCGCTCCGCGGGCGCTTCCGGCGCGGGTCGCGGGCCATGCCGTCTACCAGACAGGCGGTGTACTGGCGGCGAAGGATCTCCTCCGCCTGCAGGTATGTGGCCGGCGGCCGCACCTCACCGTTGATCACCGACAGCGGCTCGCCGAGCTTGGGCAGCTGATCGCCGCGGCCGGTCAGGTAGGCCAGGTTGAGCGCGTTGCCGGTCAGACGTCCGGCCCGGCCGACACGCTGCAGGTACGAAGCGACGGTACGCGGCAGCGAGGACAACAGCACCGTGGACAGGTCACCGATGTCGATACCCATCTCCAGCGTGGGCGTGGCGACCAGCACGTTCGGCGCCTGCGGCTCGGTCGCCGCGCTCTTGAAGCCCTCCTCGTACCGGACACGGGTCTCGTCGTCGAGCAGGCTGGTGTGCTCCCGAGCCACGATTCGGCGCATGTCCGGCGACGCGTACAGACGTCGATAAAAGTTGTCCGGCAGCGGCTCGCGGGTGAGCCGGCCACGGCAGCGGACCAGCATGCACGGCGCACCGTCGAGCTGCGCCACGGCGGCGACGCTGCCGGGCGTCAGCGAGCGGCAGGTGTCACAGGCCAGCAGATGCCGGCCAGCGGCGAGCTCATCCACCTCGGTGGGGGCGACGACGATGCCTGATGCCGGGATCGAATAGACGGTGGCGCCGGACTGGCTGGTCGTCGCGATAAGGACGCCGTCCCGGACCAGACGGTCGAGCAGCAGCCGGGACAGCTTGCCGCCGTCGGCCGGGCTGACCGGCAGCACGCGAGACGTCCACCGGGCATACCAGGACTGCGCGGACGTGACCGCGTCGAGGTTGTCGCCGGCCGCGTCGGTCGCGCCGCCGACGCGCGGATATGCGGGCGCGGGCCGATCCCGGGGGAACGCGGGCATGCCCTCCCCCCGGGGGCGGCCGCCCCAGATCGACCAGCGCCGGCCGTCCTCCTGGCGATAGGTGACGAACCACGGATGGTCGATGGCGCCCTGCACGCGCATCCGGTCGAGCACGCCGCGGACCCACTGGACGAGCGTCTCGTCGCCCGGCTCGCCGGCGTCCGCGCCGAGCTCATTCTGCAGCGTGAAGCCCTGCAGCGCGGCACGGGCGGCCGCAGCCATCCGGGCCGGCGCACCGGCCTCAACCTCGACGGTTGCGGCGCCGGTCAGTTCCAGCGTGCGGCCGGTGCGGGAGTTGAGCCCGAACTCCAGCGCCACGTCGAGCGCCAGCCGCCGCCGGACCCGGCGCATCACGGGAGCCGGGACGCCGCGCAGCGTCTGCGACGTCCAGAACGGGGTGAAGGAGTCGCGGTCGGCGCAGTCGGGGGCCAGCAGCCGATACCGCTGGAACGGGTCCCGGCCGGTCTGCCGGATCGCCTCCTCCACCAGCATGTCCAGGCTGATCGACCCGGCCGCGACCGCGGCATGCAGCGCCGCGCGCAGCGTCAGCGTGTGCGAGCGGGCCTCGACGAAACCCGCCCGGTGCGCCGCGTCCTGCACCGAGTCGGTGAAGACCAGAGCCTTCTTCTCGTGTACGTCCACCGCCGCTGAACCAAACAAAGTGGACAGTGACACCGAGACGAGGGTGGCGATGGCGCTGCCCAGGAACCGGATGCCGTCGGCCTGGCCGCACGACGGGCAGTTGTCGTCGCGGGCATCGTCGTCGGCGTTCTTGCCGGAGCTGGTCAGCACCGGCAGGATCCAGCCGTCGCGCAGCTCCGGGTCGTCGTCGGCCGGCACTTCGTACCGCAGCTCCCGGCTTCGCACCGAGAACCAGGCCAGGCCCTCGGTGAGACCGTCGCCGGTGTAGGCGGCGCCCGCCTCGGCCGGCGCGTAGAGAAGCGCTCGGAACCGGCCCTCACGCGTCGCGTGGTTACGCCGGATCGACTCGTCGTCGACGGCCAGGCTGGCGCCGACCGGCGCGAGCGCGATGCCCCAGCCGGAACGGCCGCAGTGTCGGCAGAAGACGGCCGGGAACGACGGGCGCACGTCCTCGGCGTCACCACCGGAGACCGGCGGGCCGTCGTCGCCCCAGCGGAACGCGGCGGAGGTGTCCGCGGCCCGGTCGATTCGGGTCAGCTCCCGTACCCAGAGGTGCACCTCGACGGAGAGCGCGTCCCTGCCGACGACGGCACGGACGTGCCCGAGTGTTGCTATCACGGCGGAGATGACCGCGGTCCAGTCCTCGTCCACGTTACCGGCGGCCAGGCTGGACGTGCGGCGGCCGGCCTGACCACCGATCCGGCGGACCAGGTCGTCCAGGCTTACCGCGTCGCCGGTCTCGTCGGCGAGCTCCTGGACGAGCTGGCTCGCCTTTGTCAGCGCCAGCAGCAGCTCAGGTTCGGCGGCGGCGAGCCGGTCCTCCGGACCGATCCAGAGCTTTCCGAGGACGGTACGGGCGAGGACCTCGCCGTCCGGGTCGGCGCCGAGCGCTTCGACCGCGTCGCGGATCTCAGCGACGGGGAAGTCGGCCGGCTCCGTGAAACCCGCCGCGGCGACTGTTTCCGCGGCGTCGCCCACCCACTCCGGCAGCGACTGGCGGGACTCGACGACCACGGCCTCCGGCGGGAAGGCCTCGCCGAAGACCGTCTGGGCGAAGCCCAGCATCGCATCGGGGTCACCCTTGTCGCCGAGAGTGGCCGAGGTGGCAATTGGGGTGATCAGGCCGAGCGGACGGGACCGGTCGGAGTCGGTCAGGCCGGGGGCGTCGTCGTGCCAGTGGCTCTTCAGAGCCAGGCCGAGGCGGCGAAGCAGCATGGCGACGTCGGTGCCCTGGGCGCCGTCGTAGGTGTGGAACTCGTCCAGCACCAGGTAGCGGAGGCTGGTCGCAGATTGCTGCCAGAGTGCCTGGTCCTCGTGGCGCAGCAGCAGCTGGTCGAGCATCTTGTAGTTGGTGAGCAGGATGTCGGGGGCACTGTCCCGGATGATCCCGCGGTCGGTGATCAGACCGTCCGCGGAGACCATGGTCCGCGGCTTGCCCTTCTGGCCGGTGTAGAGGGCGGCGGTGATGGAGGACAGCTCGGGGTGCGAGGTGAGCATGCCGGCGAGGCGCTTGGCCTGGTCGTTGGCGAGCGCGTTCATTGGGTAGAGGATCAGCGCCTTGGTGCCGGTGACACCCTCCAGGTGAGATCGGCGTACGTGATCGAGGATGGGGTAAAGGAACGCCTCGGTCTTCCCGGAGCCAGTGCCGGTGGTGACCAGAGTCGGTTCCGGACGCCGTCCTCCGAGCGAGGAGAGGCGGGCGAAGGCGCCGGCCTGGTGGCCGTAGGGGTTGTGGCCCTCGTACCAGCCGAGGTGCTGCCGCCAGCCATCATCGGCCGGCCGGAACGGCAGGCGCAGGCGTGCGTAGGGCCCTTTGAACATGCCGTTCACCGGGTCGGACAAGAATCGGTCCAACCCGTCCCGCGCGTCCCCGTCGGTCAGCGCGAACGTGGTCGTGAGGTAGTCGACCAGGCTGTGCCGGACGTTTTCTGCCTGAACGGTGGGCAGGAGCTCACTCACGAACGCTCCCGAAGCCGCTGCTCGAAGTGCTCGTACGCCTGAGTCATGTCCGCTTCCCGGTCCAACGTTTTGAACGGTAGTTCGTAGGTGTATGTGTTGCCCGCCTGGTTGGTGGCAGTGCGCTCGTCTGGGCTGATCCGGTCTCGCTTCGCCCGCCAGGCGGTGAGAACGGAGTTTGGAACCAGTCGACCGTTCGCGTCATAGAAGTAGGCGGTGCGGTCGTATCCGCGAAGTACAGCGAATTGTGTGCGATAGATTGCGCAGAGTTCGTCGGCGGTGAGGCCCAATATAAGTGCAACTAGGGCGTCAATTTCTACTAGCGCCTGTCGTCGATCAGCCGCAATCCGGAGAGGGGTATCCGAAGACCACTCCGGGCTAACCTGGCCTAGTGGAGTGCGGCGCCTATGGAAGAATCCTCCGGCCCATGTGTCTCTGCGGAAATCGGGGCGGTAGCACACCTGCCAGACGTCGGCATATGCTTCCGTAACTGAATTCAATCGGAGAGTCCGGTGGATAAGTTCGGCGAGCAGTGGTGAATCCGCGTAGGCGAGGCGCTTTACTGTAGATGGCGAAATTGTTGATTTCGGCGCGCATCGGACCGCATAGTCGTGAATTAGTGAGGAGAAGAAGCCGAGGGCCCCGACTAGACGTTCCGGTTGTCCCGGAATTGCGGCCGACCTTACAGTGTGTACGTGGGTCGGTCCTGGCGGAATAAGTGCGGGAATGAAAGTGCGCTCGCCTTGATTTGCTGCCATATCGCGCCACGCGATCCGGTAGTGTTTGCGAGCGGGATCTGGCTGATCTTCGTTGCCCCAGTCGGTGTAGGCGGCGTCGTAGGCGTGTGGATCACCGCTGGGTTTGTAGGCAGTCGCGGGGACTGTATCGGCTGCTATTTTTTCGAAGTCCGTCGCGGACCAATCGCGGTGATGTAAGAGTGAGGGATTTGGCGTCTTGTAGAGCGGAGTGGAGACGAAAAGGTGTGGCCCTTGGAGGATTGCATAATTCCAGGAATCTGGAGTTCCCCATGCGGAGTCGAAGTAGCCCTTTTGGCGGTCCGTAGTCTCATTCCATCCTTGGGAAAAGCGGAGTTTCAGCTGTTCAATGCGGCTTGCTTGGGTAAGTTTAGACAGTACAGCGGCGGTGGATTTGTTGACTGCATACACCATTCGAGTTTGACGAATCGGCACATCGTCGGTTTCCATTGTGGCGTGCCAGGCACTCAGGGTATCGTCTGAAACCTCAGTAATTCGAGATAGATGTGGCCCTACGTCCCAATCGTCGGAGTCATCCTTGAGGCCAGGTTCTTTTCCAGAACCGTCATGCAAAAGTGAGCGTTCGGCGGTGCTTGGATGGTAGAGCCAGGTTGCTTGAGTAAATTTAGGTGCAGTTTGTCGAGATCCGTGAACCGTGACACCGAAATGTTTCTCATTCTGAATTTCAAACATTCCGAGTTCATTGACAAAATGCCAGTGGCGGCGAAGTCGTAGGTAGAGTTCGGAGCGAAGTGGTCCAGCGTTCTCGTCGGTGAAGTGAGAGTTGAGATGGATCATGCCGATTGTGCCGCGCGTCGAGGTGTGTCGCCACATCACCTGCATGAAGCATCGATAGAGGTCGGGCCGGAGCCCTGTGAGGTAGGGGAACTGTGGCGCCGAGCTGACGAAGGATCCGATTGACGACGTTTCGACAATGCCGTCGATGACGGCAGCCTTCAGACCAGGAAGCTCAAGCGTCTCTTTCCGCTTCGCTGCCACTTGGACCTGTGTGGGCTTGCGGGCGAGTTGCCACCAAGGGTCCCCCTCGGCCAGCAGCGCGGCAACGTTGACATCGGGTCGAACCCACGGCGGGTTTCCGGCTTGGAGATCGAAGCCACCACGAGCGAAGACCGCGGCGAAGTCGAGATTCCAGTGAAAGAAGCCTTGGCGTTCGGCGATGCGCTCACACACGACCAGCCACGGGTGGGCGCGTAATACGTCGGGGACCGGTCTCGCGTCGGCGAATCCTAATTCAACGCGTTCCGCGTCGTTGAGCCCGTGCCAGTCGATCGCGGCGTTCAGCGTCCCGGCGGGTTTGCGTTTGCGCAAGTCGGGGTTGCGGCCAAGAAGCGCCTGGAGCCCTTCGATCCACTGCGTCGTAGTGGGCGGCGGGACAACCTCGCCGTCTACGATATTGGTGGAGCCGGTGAGCGGCCAGAACCACAGCGCTGTCCAGGCGTCCATCACCCGTCGTAGCCGGTGGTAGGCGCCTTCGGGGTCGGCGAGTGCCGCCTCGATCTCCTCACGCCGCACGGTGCCGCCGATGGCTAGATCACTGGCCCCCCAGATCGGGATGGTGCGCCGGATCGATCGCTCCGCGATGTCGAGACGCCGCCAGGCGATCTGCCACAGTGTCTCTACGCGGTGCGCTAGTTCGGCGTACCCGTCGAGTTGGGTCTTTGTGGGCTTTGTCTTGGTCTTGCCGCGCCAGGTTCTGAGGGATTTTGCTGCGTCGGACGCGAGGGCCGCAGCCTCCTTGGCGTCTGCGGCGGAACCCCAGCCGTCTGTAGGGAGTAGGAAATGGTGGATGCCGTCGGTGGCGACGCGGCCAGCGTCCATGTCCTCCACTAGCGAGGTCAGCGGCACCTCAGCGGGCACCGCGCCGAGCCACGACTTGTCGGCGACCTGCTTACGGGAGTAGACGGCGCGGCGGGCGCCGATTAAGGAATTTCCGCGTCGCAGGTGCAGGCCGAACCATGGGGCGGACAAGCCCTGGACCATCGTGTCGAGCCAGAGGGAGATCTCGGCGAGTTCGACGGCTGTGGCGTTGAGGTCGACGCCGTAGACGTTGTGGAGCGCCAAGTAGGCCTTGACCTCCTGGAGGCGGTGCGGGTACTCGTCCGGGTCGATGCGCTTGCCGGTCTCGTCCTGGCGGCGCTTCAGATATTGCTCGGCGAGCTGCCGGACCGCTTCGATGGCGAATGCACCCGAGCCCAGCGCCGGTTCACAGATCGTCATTTCGAGGATGTCGGAGGCGCGGGTGTCCTCGGTGAGGAGTTCCTCCAGTGCCTGCCCGACAGTGAACTTGGTGAGCACCTCAGGGGTGTAGTACGAGGCGGACTGCTGGCGTTCACGGCCGGCGAGCCGGAAGACGAACGAGCCCTGGGAATGCAGCACCGGCCGCATCTCGCCGGACGCCGGGTCGAGGTGCTTGACGAAGTCGGTGCTCGCGATGCCGTCGGCACGGGTGACCGGCACTACCCACGAGCCCTTGCTTCCATCGCCGCCCTTGGCAACCTCGTAGAGGTCGGTCTCGGCGAAGAAGCCGGTGTACGACATCAGCCCCTCGTAGACCGCGCCGAGCTGGTTGATGCCCAGCTCCGCGTACGAGATGAAGCCTCTGTCCCTGCCTCGTTTTTCCTTGCTCAGCAGCAGGTGGGTGAGCACTTTCTGGAGTTCCGCGTTGCCGAGGCCGACCTCGTCGATATGTGCGGTCGCCTCGGGACGGAAGAGGTCGGCGCGGAGCGGGTTGAATGTCAGGCCGGGTGTGGCCAGCGACTCCTCGTCGGGCTCCTCGAGCACGTGGCCCTTGTCGACCAGCCGGAACAGCACGCCGAGCGACTCGTAGAGGTGGGTGCCGGTTTGGGCGCGGGGGGTGGCGAGTTCGACCTGGACGAGTTCGCGAAGGCGATCGAGGCTGTAGCCCTGGTCGTATTCGGGTGCGCCGATCGGCAGCACGCCGAGTTCGGGGGACGCCTCGGCATACAGGAGGAAGAGGATCCGGTAGAGGAAGCGCAGTGACTGTTTGGCCAGCGGCTGCGCCTCGGTGGCCGGCAGCGGGTCGAGGCCCTTGGCACGGCGGCGCTTCACGACCTCGTTCGCGATGATCTCGATGGAGAGGCGGACGCCGTCGCGGAGGTCCTTCGAGACGCCGACCGTGTGCTTGATCGATTCTTCGAGGACGCCGTTCCACCACAGGTTGCCGTCCGCGTCCGGCGCGATGGACTGAGCGCTCAGACAGGTCAGGAAGCGGTCGACCTCGCCGCCCCGCCGGGTGTCGTTGCGTTCGCAGATGAGCTGCAGGTTGACGGCGAGGTAGCGGCCCTCGGCCCAGCGCTCCTGTTCGGCGAGGACGGCCCAGCGGCCGGCCAGGATCAGGACCAGGGTGGGCGCGTCATCCTCACGGAACAGCGCGGACACCAGGCGCGCGGCGGAGGTCAGCTCGTCGCCGTCCTCGTCGAGGCGCACCGGCTCGGCCAGCGTGGGACCGTCCTTGGCGAGTACGTCCTCGACCGTGCCGGCCGGCTGTGCCAGGACGACCGCGAGCGGCGCCCCGTCGGTGATTCCCGGGGCGGAGACGCGCAGGACCGGACCCTGCTCCTGGACGTCCAGGCCGTGCCCGCGTAGCTCGAGGAAGCCGATGATCCGCTCGTAGATCGAGGTGAGCGCGTCCGCGGTGGCATGCGTATCGGTCACCCCGAGATCGGCTTCGACGTCGGCCAGCTCGGTGAGCTTGGCCAGGTCGGCCTCCAGCTCCTGCCGTGCCTCGGTGAACCGGCTGCGCGGCGTGGGCCGTTTCGCGGCTGTCTCAGTGTCCCACTCCTTGCGGCGTTCCAGCACTTTCGCCTGAAAGGACTCTTTGGTGGCGTCGGTGGTGAAGTAGTGCTCGGAGATCCAGGCCTCGCCGACCAGGATCGCGTCCGACGTGCTCATGCCTGAGCTCCCGTTGACGGCACGATGACCAGCAGCGGGCGTACCAGCTGCCGGTCCGGATTCATGTCGGCGACCAGCTTCTGCTCCTGCTCGATGCTGACTCGCCGCTGCTTGAGGTCTTTGCGCTGGATGAGCGCGTCGGCGTCGTGCTTCCACTGGTCGAGGCGCCGAGACCACTCCTCGACCCGATGGGCGACGTCTTTCTCTGCGGCCGCAAACAGATCACGCATTTGTACGCGGGCGTTGTCGACCGCCGGCCGAATGAACCGGCTGAGGTCTCCGGCACCCGGCACCGGACCGGGGTTCGACCAGACCGTGTCCCAGCCGAGAGAGGCCAACGCCTCGGCGGCCGACGAATGCGGCGTGACCAGCGCGAATGATGGATTGTCGGGCGCCGGGAACTCGGCGGTCAGCCACGCCGCCGAGACGACCTGCCCGCGCTTGTTCGTCAGCGTGCCGATCAGCAGCACGGTGGGCGCGTCCACGCCGCCGCGGACCGCGAACACCTCGTTGCGGCCCAGCCCGGCCAGCGCCCGGTCGGAGGCCCAGTCGAGCACCGGATGTAGCGGGCTCAGGTAGTGCGCGTCCGGCCAGCTCGACCCGTTCTCGTCGCGCAGTGCCTCGGTCATCCGGTCCATGCCGCGGGCGACGGTGGTGGCCAGCACCAGCTTCTCGGTCACGCGGCGGTCGGCGAGGTAGGTCTGCGGCAGCACGTCGAGGCGCTGGACCAGGTCCGGCGGAGGAGTCAGCTCGGCGGTGCCGAACGCGGGGTCCCTGCGCCAGGAGACACCGCTGTTGCCGAGCGGTGCGGCCGGATCGACGAACGCGGTGTGCAGGGCCTCGTCGAGGTAAGAGATGTCGTCCGGGTACAGCCCGGAACCCGGCGTGATCGTGGCCGGCGGTGACTCTTGCTCTTCGTCCTCTTCGAGGAATCCGAGGAACATGTCATCGCTGTCCAGCACCTCGTCCGGCGTGCGGACCACGTCGTCGAGCTTCTTCCGCCCGGAGAGGACCGCGCGGATCGCCTCCTCCTCGCCCTTGACGTCGTACTCGCCCATGAGCGAGGCGACGTCACCAAGCGCGCGGTGCGCTTCGTTCTCCTTGTCGACCAGCTTCGCGAGGATGCGGATGTCACCACCGAACCGGCCACCGGACGGCTCCAGCAGCAGCGTGGTGATGCCCGGCGGGTGATGCTGGCCGTATCGGTCGATGCGGCCGTTGCGCTGCTCGATCCGGATGAGACTCCACGGGATGTCGAAGTGGATCAGCTCGTGGCACTGCGAGTGGAGGTTGACGCCCTCCGAGGCCACGTCGCCGGTGACCAGGATCCGTACCGGCGTGTGTGCTTGTTTGAAGGCGTCGACGACACGCTGCTGGTCGTCGTCGGGGAGTCCGCCGTGCATGATCTCGACCGCCTCGCTGGGCATGCCGAGGTCGTTGGGCAGGTGCTCGTGCAGCCAGGAGAGGGTGGCGACGCGTTCCGCGAAGATGACTGCGCGTGTCGGGGAGCCCTTGCCGACGCCGAGCTCTCGTAGCCGGGTGAGTAGCTGGTCGTACTTGGCCGAGCCCTCGGTCTGTGCCGCGGAGTTGAGCTGGGCGAGGCGCTCCAGGGCGGCTCGCTCGGTTTTTGCCGGTGCGTCAGTGCCGAGCCGCTTTACCCGCTGTCCGACCGTTTCGGCGAGCGCGGCCGGTGAGGACAGGAACGCCTTGGCGAGGGTCCACGGAAACAGCGATGCGTTCTGCCCGGAGTACGGGGTGCGCTCGTCCGCCGGCCACAGCCAGACGTGCTCCAGCTCCTCGGCGACCGCGTTTTCCGCCGGTCCGGCGGGGATCAGGATGTTCTCCGGATCGCGGCGTTCGGCCCAGTCGGCGCCGACCTCGCCCGCCACCTCGGGACTGTGCCGGTGCCGGCGGACGCGGAGGCGTTTGATCTCCGCCTCCATGAGCTCGCCGTTCGGCGGGATCGCGGACGGGTCGAGCAGCCGGATCAGTTCTGCGAAGGATTCCGCCCGGCCATTGTGCGGCGTCGCCGATGCCAGAATGAGCGTCTCGGTGTTGCGTGACAGAGTCCGGGCGAGTTTGTTGTTCTGCGTCGACGCGTTCGACAGGTTGTGCGCCTCGTCGATAACCACCGCATCCCAGCGCTGTTTACGCAGGCTGGCTGCGTACCGTTCCGACTTGAGCGTGTCGATGGAGATGATCGCACGCCGGAAATAGGTGAAGGGGTTTCTGTTGGCCGGCAATTTCTGCCGCACCCGCTGAATGCCGGCCGAGTCGAGCCGGACGAAGGGCAATGCGAAACGCGACCACAATTCCTGTTGCATCTGCTCGAGCACGTGGCGAGGGGTGACAACCAGGATGCGGTCGCCGCGTCCGCGCCGGACGAGCTCGGAGAGGATCATCCCGATCTCGAGGGTCTTGCCCAGCCCGACCGCGTCGGCCAGCAGGATCCGCGGCCGCAGGTTGGCCGGATCGAGTGCCTTGCGCACGGCAGCCTGCTGATAGCGCAGCGGCTTGGCCAGAGCCTGCGTGGCGACGGAGAGAGACTGATCGCCGAGCGGGACCGCGGTCTTGCGGAACGTCGACTCGAGCCAGAGCCGCGCCCGGCGGTACTTCGGACTGTCGTCGGCCACCACGAGTGCCTCGGCCGGGTCCAGCGGCGCGATCCGGTCGAGCGAGCCATAGAAGACAGACGTGGTGTCCCGTACCAGCTCGCTGAGGCCCCTAGCCCGGATGAGCAGCCCGTCCGCGGTGTCCTCGGCGGTCTGAACGAGCCATTCCTCGTCACGGACGACCACGACCGATCCCGGCGCTATTTCCAGCGGTTCCCCGGAACGATTCTCGCCCATGGTCGCTTCATCTCCCTCAGTCGTTGTGGCAGCGATGATCGTATCCAGATCAACACAGTCGGATGTAACCGCACGTACGGCTTTTTCGCCGTCGTTCGGTTGTCGCGCCGATCAGCCGAATGAGGGATTCGCCGCTGGCAGAGACCTCATATTTGAGAGGTCGTGTCCAATACCTCGACGCGGGTGACCCGCTCGATGCGTCCTCTCACGGCGATCCCGGTAATGCGCACCTGTTGCTGACGCCCGTGTGCACTGACGACGCTCTGATAGAGGTCGTCCGGCAGTAGCACCCGTACCGGACGCTCTGATGATCCGTAGATCGTCGAGAGCGGGCCGCGGACCGTTGCCTGACCGCCCTCGCCCGGCTCCCGCCGCAGCTTGCTGACCGTACCCTCGATGGTCATCTCGCCGTCCGGGACTGCGAGTTTGAGTTGCTCCGCAGCGGTCCGCAGCACCTCGATCCGGGCTGAGCTGAACCGGAAGGAGCGTGCCGGTACGCCGGCCGGCAGGCGCCGCGCCCAGCTGAACCGCATGTCGTAGGGAACGTTGTCGCGGCCCAGCTTGGCAAGCGCGTCACACACGTTCGAGGAAACTCCTTCGCCGGTACGGCGGAGGAAAAGCCCGATGTCGTAGTCGCGCAACGCTTCACCGGAAGCGGCATAGCAGGCGCGGACCGCGCTGTGCATCCGCAGCGTCACCTGCCGGGCCAACGGGATCTCGCCGTCTGGTGTGCTCTCGGGCAAGGCCAGTTGCGCTGCGATGGCCCAGCTTCCGGCTCGGGGCGTCCCAAGCCGAACAGACTTCGCGAAATCGAGCACCGCGTCGGGCCGGCGCCCTTGCGCGAGCATCGGTTCGGGGCTCAGCAGGGAGAAGGTGGACGAAACGACGAGTTCTTTCACGCCAGCCAGCGCGTCGGTCGCATTGAACAGCGGGATAGTGCCGGACGGACCACCGGGTAGCAGACGGAAGGAGAGGGTGTCCGCACCACCAGACCCCAGCTCATCGAGCAGTAACCGGATCGGTCGTTCTTCGACGGTGGCGACCGTGGCGAGGAGATCGGACACCCGGCTCGCGTAATCCCGGAGGGCTCGGTCCCCAGGAACAAGAACCTGGAACTCGCCGTCGTCTTCGTTGCGGGTCCACAGAGTCGCTCGTTCGAGCTGCTGCGCCAACGACCAGCCGGTGGCCGCCAGGTACTGGGCAAAGGCCTCGGGGTCGAGTGCCTCGGCCGTGCGCAACTCATCTGCGCTTACAGGGGTCATGATGCGGGCACCCGCTGAATCGGCATCGGCTGCAGGAGCGCGCGGAGCGCCTTGACGGTCAGCAAGTTCTGCTTCGGAACCCGTACCGTGATCGTCTTCTGGGAGCCGTCATCGATCACCGGCAGGCTACGGAGAGACGCCCAGTAGCCGCAATGGCTGAGCCGCGTGGCGGTCTCGTCCACGTGCGTGTACTGGTCGACGTCATCCGGCACGACGATGAGGAACAGGTAGCGGGGCACCGAGAATCCCTCGCCCGCCAGGTTGTTGTAATTGCCGACGTCCATCGGGTACTGCCAGTAAAGATCGTTACCCTTCGGCGCCGACCAGGACTTGACCTGCGCTTCGATCTTCGGAAACCGCGCCGTGCCCCGGACCCCGGGAAGATCGATCGAGAAGTCCACACCAGTGTGATCGACATCCTGCTGGCCGGCGATCAGGCCGGCGGCACTGACCAGCACCCGGACGAAGCTCTCTCCGAAATAGCCCTGATGGTTGAACTTGTTGTACGCCATCCACCTTGTCCCGAGCCGACAACCGAAGCATTCCGTGGGCGTAAACATACTTCTTGTCACCTTCGGGGTGAACCCCTGGCGGTCCCCTGGTCGGCCGGAGGCACCTTTTGGTGAAGACCGGCTGCGCGATATGCGCGAATTGACCCTTCTTGGTGGAGTGGGCGTTCCTCTGCTGGAGGCGCGGATCCTGGGAGGTCGACGTTGGTGCTCGGCGTAAGGATCGTTCAACGGCGACCCCGCGTTACAACCCGCTCAAATAGGTGCCTCCCTCGTTGAGGACTGCCTGGAGAAACATGCGTGCTTGAGTCACCGCCTGAGCGGCGTTCGCCACGTTGGCTGATGCGGCATACAGGTGTGGGCGCTCTGCCGAAGCTTGTTCCAGGCGACCGGCGGCTCTACTTAGGGCGTCGATGTGGTCGGCCAAGTCGCCATCCGATCGAGCCGCCGTAGCGAGACACTTCTGAACGGCCTCCCGGAGTGCGTCGATGCTTTGAATCTGCCAGTCGGGGTCATTGTCATCGAAGTAGTCGGATGAAGACCACTCCGGAGGAACTCCGCGTGGTGACATGAAGCTCACGCTAGGTGTGTCTGGCGTTGCCGGTCTATGACGTCATCGGGGCGGCAGTACCCTGCCATCAAATGGCCGACTGGCAAACTGGCCTGCCGTCGACAAGGATCGACGAGCGCTTGCCCACAGGCCAGGAGGATGACAGGTTCGATGCTGGTTCGGATCGCTGTGGCGGATCCCCTGCCCGTCTTCCGGCACGGTGTGGTGGAGATCCTGCGCGATGCCGGATTCGAGTCGGAGGCGCCGGATGACATCTTTGCGTGGGTACGCGATGAGCAGACCACGATCGTCATCCTCACCGTGCAAAACGAGGCCGACTGGCAAACCTTGGAGCGTCTGCAGAGAACGGCTTCCGACCTTGTGCTGGTGGTCCTGCTCGATGAGATGTCGTTGCATGACTCCGTGCGTGCTCTGCGGGCTGGAGCGACCAACGTCATGGCGCGGGACTGTACGCCGTCGGCCTTCCGTGAGCGCTTCCGCGCCGTAGTCCGCGGCGAGAGTGTAGTGCCGGTCGAGGTGCTGCGTGAGCTTGTCGCCCCTGCGCCCCAGTCAACTGCTCCGGCTGGCCCTTCACCGACGGAGCGGGACTGGTTGCGCAGCCTCGCGTTGGGCACCACGGTCGGGCGCTTGGCTGCCGATGCTGGCTATTCCGAGCGCATGATGTTCCGCCTCCTCCGTGACCTATACACGCGAATCGGCGCGAAGAACCGGACGGACGCACTCATCACCGCGCAGAACCACGGCTGGCTGTGACTATCCAAGCAGATCCTTGATCTGGGGTAGCGCGCCGTTCGACGAGCCAGCGGTGAGAACGGCGAACAACTCGCGCCGCCGGGCCCGTGCGCCACCCGTGTTCAGGATCTGCCGCGCGGCGAGATAGCAGTCGAAGGCCGCCTGCTCGCCCAACTCCGGCCGGAGCAGGGTGAGCCCGGCTAACGCGAGACCCTCTACGTCGAGAGGCGGGTAACACCCGGGCGACTCAGTTTTTAGCCGATGGGCCAATTCAGCGGCCGCAGTGAAGGCCTGTCTCGTGTCCACCTCCGGCTCTCTCGCGCGCAGACTTGCTACCCCCAGCACGGCCAGAGCCTGGGCGGCGGAGAGGCCCGAGGCGTACCGCGTGGCAAGACGTGCCGCTCGCAACGCTGAGTCGTAGGCACCCTGTCCGAGTTCGAGGACCGCCAACGTCGTGTGTGAGCTACTCCAGAGGTCCGGGTCGTTGACCCTGACCGCCACCTCCTGGGCGCGTGTGGCCGCCTCCTTCGCCTTGTCTCGGTCGCCCCGGAGCAACCACACCCAGGCGGCGAGATCGTCGCATTGAGCCACCATGGCCCTTGCATCCAGCTTCTCGGCCCGGCTTCGCGCCCGCCTCAGCCGGACGAGGTCCGAATCGTCGCCGCGCTCGAAGCTGATTAGCGCCTGTAGGTGAAGGAGTTGAGGTTCGAGATTTTGATCGATGCTCGTGACGGCCTCGATATGTCCCTCGGCCTGGGTGAATGCGGCCATCTCAGCCAGGCATAAGGCCAACCCCAGGTGGGTCGCGTCTATGCCCTTGTGGCCTGGCGGTGAGCTGTCGAGCAAGGTCTGATAGCAAGCAGATGCCTTGGACACCTGGCCGGCACGAAAACAGTAGGCGGCCAGTTGGACCAGGAATGCCAGATGGGCAGCGCTGACAGGTTGCCCCGCAGGTCTGTTGCTCATCCGAATCCCGCTCTCGATCACCTCAATTGCCACGGCCAGTTGGCCCTGCTGGGCCAACGCAGCCCCAGCCAGATTGACGTATGTCACGCGCTCTCTATAGCCGAACAAGTGGCCAGAGGCTCTGGCCAGCCATGGTGTCAACGCTGCCGTCTGTCCCCAACGCCGCAGATAACGGTCGTCTAGCAAGCTCATGAGCTGGACTGCCCGTCCAGGCTCACCCGCGTTGAGATAGAGGTCGACGGCATGAAATCCGTCGTCGAGGTCAGCGAGGCGAGCGGCACTGCCGCGGCCGGCAGCGTCTTCTAGGAACTGCGCCGCACGGCTCCGGGACGTGACGATTTCGCTTGTGTTGGTGATCGTCTCGGCTATACGGTCGGCCTCGCCGGCAGGCAGATAGTAATGATCGTCGAAACGACGGATGATCCTGCACCGGACGAGCTCATCGAGCGCCTCTCTTATCTGGTCAGCGCTGTGGCCGGCGAGATGCCCGATCACTGCGGGCCTGGCGGGCCGGTCGAGGACCGCCAACAGACGCAGAGCCCGATTCTGATGTTCGTCCAAGCTTGACAGCAGAAGCCTCGTTAGGGCTTTGGCATCTGGTGCGGCGTCGAGCGAATCATCTTGACGGTGAGGGTTCACGGCTTGAATGCCCAGTACCAACTCGGCGGTTCGTGGGTGTCCGCGGGCAGCCTTGTCCACGGCCCCCACGCGAGGGGCGGGGGCACCGGGAGCAGCGAGCTTGGCGATTAGGTCTGCGAAGTCCCGCGCAGGCAACCTTTGATCTACGCTCTCAAGCAACGTGTCTTCCAGCGGCAACGACACCTCGCTCACCCACAGAACTTTGACACGGTGTTGTCGTCGTTTCTTCAGCTCGCAGAAGAGCAGTTCAAGTGCCTCGTCGCGCCATGCGCCAGACTCGGATACAAATAGATCCTGGGCATCGTCGACCACCAGCCATACCCGTCCGCTCCCGAGTTCGCCGAGCACGTCGTTCAGCCGCATCCGAAGATCTGAGTCGCCGTTTTCCAGCCTCTCTATCAACCGCTGGCGATCATCTTCGTCTGCGACGGCGGCGGCGAGCTTGTCGACGACGGAGTAGGCGTTTACACCGGGATAGCCGCGTACGGCGAGATAGCCGACCGCGATGTTGTCCGGCCGGGTCCGCAGTAGCTCTGCCGCTATTGCGGTCTTACCTATGCCACGCGGGCCTACAAGTTCGACGAACATTCCGTCCGATCGCGACATCTTGCTCCGAAGCTGTTGGAGCAGGGTTCGGCGGTCAAACAGGGTACCGGCCACAAACTCGGGGAGGCCGGGCACATCGGTAACTGGCTTGGTCTCTTCGGGCGGTACCTGCGCGATGGTCTGGTGTATGACATCGCCATAGTGCGTGACGGTGGCCGGCCCGCCACTGACCACCTGGCTGAAGCTGCCGGAGCCGCCGCTGATGACCTGGTTTTGGTTTCCGGACCCGCCGCTGACCGTCTGGCCGACGGCCCACGTGCTGCTGTCATCCTCGGTTGACTTGTCGCTGCCGGAGCCGAGACGCAGCAAGAAAAACGCCACCACGATGCCAGCGAGAGTCAGGATGACGACCGACCGCCAGGGGTGCTCCTGGATCAGCCGAAAGGCCTGCGGCCACGGCTCGTCCCCGGTCGCGCCGTTGATCGCAATGGCGATGAGAGAGGTGAGGATACCTGCGAGTGCTGCCAGAAGTGCCACTACGAGCGCCCGGGAACGATCTTTTGACCGCACAGCCACCTCCTGCCGACCAGTGATCCCGCTCACCATGACATGTTGCTGCCATTGATCGCCATGACGGTGTGCGCAACCCTGCCCATGGCTGTCATGCCTGCCCCTTGGGGCAGGCATGACAGGTCGGTGGTGAAGAGCGCCCTTGGGTCCAATTGGCTGAGCTGAATTCGTCTGATTGACGCCAGAGCGGTGACCGCCCCACCGCGGAATCGAGTAGTGCCGGTCCGTCCTTCATTGAGTCGGCGAGGTGGTGAACGCGGGCAGCACGATGCGGGCCACCGATTTCCGCCATTCCAGCACGCGAGCAAGGGGATCGGGTGTGACGAAGTTGCCGGTCTCGGCACCGCCAGAGGTGCCGAGCCGCCCGATCGCTGATGGTGCCGGGATACTGCTGCGATACTGACCGCCGGGGTTTACTGGCTGGAACCCGCCAGCTCGATCCATGTGGACCACGCTCCGAGTGCCGGCGTGTGTGTTACGAGTTCGAGTCTATCCACCATCCCGATATCGCATGACCTAACTAGACATCACGCCCAGAGGGGTGTGAATTGCCAAAGTAGCGATGTGGGCAGGAGAGTGACCTCAGAGCTGAAGGCTGACCGGAAAATAGCCCTCCGCTCGCCCTGGAAATGAATGTTTTTCACGCCCGTGCGGTGTCGCTCGAAGGTGTCAGGTTGACTCAGTAATGACTGGCAGCGAAATCTGCTGTCATCAGAACGGGGTGTCAACGTCTTTCTTGTTCATGGAGGCTAGGACCTCGTCGGTCAGCGATCCTCGTCCAATTATGTTGTGCCAGGGGACTGCCACCCAAGCGTTGCCGGAAAGGTCTTGGCCCAGTTCTCTTGCCATCGTCCGCTGCGCGGTCCAGGCGCCGCACAACAGCGCGAGGTCCATGTTCTTGAGTGGCTCTCTGGCCTCGCGAGCGCGGCGTATCGGGTCGTCACGCCCCGCGCAGACAGTGAGGATAGTGGCGCGGTTGACGACAGTTCCTTGCAACATCGAGAAGAGGTGAACGAGGCGTTTTGTTTGGCCTTCGCGACTGAATACAAGCTTGAGTTGCTCTTCATTGAGCAGAGTCAAAGGTGCCGGGGGTAGTGAAGCCTCCAGATACAAAGGGAGGGCGAAGCGCGTGCGCGGATCCTTTGCGATCCCTCGCTTCTGGTCGCCGTTGCCGTCGCCGTTGTGCAGCCATTTTCGGTGGGTACGCATCAGCCATGTTTGGTGCTTTCGATTATGGGTGTCGATCCGTACGAGTAGGCAGATCTCGCATTGACCTTCAACTGGGATCGTCCAGTTCTCTCCCACTGTTCCCTTGATATCTAAGGTGATGTCGCCGACCTTCGTGTCGGGGCTTTTGAGGCGGGGGAGATTGAACTCCTCGATGATGTGGAACTGGAGTTTCGTGCCTACAGAGCGTCTTTCGTCCGGGTCGACCCGCTTGTCTTTTAGGGTAAATCGCCCGGAGCGCCCCCCGTCCAAAACGTATTGGATCGCGGAGTCGATCGCGTTTCCGAACCGGGCGACGAGATCGGGTTGGGTCAACCACCAATGCGCCAGCTCTTGCAGCTGCACGTCGGCCTCCGGGCGAAGAACCAGATGGGGTGCCGGCGGCGTCCGGGCAGCGGTGTTACGTGCACGGGAGCCAGATCCCCTGCGCCTCTGCCCGGCCTGACATTCGAGAGGCAAGCCGTCCGGGCCTGTTACGTACGGATCGCTGGAGCTCACATGGATCACCCTCGTGTGCGGAGAATTGTTGGGTGGGGGCAGTGGTCGGCTCAAAAGTATGATCAACCGGCTGGCCGCCGGCAAAATACGAGGCAATCCACGCTTGCAATTGCCGTACGGCCTGGGCCGGTACGGTCTGGCTGGCCGAAACACGGCTGGACAGACCGTATCGTCATCCGGTGTGGGTCGCTTAGCTTTTGGCGCCCGCGCTGAGAACATTGCGGACATCCTCGGGTGAGGTATAGAAGCCCTGCAATCGTTCGGTTTTGCCGCCATGGTCAAACAGTAGGTCGCCCTGATCCCGGAGTGCCTCGGCGCCACCTCTGCCCAGGATTGTTGTGCTGTCGATTGCTGACTGAACCTTCAGCGCAACGCGGGCAGTGAGGTTGGCCTTGATATCGCCGGTGATAACCTGGACGCTAGGTCGCTGGGTTGCGAGCACTAGATAGATGCCGAAGGCGCGGGTGAGCTGGCCAAATCGCTGGATTAGCTGCATGAATGCCTGTCGTGCAGTGCGGTCCAGGCTGGCTGCTAGATCTGCAAACTCATCGACGAGGATAACCATCTGCGGAAGTTGTTCGAGTGTGCCGCCCTTTTCGTAGAATTCCAGGGCGCTCGTGGCGCCAGATGTCTTTAGAGTTTCGCGGCGCCAGGCCACCTCGCGGGCCAAGGTATCGCCGAGCATCTTGATGGCGTCGCCCGGGTCGGTCACGATGCGGTTGTCGACCAGATGCGGTAGCTGCTCGAAGGGCTCGAAGTCGACTCCCTTGGGGTCGACCAGCAAGATTTGCAGCTGATCCGGCGTGCGGATCGCTGCCAGGCAGCAGAGCAGGCCGCGTAGCAGGACGCTCTTGCCCGATCCGGTTGCACCCGCCACTAGCAGGTGGGGTAGCCGGGCTAGGTCCTCGACTCGTACGTCACCGCTGGGAGCCATGCCGAGCAAGAAGGAGAGCGCGCCGGGGTTGGACTGGCGTGCCAGCTCGGGCAGGTAGTCGGCGAGTGGGACAACGACCCGTTCGGTCCGGGGTACGTCGAGCGTTACGTAGTAGGGCTCCTGGTCCACCAGAAGGCCGTCGGCGATACCAATTTCCCGGCCGAGGTCGAGGGCTTTGCTGCGTACTCCGGCGAGGGTCTGCTTGCCGAGCAGCCGGGTACGGAAGCGGATGACTGACGGGCCGATCTGGGCGAGCTCAGTTTGGATTGGGGCTAGGTGCAGTCCGTACTTGGTGGCGGCGTCGTCGAGTTCGGCAGCCTTGGTGGCGACTTCAGCGCTCTTTCTGGCAGTAGTGGCGGCGCTCGGTACGGGTGCGGTCCGCCCGGCTGGCTTCTCCTTCACTGGGTTGGTTGGGCCGCCCGAGTCCTGCGGCGTTTGGGGCGCGGTTGAGGGCGTGCTGGATGGTGCAGGTGCCTGCGCCGGATCGGGCCGGGTCGCTGGCGCCACGTCAGCTTTGGCTGGCACCGGGTCTGCCGGGAAGGAGACCGGTTGCCAGGCTGAGGGCCTTGTGAGGTTCGCGTGGCGGGCGAGCTGCTGGAGAGTGGGCCCGCCGAGCCGGATGTATCCCATGGCGGGGCCTTCCCCGGGCAGGCTCTGTCGGCGGGCTGGGACGGGAGACTCAAGTTCGAGGCTGATGACATCGCCGGCCAGCTCGCTGTCGCCGCATTGGTAGGTGAAGTCAAGGCGGAACCGGCCGGCCGCGATGGCGCTGGCGGTGGCTTCCGCATCGCTGAGGCTGAGGCCTTCGAGTCCGAAGCTGTGGTTGCGGGCGACGCTGGCACGGACGAATTCTGCGAGGTCTCGCGACCGGAATCGGTGCGCTGGTGTGCGGACGTTGAAGACGCCGTCGAGCCAGTCCCTGGTCACTGTCAGCTCACGGCGCGCGATGTTCAGGTCGGGCTGGCCAGCGCTGGCGTATTTGACCTCGAGTAGCCGGCCCCTCAGATGGATGTTGCCGTCAGTGTGCCGCAGGACGCGGAGGTAGAGCAGATCGTCGCAGGCCCTCGACGAGGGGCGGCGCTGGCCGCTCGCGGGTAGCAGGGCGAACAGTTCTGCGAGCGGGAGCAGAACACCGCCGAGGTCTCCGTCATCGGTGCGGGCAGGGGCGAACGCCTCGTCCAAGTCGCGGATGGCCGCGATGGCAGCCAGGATTCCCAGGCGTTCGCGGACGCCGTTGACCGGTTGCGACAGCAGGTCGAGGTTCCATCGGCCGCTGACGGCGTTGCCGAGGTTGATCAGGCCTTGCAGGCCGTCTTCATGCAATGTGGCGGCCGGGATGAAAGCCCGGGCGAGTGCCGTGCGATAGGGGTCGACACGCTCCGTCACAGTGATGCTGTCCATGCCTGATCGCCAGTAGCCGCTGCGGTCGTCGAAGTCGACGATTGTCAAGGGCCTTTTGTTTGCAGGCGAGAAGGTCTCGGGGCCAAGTAGCCGGTCAGCGTGTGTGGTCCAAACGCTGCTGCTGTAGATCGGGGCCAGGCTATGGGTGCTGATTGTCGTGGTGGTGGTCTGGGTGTGGCCTTCGTGAAGGTACTTGTTGGGCTGACCACCGACAAGTTCGAGGGTCCGGTTCAGCAGCGAGGTGAGGACGTCCGGGCTGGGCGAGACGAAGAGCCCGGAGGCGAAGGTCATGGTGTTAGCGCCGATCCGGCTGAGCCGTCCGGGGGCCGTTGCCAGGCCGTCGACCCAATCCGTGGGGCAGCGGTCAGTTAGCTGGACGTCGCGGGGTTCGCGCGCCGCCGGCGCTCGGAAGACGAAGGATAGGTGGGCGAAGTCTTTTTCCTCATCGGAGGCGACGGTGCGTAGCGTGATCCGGCTACGGACCAGGCGATCGATGTCCGCATCGTTGTGCGGCGCGACCAGCCGGGTGAGTGCCTCGGGGGGTTGTCCGTCATCGCAGTACACGGTGATATCGAGCTGGGGCCGGCAGGCTTCGGCCTCGGGGCGGTTCTCTTGCGCGTAGAACCGGCGCAGGGCCTTTGCGGCACTACCGCCGTCGCCGGGCTCGTACAGGGCAATCGCGAGCCGTTGGCGAGGGTCTGCATATTGGGGGAACACTCGGAGGAACTTCTCGAGCCGCCGGGTGATCGTCTGGTCGCCGCTGCTGCCCAACGCGACTGACGACCCGAGTTGCCGATACCCGCGCCAGAGCAGTGGGGACCGCGGGTCGGTTTCCCACCAGGCATTTCCGGCGTGCACCAGTGGCAGAAGGTAGGTTGGACGGACCGCAGCGATGTCGCGGGAGGGCAGCTGCGTTCCCTGCTGCACCCAATTGGCAGCGATGCCGGCCGCTTGCAGGGCCCAGGCGACAGTCACCGGGTTGGTCGGCGCCAGCCAACAGCGTCCCGTTGCCGGATCGCTCACCAAGTCGCAGAGCAACAGCCGGTCATATTCCGCCTCATAGCTGCCCGGCACCGGGATAGAGTGCAGCAAATCCAGGTAGGCGCGGACGTAACCTTGCGCCTCGGGTACGGCCAGACCGCACAGGAGCGCGTGCACCGAGCCTGCCCGTGTAAGGGCAGCGAAGAAACTGGCACGGGCGGTCAGGAACCCCGCTAGAAGGTCGGCATCTAGCGAGTCGAGAGAGAGCCGCTGCAGCGTGGGGTCGGCGCGCAGCCCGGGGTTCTCGGTATCCCGCGACACCGAGAACGCCATGGTGGCGGGCTGTGCCAGGACGTCCCGCTCGAGCTGGAGCCCGTCCAGATCGCCAAGCTGCTGACTGACCAGCGGATAGCGGACGCCACCGCCGCTGAAGGCGGGCTGCTCCCCGCCGCTGAAGGACAGCGTGGATTCCGGCAGAAGCATGCCGTCTGCCGCCCGCGCCGAGGCGAGGGTAAGCAGTGCGTGCAAGCCTGACTCCTGCGCCTTTAGCTCAGTGGGCGGGATATCGCCGTCATCCGGGTCCGCGTCGTCCGGGTCGTCGTCGGGACTGGTGTCATCCGGGTCGGCATCGTCGGGATCTTGAGGGCCATCGCCACCGGGTGAATCGTCAGGATCGCCATCATCGGGTGTCTGTGTCACGTCTTGGACGAGCAGCGGGATGGGCTGGACGCCTGCGCCAAACGCCGCTTGGGCAATAACGACCTGGCTCGGATCGCTATCGTCGATATCGCACGCCGCGTTACCGATGACGGTATTGGATCCGCCGACAGCGAGGATTTGCGCCGGCTGCGTCGCAATGAAGGCACCAGCCTCAGTGTCGAGCAGCAGGCTTGCATCGGCCGGGAACCAGGTAGCTGTGCTCCGGATGATCGCCAGCTCCAGCGATTCGCCCCGCCGCAGCTCGACTCGCCCGAACAACCAGGGCGAGGCCGCGCCCCGCGGGACAGGGACAGAGATGAGCATGGCGGCCTCGTCGACATGGCATCGCTGCCGTAAGCCCGTTCCCCAGCGAACATACGGTGCGAGGCTTGCGGAATTGCCCCGGAATCGCAGGCCAATGGTTTCGTCGTTAGGGGCGAGTTGTCCTGCGGCGGTGTCTCCCGAGGACAAATACGAGGTCAGGCCGACCAATGATGGTGGCCGCACCAGGGCTGCCCGAGCCCGGTCCTTGCGGGCTGGAAGATCATCGAGCGTGAACGCCTGCCAATCCAGCCCGCTGACACCCCGGGCAGCCAGCACCTTCTGAATGCCGAATGTGAGCTCGCCGCCACGGCGGTTCAGCTCCAGGCCCATGTCCTTGTCCGGCAGGGTCCAGGCCTGCAGATCGGTGCGCCATTGACGAGATTGCTCGAGCCTGGCCGGGCTGGGGTACGGGTCCTGCACGTAAAGCTGCAGGGCCGGCAGCGCACGCCCGGCCTCAGGCAGGTCTGCCCATTCGGATGCCGCGAAGCTGGCGAAGTCGTTGAGCAGGGTGGCTGACCGCGCTGTCCAGGGCACCTTCTGCAGGTCGGCTGCGACATCGCGCACCAGCGTCGCTGCGGCACCGGTCGCCGCCGCGGCGACCCGCCGCAGGAGGCTGTTCCAGCTCAGCGGGCCGAGTTCGCCGGCGTCCTCCGCTGCAGAGATGACCGTTTCGAAGGGCCGTTCGTCGAGCACCAGCAGGACGCGCCGTTCGCCGTTTCCGGCGTGAGCGGTGAAGTCGGTGCGCAGGGTTCCAGCGTATCCCTGGACGCCGCGGTTCCCGCCCATCGTGCTGTTGTCGACCAGGTACGGCACGAGCAGTGTGTTGCCGGTGCGCACCGCGCCGATTAGTCGGCCCTCGCCGGCGCCGACGCGTACCTCCTCGTCAATCCACCGCTCAAGCGCGCCGAATACCTGCGCAGGGGCCACGCCCAGGTGGGTACGGAGGTAAAGCCTGCGGTGGCCGGACGACTGGCCGGAGATCTCCATGACGGCGGCAGCGATGACATCGGCTGCCGTGCTCGGCTGAGTTGCGATCACGATGTTTCTCCTCCGGCAATGTCGGTCTCGGTGTGATGGACGTAAGCGCTCTCGCTAGCGTCGGAGTAGCGCTGCAGCATCCCAAGGCGTTCGAGCGCCTGCTGTAGGAGCTGCTCCTCGGCGGAGCTTTGCGGCGCGAGCCCATAGGCCGCCAGCCCTTTGATGAACCGGCTGAATGGCACAAGCTCGCCGTGGCATACGAGCCGTACGAGCAGGTACAGCATGTCCTCGTCGAGCTCGAAGAAGGTCGCCGCGGGGCCGTTGCTCGCGATCATGCGCCCGTTGCGGACTTCTTTGACGAGCTGGTTCACTACGTCTCTGCTTTCGCGGCGCATCGTCGACCGGCGTCCCTCCAGGAGTGCTGCCCGCAGGAGATAGAGCCCGGGCAGCTGCGGCTGATCGAGGGAGTGCAGCTCGGGCACCGCAGCGTCACGCAGCTGGTAGAGATGGCAGATGGCGAGCAGGCGGGCTACCCCGTCGATCTGAGCCCGCAGCCGACTGTTATCGATGAGCGCGGCGTACAGTGCAGTAAGATCCATCGATGGGATCTCCACCCCGCCGGCCGCGCGAGTGGCGTCGATGATGAAGTTTACGCACGTGATGGTGACAGGTAGCGGCAGCAAGTAGCGGCTGGTCATCTCCCGGTAACTGGAGACACACGGATCGCTCAGCTTGACCGGGCGGTAGGAGCCAGACCCAGTCCGAAACTGCATGCGGCCTGCCGCATCGCAGCGAAGGAGGTCGCCGGCGCATCCGGCGGCGCACGCTGAGCTCTCGCTATCAGCCGTCTCGCCGCCCGGGAAGAGGCTGATGCAGCGGTCGAGTTGTGCGCTCAGGACCATGCCGGACCGGTAGAGCCGCACCGAAAGGTGCAGCGCCAGTAACACTGTGAGCTGGTTAATGAGATCACGGCGGGGAAGGTCCAGCCCGAGCACCTGGTCTAGATCATTCCGGAACCGGGCGAGCGAAGGCTGGCAGAGCGCACCGCCTTCTTCGGCGATCCGGCGGAGTACCTTGCCCGACTTGCTGAGCAGCGTGCCCACGTCCGGGCCGGGCGTGTCCGGGGCTAGTCTCGCCGCGATCTCGAGGACCTCGCGGTCCAGCCGGGTGAGGTCCGTGTCCTTAACGAAGACCTTGAGAAAACGGTCCAGCAGGGCCTCGTCCGTGCCGCCGGCGGGGTCGCTGAGCAGGAACGGCAGAACCGTGCCGCGGAACATCTTGTATCCGAATGCGGTCTTGCCGCCTTCAGCTTTTTCTTGCTGAAACGCAATTGGAAGCCGCGAATGCAGCGGCATAAGGTAGCGGCGCACCTGCCCGCCGGCCCGCGGGCGGCCGGCCGCGGTCGTCCAGAACTTCGCCGTCATCGCAGCGGCCAGCGCCTGTCGCTGTTCCCCGCTCTCGCCGGGAAGGTCTTGCTCCAGCGCGGCGCGCAGTGTGCCATCGAGGGGCTTCACGCCCTGGTAGTCGGCGGCGTCTTTCACGATTCCGTAGAGCAGCGTTTCCCGCGGCTCCCCGTGCGGGGTGTTTGGCCACACAGTGGGCGCCTCATGCCGCATCCAGTCGCTGCGCTTGCCAGGCACGTTAATGCACGGCTGCCCGTCGACCAGGATCTCATCGCCGACGAGCGTCACGCCGGCCTGGGCGCCTGGCAGCTGCCTGGCAAGAGCCTCGAGTGCTGTACTTGCGCTACTCACGTCACGCCACCTTCACGATTTTGAATTGTTCGTTGCCACGGCGTTTCACGACCGTGATCCGGAACGTGCCGCGGGTTTCGTCTGTGATCAGCAGGGGCAGTGTGTCGTCCTCGGCAGACGTCCTCCCGAGCCGCTCGGCGGCGTACCTCAGTGAGTGAAACCGCTCGATGTCGACGGTCGACGGCAGCGTTCCCGACTCCGCTTTCTGCAGGAGCAAGAACAGAGGCAGGTCGAATTCGATGAAGGTTCTGCCGATCTGCAGCCGTCCGGAGAGCGGGCGGAGACCAACGATGTCGGATCCGGCCGGATTTGCGACGAGAGGCCGGGGCGGCAAGATATTCAGATGCTCGTCTAAATCGACGCGCACGAGAACCCTGGCGTCGCGGGTTTCGGCGAGGCTCTCGGTGGGGAGGTAGCTGCTGCCTTCGGCGCTGCTGCCGAAGGAATAGACCAGCCCGGCTGCGACCACATCGAGGACGCGGTCGATGTCATCGCCCGGTTCACTGATCAGGGCATTGGTTAAGTATGCGGGTACCGGCGACAACGGTGGGAGGGCACCAGCAAGCCAGTGGCATCGTACGAGTGCCCGGGCCCGGGGCAGGTCTGGGCTCAGTAGCGCCGCGGCGGCAGTCTCGACGGCGAGACGCTGACCAGCTTTTGCTCCCAGTAGCTGTGTCACGGCCCGCGCGTCGTCGTCTGGGAAGACGCCGGCTGACGCCATGACCTCATGCACCTTCTCGGCTGGCCGGAACGATGGATCAAGCCCGGCAAGCTCGGTTGCCAGATCGCCAGACGGACTCAGGAACGCCCCGTTCGGCAGGAGCCCGGCCCACACTGCTGTGTAGTCCTGCGCCGCGGCCGCCGCCGCTACGCTCTCGCATGGGTCACTGGCGCTGTCGATGCTGCCCAGCGCAAGCTCCGCCAGGCAGTCCCACAGCTGCCGCGGGGCGATGTCTCTGCCGCGCAGATAGGCGATCTGCTCCAACGCCTGATCGATGGTGCGCCCGACAGCAGGGTCGGCAAGCAGCTCAGCATTGGTGCGCGGGGCACACCATTGCTGTACCTGGCAGGTCCCGCAGCGTCTGGTGTCTGACATGACGGTCCCGGGATGGCTCGGGTCGAATGTCTGCAGCATCCGCATCAGTAGCTTGCCCTCACCGCCAGAAGTGGGGCGCTGATCGAGGTCAATAACAAGGACATGATCGTTTAGGTCATGAGCCCGGGCCTCGGGCACGTGAGGTGCGGCCGGCACTCCGAGGACGCCGAGGACGTAGGCGACTAGGTCAGCGACCCCGGTCTCGCCGCGCTCCCGTAGCTTCATCTGGAATTCGAGGAGCAAGCCAGTATTTGCCGCGATGAGCAGTAGGTTCCCCTGGCCAGGGACACCATTCCGGAACCCGGTGAAGGCTTGTGTTAGCGTCCGGGTCTGATCCTCGCTCGGGCTGTCGGCGTGCGTAGCGTCTTCGATGACTTGGCTGAAGGTGCCGGGCGGCACTGCGGCTTGCAAGTTTCGGATCAGCGCGCTCTTGCCGCAGCCGGCGCTGCCACTTAGCACGACCAGTCGCAGGTTACTGTTCTGTTGAATGAAACGCGCGAGGTTTTCGTCAACTTCCGTGCTGACGTACATCGCCCGCTGGCGGTCGGAGATGGTGTTGGTGGCAATGACGCTGTCCTCGCCCGAGGTCCTCAGTGCAGCTAGCGCTGCCAGCGGGCTGGGAAGGTCTCGATCGAACGGATCTTTCGGCTCTATCATTTAATTCTCCTGCTCTTCTGGCTGCAAGTAAAATTCAAGATCACGTGCTGAGCCGAGACATCGCAGGGCGACCCATCCCGGAATGACGAGAAAATCCGCCACCGCCTCAAGAACGCCATCGGCATCGGGTGCCCACAAATCTCGCGGCATGGAAAGAACCGTCCTGAGCGCCTGACCCAGTTGCGCGGCCGGTGCGAGAAGCGCAGCCGCCAGTTCATTCGTGTCTTGCTCGCCCGCCTCAACCCTTGGCCACCGGCACGTGGTCTGAAGGATGACGTGCGCGGCATCATGCGCGATTTTGAACCTTGCAGCTGCAGCCCCAGCTCCCCATACGGCACTGCTCGCTGGGGCTGGCAAGGTACCACCAGCAACCAGCCGCCACAATTTTTTCTCATCGACCCGCCGACCATCGGCGGTAAGCGTCTGAGTAGCCAGAGTCTCGGCAAAATTCTGCAGATGAAGCCGGCGTAACGCTGTGCTCGCCGCCGGAAGGTCATTGAATGCGAGATAATGCTGCTGGTCGGCGGCTAGATTGCTGACGTCAGGGTGCGCGATCCCCGCAGCAAGGTAGAGAGCCCACCCGCAGCGCAGCGTCTCGGTTAGCAAATCCAGCGTAGAGGCCTTGAGATGATGAAAGTATCGCCCGCTTTCGAGCCTCGAGAGCACGCTTACGTCGATCCCGACACGGGCCGCAAGGTCGGCGCGCGAAAGTCCGGCGGATCGGCGGGCTTCAGAAAGCGCCGCCGCCAGGGCGGCACGCCTCGCCGCCTGCGTGTGTTCATCTGCCGAAAACGTCACATGCTCACTCTTGCAGGCGTCGCGAGCGGCGTCGACCTCTACTTGTGTCTTGTGCGCACAAGACACGAAGAGCCGCTGCCCTGCCTAGTGCTGCAGCCCGTACCGCTTCGGGACCTGCCGCGATCTCGCGCCGTTCTCGATCCGCCACAACATCCCATCGATCAGCTGCCGGTGATCACGCCACCGCCCACCCCGCTGTGGATCGGTATCCGGAAGCAACGGCGCAAGCCGTTCCCACTCCCGATTAGCCAAATCACCAGCCACACAGAGGCAACGATGGATCATCATCGAAAGTGACGATCCATCAAACACTGCTTAGCGATGAATGATCTGTTCCCCCTCTGCAACTGCCTCATGTAGCAGCCCGATCAGTCGGCGCAGGATCCGGTCCAGGGCGACCTAATGCGCGGTCTGCGCGACGATCTCGGGTGTAACCGTCAGTCAACGAACCCAGTCGACGAGTGCTTGCCCTCATGCCGCACAGGCCGTCGGTGCGCCGGACGTTAATACGGGAGTGTTCGTCAGGATTAACGACCGCCGCCAGTCAGCTCAATCCACGTTGACCACGCACCAAGCGTCGGCGTGTGTGTTACGAGTTCGAGTCGATCCTGCGTTATTGGGGGATCGTCCATATGGCAGTGGACGCCGCTGACTTGCAGCGGGTGATCGGTTCGACGTTCAGCGTCGGAGGAGTCCATGCGCCTCGACCACGACCCTGCACCCACGCCATCGGTGGCGTAGCGCTATATAGGCTCAGCGCATACCTCGCTGGGGCCGCCCACAGTCCGCGATCTCCACGCTGACATTGCCTTGGAGATGAGCAGCTGCTCGTTCTCGTGTGTTGATGGGTGGATGATGTTTCGTCAGCAGACGGACACGCGTGTGTCCGGGGTGAGTGGCGTGGCGATCGACGCAGTCGCTGCTTGTCCTTGCTACTGGCTCGGGATGGGTGCCGCAGATTCACCCGCGATCCAGCCGTAGAGCGTGACAGCTAGGAACATCAGAGACGTGAGGATGCCGATAGCGCCGACTACAAGACCAGCAACCGCCGTGTTGTTCGTGCTTGAAGGGTCAACCTTCATGGACTTCCAGGCGAGCCATACGGCCGGAATGCCGAGGAATATGCCGATGCCAAGGCAGCACGAGGAGCCGACCGCCGCGACTGCCAGCGCCAGGGACGCCGAAGCCGAGGCGGATGCTGAGGGCTGAACCGAGGTTTCGGGAGCCAGGGCTGCGGGCCTTCGCGGATCCCACCAGAACTGGCTGGGGAGGTCGGCGAGCTGCCTGCTGAGGTCCTCGATGGTGCGGGCGGAGACGACCGCAGCGATTCGATGCTCGTACTCGACTAGATCGATGTATCCCTCAGTACAGGCTTGGCTGAGTAGCGTGCGAACCTGTTCTCGTTGAGAGTCGCCGACACGCTCAAACATCCGCGGGTTGTCCACCACGACGCAATCCTTGCAGCACGCCTCGGGCTGTCGAATGGGCTACATGGCCTGTCCCGGAAGTCTTGTGTCGCCCCCGTCACGCCTAAGTGGTGAATCATCGCTGGTACCTCCGGTCGGCCGCCCGAGCACCGATCCACGCCGGAGCTCCGCTGCTGCGCCGCCCGCACGAACCTCGACCTCGGTCCTGCCGCACAGTACGACGAGACTCCAGCGAGACAGGGCATCCCAGGTATCGGCGTTCGCTGCTTAATCTCGGACCGTCCGTAGAGATTCGAAAGTTCTACGGGAAGACCGCGTATCGGTGTCGTCGGGTGAGCATGTCGACGGTGGTGGCGAGGTTCTGCCACAGGTGGAGCCGGTCGGCGACCTGGACCGGCTCGTGCGCGGCTCGTTGCGGCGGGCCCACCGGCGGGCCAATCCATCGACCTGCTCGACGAATGTCTTCAGGCCACAGGCCGGGCTCCCGCAGAACCGCCGCACCGTCAGGCACGGCCGCACCACTCGGCCCAAGATCGGAGGATTGGCCAGCAGCCGCTGATAGCGCGATTGCACCCGTTCCGACCACACCTCCCGAACACTGCGACCTCGACCCTGCACCGCCGGCCGTACCCGAAAACCACCAGCCGACGCTGTGATCTGGTCGGCCCGCAGGCCTTCGAGATGAGGCAGCAGACTGCCTATGACCTCTTCGTACCGTTAGACCAACGATCCGCTACGACGAACGTTGAGCACCATAGAGAGACAGAGCCCGAGACCCACGGAGATGACCACAGGGCCGGCTGCGCTAACCGAAGTTAGAGGACTCTGCCTCGACCTCGCCGCGCCTTTCGATCACCCAACTCGCGCTCTCCGTGTCCGCGGGCCTCGGATCCTGCCTCCCCGGCGCGGGTCCGGGAGCGGCCCAGCAGGGAGAACGCGGCTGGACGATCGAGAAGAGCGAAGCGCCTCTGGGGCCGCCCTTGCCCCCGAGTAGCACCGTCACCTATTCGATGGGCCGAGACCGCTGAAGCACTTCCTCCGTGGTCAGAGGGCTTTTGGGGTGGTAGCTCAAACAGAGAGGTGTCCGCACCTTGGCGAACGATCGCCCCTCCATCGCGATGTAGAACTCGCCGCTACGCAGCTGCGAGATCCCCGGCACGTCGCCGCCCTTGGCACGTGCCATCTCCTTGGCGGCCTCGATCTGCACCGGGGCGTTGAGCAGGCCGTAGCACTGGGTAGCCGCGTTTCCGGGAATCTGGTTGTGCAGACCCTTCGGGGACTGGGTGGCGAAGACGAGTCCGAGCCCGTACTTGCGCGCCTGTGACGCCAGCGACAACGTGCTCTTGGTACAGGCCGTCATCGCGCCGGAAGGAGCCAGCGTCTGAGCCTCGTCCATGACGAATAGTCCTCCGAGCGGTTTCTCCCCCGCCGGGTGCTTCTTCACCCAGGCGAACAGCGCCATCTGCAACTGGTTGACAAAGCTCTGCCGCTGCTCGTCCGAAGAAAGGCCAATCATGCTGATGACCGATACCCGCGCTCGCTTTCCGGCTTCTGGGCGAAGCAACTCGCCAGGGTCGACGGGCTCGCCGACACCGCCGAAGAGAGGGTCGATCACTGTCGCCGCGGTCAATGCCTGCCCGAGGTCGGCTGCGGTCCTGGTCGCGGACTCGCCGAAGCTGCTTGCGTACGGCGGAAGGTTGTCCAGCATGCCGATGAACCCGCGCAGGGTGGTTTCGTGATTTCGGCGGGCGTAGTGGATCAGGGCTTCCTTCAGGATCGCCCGTCCGCGTTCTGCCTTCCCGGTGCTGCCGGCCACCTTGGCACGCGGGGCGAGGGTGGCGAGCGCTGCGTCGATTGCAGCCTCGAATTCGTCGGCGTCGTCGACGAGCTCATGAAAGGCCGGCAGCGGCTGGAAGCTGATCGGACGTCCGGCCGCACGTCGGGGGGTGTAGACCACGACGTCTGTGTTGTCGAGGAAGTCGGCGGCCTTGTCCTTGTCACCGGATTGCCACTCGGCAGGTGGCACTGGCCACGGAACACCGAGACGCGCCAGGTCGTTGTTCGGGTCCAGCACGATCGACGAAACGCCCTGCAGGGCGCACTCCTCGACGATTCGGCGCAGGAGAACGGTCTTGCCGGAACCGGAGCCCGCGAAGATCGCCGTGTGTTTCCGAAGCGCTTCCAGCTGGAGGTGAACCGGTGCGGCGTCCTCGACGCTCACGCCCAGACCAAGGAACGGCCCTGACGGTTCCGGAGATAACGAGCCCGAATGTGCCTCCGGCGATGCAGCTGTGGACTGCCTGGGTGATGTGCGGACCGGTGACGGTAGGCCAGCGTCGGCATCAGCCAGTGCCTCGCTCAAGAACGTCACCGACTCGGTCGGGCGGCGCGAAACGAACCACGCTGGTAGGTCTGCCGGTGCCTTGGCCAGGAGATCTCGCAGAGCCCACAGGATGCGCAAGTCATTGTCGCTCACGGTCAGCCGACGTCCACCCGCTGCCTCGAAATCCGCTACGGCCTCTCGGTTCTTGGGAGACTTGGGCCAGTCGCTGTTGCGTAACAGGAACAGTCGATATCCGGCGACTCCGCCGGCTATCCCGGCCTCGGTGCAGGCAGTACGGATGCGGTTGAGGACGGCGATGGCGTGATAGTCGGGGGAGATACCCCGGAATCCCCAATGCGCCTCCTCTTCGGTTGCCTCGTTGATGGTGCGGCGGAGCCGGGCGTGCAGTGCGGGTTTGGTGCTCGGTGGCGGGTCCTGCTCGAAATGCCTGCCCGCTTCGCCCCGCTCGGCGATCCAGGCTTGCAGGCCTGCCGACAGCAGATCTGGCAGCTGTGCGTCCTCAGTGTCGCGGGCGAGTGCCTTGTCGATGGTGGCCGACGCTTGGAGGGCGGCGAACTGTTGGTCGAGGGCCACGAGAGCAGCGTCCGGCGGACGGATGGGTGCGGGTGGGTCCTGCTCCTTGGCGTTTCCTGCTGCCCCCAGGGAGATGAGTTCCCGCACGGTGCCTTGGGCGACGCAGTCACGGATGTGCTGGGCGACGATCTGCAGGAGCTTTCGGGGCATGTAGTTCACAGCGTCGTCGAATGCGTCTTCCCGGATCGGCCAGGTCGGGTACGGCGGTGTGAATGCCATCGATCGGAAGTGAGGTTCCAGGCGTTTCGCCACCAGGGCTCGCCCGACTGCCGGGCTGGGAATCCGGCCGAGGTTCTGGGCGTCCATGAACCGGTCCTGGACTGCTGCGATCGCGTGCGTGCGAATGACCTCCCAGGTGGCGTGCTGGGCGGCGATCACGGTGAGGGTACGGCGGGTGACCTCGTGAATGTCCATCAGTCCGTTGGCGACATGATCGAGCAGTACGGAGTCCTGCCACTCGGCGTCCTGACCGCCTTGCATGGCTTTGGCCAATGGAGCGAGCAGACCGTCGATCTGGTCGACGGCGATGACGCTGGGACCGGTCAGAGCAAGTAGCCAGGAGACCTCGCTGACCAGTTGCTCAGCTTTGTACTGCCCCCGTGGAAGACCCCACGGTGCGCGTTCGCCCGGTTCGCATTCGTCCCCGGCGAGGAGGAAGTTGTTGCCGACCTCCTGAGCGGTGAAGTCGCTGGCGTTGAACATCGCCAGCGCGCGGGCCGTGTGCCGGCAGGCACTCGCCACCTCCGGATCGTATTGGGCAAGCGCGTTCAGGAAGGCATCGACGGCCGCCCGGTCAAGGGGTGCTTCGCCGACGATCGCCTGTCGAGCATCAAACGGCACCCCGATCAGCAGGGTGAGCCGGCGCAGGAACACACGTAGCTGGGTTTCCTGACCGGCCACACGCCGCTTGAGCCCATCGAGAATCGAGGTAGCGGCGCTCTGCCAGAAGTGGGCGCCATCGAGGAGCCTGACCAGGAAGAAATAGCCGTCCTGGCTCTGTACTTGGGTACGTACCCAGCCGAGGAGGTGTGTCTTGCCAGAGCCACGCTGCCCCTGGATCACGAGACCGACCGGGCTGGGAGCCTCGCTGTCACGGGCCTCACCGATCGCGTCGAGAACGGCGGTCGCCACGCTCTGATGAAGAGTGTCGATGTGAGAGTCAGGCTCTCGCCAGACGTTGTCACGGGAGGGAGTGACGCTGATGCGGACGGTCGACAGTGCCTTGAGCCCCGTGTCGTTCACAGGTCCTCGATTGCCAGCACGTGCTGGTCGCGGTCGCCGATCGTGACCGCCGCGTCCCGGTCGCGCCGTGTCAGTGCCTTCTGGTTGGTCTCCTCCTCGATTCGAACGCCGGGCATGCGTGCCATCAGCCGAAGCACCCCGTCGATGTCCCGTGTGGGGACATCGACGAGTTCGTCGCGGATATCCGCCAGGCCTACCCAACTGCCGGCCGGATCCGCAGCTTTGCGGTAGACCTGGCGAATCGCCTTCTCGAGCTCATCGGCCGCCAGAGTGGAGGCCTGTTGCGGTTCTGGCAGTCCTCCGAACATCTGGGCGAGGCTCCGGCCGGTGCGATCCAGATACTGGTCCAGGCCGTTGAACACGGCGTACAGCGCCTGACCTGCGGACCCGGAGCCTGCGGGGACCTGCTGGTTCTTCAGCTCCTCCCGGCACCAGTGCCAACCGCCGTCCGCCAAGGTGAAGAAGTATGCGTTTCTAGCTCCCTTGCGGCATTCGATGAGTTCTGCGTCGATCAATCTTAGGCGGTTCTTGCCGGTCAGAGTCAGGCCCTTCGCGTACTGCTCAGCGATCTCCGTGTTGGAAAGTTCGCAGTTCTTCGCCATGAGAATGAACAGCAGTGCCCGCTCTGGGACCGACAGCTTGACGTCAGACATGCAATACCCCTTCATGGTTTCCGGACCGGCGGCCGGTTAGGAATCTATGAGGCTTATTCAGCAAGCCGCTTTAGTCCACAGTAGAACCCCAAGATATAAAGACGGTCCGCTCTTCAGTAGGATGGAGTTACCACACAACAA